>JBGARF010000059.1:0-6134 GCA_044230345.1 Limisphaerales bacterium
ACTGACTACTGACTACTGACTACTGACTACTGACTACTGACTACTGACTACTGACTACTGACTACTGAGCACTGAGCACTGGCTACCGGTTACCGGCTACCGGCTACCCCGCCGTCACCGTGACCGGGCTGACTTTCTCGGCCAAGAGCCGGGTGTTCAGGAAGAGGGCAAAGGTGCATCCGCGAGGCGAGTTGTCCAGCAACTCCAGTTTTGCGCCCAAGTGGTGAGCCAGCTGATTGCTGATGGCGAGGCCGATGCCGGTGCCCCCGTCTTTCGCGGACTGGCACGGTGCGAAAACCGGGCGTCCCTTGGGGAAGCCGGAGCCTTCGTCGTGCACTTCGGCCACAAGGGAGTCGGCGGCCTGTTTAAACTCGAGGCGGACCTGGCCACCGCGCGGGGTGGCTTCGATGGCATTCTGCGCCAGGTTCGTCAGGATCAGCGCGACGAGGTTGGCGACGCGGTTGGCGAAAACGCCGGGGGCAGACACTCCAACCACGAAATCCACGCCGTGACGTGCGGCCAGGGTTCGGACCCGGGCCGCCACGATCTCGGCCACTTCGTCCACCGTGATTTCATACTGCGCACCGCCTTGCTCTTCGCGGAGGACGCCGACCACGTCGTTGATCATGGCTTGCATCCGTCGCGTGGTGGCGATCGCCTGCTGCAAGTCCGCGTTGGGCCGATCCGCGTCGCTCGCCCCCAAGCTCGCCACGAACGTCTGCAGGCCGGCCAATGGATTTTTCAGCCCGTGCAGGAGGTGGGCAGTTACGGCCCCGACCGCCGAAGTCTTGGCGGCGAGCGCAAGCTCGCGATTCGCCGCGACCAGATTGTCGGTGCGTTCGGAAAGCAACCGATGCGCGCGGGCCAGACGGCGGAAGGACCAGAGAATGGCGGTGCAAAGAATGGCGCTGCCGGCCAGAAACGCCAGCGCCCCCTGCTGGATCAGGTGCCGATCAAGACGCGCGAATTCCTGGGCGATACCGTGCCCTTGAACGAGGAATTGGGCGATGCCGAGCAACCGTCGATCGCCCTTGGCATGCAGCGGCACATTCACCTCAAGCACCGGAATCTTCCCGGCTGCCGCCGACAAATCCTGCATTTCCGGCAGAAAGATTTCCGCCGGCGACCGGTCTGGACGAAAATGGCTCACCGGCTGCAACTGTTCCAACCGCGCCAGATCGCGCTCATCCAACTGATCCTTGAGCACATACTCGGGGAATGATTCAACGAAGACGCCTTCGGCATCGTAAAGGCGCGCGCCCATGACGCCGGTCAAGCGGGACGTCTGCAACACCACGACGAGTTGGTTGGCGGGATCATCGAGCGGGCCGATGACTTCCGCCGGATCGGGCTGCTGCAACAACGCGACGGCGTGCAGCACCTCGCCGTCTCGACCGGCAATCTGTTCGCGAACCTGCGCCCGGGTCTGTTCCGTCGTCAGCACGATGGCGCCGGCGAGGATGGCCGTCGACACGGCCACGACCAGCCACGGCAGGCGGCGGGACCAGGCCGGACTCCGCGTCGGCAGTTCCGCTTCGTGTTTCAAAACTCCACCTCCACTCCGCCAAGGACGGTGTTGGCGGTGTACTCCTCGAGCACCAGGCTCGAATCCGTCGCGGCGTGTTCGTACTCGCCGAACACCGTCCAGTTTCGCCCGACGTTTCGCTCGGCCCGGACGACCAAGCCCAGATCGGTCCGCACCCGGTCATCCCGGCGGTTGCTCCCCTTCTGGTTCGGAAAATGATACCGCGCGAGACGGGCTTCCGCCGTGAGGCTCCAAGGCCCTTGCTTGTAGCGCACCTGCTCTGACCACATCGCGCGCCAATAGTCGAAGTAACCTCCCCGCTGATCCGCGCTCATCCGATACGTCACCTTGGTCAGGGTGCGCCAGCGCCGCTGCGCGTCCCAGTAATGTTTCCAGACCCCCTGGAGCTCATGTTGAACGGTGATACGCGTCTCATTGGTGACGGCAGTTCGATCCACCCGGCGGGCGGGATCCGTGTCGTAATGCCGAAAGCCAAACTCATAGGCCGCCGTCAACTCCGACCCGTTTCCATACGTTCGTCCCAGGGTCATCCGCGGAGTCCACATCCAATAGTCATCGGGCAGGCCGTGAAACATCTGCCGCGTCACCGGCGTTTCCAGCCCCAGCCACCAATCAGCCGAAAGTTCACGGCGCACGCTTGGACGTCCCACCATGGTGCCCCCTCGCACCGCCAGCCGGGTTTGATTCGTCTCCGTAACGGACAAATCGATGACCTGATCCACGTAGGCGCTTTCAAAGGAAAGTGCCGCCTGCCAATCGTTGAGCCAAAATCGTCGCACCTCCGCCTGGCCGAAAACAAAGTCTTCGTGGTCCACGGTCCGGCTCGACCAATACCGGGTGTCTTCGCCGAGCAAGAGCAAGGTGGTCTGCGTGCCTTCCACGGGCAGGCGCACGGCAGCCGCATCCAGCGACGACCGAAAGAACCCGCTGCTCTCCGGGCTGACCTGCGAAAGCGCGGCGTTGTCCTTGAATCCGCCGGCAAGGCGCGCGGTCAGGGACGGTTCCCAGGCTGAAGTCCGGCTGGTGGAGGGCAACGGCGCCGGATCCTTGGGCATCGCCTCCCGGGCGTCGCCCGCCACGGCGGCAGACACCACGCAGGCGCAACCCAAGGCCCGGAGGCCGCGCCTTCGCCAATCGCAGGATCGTCCACGGAACATGTCGCTTCGGGCTGGGCCCGCAGGGCGGCGGGCAGATTGATTCAGGGTTGGCTCTTTCTCCGGGGCGGTGGACAGGGTTCGTGGTGGGGCTGGTCCGGGTGAAGTTAATGAGGTTAGTCCTGACCGCGCCGTTTACGGGCGGTGGCCGCGTCGCGCGCATTCTCGCGCGCGTTGGAAAGCACTTCCCGCATGTCCGGCATGACCGTGGGCAGCTCGCGCATCCGCTTGAGCGATTCCTCACGCAGATGACGCGCGCGATCGAGCCATTCCTGACGGGCCTGCCGCATCAACTCCCGCACCCGATCGCGTTCCGCCTCGGTCACCGCGCCTCGCAGCCGTTTGCGCAATTCCTCCTGCTCCTTCAGGTAAGCCTCACGGACCACTTCAAAACGCCGGATCCGCTCCCGAATCTCCGGCGGCAGTTTCCGCAAATCCGACGCTGCCTCGGGCCGGACAGTAACTTCCCCAAACCCATCCGTGATCAATTTCTCGTCGGCCGCCACCACCTGGCCAACTCGATCCGTCCGCGCCGTCGGAACGGACGAAGTCAGTTGGGCCAACGCCACTCGGGCCGACATCAACCCAAACACGGCGAGGACGCCCACAATCATCGCAGGCGTCACTGAACAAAATGTCGGCTTTAAATTCACAGGTGCGGACACTGGCTTTGGGTAAATCGCGGCGGCAGTCTACGATCCAATCCGTTGCCGGGCAACTTCTGGGGCAAACAACGTGCCACCGCGTCCACCAAGAATATCCCTCCTCGCCGAGCGCCCGACAGCGCCCTCAGAACTGCCCTCAATCAATTCCCTCAGAAACACTTAGAAGACACCGACCACCGCGAGGAATAACAACCTCAGCACTTCTGCCACCCCATTCGCGCCCAGCACTCTTGGGGCCCCTGCCCCAACGCCTCAGCGTCATGGGGACTTCAACCCAGACCTCAGCCGTAAGACCGATCGACCGGTGTTGCAGAAAAACCGGTGACCAACGCAGATGGACGCAGCTACTCGGGACCGATCCAGAGATTGGAACGACGATCGCCGGTCGTTGATGCTTCGGACCGTCACCATCGAGAATTGCCCCGTCTTTTTCTGCATCTATAGGCGTGAATCGGCGGAAAAAAGCCCGTTACTCGGAGAACTTTGACCCGGCGCGAGGTTTGACAGGCCCAAGGCACGTCGCTAGGTTCATCCCGATGACCGAGAGCGCACCGACCACTGAAGCAACGGCAATCGTTCGGCTGACTGAAAGTGCCGCCCGCCAGATCCAAGCCATGCAGGGCGACCAACCTGAGAATGCCGGCAAACCTCTGCGCGTGTATGTCGAAGGCGGCGGTTGCTCCGGCATGCAATACGGGATGGTCTTCGACGAACAGCGGGACAAGGACGTCGTCGCCACTTGGTTCGGCGTCAGCGTGGTCATCGACGAAGTCAGTGCCGGGTATCTCCAAGGCTCGTTGGTCGATTTTTCCGACGCCCTCACTGGGGGCGGTTTCAAGATTTCCAATCCGAACGCGAAAACCAGCTGCGGTTGTGGCAAGAGCTTTGAAGCTTGAGCCGAAGGTAGTCGCTGGGTCGTTCACCAGCCGCACGGTCGCGAGCTTTCGCGGTGTGTCGGATGCAGATGCCGGGCAGCGCTCGCAGGCATTGGCCAGAATGTGACGGCCCCATCGGAACTCACGATTGTTCCGCCGGGCTCAAACGCCGCCCCGTGTGATGCGGGGCGGCAATTTTTTGAGAGACGGCCGGTCGGACAGCGCAGTCTCACTCCCACTCTTGCCTTCTGCCACCGGCTTACGTTTCATTGTGTGGTGCGACCTACGCTGCACTCCCATGCTTCCGCATTGACCGCGTTTGTCTCCTTCATCATTGCTGCCCTCGCCCTTACCCCGCGTTGTCCGGCTTTCAGCCTGGGCCTCGACGGCTGGGCGTCATTGGAGATCGTGCTGGCGACGGATTCGTCGGTGGTCTGTTTGACTGAGCAAAGCCAACCTCAGCTTACCGGCAGCTTGTTCGCGCTCGATGCCCGGACTGGAGCGCTCCGGTGGCGAACCGCATGCCGACCGGGACGCTCGGAGGGCACACTGGTCGGACCAGGCGCCGACACGTTCTGTCTGGTCACTGGCGATTTTCTTGAACGACGTTCGCTGGCCACAGGAAAGCTCCTCTGGAGTACCCGCCTCGACGCTATTCCGCATCAGAAGGTGAAGCCCCCGCGGAGCGTGAGGGAGATCGCGGAGGAAACGGTCCAGAACGGCCTGGAAAAGCTGGGGCTGCGCGCGCCCGTCATCACCGTGCCGTCGATGTTCGGAACCCCGAACCACTACATCTACTCGAAACCACTCGAAACTGGCGCTCGAATTTTCATTCACCGCGAAGCGATGGAACATCACGGCGGGTGTACGAGCATGCACTGCTTTTCCGACTGGCTGTTGTTCGATCTGGCCACCGGACGCTTCATCTCCGGAGATGACGGTAACCTCCTTGGCACGGCGGCGGGCTGTCCGCTTGTGGGGAGCGAGCAACGAATGCAGTGCATCGCGGGAGGGACTGCCCAGGAAGTCGACACTTCCGCTCTGCTCAACTCGAGATACCGCTCCGCTTGGTTTAGAGAATCGGCTGACGCACGCCTCAGCCTTGGTGATTCCTGTCTTCTGCCGTTAGCCGACGGAGCATTCGATGGCGCGGCCATCTACCGCCGCCGCGAAAATAAACTGACTCCACTCCCGCCACCGACCCACCGGACCAACGAGCAAAGCTCCTGGGTCTTGCTCGAACGATATCTTCTGCGCTACGCCCAATGCCCCAGGTCCAGCACCGACCCCAAGGGATCCCTGTCGTCACCGTGGTTTGAACTCTACGACCTGCACGGACAGCTGGTTCACTCGGGCGAAATAGCCCGGTCGACCGACGATCGCCATTGGTGGGTTTCGTTCGAATCCCGCCAGACAAACGCGGTGGAATTCAAAGTGAACAATCGCCTCGTGCGCGTGGAGATCCCGTCACTCAAGATGGTTGCTCAGCCCGCGCCAGTGCCGGGAGCCGCCCCAAGCTCGTCCTCCAGCCTCGTTCGCCACGGCAACGTCGCCTACGAGGCCCGCGGCCAGATTCACATCCAAAAAATGAAGTCTGCCGCCGAAACCCGGGAACTGTCCGTCACCGCTCGAGACACGTTGTCAGGACGGCAGAAATGGCGTCACCTCGAGTCAGTCCGGATCGAACGACGGCAACCGCCATCCAGTGCCTCGGGTCCAAAGCGGTGAGACCACCGTTCGAGCGCCCAAACCCGTTAGCCAACACCTGAGGGGAACCAAGCAAGGGAAAAGTTTTAGGAAGAGGGTTTAAGTTTAGCCATAGCAGCGACGAGCGGAGAGCAACGATGGGCCAGCTGTTTGAGGTAGCGGAGTTCATCGTAGGGGGTTCGGGTCT
>JBGARF010000024.1:0-176543 GCA_044230345.1 Limisphaerales bacterium
ACCCACAAACGTCGCACTCGGTCCGGGCATCGCCGTCAACGTGACCAGCGTTCCCGCCGGAAAGCTCTCTGCGCAATCCGCTCCGCAGGCGATCCCGCTTGGCTCGCTCGTCACCGTGCCAGGGCCGACAACCGCCACGGTGAGTGCATGCTCGACTGCGGCGAACGAGGCGGTGACCGCTCGCGCGGCATCCATCGTCACCACACACGGACCCGTGCCTGAACACGCGCCTCCCCAACCCACAAACGTCGCACTCGGTCCGGGCATCGCCGTCAACGTGACCAGCGTTCCCGCCGGAAAGCTCTCTGCGCAATCCGCTCCGCAGGCGATCCCGCTTGGCTCGCTCGTCACCGTGCCAGGGCCGGCGACGGCAACCGAGAGCGGGTACGTCAGTCGGGGAGTGAACCGAGCCGTGACTTCGTGGTTCCCCGCGAGGTTTAGCCTTAACGGATTCCCGTCGGCCGGTTGCCCGTCGACGGTCCAGCCGGCAAAGGTCCAACCGCCGCTTGCAGGCGTGGCGGCGAGTTCCACTGTAGTGCCATCCGCGTAGGTCGTAACGCAATCCAAGTGACAGGCCTGGTCCAAGGCGGAGGCGGCCGGGCCGAAATCGACCAATCCGCCGTCCTGCGGGAAAACACGCACACGCAGGGGCCGTATCGGCACCTCACATGGGAGCGGGTCGTGAGGAGGATCTTCATAAAGCCGGGCCAAGTGCAACGTGTTGGGTCTGCCGTCCACTGACGTAAACCGTCCGCCGACGACGATCCGGCCATTGGGCAGAACGACCACGTCATTGACGCTCAAATTGGCGCCGGTGCCGGGATTGAATTCCATGTCGAGCATGCCATTGGGCATGAATCGCGCGATGCGGTTTCGTGACACCGGCGGGACCACGGGGACCGCATCTGGCTCGCCGCCGATTTCGGTAAACTCGCCGACCACGACAATTTTCCCGTCGGGTTCGAGAGCGAGCTTGTTGATTACACTGGCGCCCATGTTGGTGCGGTTAAAACTCGCATCGAGCGCTCCGAATTCCGTAAGGCGGAAAAGATTGGTGCGCGGAGCGCCCCCAAGAACGGGGAGGCCGCCGGCCACGAGGATTCGATTGTCCGGTTGCACCACCACGGCGCTGGGCGCGCCGCCCGCGATCACCGAGTAGAAGGCCGGCGGATCGAAGGACTCGTCGAGCTGTCCGTTGACACGCTGCAGCCGCGCCAACCCGGGACGAGGACGGCCGCCTACGCTGACGAAATCTCCGGCGATGAGAAGGTAATCGACATTTCCGACGGTCTGAAAACTTATCGCCCGGACGGAACCTGGGCTTCCCAACGAATCGCGGAGAAGCGGGGACGTGAAACTCGGATCGACGACACCGTCGGAGTCCAAACGCGCCAAGCCGAATCGATTCACGCCGCCGATCTCGGTGAAAGCGCCGCAGACCAAAATCTTCCCGTCAGCTTGCTGCAACAGGGCAAAAACGATTCCTGGCGTGGCGGTGGTAAACGTGGGATCCACGGCGCCGTCGGGAAGCAGCCGCATCAGGCCGGCCCGCGCCAACACTTCCGTTCCGCCTGGAGGGGCGGTATCCACCTCACTGAACGAGCCGCCCACCATCACCTTGCCGGCGTGCGGCCCGTTCGTGAGCCGACGCAAGGCGGTGATGAACCCATTGACGGCGTTCAGGTGAAAGCCCGGGTTCTCGATAAAATTGAAACCCGTCTGGGGCACGCGCAACACCCGGCCGTCCGCAACCAACAGGCGGCAACCCGGGAGCGCCTCCATCGCCATGACTTCGCCCGCTCCGCGCGGTGCGGGCGGCGAAACCGGAGCCACGAAGGCCTCGTCCACCGCCCCGGGCCGATAGGAGTAGAGGGCCACGACATTCGTCGGTCCCATCACATTCAAGGTGATCGCGTCACCGGGATAGGTCACCCCGCCCACCGCCCAACCGGCGGCAAACCACGGCGCCACCGGCACGTTTGTCAGCGTGATCAACTGAGGCGTCGCCAAGGATAACGTGCTGATCGTACAAGCCGCCGGACAGATCAAACCTCCCGCCGGAAGCGTGCTGACAGATCCCTGACCCGAGCCAGACTTGGTCAACGTCAGCCGAATGGGCTCGAAGCGAGCGGTCACGGTATGCACGGCCCCGGCCACGACTCGGACCTCGCGGTCCTTCGGATCGAAAAGACTGGTGCCGTCGCCGCTCCAGCCGAGAAACGTCGAGCCCGACGTCGCTGTCGCACGCAGCGTCACCACCTCGCCCGGGGTGAAACCGGGCGACCCGGTCAACTCTTCGCAGTCGATTCCGCAGTCGATTCCGGCGGGAATGCTGGCGACTCGACCAAGACCGCTGCCGGACTTCTTCACGAATACCCCGGGGGGAATCGGAGTAAACTGCGCCCGAACGTTCTGGGCGGCAAACAGGAGTGAGACCTGACATTGATTAGGAATGGCCGGATTGACGAAGGCATTCCCGCTCGTGACCGCATCGCCGGACCAAGCCACACGCCAACCCGGCTCCGGCGTTGCCACCAGCGTAACATACGTAGTGAGAGGAAACTGAGTCGTCTGGTCGAAAAATGACTGGCACGCGGTCGACGAAGTCGGCTCGCCGACATTCGCACATTCGATCCCGCCCGCGTGCCCCGAGGATGAGCTGACCACACTCCCAGATCCAAAAACCTCGAGGTTAAGACTGAACTGCTGGATGAAACTTGCTCCCACCGAAACCGGCGTCCCCCCTGCCGGCATCACGACGGTGCGCTGGCGAGGATCGCCCCCATCAATCACCGGCCCCGTCCAAGCGATCCGTGTTCGCGCCTGCGCGGTGTCTGCCGTCCCTGGCGTTGCTTGGAGAGTCACGGTTGAACCGACCGCAAAATCTCCAGAACACGTGGCGGGACACGCCACAGTCGGTGCTCCCACTGCGGTCGCCGTCAGCGTTCCATTCCCCGAACGGCTAAGATTCAATGTTTGCACGGGCGTTCCAAACGTGGCCGTCACGGTAACATTCCCGAAGAACGGCAGCACCACAGTCCGGACGAACGGTGTTTCCGGAACAGTGGTGCCAGGACCGGACCAGGCGAATTCGGTGCCCGGATCCGGGTCCGCCGTAAGCGTGACCGTGGTACCTCCGCCATAGGTTCGCGCACAAACGGTTGGGCAGGTGAAACTCGAGTTACCGGGGGCAGTTCCGGTTACCCGCCCGTTGCCGGTTCCGGTCCGGAGGATCGTTAGCTGCGAGAATTGCGCGACGGTGGGACTGGCGGTGATCAACAAAAGAGCCAATCGAGCGAAGATTCTGCAGCACATAATCGAATTGGTATTCATCCCGATAAGCCGTGAAACAAAGCCGCGATTACAGAATTACCAGAGCTGAGGTTTGGAGGAATACGGAGCGGGCGAACACAGATTACTCCCGGCAGCGGGCATGAGTCAGCCTACGGCGTGCGATCAGCAACCGGGCGTGCCCTCCCCAAGAACCGCAACTGGATATTACTTCAACCGAAAGAACTGATGCGTTGCCTGAGTCGGCAGGGCGACGTTGTTGCGTCCATCACGCTTGAAGGAAGCCGCGCCGACCGGGTTCCACGGCCCGTCCACGCTAGTGGCCGACTCGACGGTCCAGCGCTCCTCATCTCCCGGCCAGGACAGAAGCACGGCGGGCGCAATGCTCAAAGGGCGTGAAGTGCAGGCGTCAAGGGAAGTGCCCGTTTCAGTCGAGGTGGCAGGCGACTGACGATTGATCGGCATGGTGACGCTGCAGAAACGATTGCTCATGACCTGGGCGCTGACCGCGTAGCCCAGCAAATCCCCCAGACCCGGGATCGAGGTTGGAAGCGGATTGTTCCCCAGAAGCCGGATTCCTTCGGGCATGCTCTCGAATTGATTGGCCGCGATCGTCACGTTTGTTCCGCTCACCGCGAGTCCCATGGGATCGATGCCGGGTGCCGTGCCTTGAAAGCGGTTGTTGCGGACGACGCTGCTGTTTGCCTTCAACATCACGAGGTGCATTTGATTGTCACGAAACGTGTTTCCCTCGATCTCGAGACGTTCAAGCACGCCATACAGGGGAAAATTCAACTCGTTGTCTGCTAGAATGCCGTAACAAATCGGAAAGTCCGCACCCTGGCCGGAATAGGAGAACCCACTCATCGTGTTGCCGGCAATACGCCCGCCGACGCCCTCGCGGACAAAGATGGCGTATAAGCCTGCCACCCCGAGGGGGCCCGGGCCGATGAACACATTGTTCTCGATCGTGGCGTTGACATTCCGTTTGGCGCCCGACCCGAGCAACCAGATCCCGTTAAAGTTATCGGCAAAAGTGCTCCCCGCCACCCGCACCTCAACCTCAAGGTCACCTCCGTCGCGATTGTTGACGAAGATGGCATCGGTCTCCTCCCCGGCCGGTCTGCGTTCTCGGAAACCGTAGAACGCGCAGTTCTCCACCGTGCCGCTGCTCTTCCGTAGCACAACCCCAATTAACTCACCCACGCCGACGAAGTGATCGGCCAATCGCTCGCCCTCAAAGGTCAAGCCACGCAACGTCACCCGGGACGAGTCCGCGAATAGAATGGGGTAATGAACGCTGTCCGGCGGAGGCAGCATATTCTCGGTCGCGCGTAGAATCGTGCCGGGCTGACCAACGAGAGTCAGCTTTTTGGAGAAGATCTCCACCTGCTCGGCGTAAACGCCGGAAGCGAGGTGGATGACGTCGTCATCCGCCGCAGCATCGACGGCTTCCTGGATCGTGGCATATTCGGACGGCACGCGTCGTTCCGCGGCATCAACCAATTCCTGGACCGCCAAAAGCATCAGCAGACTGGCAAAACGTGGGCAAAATCGTGTTTTCATAGTTTTCATTTCGGGCCGTTGTATTCCGGTCAGTAACAAGGCTTCTCCCATAGATGCGAGATTCCATCGCCGGAACAATCACGCCGGTGCCGATTTTCTAAACTCTGGAAGCGCGTCGCAATGTATCGCTGGCTGCTCAAACGCAGGCACTCTCCAAATCCGCGGCAGTTGGTCCATCGCCCCGTCCTAAATGTGACCTAATATCCAATCGCGGAGATCGACCAAAAACTTGGCGCGATCGAGATCGTGGTGTGGCTCATGGAATCCACCGGGGTAAACAATCATGTGTTTATCCGGTCCGGGCACGCTCTCGAAAAAACGCTTGGCGCCAGACAGGGAATTAAGCGGATCAGCCCCGCCGTGCATCATCAGGAGCGGCGAAGCCATCTTATGCCCAAGGCGATTGACGTGTTCCACCATCACGAGCGTCTCCACCCCAAACCGCGCCGTGACGGCTTTCAGCACAAGGGGATCTGCTCGGAATTCCGCCTCGACCTTCGGATCACGGGAGAGAGTGGCGTTGATACGGTGGCGAATTCGAATCGGAAAAGTGGGCCAAAGTGTGGAAAAGACCCGCGCCAGTAAAACAAGGTGAGGGCGGGGTGGTGTGTTTCATTTCGGTGGATCGATCCTGGGTGGATCGCCCAGTGGCTGCTGGCGGGATTCGAGGATCGCCCGGTACAACCATGTTCTTGCATAGGTCCACCAGCGAACAGCGGTTGGCTCCGAGATACCCAGGGCCTGACCAGCTTCCTTCAATCCCATCCCTGCGAAGTAGCGGAGCTTGACCAGTTCGGCTTTGTCGGGAGCGTGCGCGGCAAATCGATCCAGCACCTCGTTCACGGCCAGCAGTTCGTCGTCCTGGCAAGGGGCGGCGATATCCAGTTCGTCCAGGTTGCGTCGTTCCTGCCCGCCACCGTGGCGCCGGGCCTGCTTTCTCCGCGCCCGATCGATCAGGATGCGCCTCATGGCTTCGCCGGCCGCGCAGAAAAAATGCGTTCGATTTTCCCAAGTGGGTTGCTCATCGCCGCCGAGACGCAGCCATGCTTCATGCACGAGCGCGGTGGGCTGAAGGGTTTGCGTGCCCGACTCTCGGGACATCTTGCGGGCGGCCAACAGACGCAATTCATCGTAGACCAGCGGCAAGAGCTCACGCGGGCTTGCGGATTTGTCCGGTCCGCTTTCGTTGAGAATGCGGGAGGGTTCGCTCATGGTGCCTGTTTCGCGGTGGCGCTGTCTGGACGTCGGTAAGCTGGGTTGGGGCCAAGGTAGGGTGGCGGTTCGTCCGACGGCCGCTCCTTCAGCCAGTCGAATCGCAGCTTTTCCAGCGGAGGCGCGTGCAGTACGGAAGCTGTGGCGTCGCTCACGGCCAGCACGTTTTCGCCGTTGCGCCCAAAGGCAAGCATCAGGCCGGTGGACCTCAATGAAAGGACCACCTGGCCCGTCGCCGTATCGAACATCTTGCTTTCACCTTCCGAGCCGGCGGCCAGACGTGAGCCATCAGGGGAAAAGGAGAGCGAGTTGTAGCAAGTCAGCGCCCGGGGCAGCACGACGCGACGGCGTGTCGCGAGCTCCCAAATGAACGCAGACCCGTCGGGCGGAGCAGCTGCGAACAGGCGGTTGTCTCGCGAAAATGCGCACACGTTGACCTGCTGCCTGGCCGCCACCGCCCGCCACATGGGAGCCCCTTTCATCGATGGAATCTTCCACAATCCCATGTCGCCCGGGCCGGTGAATGCTGCCAGCCATTGACCATCGTCGGATAGTTTGATGCCGTGGACGTTTACGGCATCCGGCAACTCAGCGATCGGCGTCATCCCGGGCAAGCGCCAGACGCGAATTTGATTCTCCGGGTCGGCGCTGTTTTTCATGCCTTTGGTGGCCAGCGTCGATCCGTCCGTCGAAACATCCATCAAGTAGACGTCCGTCTGGTGAGCGTCCCTCGCGGGCGCCTGATCTCCTGCCATCGGACCAAGAAAGCCGATGCTACCATTCATGAATCCCAGGATGATTCCGCGACCATCGCGCAAGACAACACCGCTCCTGGGCACTCCATTCGTCACGGGGGAAGAAAAAACTTTTCGCAACGGATCGGCCGTCCACGCTTCCGCGCTCAAGACCGGAGCGCGGTTGCTTGCGCTCAAGCTCAGAACGATACGGCCGAAGGCGCTTCCATCGGCCGAGAGACGAAACTCCTGCGCCGCGGGAAAAGAAACCCTCTCCGGGGCCGTTGGCGGTGCATCCATCGACCAGACCTTGACCTCCCCGTTGCGGGCTCCGGTCGCAAGCCATCGGCTGTTGGGGGAGAACGCAAGCGAAATGACTGGATCGGTGTGCGCACGCAACGTGCGGACCTTACGCCAGCGTGAAGTGTCCCAGAGGCGTACGCTGGCTGTTCCGCCGATGACCGCCAACCATCGGCCGTCCGGTGAGAACACCGCGCGCTCGGCGAAGACGGCATCGCGCAGCTCAGCCACGACCACTTTGTCTGCTAAGCTCCAGATTTGGGTGGGTGCTTTTCCACCCGGCGCGGCCAGCCAGCGCGCGTCTGGCGAGAACCCCAACGGCCCGGGCGGGCTCGCCGAGTCATTGGTTCGGCTCAATACTCCCAACTTCCGAAAATCGACCAGGCTCCAAAGCCCAAGACTGAACTTGTCGGCCACAACGATCATCCGTCCGTCCGGAGAAAAGACTCCCTGAAGCGCCGGACCGGATTCGGTCGGGAGCGTTTTTATCCAATCTTTCCGGTCCAGATCCCAAAGCTTGACCTCGTCCCCATAAGCGAAAGAGAGGACATCCAGCCCGGGTGAAATCTCGAGCCCCCGGATGGGCAACGGAACGGAAGGGAGCGGCGCCTCTTCCCACTCGTGGTTCAGTTCGACGCCGCGCTGCAAATCGATGGCAACGATTCCGTTCGCGCCGCTCCAACCCGGTCGAAAGAACATCACGTTGCGGCTGGGAGCCAAAGCAATCACCGAAGACACCCCTCCTCCGGACCCCAAATTCGTGACGATCATCGACGGTTGGCGTCGGCTAACATCCCACAAGATGGTGCGCCAATCCGAGGCGCCCCCTGTCAGCAAGATTTTGTCGTTCAAAAAGCCCAGACTCAATACTTCGCCCACATGAGCGACGAGAGGAATATGCGGATCTCCGTCGCTGAGCTTGGCCAGGTACCTCCACTCCCAGTTCCGTAAATCGGCCTCACGCGGCTCTGGACAATAGCGGCGCAGGAGATTGCGTGCCGTTCCCAGATCATCCTCGTCGAGCGCACGGTTCGCGAGTTCCATGTCCGCGATGTAACCGATGCGCCGCGTTTGCTCTTGCGCGCGGCGTGCTCGACCAGCCTCGCGAGCGCTCAACCACAGCCCGCCGGCCAACGCAAGCACCACCACGGCGGCAGCAGAGAATCCCAGCTTGTGCCGTCGAACAATCTTCTGGAATTCATACCAGCGGCTCGGAGGACGGGCCAGAACGGGTTCATCCTTCAGGTGCCGTCGCAAATCCAAGGCCAGCGCGTCCGCTGTTTCGTATCGCCGTGCGCGGTCCTTCTCCAGGCACTTCATGACAATCCAGTCGAGATCGCCACGGACGGTGTGCAGCAGCCTCAATGCGTCGGTCTGGCGAAGTTGGGCGATGGACGCCTGGTCCGTCACCAGCAACGTGCTGAGACGGGTCGAGGGACGAACCGGCGCCTTCTCGCGAATGGTCCGTCGCATCGCCTCGAAGCCCGAGGCCAACAGCTCCTTCGCGTCAAACGGGGTGCGACCGGTGAGCAACTCGTAAAGCAAAACACCCAACGCATAGACATCGCTGCGCGTATCCACATCTAGGGCCGTCATCATGGCCTGCTCCGGGCTCATGTAGGCTGGCGTGCCCAGGAACTGTTCGAATGCCGTGAACAATGTCTGATCAGTCAGCTTTCCCTGGGTGGCCTTGGCGATTCCGAAGTCGATGATCTTGGGCACGCCCGGCGAGCCAGGATCATGGATGGTCACCAGGATGTTCGATGGCTTGAGATCACGGTGGATGATCCCTTTGTGATGCGCATGTTGAACAGCCTGGCACACCTGAATGAAGAGCTGGAGACGCTCGGGAGTGGTCAATCGGTGTTGGTCACAGAATTCGGTGATCCTGATCCCACGCACCAGTTCCATGACGAAATAGGGACGCCCATTGGTCGTCGCTCCCGCATCGTAAACCTTCGCGATGTTCGGATGATCCATCATCGCCAAGGCCTGGCGTTCCGCCTCAAAGCGCGCGATCACCTGCTTGGTGTCCATGCCCGACTTGATCACCTTCACCGCGACCCTGCGCCGCACTGGCGCCTCCTGTTCGGCCATGTAAACCACGCCACAGCCGCCCTCGCCCAGTTTTTGCAATAGTTTGTAGGGCCCAATCATCCGCCCGAGGCCGTCGTTGTCCACGTCCGACGCTGCCGCGGTCTTTAGGCTGATCGCCGCGCTTTCCGCGGGCTGCTTCTCCATAAAGTCACCCATGGCCAGATGGGCGTCGAGCAATGCCTCCACCCGACGGCGGCGTTCACCATCGCTGCCACAGGCTGAATTGAGAAAGGCTTCGCGCTCTGCGGGGGATCGAAACTCCAGCGCAGCGAAAAACACAGTTTCGTCAGATGGCGGCGGGCAATGGCTCAAGGGAGACGGTTCATGATGCATCACCTGTATATGCGCAATCGAGGCATGGAAGCAATCACGCCGGGGGTGTTCTCGGTCCTGCCTGATTCCAAGCCGCACGCTGCCTTGGTCTCATCGCGGCGGAGCGGGTTTGGCTCGGACGAAGCCCGACGCCGGCTGCGCGTCCGGCCAATCGAGACCAAGGCGGCGGAGTTCTGTTCTCAATCTGCCAATATCCCAAACCGCGACTTGGTTGCCATTCGCCGTATAAACCCGCGGAACATGGGGATCGGTGGCGATTAAAGCCGAATAGAGCGAACTGGGATGTTCGAGCGTGGCGAAAACCTCACGGGTGGCGACGTCGAACAAGCAGATGCGGTTGGCCGCACTGTACCACCCAATCCGATAGTCGGGAGCGAACCCGACCAGCCCACGCCCGGTGCCCGCATCGAGCGCCAGGTTGGTAATTTGGTTCCATTCTCCAGGCTTGAAAAAAAACAGGCCTTGCATCGTGGAGGCGACCAACTCGCCAGTTGCAGGGCGGAATCGGGCATCGCCAAAACTCGCGGGAGCGACTGTTTTGACCCAGCGACCCTGTTCCAAATCGTATAGGTCCAAGCCGGGCTGATTGTGAAGCGCCGTCCACAGCCAGCGGCCATCCGAATCGAGGCCATACGAGTTATCGCCACGACGTCGCATCGGAATAGGCGGCGATAAGGTGCGATTGGTGACCGTCAGACGGTAAATCCGGCCGCTGTCCACGATCGCCACAACCTGTCCATTCGCAGAAAACGCCGCGCCGGTGAAGCCCGGCTGCCGTGCACGTTGCGTGGGCAGAGTTCCTCCCGAGGCCAACGGATCTGGGGCAAGCAGCGTTCGCGCGGGGTTGACCGAGGTGACGAGCTCCGCGGGTCCCACGGTGAACGAGGAGGGCGCAGCCACATTGGTTGCAGCCAAAAAAGGCCAGCGTTTCAGTCCTTCCGGACCGCACGTTAGAAACGACTCGCCGTCGGGAGCGAACTTGATGGCCACGTGGTTTTCCGAACCGCGCGCGACAATGCGACTCCGTCCGATGTCCCAGATCTGCCAATACTTCGCATGAGAGGCGGCCAGCCACCGCCCCGTCGAGTCCACGTCCAGAGCGACCACGAGGGAAGGCCCGTCCAGTCCGGAAAACTTTCGCAAGCCAACCGGCTCAAAGAACTCCCAAATGCCGAGTTGGACTTTCTCCCGGACCACGGCAATCCGACGACCATCGCGGCTGAGCGCAAAAGGCGAGCCGAGTGAAGAAGATTCTCGAACCAGCGGCGTGAGTGTCGCCACGTCCCAGATCTGGAATAAGTCGTACCAACCACCGACAAAAAGGAGGTCGCCAGTCGGGTTAAAAAACAATCTGGTCGGTGCGATGTTCTTACTGTCGCCGAAAGGTTCCGGGGAGGAGCCATCGAATCGCATCAGATAAAGGCCGCTTCCATTACAACCTACGACGAGACCGCGATTGGACGGCGTCCACGCCAGGCATTGGATGTATACCGTGTTCGCAAAGGAACTGAAATTCGCGCTGGCGGTGCGCCGGCCGGATTTGATTTCCCAAACCTCGACGCGCAACTGCCTGGCCGTCACAACGAACTCCCCGTCCGGGCTGATTTGCACGATGGAAGCCGACACGTTTGTCAGCACCGGCGAGAGATGTCGCCCGTGGGCAGGGTCAATCCGGCCGATGCCGGCCCCGCGCGTCGCATAGAGGAGTTCCCGACCGTCGGGCGTGAAGTCGAACGTGGACAACCCGAACTTCGCGTGGGCATTGGTGGTCTGTGCCACCAAGCGACGCTGTCGCCAGTCCCAAACCCGCAACTCAACGGGCACGGTGACGTCCTCAAACGCGACGGCAAGGTAACGGTCATCCGGACTGAACCGGGCGTGCGTGGTCCCGCCTCCGCCGCGTCCGACCTCGCTGACCACCGAATGATCCGCCGTCCGGTGGACGCGCACTACGCCATCTTTGTCGTGCGGAACGTAGTACTCGAACGTGGAGTCGAAGCACCAAGGATCAATGTCCTTTTCTCCCGGTTTGCATGATAGCCCGTTGCCGAGGTCAGGAAGCATCAAGGCGGCCAGAGCACAGTCGCGCAACCCGAGTGAAGGGCGAATCGAAGATGCCAGCTCAATGGCCGCCATCGCATTGGTGCGGTGCCCAATTTTCCCGCTCCGCACGGAAAACTGAGCCTGCTGCAACAAGGAGCGCCAAAGTTGATCCTTTTGTTCCGAGCGAGCCGTCTCCGCCGCGCGCCATTGCCAGAGGATGCCAGCCAAACCGATGCCCGCCATCAAACACGCCAGCGCCAGGGATCCGGCCAGGCCCGGCTTGCGCGAACACCACCGTCCCAGACGCATCAAAGCACCCGCTGGCCGCGCCCGCGTTGGTTCACCTCGCAGAAACCTTCGCAAGTCCGCGGCCACCTCCGCGGCCGCCGCATAACGTTCCGCCGGACGTTTGGCCAGACACTTTTCACAGACTGCCGCCAAGTCCCGGGGCACTTCCGGATTCAGAAGCCGCACGGACACCGGTTCGTCCTCCACCACTCGTCGCAACGTCTCCGCGGTCGTGCCGCCTAGAAACGGCGGACGCCCCGCAAGGAGGTGATACAACAACGCTCCCAGCGCATAGATGTCCGCTGCCGGACCCACCGTCCCCTTTCCCGTCGCCTGCTCCGGAGGCATGTATCCCGGCGTACCCAACACTTGGCCTGTAAGCGTCAGGTTGCTGTCCTCCTCCAGCGTTCGAGCCAGTCCAAAGTCGGTGACGAACGGGCGATCCTCCGAATCCACCAGAACGTTGGACGGCTTTAAATCGCGATGCAGGACGCCCCTTTCATGAGCATGCTGCACCGCCTCCGCAACGGTCGCGGACAACTCCGCGGCGGCCCGCGGCGGGAGGACGCCGTCCCGCGTGCGCTCAGCCAGGCTGCCTCCTGCCACCAAATCCATGGCGAAGTAGTGCTGTCCCTCACACTCCCCCACCTCGAAAATGCTCACGATGTTCGGATGCTTCAGTTTGGCCGCCGCGGCCGCTTCCACCTTGAACCTCCGCACGTCGTCAGGCCCGGCCAGCGCGCTGTCGCGCATCAGCTTCACCGCGACGATGCGATTGAGGCTCACTTGCCGCGCGCGATAAACGACCCCCATGCCGCCGCGGGCGATCTCCTCCAGCAACTCATAGTCGCCAAAGCGACCCAACGGCGGTCCCGATTGAAGTTCATTCGGTGGACCTTCAAAGGTCGGAGCAAAGAGTTGCCCGACGAGGCATTTGGGGCAGTGCGTCGCGCCGCGATCGTTCAAGTCCTCGACCACGAGGGCTGTTCCACAACGAGCACATCTGGAGGACGGAGGCGTCACGGGGGGCGCGGCGGAAATACTAGTGATGGAAGGCGCCCGAGCGGACTCGATAAAACTTCCGCGGCTTGCCGGAAACCTTCACGTCGAAGTCCACCAAGGCAAACGGCATGGTGGGGACATTCGTGGTCACGAGCGGCTGCCAGGCGGTCGGGTCCCCCAAGTCGGTGGTCGCCTCAAGCGTAAACGGGAGGTTTGGCGCAGCGTCCACTTGCACGGCGAACTGAACATTGGGCAGCGAAGGCAGCATCAGCAAGCCCGCTTCCACGGCGGCCACATAGATGAGACCGTCGGCCACCGCCACCCGGCCGCTCGTGGCGTATTCGCCTAACGGAACACAATACCCTGGTTCGGAAATGTCGATCACCCGCAAGCCGGCGCGCGTGGTATGCACATAGGCGTGGTTCCCAGCCACGGTCACGGAAGAAGCATCCTCGCCCGTCACGCAACCGCCGACCGTCCGTGGATGGGCAGGGTCACTCACGTCGATCACTTTCAAGCCCACATTGTCATCCGCCGCGGCCGCAAAGACGTAGTTGCCTGAAATCGCGACGTCGAAGATGGAATCACCGCCGGGAAGCTGGCCGACACGCACACAGTTGGTCGGGACGGTCACATCGATCACTTCCATGCTCCAATCACCCCCGGCCACGTAGGCGTAATTGCCGGACACCGCCACGCTCCAGCCTCGATCACTCACGCGCGTGCCGCCCACGCGCACAGGTTGGACCGGGTCGCGCACGTCGATCACTTCCAAGCCCGAAAGCTGCGCCGCCACGTAGGCATAGCCTCCAGAAACTGCCACATCGGAGAACCAGTTGCGGTTGGCATACCCTCCCACGCGGACGCAGTGCGCTGGATCGCTAATGTCGATGATGTGCAAGCCGCCAAAACCTGAGGTGACGTAGGCGTAATTCCCCGCCACCGCCAACGCCCACGCGTCGCGAAGATCACATCCACCCACGCGCACAAGACGAGTTGGATCAGTGATGTCGATCACATCCAATCCACCTGGACCCGAGGCCACATAGGCATAACGCCCGACGATCTTCACGTCCGCCGCGACTCCATCGGGCAACCCCGATTGCCAGCGGGCCGCTGGCAAGGGTTTCACGACCGGCGCCTGGCCAGCGGCGAGCGGCGCGGCCACGGAGCGAATGACCAGAACACTTGCGACGAGAGGTCCCAGACGGCGGCGGAATCTGGGTGGTGAAAGAGTTCTCATGGTGAGGCTGATGTTAGAACGATTCGGAGAAAGCACGCAAGTGGGCTGGCCACGCCGCCACGCCGCCACGACTCCGGGTAGCACGGGTAGCACGGACGGAGACGAGTCGGCCGACGCGGACGACGGGACACACCGATTGTCGACCATCCGTATTTGTTGCGTTTGCTTCCATGAATCTGTCTGACGACTCCCGCTCAAACCTCACTGGAGCGTCGGCGCACCCGTCCCGCCGTCGGCGCCCCACGGCTCCAGGGTTTCAGGGTTCCAGGGTTCACGGATCGAGGGGATCAGCCGGAAATCGCCTTGAGGATTACAACCAAAGATCCAACCGGCATCGGAACTGAAAGGCACCGCCCGTCAACGGCTAGGCGGAATGATTCTCGGCGCGAGGCGGCCAGATCCCCACCCCCTGGAACCGCGCCTATTGTCGCCAGACTTCCATCAGGTATCTCATCTCCTCGTCCAACCGATCCGCCGAGCCCACGGTCTGCGCCACTTCGCAGCGAATCAATTCCTGCAGCCGGGAACGCAGGCGGTGAATGGTCACCGCCAACGCCCCGGAGGTTGTCCCCAATTGGGCCGCCGCCACTTCGTAGTCGCCCGGATCCGCGCCGTCGAGAAACCGGGACAGCACCTCGAACATCGCCTGTTTTCCCCGCGCCCTCTGCTCCTCCTGCAACCGTCGCAAGGCCTGACCCAGGACAGTCCGGCACCAGCGCCGGTCAAACGCCAGCTCCGGACTTTCGGCCGACAGGTCCGGCCCACACAAACGTTCACCCTCGTCTCCATCGATGGTCAACGGCACGGCGGCCCCGCCACGTTTCTGGGCCTTGTCACGCAAGGCCTGCTTGATCGTGAAGTTGCGCAGGCTCGTCAGCAGAAAGGTCCGAAACTTTCCCTTCTCCGGCCCGACCTGCCCCAGATCTTCCCGTGCGATAACCCGCGCCAGAAAGCCCTGGGTCAAATCCTTGGCATCATCGGGGGACTGCCCTTGCCGCCGAAGAAATGCGTAAAGAGGAGTCCAGTAGATCCGACAAAGGTCTTCCAAGGCCTGACGACTGAGGTCCGTCTCACCGCGACCGGCGTCGAGAACACGGGTCCAGTGCGTGGTGGGAAAGCCCATCGCTGTGTTCACTTCAGGCTTCATGATGGCGAGACCGTATACGGTGAGGAATCTATCCAGCTCGAAGCCCGGGAACAAGCCTCGAGCTGACGCGGGCCCGGTCGGACGTGGCGGTCACGGCACTCGGTCCGCGGATCCCGCCAGCGCGAGACCTGCGGTCTCGCTGCCGTCCTCATTCGCCACGTTCCATCGGAACACAGGCGGTCCCAGGATCACGATCAGCCCTTCCACCCTTCCACTTTCTCCCTCGCCTCCCCCGGCTCCGCTGCCTACACTCCGCCCCCATGAATTCAATGACCGGCGCCGGGTGGGGCGAGTGTTCCCATGACGGTCTGAAAGTCACCGTCGAGCTGAGCTCGGTGAACCGCAAGCAAAGCGAGATTTCGGTCAGCCTTCCGCGCGAACTCGAGCTCCTCGAAAGCCAGGTGCGCGACGAGGTCAATCGGCGCGTTTCCCGCGGGCGAGTTTCGGTCAAGGTGATGCTCAATGCCGCCGAGGGCCGCGCCGGCGCGCGCGTCCAGGTCAACACCGCGCTGGCCGAAGCCTACGTGACGGAACTCCGGAAGCTGGCGAAGCACCTTGGCTTGAGCGGAGAGCTCAGCGCCGAGCTCCTGTTACGCACGCCAGGCGTCTTCGAGACCGGTGCACGCGTGAGCAACGCGGAAGAGTTCTGGCCCAGCGTGCGCAACGCGCTGGAAGACGCCCTGGCCTTGATGCTGAAAATGCGGGCCCGGGAAGGCGCGCACCTGAAGAAGGACCTGTGCGATCGCATCGCCACGATGCGCAAGGCCGTGACCCGCATCCGCAAGGAGGCGCCCCTCGTGCAAAAACGCTACCGGGAACAGCTCATCGAACGGATCAAAGCCGCCGGACTCCAGGAGCTGCAAATCGACGAGGAACGCGTTTGCAAGGAAGTCGTCTTCTTCGCCGACCGATCCGACATCACCGAGGAACTCACCCGCCTCCAAAGCCATTTCCAACAGTTCGACGACTGCGTGAAGTCCGGAGATCCGGTCGGCCGGACGCTCGATTTCCTCGCCCAGGAGATCAACCGCGAGATCAATACCATCGGGTCCAAGGCCAACGACGCCGCCATCTCCCGCGAAGTCGTCGAGCTGAAGACCGAGCTGGAAAAATTCCGCGAGCAGGCCCAAAACGTGGAGTGAGCGAATGAGCACGTCGCACAGCCCCCTGTTGGTGGTCATCTCGGCGCCGTCGGGTGCCGGCAAGACGACGGTCTGCGAGCGAACCCTGGCCGCCCGGCCGGGCATGGCACGCGCCATCACCTGCACCACGCGTCCGCCGCGCGACGGCGAAAAGGATGGCGTCGACTACTACTTTCTTGATGCCGCCGATTTTTTGCGCCGGGTGCAGGCCGGCAACTTTCTCGAACACGCCACCGTGCACGGGAACAGCTACGGAACCTTGAAGAGCGAGGTCTTGGGCAAGCTGCGGGCCGGCCGCGACGTGCTCCTCAATGTCGATGTCCAGGGCGCCGCCGCGGTGCGGGCCCAGGCCGACAAGGACCCGGAGCTGCGCCGTGCGCTCGTCACGGTCTTCCTCGCACCGACGTCGATTGACGTCCTCGAGGAACGCCTCCGCCGACGCGGCAAAGATTCCCCCGACGTCATCCAAAAGCGCCTCGCCGGCGCGCGTCACGAGCTGACTCAGTGGCGCCAGTTCGACTACATCATCCTCACCGGCTCAATCGAAGAAGATCTCCGGCGCATGCTGGCCATCCTCGACGCCGAAGCCATGAAACAACCGCGAACCCAGCTCCCTACCTACGAATGAGCAAACGCATCGTCCTCGGCGTCACCGGATCCATCGCCGCCCACAAAGCCGTGGACATCGCCAGCCAGCTCACCAAAGCCGGCTGTGACGTCCACGTCGTGATGACAACCGACGCGCAAAAGTTCGTGACCCCGCTCCCGTTCAAGACGCTTTCGCGTCATCCGGTGGTGACCAATCTCTACGACGAAGAGGAAGGCTGGAAACCCACGCACATCACCCTGGCCGATACCGCCGACGTTCTGCTGATCGCGCCAGCCACCGCCAATGTTCTGGCCAAGCTCGCCCACGGACTCGCCGACGACGCGTTGAGTTGCATCGCCCTCGCCTTGAATCCCGTTGCCCGACTGCTCATCGCCCCGGCCATGAACGGCAAAATGTGGCAGCACCCGGCCACCCAACAAAATGTCGCCACGCTGAAATCGCGCGGCGCTGAATTCATCGGCCCCGACTCCGGCCTGCTCTCGTGCGGCTACGAAGGCGTCGGACGCCTCGACACGGTCGAAGAAATTGTCCGCCGCACCCTCGCGGTGGCGACGACTGGCACAAAATGACAAAGGTCGAAACACGGGACAACGTTGACCGTTTCGGACCTGCGCCGAACGCTGGGGATCTGCTCACCATTCGCTCCGCTCCCACGCGACCGACACCTGCGCCGCTCGCCGCGCTTCATTTGGCATTTTGTCCTTCGTCATTTGTCCTTCGTCATTGGCTCTTACTGGCCGCCTCGTTCCTCCTGTCTCCGGCTCCAACCTTCGCCCAGGCCGACTGGCCTCAGTTTCTCGGGCCGCAACGCGACGGTTCCACGGCGGGCACCAACCTGACCGCGGGCACCTGGCCCAAGGAAGGGCTGCGGACGGTTTGGCGGATGAAAGTCGGTGCCGGCTTCGCGGGCCCGGTCGTGGCCAACGGCAAGACGCTGATTTTTCATCGGCTCGGCGATCAGGAGACGTTGACCTGCCTGGACGCAGCCTCCGGCCGCCAACTTTGGCAGGGCGGATACCGAACCGAATATCGCGATGACTTCGGCTTTGACGAAGGCCCCCGGGGGACCCCGGCCGTCGCGAACGGGAAGGTGTTCACCTATGGGGCGGACGGCATGCTGCAGGCCTGGGACCTGGAAGACGGGCACAAGCTTTGGAGCGTCGACGCCAAAGCGGTGCTCGGCGCGCGCAAGGGTTTCTTCGGTCGCGTGTGCTCTCCGTTGGTCGAGGGCGACCTCGTCGTCGTGAACATCGGCGGGCGCGACGGCGCCGGGCTGGTGGCCTTCGAAACGACCGGCGGCAAGGCACGATGGAAGGTCACGGACGACGAAGCCAGCTATGCCTCGCCCGTCGCGGCGACGGTGGCCGGAAGACGCCGCATCTACGCCCTCACGCGCGACGCATTGGTCAGCGTCAACCCGACGAACGGGAGCCTTGCCTTCCGCTTCGACTGGCGTCCGCCCATGCAAGCCTCCGTCAGCGCCGCGACTCCGCTGGCGATCGGCGACAGCATCTTCCTGTCGGCGAGCTACGGCACGGGCGCGACCCTCTTGCGAGTGCGCGAGGACAAACCGGAGAAGCTTTGGTCGGCGGACGAAGTCCTGTCCAACCACTATGCGACGAGCGTGCATCACGACGGATTTCTCTACGGGTTCGACGGCCGGCAAGAGCAGGGATGCGACCTGCGCTGCGTGGAGTTGAAGACGGGCAAAGTGCGTTGGAGCGAAGGCGGTCTGCGCGCCGGAACGGTCACGCTGGTCGGTCATGAACTGCTGGTCCTGACCGAGCAGGGTGAATTGATTCGGGCGACCGCTTCGCCCGACGGTTTCAAGGCCGTCGGCCGCGCCCAAATTCTGCCCCTTGGCGTGCGGGCACACCCCGCCGTGGCCGCGGGAAAGCTGTATGCACGCAGCAAGGACCAACTCGTCTGCGTCGAACTCGGCCCTCAGAAACCATGAGCGTACCCTCTCCCAACACCGCGACCAACACCGGCGCCCGACGATTGCTCTCGCTCGACGCCCTGCGCGGCTTTGACATGTTCTGGATCCTCGGCGGCGAAACCATCGCGCACGCGCTGGGCAAAGTCGGCGGTGGCCCTATCACCAGCGGATTTGCCACCCAGCTGAATCACGTCGCGTGGGAGGGATTCCGTTTCTACGACCTGATCTTCGCCCTGTTTGTTTTCATCGTGGGCGTGTCACTGACCTTTTCGCTGGGACGTACCATTGATCAACACGGCATGACCGAAGCGCTGAAGCGGGTCTTTCGACGATCGTTGCTCATCTATCTGGTCGGCCTTTTTTACTCTGGAGGGTTCGTCCGCCTGTGGCCCGACATCCGACTGCTTGGCGTGCTCAACCGCATCGCCCTGTGCTATTTCTTTGCCAGCTTGATTTATTGTTGGGCCCGACGCTCCCCGCGCCTCATCGCCGCCGTCTGCGTTGCCCTTCTCGGCGGCTATTGGGCGATGATGACCTTTGTTCCCTTCCCGGATGTTCGGCCGGTCGACGCCAATGGCGCCTTGATCGACACCTCCCTCACCGAGCTGAAAACAAAGAATGTTGCCGAGTTAAACTGGGGCAGCACCAACCGGCTGCAGGGTGTTTTTGCCCCCGGCCTGAACCTGGCCAATTACATCGACCAAAAATATCTGCCGGGTAAGAAATGGGACGGCACCTGGGACCCGGAAGGATTGCTCAGCACGATTCCCGCCGTGGCCTCCTGCCTGTTCGGCGTGCTGGCCGGACTGTTCCTGCAAAATCCGCTGGTGCGCGACGGCCGAAAAGTAGGGTGGTTGATTGGCCTGGGGGTGGTTGGCGTCGTCGCCGGGTTCGCCTGGGGCGCGCAATTTCCCGTCATCAAAAAGATCTGGACCTCGTCCTTCGTGCTCGTGACTGCAGGCTACAGCGCCATCCTGCTCGGCGCCTTTTATTGGATGGTGGACGTCCGTGGCTGGCAACGCTGGTGCCAGCCGTTCGTCTGGATTGGCATGAACCCCATCACGCTCTATCTCGGCGACAATCTGCTGCGCTATCGGGACGTCTCCGCGCGTTTTTTTGGGGGCGACGTCCGGGCCTTTCTCGAAACACGTCTGGCGACCGGTTCTGGCGACCTCCTGCTTTCGCTGGGCGAAATCGGCGTCGCCGTGGTGCTCGCGTGGTTTCTCTTCCGTCGAAAGGTGTTCCTGCGGCTGTAGTCGCCCAATTTCCAACTTGTCGTCCGAAGTCTCAGACTACTCATGCGTCGAGGACGGCGAGGCGGTCATCGGAGTGAAACGTCGATGACTTTGGCAACGATTCGCAGTCCACGGCCCGAAAGCGCCGCGGCTTTTTGATCTAGGATGCCTCCTAAAGTACCTTTCTCGAACTTGCCGGAAGCCTTCTGCCGATAGTCGGCCTTGTCCCACTTGGCTGAATTGAACCAGCCCACCAGGTAGATCCCGTGCTGACACGAATTATTCCGTATATAGCGCATCGTTAGTTGAGTCTCGATCGCCTCGACCAACTCGGGGTTCCAGGAGCCTTTCACTTCGATAATGACGCTCGCCTTTTCGTATCCGGCGACGGCATCGCCAACAACAGCGTCGATGTGAATGTCCGTTTCTTCACCCCGACGAATTTCGACTTCCCGACTTACGATCACTCCGCGTTGCTTCAGTTGCTCCAGGTGCTTCTTAACATAGTTAGCCAAAGCGTTCTCGTCCTTTGGGCGATAGCCCTTACCTCCCGGCAGCCTATCCCAAAGAAACTCTGCTTCGGGTGTCTCGCCCTGCAATTGTCGCTCCAACTGTTCAATCGATTCAACCACGACATCGAGCAACTCACCGCCATCCCGAACCAAGCGACAATCAGAATTTTCAACCAGCGCAAGGAGTTCTTGAGGTCGCGGCGGCTGCCAGGTCTTTTGGCGCATCGCGGTTCGAGCTTGGGCCAGGATCCACTTCAAATGTTGGCTTCCTGGAAACTGTCGGACCAATTGTTGCAAGGCCTGACATGCTTCGGGAGTTCCCCGATCCCTGAGGTGAGCAAGCAATAAGTCTCGGAAAACTCCAATTCGTTCGCGGTCCGTCACAAAATGCGCGCCATTTTCATCGGGATCTTCAGCCGTCGGAAACTGACCTAAGGTCCAAAGATATAAATCAAGGACTTGGTCGGCAGTTAATTGAGCAACCGGCACAGCATTGCGAAAATATTCATCGGCCAATTCCTCGACCAGTGCGCGACCGAACCCAGTATCCTTCAGCATGACGGGCCAAACGATGGCCCACGCATCAGTGCCGCAACCCAACAATGCCGTTGCGGAAGCGACCGCTGCCGGGCGCGATTCGGCGTTAGTCGAGAGCGACCGAATCAGAGATGCAGCCACTTCGCGGCCTTCGGGTGCGCCATGGGTCAAAAGCACCTTGAGCATCGATCCCAGCAATGGCGGGTGTTGGGTGGAGACCCCGGCCTTTGCCAAGAGCAAACCTTTAATCCGTTCGTCCCAGAGGTCGCCCAGCACCTCGATCCCGGTTGAAACTCCAGCGCGTTCAATCAGGCGACCAAGCCAATCAATCGCATCCTCCGGCGCCACTTCATAAGCTTTCCGCAGAATGGGACCGGCTTCCTCAGGGCTAGTCTCAACCTGATCAACCACGACCGGCATCCACTTCGCCCAGACGTCTCGCGCCAAACCGGCAAACTTGATCGGCGCTTCCTTTTGTAAAAGGTGAAGTGCTTTGAATCCAGCGACTGAAGGGCGATGCCAGATGTTGCTTTTCTCGAACCACTCCTCAGCACTTGCGGCTCGCCCATCCAAGTATCTCGCTGCGGCGTCGATGATTCGGGCTTGGGTTGAGCAATCAGCGGCCTTCCACCCCGGCAATTTAGTAACATCAATAACGTCGTCGTGATCGTAGGCAGTGCTAGTTGGCTCAAGACTCATTTCCATTAAGAGACGCCACCAAGCGTCGAGGTCAGCGCTCGCTTCCAAGCGATCAAGGAGAATGGAGACGCGCTTTGCTGGAGGCGGATTAATCGGAGGCGGACTTTCAATATCCGCCGCTTGAGCCCGAAATGACCGATATTCGAGCCACTCTTTACGAAGCTCCGAAGCCTGGGGTGATGAGAGCTTAACTGGGGTCAATTCCCGGGCGAAGAGATCCCTAATCAGCGGGTGAACTTCGGACAGGCAAACAACAGCATCTACCGCATCGGCTGTCAGGCGAAACGCCCACCGAATCAGATGCGCAATGGTCATCCGAATCTTGCTATCGGATTCGGCTTCGAATCGTTCGCCCAACCAATGGATGTCGTCTTCCCGAACCAATGGCAATCTGCTGCAAGCGATGCTGAACGCGTCATTTTTCGGATCGGTTGACTGGGTTACCATCACGTCGACAATTCGACGTCGCAAAGAAGGGTCCTGCGTTAGCGTCGAACGCCAACCAGTAGAGTCGCGATCCACGAGTTCGTCGTGCTTCTTCAAACGAACTAGTAGCGTAATCGCAAGTTCCCCGAGCAATCCCGGAAATTCCAAGTTCCTCACGGATTGCTCTAGAATCCCCTCGAGTAGATTTCGAAACGAGTAATCCAGTTGGTGCCTCGGCTTCTGATTCCGGACCCATGCTTGTGCGGTGATTAGGTCCGCCGGGCGAAGTCGCGCTGGCAACTTGTCGATGAAGTTGGAGTATTGCCCGCCACCCCGAGGCGCGCCGAGAGCCGCAAACAACTCCTCGGCGGTCATGCCACCGGGCCAAAGGGCACGCATGGCGCACCCTTTGAGATCATCGTTCGGATCCTCCTCAGGAGACAGGTGAAGCAGCGGTTTGAGCCGTCTTTGAATCTGACCTTCACCGTGATTGGCGACGAAACTAGCGGCAGCTCCGCGGATGCTGTGGTTTTCCGTGGAGTCCAATGCCACCA
This sequence comes from Limisphaerales bacterium, assembly GCA_044230345.1. Classification (GTDB taxonomy): domain Bacteria; phylum Verrucomicrobiota; class Verrucomicrobiia; order Limisphaerales; family JADJPG01; genus JBGARF01. The sequence goes on from JBGARF010000024.1 coordinate 22,911, forward strand.
AAGTCAATTCCGCCGCCAGCGAAGTGAGCTTACAAGCGTCCGCTATCCGAATTGCTTCATACCGCGCTAAATCGTGCCTCGTCCGATCAAGAATAACCGGGCGAAGCTGCTCGGCCAGCCTTCGGCTATGAGCCGGATTGTCGGGATGAGCGAACCGCGTATAATGACGTTCAATCGTCCAATCAGGATCCAGTATGTTGCCTTCCTGAGCGTGAGCGAGGATTGATTCAACCAACCTATGCTGATCCTCGGGCGATGCGCCGATGACCGCACTGCGAAGGAGCACCTCCGGATCCGAGCGGATCAACTCCCGAAATACATCTCTGTTCACGCCGGCCAGCCACGCGGCCGTTTCATGGAGTTGCGGCACAAGCCGTCGATCAGGGTCCCCCGGGTGGACAAGCAAGCTGAGCATCCGCTTGGTTGCTAATCCACACCGGTGTAGATGCCATGCAGCAAGAAACTCGGCGTAGGTCTGATGAGCCCACCCCAAGCGCCCCGGTCCACGCGACGAAAACAATCCGGTGGCGAGGGCCTCCATGACGCCTTCTCGGGTTATCTCCATATTCGGGTCGCTGGCCGGGAAGCTGCACAACTCGTCAAGGGTTACTTCGGACGAATCTGTCGGCGCCGACGGAGTTTCGATCCAAATCGCGTTGCGATTGCAAAAGACAGTCACCGCCGCAATGCGCGCCGCGATATCCATCCGCTGCTCGGCTGTTAACCTTCCGGCCAGGCGAGCCCCGATTCGGCCTTCTCCCATTTCGGCACAAAGCAACTTACAGCCCTGTTCGTAGAGAGCCTTCTGACTTGCGGCGAGTTGGCCAGAGTGTCGATAACTCTGGAGCAGAAAGCGCAAGGTGACCGGCTTAAAGGCAAGCGGCACCGCGCCCCGAAGATCAATTTCTCGCTGAAAATCTTCGAAGTTGATCTGATTGGCGTCAGCGGCTTCGCGAACATCGCGCCGGGTTAACGGAAGCAATTCCAGGATCCGAAGTCCCGCATCACCCCATTTTGACCTGAGGCTGCTTTCCAATATGGGCGGCCATTCGGCAGTCCGGCAAGCGATTCGGATGAACAGGCGATCGACAGAACGGAGTTCCGCCAATTTTTGGGCGAGCAGATTGGCGACAACGCTTTGATGCAGCAACGCTTCGTCCAAGCTGTCGAGGAACAAATGGAGATCATACTCGCCTTTGAGCCAGCCTTGAAAAGTATCGCAATCAAAAAGGTCGCGCACGAGGCGTTCTTCACAGCCATAGGCTTTCAAGTCGAGAAACATCGCCTTTCCTCCGCTCTCAACGAGAGACGCACGGGCTGACTCGACCGCGTCGCGCAACGCATGTGTTTTGCCCATCCCCGGATCGCCCAATAACACGAGGCAAGGAATGTGGGCGACCGAACGAAACTCACAGACGTCCGAGTTAATCGGGACAGGCCACTCGTGACCTGAATCGGGGATCAGTGGATAGCCTCCGTCCTCGTAACTGACGTCGCCATCCCTTGGATGAAAGTATCGTTTCCACGCGTAGCCAGCCGACGACGGCAGGGTGTGTTTTAGCTGCGGGATTAACCCGCGAGATTTGTTCGATTCGGGCTTTTCAAGAAATTGGGCCGGGCGGACACGCGGCGCGGCAGAAACCAAATCGTTCTTAACGTCGCGCATTAGTCTCTCCTGCTCGGACTCAAGGATGTAGGGAGTAAGGCCGTTTTTCCTCAGACCGAAGACACCGCGCCAGATTGTCGTCAGGGCGCGGGCCAGCGCTCTCCAGTCGAACCAGGACACATCGGTCTCCGTCGCCCCCAAAAAGCGAAGCACACTCGCTGAATCGACAAAGTATTCCGTCGCCTTTCCGTTGGAATGCGTCGTGAAGACATCGGCGAAAGTCATCTCGGTTAAAGCATCCTGAACGCGACGTTGGGAATAGCCTAGTTCACGCGCGATTCGGGTCGGGTTCGCCGCGCCCTGGAGGGCAAGAAACGAAAAAATGTCGGCTCGAATGTTGACTCCAAACAAAGCCCGCGACTTGAACATGAAGTTGGCCTCGGTCCAACCCGCACCTGAAGATGGCAGCAATGGCGCTGACATTCCGCGAGTGGACATGGGCTGACGCAGGAGACCATAGTCTAAAAACGTCGGGTCGGTCTCGCTCCCACTGAGAAAGAGTGGCTCACCATACTTGAAAAAGAAGGGCTCAGGCGTTCGCGTCTCTTTCGGTCGACACATTTTGGCGAGCGCCCGCCATTTTGGAGTTTTGTCGTGCGACGCCAATGTGGCCGCCACTGCACCCAAGACCTCGGGCGGACAGATTTTATCTTGTTCGTGCAGACTCGAGAGGCGAACCACGTTAATCCAGCGTCCATTGGTGATCAGCCAATCGAGCACCTCATCGAACATTCGAGGATCCTGGCGCGCTGTCTCCAGCGTGAGGAGGAGCAACGGCTCCGGATCCATGACCCGCGGACGGGTCGGACTAGTAGCGGCCATTACCCCGAGAGACGACCACTGTTTCCACAAGAACGTTAGGACAGTGTCGACGACGTCGCGTCTAAATATTTCGAGCGAATTCCTCATAGCCGAGGCGTTCCAGAACCTGCTTAAGGCGTGTTTTGAACGGCGCGCCTACTTCGCGATTGAGAAGCCAGGCTATGGCTATCCTCAACTCATCCTCAGCTGGCTCAAGATCCAGAAGGTCGCTTAAGTGTCGCGTTCCCTCTTTAGGATCCATCGCTGCGTAGAGTTTGAACTGGATCTGATCGAGGCGTCCGATGAAATGAACTGTTAGGCAAGCTCCATAGCTCCGCCGCGTCAGGCGAGTCGCCAATCCCTCAGGCAGTCCAAAATCTAGAAGCGGTCCTGGACCAAAATTTAGCCAACTTTTGTCTATTCCCATGTCCACCGCGACTTCGGAGGCCAAGCGCTCAACATCCGGCGGGAGACTCCTGCTATTCATGAGTTCAAGGTCGCTATCTGTAATTCGAGCTAGTGCCACGATGTCAACATCACCCGTCGACCGAGCGATCATTCCGGTTACGATTAAAGCGGCTCCTCCACACACAACGAACTCAATAGCATCAACTTCCGCATAGACCATCTTTCCATTCAAACGCTTGAGCGCTTCATCGATCGACTTCGAATTGAGCAAACCGTGTTCAAATGCCATAATAACTACATTTATGAGTGTAATTACGACACAAAATAGAAAAACGCAAGGATGTTTAAAGAGAAGTTCAAGATCAGGGGCCCTGACATGGACGGAAACCAAACTGCTCCCGCACCGGCGCTATGAGCCTTTTCACGCGAAAACCATTACACCGATACACACCAAAAAAGTGCGCACCGCAGTCAGGAACTCGACCGCTCCGGATGGCCATGACACAATCGACCGATGTCGATGCCGGACGCGATCGCCAACTCCGCCTTTAGAGGGCCTGCGCCGCTGGCGTTGCTCGTGCGGACGAATCTCAAGACGCACTGGCGACGCCTGCGGAGCATCGGCGAACGTTCGCGCCTGCTGACGACGGTGATTTCGTTGTTCATTGGCGGCTACCTGGTGCTGGCCTTCGTCCTGTTCAAAAAGGGGCTCTGGTTCCTCAGCCGGTTCTACGGCTTCGGCACGATCCTGACCGAACGGCTCATCTACCTGTTGTTCGCCTTCCTGTTTGTGCTGCTGCTGATCAGCAATCTCGTGATCAGCTTCACCAACCTGTTTCGGAACCGGGAGACGAGCTACCTGCTGACCCTGCCGATATCGACCAACACCATCTTCCAATGGAAGTTCGTCGAATCCACCGTGCTGGCCTCGTGGGCATTCGCGTTTCTGATTGCCCCGCTGCTCGCCGCCTACGGGCTCAGCCGCGGTGTGGCCTGGCACTTTTACCCGGCCACACTCGTCTCCGTCGCCCTGTTCATAGTCCTGCCCGGCGTGGCCGGCGCGTTCCTCGCCGTCACCATCGCGCGCTTCATGGATCGCCGGACTTTCCAGGTCTTGGTCGTGACCGTCCTGCTGGCGCTCATCGCCGGACTCGTCGTCTGGTTCCGTCCGGAGCCGGTTGCAGAAGGAGAATCGACGGAGACCCGGGTGATCTCCGTTCTGGAGCGCACGCTCTATCGCACGAAGTTCTCCGAGTTCGGTTTCCTTCCCAGCCAATGGCTTTCCTCGAGCGTGTTGCAGTGGGCGGACGGAGCCTTGTCCGGAGCGTTGTTCTACCTTCTGGTCCTGCTGAGCTACTCGTTGTTCTTCGGGTTGCTGGCCTTCACCGGCATGGGCCGGATGTTCTACGACGCCACTTCCGCCATGCAGAGCCGCAGCAGCGTCTTTATCCGCTGGTCGTGGTTTCATCGTCTGACCGCGCGACGATCCGAGCGTCGATTTGCCCTCGGCCCGGCCGACCGGCTGGTGGGCGCCATTCCGGGCCTAAGCCCGGACGTCCAGGCGATCCTGGTGAAGGATTTCCGGATGTTCTGGCGGGACACCGCGCAGTGGGCGCAGTCGCTCATGTTGTTTGGGCTGCTGGCCGTCTACATCTTCAATCTCCGACATTTTTCGCAACAGCTGAACAACCCATTTTGGATCCACCTCGTCTCGTTTCTAAACCTCGGCGCGTGCTCGCTCAATCTGGCGACGCTGACCACCCGGTTCGTCTATCCCCAATTCTCGCTGGAAGGAAAACGCCTCTGGGTGATCGGCATGGCCCCCATTGGTTTGTTCCAAGTGGTCCGAACCAAGTTCTGGTTCGCCAACATCACCGCCCTCATCGTGACCCTCTTCCTGATCACCATGAGCTGTTACATGCTGGAACTGCCCCTCTCGCGCACGCTCTATTTCATGGCGGCGATCGGGGTGATGACGATGACTCTGACCGGCCTGGCCGTCGGACTCGGCGCGTTGTATCCGAACTTCAAGGAGGAAAACCCAAGTAAGATCGTGAGCGGCTTCGGTGGAACGTTCTGTCTGGTGCTCAGCTTCGTCTACATTCTGGCGTCCGTCGTTCTTCTGGCCAAGGCGACGCCTTGGACCGCCACCGAGGCGCCGTCCGTGACCCGCACCGCTCTTTTCCTGGCCGTGTTCGCCGTGCTCTCGGCTGGCCTCGGCTGGCTGCCTTTGCACCTTGGACTGCGACGGGTGAAGACGTTCGAGATGTGAGCGGCGACCGCCGTTACCGCGGCCACTGCAGCAGAACGAATGACTGGCGAGATGCCAGCCTGCCCGAGGCGACGTTCCCGGAACTATTTCTTCTTAAACAGATCCGTCACGCTCTTGGTCGCCTTACCCACGGCTTCGTCCGCATTGCCCTTCAGCAGATCGGTCGCGCCCTTCGTCAGGTCCCCCAACGATTTCGACGCTGCGTTGATTACGGCCGGAACAAGTTCGTCCATGACCTTCTTCGTCAACTCGGCCGCCGTGATGCCTTCGGGACCCGTCCCCAGATTGGTGAAATGAATGTCCGGAATCGTCACGTCGAAGGTCTTTCCCCCCAGCGAAGTCGACGTCACTTTCACCTTCGCGTTGCTGAGGAGGAAATCGTCCACTTGCAGTTTCTTTCCGGGCCCGGCCTCGCTCGCAGCCGGTTTGCCATCGGGCTTGGCGCCACCCGACGCTCCGCCCGCCACCGACTGCACGTTCTCCAGAATTTTGCTCAGATTGTTTGCACGCACATTTAGGCCCGTGGCTTCAAAGGTGATCTCGGGCGCCACCACGTGAATTTGCTTCACCTGCACCTTGTCTCCAAACACGGACATCGGTGCGACGCCGATCTTCACCTGGCTGACCGCCATCGCCGACGGCGCCTTGAATCCCTCCGGGTTGCCCAGGGTAAACCCCTTGATCTCGCCAGCCCCCGACAAAATCGAAAGACTCACGCCATTGAGCGTGACAGGAGTCTTGGTGATCTGAGGTGCAGCGGTCTCGACTCCCTTCTTGATGATGGAATCCAAAAAAACCGCGCCGACCACGACTGCGGCAATGAGGAGAACAACGATGACGGCGAGGGCGATGATGAGCTTCTTCATGATGTTTTGGCGTGTCCCGGCGTTGATTGAGCCCGCGGACCGAACAATGTGCCGACCGGACGGACATCCCCAGTCCGCCGCAGCCGACGAGGTCGAAAATGGTCGGCGGCTCCAGATTTGTAAAGGGTGGCGAACCGCCAATCTAAACGCGAACACAACGGCCGACGGAGGGAACCGCTGATTCACGCCGATGGACGCAGATTTTTGCTTGAATCAACAGGCGACCTACACTCAGAGCTCGACGCCACGGAATGGATCGATGGCGACGGACCAAACCAGCGTCCATCCCTGCGAACACACCCATTCCGCTCATGACCACGATGCTTCGCCCATGTCCCGCCTGGCTTCCGACCGTCGCCGGCTGGGCTCTCGTACTTTTGCTGTCCTTGGCGAGTGGCTTCGGTCAGTCGCCGCCCGTCGCACCGCTGCCGCCCGGCGTCAAGGCGGACTGGGATCTGGATCGGGCCTACCGCGAAGCCACGCCCACCCGCGAACGCATTTGCCTGAACGGCCTGTGGCTCTGGCAACCCGCCGAGGCCCAAGCGGCCGCTCCACCCGTTGCTGATTGGGGTCACTTCAAGGTCCCGGGAAGTTGGCCCGGGATCACCGACTACTTGCAGAAGGATTCGCAAACGGTCTACCCGCATCCCGCATGGAAGGACTGGAACAACCGCCACGTGGCCGCCCTTACTGCCGCCTGGTATCAACGCGAGTTCTCCATTCCCGCCCGATGGGGCGGGCGCCGCATCCGCCTCCATCTCGACTACCTCAACTCCTACGCCGTGGCGTTCATCGACGGACGTAAAGCCGGGGAGCTTCGCTTCCCCAGCGGCGACCTGGACCTCACCACGCTTTGCACGACAGGCCGAACGCACACCTTGCAACTGCTCGTGGTCGCCTTACCGCTCAAAGGGCTGATGCTCTCCTACACCGACAGCGCCTCCGCCCGCGAAGTCAAAGGGTCCGTGCCGAGACGAGGTCTGTGCGGCGACGTATTCCTCGTCGGCGAACCGGCTGGCCCGCGCATCACCGCGATCCGCGCCAACCCTTCGGTGCGTCGCAACGAACTCGCCTGGGGTGCCACGCTGGAAAATCTGGACACCAACCATTCCTACCAACTCAACGCGCGAGTGCTGAGTCGCGGCCGACCAATGCAGGAATCCGGCAACCGGCTCTTCGCCTCAACCACCGTCCACGCGGGCCGCGTCGAGTTCATTTCGAAATGGACATCCGGATTACGCTGGGACCTGCACACTCCACAGAACGTGTATGAACTGGAGCTCACACTCCTCGACGAATCAGGCCAGACGCTCGATGTCCATTGGCGCGCTCGCCTTGGCTTTCGCGAGCTCTGGATCAATGGTCGCGACTTCTATCTCAACGGAACCCGCCTCCACCTGTCGGCCGTCCCGCTCGACAACGCTCAAGTCGGCGCGGCGCTTTCCACCTACACCGCCGCACGCGAGAGCCTCGAACGGCTCAAAAGCATCGGCATCAATTTCGTTTACACGCACAACTACGATTGCGAACCGGGCTCTCATCTCAGCTTTGCCGAAATCCTGCGCGCCGCAGACGACGTCGGCATGCTCGTCGCGCTGACGCAGCCGCACTTCAGCCACTACGACTGGAAAGCACCCGATGCCGACGAACAAAATGGCTACGCCCGGCACGCCGCGTTTTATGCGCAGGTGGCCCAGGAGCATCCGTCGGTGGTGTTCTATGCGATGAGCCACAACGCGACCGGCTACGAGGAGGACATGAACCCGGACCTGCTCGGTGGCCCGGCGGTCCGCCGCGATGACTGGTCCGCGCGCAATGCAAAGCTCGCCCTCCGCGCCGAAGCCATCGTGCGCAAAATCGATCCCGGCCGCCTCGTTTACCATCACGCCTCCGGCAATCTGGGCATCATGCACCCGATCAATTTCTATCCCAACTTCGTACCCATTCAGGAGTTGTCCGACTGGTTTGGGCCTTGGTCCAAAGACGGCGTCAAGCCGCTGTTCCTCTGCGAATACGGCGCGCCCTTTACCTGGGACTGGACGATGTATCGCGGCTGGTACGAGGGAAAGCGCGAGTTCGGCAGCGCCAAAGTCCCCTGGGAATTCTGCCTCGCCGAATGGAACGCGCAGTTTCTCGGCGACCCGGCCTTCGCGATCAGCTCTGCGGAAAAAACGAATCTGCGCTGGGAAGCGCGCCAGCTCCGGGAAGGAAAGGTCTGGCATCGCTGGGACTACCCGTACCACGTCGGCTCCGACCAGTTCGACGAACGCTATCCAATCATGGCCCGCTACCTAACGGATAACTGGCGCGCCTTTCGCAGCTGGGGCGTTTCCGCCATCTCCCCCTGGGAATACGAACACTTCTGGAAGCGGCGCGATGGCATCAACCGTCAGCGCCAAAATCTTCCCGTGGATTGGGCGAACCTGCAGCGGCCCGGCTTCAGCCCGGACTATCTCGACCAACGCTACGAGCGAATGGATCTGGCGTTCAACCGCGACGACTGGACGCCGACTCCGGCCGCGGAGGCGCTCCTGCGCAACAACCGCCCGTTGCTCGCCTGGATCGCCGGACCCACCAACCAGTTCACCAGCAAGGACCACGTTTTTCTCCCCGGCGAAACGGTCGAGAAACAACTCATTGTCATCAACGACTCACGCGAACTCGTCCGCGGCGAAGCCATCTGGTCGCTTGCCCTGCCCACGCCGATCACCGGACGTCTCAGCAGGTCGATCAACCCGGGTGATCAGGAACGAATCCCCATGCGAATGCCGTTGCCGACCGACCTGGCTGCCGGCACCTACGAGTTGATCGCCCGCGTCCAGTTCAGCACCGGCGAAAGCCAGACGGACCGATTCACCGTTCACGTGATTGCGCCGCGTTCACCCGCCTCGCCTGTTTTGTCCGACCGCAACTCCGGTCACATCGCGCTGTTCGATCCCAAAGGTGAAACCACCGCGCTGTTGAGCCGTCTCGGTTTCCGCGCGCAATCCGTCGGCCCTCAGGCGGATCTCTCCACCTTCGACACGTTGATCGTCGGAAAGGCTGCCCTTACTCCGAACAGTGAATGCCCCGCCATCGACCGGGTTCGCCAAGGGCTCAAGGTGATCGTCTTCGAACAAACCGGGCGCGCCCTGGAGCAGCGCTTTGGATTCAGGATTGCCGAATACGGATTGCGACAGGTCTTCCCGCGCCTGCCGGATCATCCGATCGTGGCCGGAGTGGAAGCGGACCACTGGCGCGACTGGCGGGGCGAAGCCACGCTGCTTCCCTCGCGCCTCGACTACACCCTCCGCCCCCGGTTGGGCCCGACCGTTCAATGGTGCGGGCTGACCGTGCCGCACCTCTGGCGTTGCGGCCACCGCGGTAACGTCGCCTCCGTTCTAATCGAAAAGCCCGGCCGCGGCGATTTCCTGCCGTTGATCGACGGCGGCTTCGGTCTTCAATACAGCCCGCTGCTGGAGTTTCGCGAAGGCCGCGGCTTGATCCTGTTTTGTCAGCTCGACGTCACCGCGCGAACCGAACACGATCCGACCGCCGACACCATCACCGGCAACCTCCTGCGCTACGTTGCCAACTGGCAGCCCGCACCAGTCCGGACCGCCGCCTACCTCGGGGCCGAAGCTGGCCGACGCCATCTTGAATCCGCCGGCTTCACGCTCGACCGCTTCGACGGACAACTCGCGACGAACCAGGTCCTCATCCTCGGACCTGGCGGTGGAACGGCGCTGGCGAAAGCGCAGAGCTCAACGCCGGCCCAACCACTTGCCCGCAGGCAAATCGTCGGCCTCGGCCTGGATCAGTCCGACCTCGACGCCGCGCTGCCGGAGGCGCGGATTCAAGTTCGGGCCACCGAACACATCGCAGCGTTTTTCCCGCCGAGCCCGATGAATTCGCCCTTCCGTGGAATCGGTCCGGGCGACCTGCACAGCCGCGACCCGCGCGAGTTCCCCCTGATCGTTTCCAACGCATCGACTATCGCCCACGGCGTGCTGGCCACCACGGCCGACGGCACAACCGCAGGCGCAACGGTCCTTTGCCAGTTTGTTCCGTGGGATTTCGCCGAATCGATCGCCCAACCCCGGCAGCCCAATCTCCGGCGGACGCGTCGGCACGCTTCATTCGTCGTCACTCGCCTGCTGGCCAACCAGGGCATCGCGAGCCGCACGCCGATCCTGGAGCGGTTCAAAACTCCGGTTGAAAGCGGTAAGGCCGAGAACCGCTGGCTGGAGGGACTGTATCTCGACCCGCCAGAAGAATGGGATGATCCCTACCGGTTCTTCCGGTGGTGAAGTGTTGGTTCAACCTATTTCCCCGTCGGCACGTAAATGCCCACGCGCACAAAAACCGAATCGCCCGGCGGTCGCGCCATCGAAACCGGACCGGACCACCGTGAGCAACACCACGTCCAATGCTGCAAATCCGTCGAAGTTTCCACCTGATACTGGACGTTGGTCCGGCCATTCAGAATAAAGCTCAGCTCGGTTCCCGCCATCCGCACGTCCGCCAACTGGGGCGCAGGAGAGGTTAAGACATACAGAGTCAGCTCCGGCGAAAGCGAACACCCAAACGGATTGCGCACGAGCTGCTGGTAAATCCCGCCGTCGGTGTCTGCTACATTGGTGATGAAAAGGCTGGCGTTCGTGGCTCCGGGAATGTCCGCGCCATTCCGACGCCATTGATAAGAGAGCGGCTCGCTCCCGGCGATGAGCCTGGTCGGCAACTCGACGGTTGAACCCAGATCCCCGTAGAGACGAATCGGGCTCCAGAGATACGAAGCCTGCGTCATCGGTCGTCCGGCCGCGGTCTTTTGCTCGATATGGGCAATCACCAAGGGCTCCTGCCCTCCCGACCAGCCGGCAATTCGCACATCGCTGTCGGACTCGCTGTAGACAGCGCCCACGTAGAGCACCCTCGGATCCTCAGGAGCTTTGCCGTCAAAGGCGACCAACCACAGGTCCCGTCCCGCGGGATCCAACTTCACCGCAGTCAGGGGATGTCCATCTATCTCCCATACGGCAGACAAGTAAATCTGGTTCACTTCATCCACATGGAGAGGAATGGGGAATTCCCGGCTGGGAGTTTGAATACTCCACACCCATTCTCGCCTCCCGGACCCATCGAACTTGACCACGAAGGCCGTATCAAATGGCGCGCCACCCGTTCCGCCCCGACGGACCGAAACCACAACCTTCCCAGCTGAATCTATGACGATCGAAAGTGCCTTGGCGTAAAATGGGGGACTTGTTGACACCCACCGCAGGGCCCCATCGGCTCCGTACATGACAACGCTCATCGGAATTCCGCCATGCCGCCCCAAGCCAAAGCAGACCATACCGCCCGGCCCCGTCGCGATGCTGCTAATCCGGGTGCTCTCGTGGGACGGGCCGTCGTAGAGAGTCCTCCAACAGCGTTCCCCGGCAGCATCCAGCTTCACGAGTTCGATGAACCCCTCCGGCTTGTTGACTCCCTCCGACGTTGTGCCGACCACGTAGACGTTGCCTTCGGTGTCGGCGCCGATTCCGTGCGGCAGGCCCTCGCTGGTGTAGCGATTGGTCCAAAGGGCCGTGCCATCTCGATCGTAGCACCAAACAAGAATCTCCTGTTGAACCGAAGTCGCACCATTGGTCGCGGACCAAGCCGTTAAGAAGACGCGTCCGCTCGAATCGATGGCGCAATCCGCCAATGCCAACGCTGCAAAGCCTGGTTCCGGAGTTCGAGTGATTTTCCAGGCTCGCTGCAAGTCCCGAGTCACTTTGGTCAGCGTGAAGCCGCAAGCCGCCGGATAACAATTGGACCAGCAATAGAGGTTGCCCTCCCGATCGAACTTCATCGGTCCATATCCAACGGGCAGGGACGATCGTTGGATCTCTCCCGCCTTTGCTTCCCAGCACTCGTCCGCCGACGCGTCCGCTTCGACCGCGATCGAATGAGCCGAGACCAGTGCCGCCGCAACGAACGCGACCACGATACCGGTGGCTAGTTTTCGCATAAGCCTTGGCGCAAACCTGAGTGGATCCAGGGAGCGTGTCGAGCCCGTCGATTGGCCATTCTTAACCCCATTTTTGGCACCGCGACGGACCCGCCCGCACTACCGACACGAACCAAAACCGTGCCCAGGTGACCGGCTGGAATTCAGAACCGCAGATTCACGCCGATGGACGCAGATTCAATCGGACCACACACTCCCGAAATACGCATAACGGAATAGGCCATTAGGTTTACCGACAACGCGGTTAAGGAGATTCTCCCTTGACCAGACGCCGTTCACTCCGAAGGCTCGCTGAGTGAAAACGCCACCGACAAGAGCGCCGTCGGCACCAAACTCAGCGTCGATGCGACAAAGATTGTGCCCGGCGAAGGTTTCAAGCGCGTTTCGTCGCCGCTCACCAGGATGAATGAAAACCGACGGCGAAGACGGAAAAACTTTTGATATGCGACGGCTGACGTGAAGGATGAATGTCAATGAGCAAAACACTTCGAATCACCTCCATTCGGTTTCGAAATTACAAGGCATTCCGTGACTACTCCGTAAGTTTGAATCAATTCAATGTTTTGGTCGGGCCGAACAACGCGGGTAAGTCAACTGTGCTTGGCGCAATTAGAATTCTGGCTGAAGGGATCCGGAAGGCACGCGCAAGAAGCCCCGATCTGAGCAAGGGGCCAAAAGGAAACCAAGTCCGCGCATATCCAGTCAGATTAGAAGGTTTGCCGATTTCAACTGAAAACGTTTTTCACAACTACGAAGACTCTGCCGCTGCTTCGGTAGAATTTCGTCTGTCTAATGGAAATTCTCTGACCCTCTATTTTCCTGAGCGTGGGGCATGTTACATGATTCCAACTTTGGATCAAAGCATACGTTCGCCCTCAGATTTTAAGAAGCACTTCAACTTTGAGATAGCATTTGTCCCTGTGCTCGGGCCTGTAGAACACAACGAAAGGCTATTTGAGAAAGAAGCTGCAAGGTTGGCCTTATTGAGTCACGGAGCATCCAGAAATTTCCGAAGTATTTGGTATCATTTTCCCGACGGCTTTGCTGAGTTTCGAAAAAAAATACAGGAAACTTGGCCGGGCCTCGATATTGAGCCACCGGAAATAATGACCGACTCCGAAAAAGCTTATCTGCGAATGTTCTGCCCGGAGGAACGATATCCCAGGGAAATATTTTGGGCAGGCTTTGGATTTCAGGTTTGGTGCCAAATGCTTACGTTTATTTTGCAGGCAAAGAATTCAAGCGTTTTAGTAATCGATGAGCCTGATATCTATCTTCACTCCGACCTCCAACGACAGTTAGTGGGGTTACTGCGTGAACTTGATCTGCAAATAATTGTAGCTACACATTCAGCAGAAATCATCGCCGAGGTTGAGCCGCAATCGTTGCTGAATGTAAACAAGCGATTCCGTTCTGCGAAACAGGTTAAAGATACTCGTGAGCTTCAAGAAATATTTCACGTCCTCGGCTCAAACCTCAACCCAACGCTCACGCAGCTCGCAAAAACACGACGGGTCGTTTTTGTGGAAGGGAAGGATTTTCGAATCTTTTCTCGTTTTGCGAAGCGACTTGGACTCGAAGCTGTTGCAAACCGTGCAGATTTTGCCGTCGTTCCAGTTGAAGGGTTTAATCCGCAGAAGGTGAAGGATTTTGCCTCCGGCATGGAAGCAACAATGGGCGCAAATCTGCTGAAAGTGGCAATTTTTGATCGAGACTACCGATGTGATTCTGAGGTTGCGAAAATCACAACCGATTTAGAGCGTTTCTGCCGACATGCCGTCGTTCACACTTGCAAGGAGCTAGAAAACTTTCTCCTCCATCCCCTCGCGATTGAACGCGCGATCAAGAAACGAATAAAGGAAAGGCGGGAATCCAGTCGCGATTCACCGCCATTTGATGAGAATGTCGCGGCATTGTTGATGCAAATCGCTGATAGGTTTAAGAACCAGGTGCAAGCACGTATCGTTTCAGCACGGCAACAGTTTGAACGTGAGTGTCGGACAACCCTAAATGCAGTGACGATCGCTGAGGCAGCTATGAACGAGTTCGATCACAAATGGTCAACTGTTGAACTCCGAATGAAGATAGTTCCAGGCAAAGAGGTTTTTTCGGCCCTAAACGCTCATCTGCAATCGAGATACAAAATATCCCTAAACCCTATCTTCGTGGTGGAATCATTCTTACGCGAAGAAATCAACTCAGAAGTCTCAGAACTCTTGCAAAAGCTAGAGGCAATCCGAAAAGAAGAAGTACCGGACCAGGCGGCGCTGGAGTTCCCATCGATTTCGCCAGAATAGGAGTTTGAGAGCGGGGCAAATTATCCCTTTGTATAAATGGCCCAAAACGCCCATCGACCAATTTGAGCGAAGACTCCCGCGGAACTTCTGGCGGGGGCTGCTTAAGAAGGGGACATGCAGCAAAGCCTTCAAAACGACGAATCGATCCGGAACGCCACTCCCGGTCATTGGGAAACACCCACGCAACCTCACCCAGTTCACACCACCCGAGCCCATCGCGTCTCATGGGCCTTGTGGATCGTCGTGCTCATCGTCAACGGCCATTTCACTCGTCCGGTCGTGGCCGAACCCCGCGCCGTGCATACCGGCGACACATTGCAAATGCCTTACCCGAACTGGATGCGCTGGGTGCCTGACTCCACTCCGCTGTCGGTCCTGTCCATTCCCGGCACGCACGATACGATGTCTCATTATGGCGGGCCTATTGCGAAGACGCAGAGCTTGCCGCTGGCAGAACAACTCCGGGCGGGGATTCGCTCCATTGACATCCGAACCCGGCACATTGAGGACCGCTTTGCCATTCATCACGGCATGGTTTTTCAGCAAGCGATGTTTGGAGACGTGTTGAACATCTGCAACGATTTCCTGACCGCGAATCCGACAGAAACAATTCTTTTATGGCTGGCTGAGGATGGACCGGATCCCGTGGGCTGCACTCGCGGCTATCACCAGACGTTTGAGTGGTATCGAGACGAAAGCGGACTGGGTGGTCGAATTGCGAGGATCCCAAACCCAAGGCAGTACGACATCCCTTTGGGAAACCTCCGCGGGAAGATTCTCGTGCTCGAAGATTTCGACTGCGGCACTTGTTCGGGCATTCCCTGCGGATGCGGCGGGCTCCTAAGCTCGGGCATCTACGCCACTTCATTCTGGGATCTGGGCAGTGCTTTTGACCTGCCCAACAAATGGGAATCCATTCTCATTCAGGCGCTGGCGATTGACGCCGGCCCCACCTCTCACCTGTACGACAATCCGCTGAGCGCCAGCAGCTCCAAGGGCGCCATCTGGCCCATTGACGTCGCCGACGGCGTGTTGGGCTATGAAGGCATGAACTACCGGTACCTGCGCTATCTCTTCACGGGCAACCAGCAACGCACCACTGGAATAGTGGATATGGATTTCCCGGGTTCGGGCTTAATCGCGGCCATCCTCGCCCACAACCTGAAGCTCGCCACCAACCGCGCCGCGCTAGCCTCGGATATCCCGAAGATCATGAAGGATATTTCTTACAGCGCGACCGGCGACGGAGGTGACAAAGCCATCGACCAAGCCCGGCAGATCAAGAACTTCCTCGAACACGTCCTGCCCTCGGAACACTGGAGCGTCATGACCGCGAGCGACACGTTCGGAATCGCGTTCGCACCAGAAGGCTATTTTGCGCAATCCGACGAGATTGACGGCTACACCCACATCGCCATGAGCAGCCGGCGCCTCGACGCTTCGATCACGAGCGTCCAGCTCCTGGGCTTCCTCACGCCGGAGCGGCTGACCCCCATGAGTGGCGAGGTCTTCGCGCGGGCAGCTGGTGTCCAGTCGCTGCTCAAGACTCGTTTTCCCGAGGTTCGCTGGAATGTGGCCGTGAAGCGCACGCCTTCCGATGCCGACCATTGGGCGGCCGAACTTTCCGCCGTGGCCAGCGCGGTCGTGCCCGTCGTGGATGACGGCGCGCTCCATGTCTATACGGTCTGGGCCACCTCCCGAACCAATCTCCCGCCCGTCGCCCGGCCCGGCGGCCCTTACGTGGTGAACGAAGGTTTCCCCGTGGTCTTCGACGCCAGCCAGAGCGGCGACAATGCCGGCGACGTGCTTCAATACCGCTGGGACCTCGACGGCGACGGCACATGGGACACCGACTATTCCTACGAGCCGACCATCACCCACGTTTACTCGGACAATCCCGCACCCCGACCCTGGCTGGAAGTTTTCGACGGCGTATCGCGCAAGGTCGAGAAGGTGAGCCTGACCGTCCTCAACGTTGCGCCGACCATTCCCGTCTCTGGGCCCATCGCCCTGGGAGCCGATCACACTCTGTCGATGCTCTTCACCATCGAAGATCCCGGCGCAGATTCATGGACCGTGGACGTTCTCTATGGCGATGGCACTTCGCAGATCGCCCCTGCCCTGACGGGGCGAAACTTCGCGCTCAACCATGCGTTCCCAGCCACGGGCTATTTCCAGGTCGAGCTGAATGTCAGCGACAATGACGGCGGGCATGGGACGACGCAGTTCCGAGTGGTCACCGGCACGCCCACGCTGGACATCCAGAGATCAAGCCCGTCCGCCGTGCAGGTTTCCTGGACAAATCATCCCGCGCCGTTCCGCCTCGAATCGTCGGCTCAGGCCACCGTTCCCGTCTGGCAGCCCGTCACCGGCAGCCCTTCTCTGGTGAATGGACGCCGGCAGTTCAACGCTAGCTCCACCAACGCACATGAGCTGTTCCGGCTGACGTTGCCCTGAGCCGGAATTCGTGATTCGAGAGAGCATCATCTTCCTCCCCTTTATCTGCGTCCATCGGCGTCCATCTGCGGTTCCTCCCTAAAGCCTGCCCTTGATTCAAACTCTCGCCCCGGCCTATTTTCGGCGCGCTTATGGTCAAGGACCCCCGCCGGCTGCGGCTCGGCATTCTGGGCTGCGGGCCGATCTCGCAGATCGCACACTTCGACGCGGCCAAAAAGGCCCGCAACGTCGAACTCACTGCCGTTTGCGATCTCGCCGACGACCTGCGCGAACGCATGGTCGCGCTGCACGCGCCGCGTCTCGCGTTTCGCGAGTTCTCCGAAATGCTGGCGTCACCCGAGATCGATGCGGTCCTCATCGGGGTGGCGGACCAATTCCACGTGCCGCTGGCGTTGCAGGCCCTGCGCGCCGGCAAGCCGGTGCTCGTGGAAAAGCCGCTCGGCGTGACGATCGAGGAATGCGAGGAGTTGCGGCGTCACGCCCGGGAATCCGGACTGGTCTTTCAAATCGGCAACAACCGCCGGTTCGATCCGGGCATCGCTTTTGCCCGGAAGTTCATCCAGGAAGAAATCGGCCAGCTTCTGTCGATCAAGGCTTGGTATTGGGACAGCGTGTATCGCTACACCATGACCGACAATCTTCAGCCCATCCCGCAAACCAGTGCCTCCGCCCGCAAGCCGACCGGCAATCCCAAAGCCGACAAGCGACGGTATTTCATTCTGACCCATGCAAGTCACTTGGTGGATACGGCGCGCTGGTTCGGTGGCGAACTGGTCAGCGTGCGCGCGCGGTTACTCGAGCGCTTCGGGGCCTTCTGTTGGTATGTCGACGTCGAATTCGCCAATGGCGCGCTGGGCCACATCGATCTGACCATCCCGGTCC
This sequence comes from Limisphaerales bacterium, assembly GCA_044230345.1. Lineage (GTDB taxonomy): Bacteria > Verrucomicrobiota > Verrucomicrobiia > Limisphaerales > JADJPG01 > JBGARF01. The sequence continues at coordinate 40,549 of JBGARF010000024.1, forward strand.
GCGGCGATTTTGAAGAAGGCTTCCAGATTCAGGGCGAGCTCGGCAGCGTGAAAGGCCAAGTGTTCCTGCCGTGGTATCACAAGGCCAGCGTCGTGGAATGTTTCTCGACCAAGGATAGGCAGTATCGACGTCCCATCGGCGAGGATGCGTACACCTACAAGGTTCAGCTGGAATCTTTCGCGGAAACCATTCTGGACGGAAAGCCACAGCACGGTGCGAACGCCGACGATGGAACGGCCGCGATGCGTGCGTTGGTCGCCATTGCCCGCTCGACCGAGTCCGGTGAACGGGTTCGGCTGGCCGAGGTGACCGGCGGAGTTTGACGACTTTTTTTGGAAGAAGCCGCAATCTAGCCAGGGCTAGGGATTGATTCCGGGAAATCCGCCGGAGGCCGAGAACGTGACAAGTCGCTTGCGATTTGCAAGCGCCGTTCCGCCTCTGCGTTCGCAGCGAAATTTCCGAACCGATCACGGCGCGACTACTAATGAATCCGTCGGGCCTCCCGCGCCTTGGGTTTCAGGCAGGACACGAACGCGCTACAGGTGGAGCAAGGGTCCAGTTTCACACAGTTCGGATCGTTGACCAACCCCCGCCGTTTCGCTTCCTGCCAAAGCCCGAACGCCGCCAGGACGAACAATACCCCGGCCCGCCCCGCGGTCTTCAGCAGCTCCCGCCTGGGAATGGCGCTGCGGGCCAACTCTCCAGCCGGTTGAGTTTCATGGTGGGGTCGCATCGATAAGCCTAGTTATTCGGCGCGATACCGTTCGCAAATTCCGCTGCGACCGCGAATAGCGAAAACGCGCTTGCGATTCGCCCTCACCCCAACCCTCTCCCCCGGGGAGAGGGAGGAACGATCGCGGCCTGCCCGACGGTCGACACGCGTCTCGATTTGGAGACACGCGAAGATATGTCGCCGGTGCTTACCTGCCCACCAACACGCACCGACGCTGCCGCCGATCGCACTCCCAATGCGACGTCGCTGAAGTTCCCCCTCTCCTTGGGGAGAGGGTTGGGGTGAGGGAGTGTCGCGCCGACGGTCCGCGCTCGACAGTTGCGGCGAAGGATCGAAGCTCATGGTGAATATCCTAATGGCATCACGGTTAGGCTCGCGGCCGGGCACTGAAGATACGGACCGCATTCCGGAACGGGTCGAGCACAAGCACACGCCCATGCTCGTCGGTCGCGACATCGAAGGCGCCGCCCAAGCGGCAGTCGGAGCAGGCACGCTTGGCCAGATCCTTGTCATCCACGAGCGCCTCGGGGCCTGCGACCACGCCTTCGAGCTTTCCCTTGGCATCGTAGATCTTCACGCGAGCCAGGCCTTTCTCGCTGGTGAGGAAACGGTCATTCGACATCAGCCTGAACCAAACCGGATTGCAGCAGCCGCAGAAACGTTCGATGGCGAGTCCAGGCTCGCCCCAGCTCGATTCGAATCGGCCATCCAGCGCGTAGGTTTCAACCCGCAACCGCCCCGGATTCGTGACGTGCAGTCGTTCTCGTCCGAGCGCGAGATCGAAATAGGGACTCGGCACCACGAAGCCGGGTGCACCGGGCGGTTCGTTCTTGCGACCGAAGCGCCCCGTGATTTCGCCGCTGCCGGCATCGGCCAGCAACACTTCGCGCCGCCCAGCATCGGCCAGATACACCGTGCGATCACGAGCAGCCATGGCGGTGATGAATGTGTTATCGCCCAAACGCGGCGATTGTCGCTTCAGCCGACCACTGAGATCATACACCCCAAAATGATTGCCGAACCCGACGAGGAGTTCATCGGGTCCAGCCAGATGCAAACAATGCGGCGGACGTTCCAACGAAATCTCGCCCTGCACCGTTCCATCCAGCTTGAGCAAGCGCACGACGCGATCGCCGGCCACCAAAACCAAGCCACCAGGCCCAGCAGCCAGGCGTTTTACGCGTTCCAAACCGGTCGGAAAACTTCCCGCCGCCTGATGCGTCACCAGCTTCGGATCAACCTTTTCAAACTCGCTGACGTCGTAGGCAAAGTCACCGGACGGTTTGGGACCGGTTGCAACGGGCGCCGGCGCTGAGTCGTCGTCCTGGGATCTCCGCACGAGCGCGCCGGTCGTGACTCCGGCCCCGACCAAAGCCGTGCCGACAAACGCCCGCCGTGTCCATTTGTTCGCGGTTGTCATCGTCGCCTTCGCATTTTCGATTTGCGATTTCCGATTTGCGATTGGCGGCTATGAACCGGAGGCTCACGACGCGAAGACGCCGCACCTGTTAATCGAGCGGCCCAGCGCGTAAGCCCTCTCCACCGCCCTGCGGGGGAGAGGGACCGTCCTGACTCGCGTCTCAGCGAGTCTGGACAGGGTGAGGTGGAGTAGCCCGCAAGTTCATATCCCGTTAGCAGGTCCGAGAGGAAGCGCCGGCTTCCCATTTCCGATTTGCGATCTGAACCGGAGGATCGACCGAGGTGAGCGCAGCGCGAAGACTCGCCACCTATTAATCGAACGGTCCACCCCGTACCCCTTCTTCGTCCCGCAGCCGCGGGAGGGAGAGGGCAGGTTTCGATCACGGTCGCCTGTACAAATCTTGACCTGGATCAACACTCTCCTGCGTTCAGCATCCGTCAAAATCGGTGTGTCCAATGGAAGCCGACGGTCGGAAGATGCCAGAGGCATGGCTCAGGGCGGCGCGCGCGTGAGAGCAAGCTTCGTCCTGACTCCGACCAGGCAATGTCCGGTCCGGATGCAATGAACGAACGGCATCTATCGTTGGTGCTGACCGGCCTCATGGTGGCGATGGCCGCCGGGCTGCTCGCGCTCTGGTTTCGCGTCGAGCCGTCAGTCCCGGTGACCAAGCGCGTGGCAGATCTCGCCGCCGAGCAACGAGCCGGAACTTTGAAAGCGCCCGGCAACAGCTCAATCCCGACCGCAGCCATCGCGTCCACGAATTCCGCCCCACTTCCACTTGAACCGACGGACTTGCGCGGCACGTTGGAGAAGTTCGACGGCCGGCCGAGTGGTTCAAGTTCCGCCTGGCCCCGTTTTCGCGGTGCGGACTTTTCCAACGTTGTCACCTCCAGCCCGCCGCTGGCGGAATACTGGAGCGAGAAAGGTCCCCCTGTTCTCTGGTCCGTGAATCTCAGCGAAGGCCACTCCGGCCCCGCCGTTTGGAATGGCTGTGTCTACATCATGGACTACGACGAAGCCCGCGAAGGCGACCTGTTGCGCGCCTTCTCGCTGGCGGATGGCCGCGAAATCTGGAAGCGCTGGTATCGGTCCCCGACCAAACGCAATCACGGCGTCTCCCGCACGGTGCCCGCCGTGACCGAACAGTCCGTGGTCACCATCGGCCCGCGCTGCCACGTATCGTGCGTCGAGCGAAGCTCCGGTGAGTTCCGTTGGGGTCTCGATCTCGTGCAGGAGTATGGCACGGAGATCCCGCTTTGGTATACGGGCCAGAACCCGCTGATCGACCGCGACACGGTCGTGCTCGCTCCGTGTGGAAGACGCGCACTGATGATTGGCGTGGACGTCACCACCGGCAAGGTGACGTGGGAAACGCCGAATGAAGACAACTGGAAAATGTCGCACGGCTCGATCGTGCCCATGACCCTGCTCGGCCGGCGCATGTATGTTTACGGCGCCTTGGGCGGAGCCATTGGTGTGGCGGCCGATGGAGCCGACCGCGGACGAGTCCTCTGGAAAACCAAGGAATGGATTCATTCGGTGCTCGCACCGTCGCCTTTGGCGGTCGACGAACATCGGGTGTTCCTGACGGCGGGCTACGGCGGCGGCAGCCTGATGGTGGGACTGAGTCAGGACAACGGCGCCATCCGGTCTGAGTCACTGTATCGGCTGGACAAGACGATCTTCAGCTGCGAGCAGCACACGCCCGTTCTCTATCAGAGTCACCTCTTTGCAGTGTTACCGAAGGATGCCTCGGAGAAGCGTGCGCAGTTCGCCTGTCTCAATCCGGAAGGGCGGTTGATCTGGACGAGCGGCCCAACGGATCGATTCGGGCTTGGTCCGTTCCTGGTGGCGGACAACAAGATTTTCATCCTGAACGACAATGGCGAACTGACGCTCATTCGGGCCTCGACCCAGGGCTACGAACGTCTGGCCCGCGCGCGGGTGTTGCGCGAACGCGATGCGTGGGCGCCGATGGCATTGATCGACGGACGACTTCTGCTTCGCGACTCCGAGCAACTGGTCTGTCTCGACGTGCGCAAGAATTAAAGCCCATGAATCCCGAATCCACGAGCGCACCGGTGGTCACCTCGGGCAGCCGCTTTGATTTTCTGCGTCAGGGCGCCGTGCGACTGGCGGCCATTGGGCTGGGACTGTTAGGCGGGATGTCGCTCTTCGGCGCGCGCCGTCGCAACACAGTCTGGCAGATCGACCCGATGAAGTGCGTGCAATGCGAGCGTTGCGCGACCGAGTGCGTGCTGAGCCCTTCGGCGGTGAAATGCGTGCAGTCGTATCCGATCTGCGGCTACTGCCAGCTTTGCTTTGGCTACTTCCAGCCCAACGCGCCGCAGTTGACGTCGGCCGCGGAGAATCAACTGTGTCCCACCGGGGCGATCGAACGGTTGTTCGTGGAGGATCCGTATTGGGAATACAACATTCTCGAAGACGCCTGTATTGGCTGCGCGAAGTGCGTGAAGGCGTGCGAGATGTTCGGCAACGCCTCGTTCTACCTCCAGGTCCGCCACGACCGATGTCTCAACTGCAACAACTGCGCGATCGCGATGAAATGCCCGTCCGGCGCCTGGGAACGGGTCCCCGCCGATCAGCCCTACAAGCTCAAGCATCAGCCGGCAGCGAAGCCGACCACAGGTGTCGCCGGTTTGGGAAAGGAGCGTCCCGCATGGCTGGGATAGCCGCTACGCACTTCGGGGAATCGGCCGCTAAGGTTAAGAGCGGGACGCTGCTTGCGATTCGCCCTCACCCCGACCCTCTCCCCCAGGGCCCCCAGGAGAGGGGGAACTTCAGCGGCGGCGTTGGGGGAAGAACGAGCGTCTGCAGCGACGGAGCCTTTCGGCGAGCAGGTGCGCGTTCATTCTTCGCATTCTTCCTTCTGCTCGCATTCTGCGCCCTGGCCCTGGTGCCTGGCGCTCTGGCGGGTTCGGAGCAAGAGATGCGTTTTCCCGCGCCGGAGTTCAAGAGCGGCTACCAGTTTCCGGCCACGACGGTTCCTCCCGCCACGTCCGAGACGCAGCAATGGATTGATGTGGCGGTTCTCGCTGGTGCCCTTGGCCTGGCGAGTTGGCTGGCGGTGAAGCGACATTCCCGGCGAGGCCTGTTCTGGCTGATGATCTTCAGCCTCGTCTATTTCGGGTTCTACAAGCAGGGCTGCATCTGTCCGATTGGTTCGATCCAGAACGTTTCCCTGTCGTTGTTCGAACCGCGCTATGCGCTGCCCCTCACTGTCTTGATCTTTTTCGGCCTGCCACTGGTCTTCGCGCTGTTTTTCGGACGGGTGTTTTGTTCGTCGGTGTGTGCCCTGGGCGCGATTCAGGATCTGGTGGCGCTCAAGCCAATCCAATTGCCGCGCAAGGTGACCATTGGTCTTAGTGTGATTCCGTACGCCTACTTGGGCTTGGCCGTTTTGCTGGCCGCCACGGACACCGGATTTCTCATCTGTCGTTACGACCCATTCATTGGATTCTTCCGGATGACGGGACATGCGTCGTACCTTTTCCTGGGCGCCGCCTTTCTGGCTGTGGGCGTGATCATCGCCCGCCCCTATTGCCGGTTCTTTTGTCCCTACGGCGTGCTGCTCGGTTGGATGTCGCGCCTTTCGCGCTCGCACCTAACCATCACTCCGACCGGCTGCGTTAACTGTCGGCTGTGCGAGAAGTCGTGCCCGTTCGACTACATCGACAAGCCGAATGTCGGCCTCGCGCGGGAGAACCGCCCGATCGGCGTTCGCCGACTCGGCTACCTTTTCCTGATGCTGCCGGTCCTGGCCACGCTGGGCGGATGGGTCGGGCACCGGCTCTCGGTCCCGCTTTCGCGCTACAACTCGACCGTCGCGGTGGCGGAACAAATCCTGGCCGAGAAGGCGGACCCAAAACGCGAGCCGAGCCTGGAAACGAAAACGTTTCGATCGAAAGGGCTGACCGAACCAGAGTTGATCCGCAACGCGCTGCGGATTCGGGCGCAAATGGATCTGGGCGGCTGGCTCGTGGGCGGCCTTGTCGGCTTCGTGTGCGGGCTGAAGCTGATTGGCTTTTCGACTGTTCGCACGCGCCGCGATTACGAAGTCGATCGCACTCACTGTTTCAGTTGCGCCCGTTGTTGCACTTATTGTCCCACGGACCCGGGCTATCGGGCGAGTTTCGCGACCGCCACCGGCGGCACGTCCTCGTCGAATCCGTCGCCATCGCCATCACCACCTACGTCTCCTGACCGCAAGACCGAGCCTTTGACCACGACAGTAGCATTGCAGCCAGCCGACAAATCCACCGCCAACGCCACCGCTCCCGCATGATGCGCATCGTTCAATACCAGAAGAACACGCAAACGCCTGTCTATCGCGCGCTGTGGACGCTCGGCGTGATTGGGGCGGTGTTCACGGTGGTGGTCGCTGCGTTCCTCATCGCAAACAATCTGCGCATCCGATCGACGGACCCGATTCACAGCCCGGCTCTGCAGCGTCTCGTCCAGGAGCTGAAGGCCACGCCGCAGAACGACACGCTCAAAGAACAGATTCGCGAATTGGATCTGCTCGCCCGTCGCGCGTTCTTCACCAGCCAACGTTTCAATCACATCGCCGCCTGGTTGCTGCTGGGAGGCGGCCTCGTCACGGTCGTCGCGTTCAAGACACTCGCGTCGTATCACCGGCGAGCCCCGCTGCCCGATTCCTCCGAACGCAAGGACGACCTCGCGGCCAACGCGCGTTGGGCCCGACAGTCTGTCACCGCCGTCGGTCTGGTGCTCGTTGGGTTGGCGCTCAGCCTTGCGCTGCCTTGGAAGAGCACCCTGGATCGCCCGCCACCGGAATGGGTCACACCACCTGCGACCGTCGCGCCAAAGGCCACCGGAAATCCGACCGCGACTCACGCGCCTGATGCGCACGTGCTATCCACTCCCGCTACTCTCGCTCTCGCCACCAGCATCGTGAACAGCGCTGCACTCCCACTTGCCTCGGCACCTGCTGAGACTGCTACGGCTGCCGCCGGACCGCCACCCGCCAGTCGCGCCGAGCAACTCAAACACTGGTCATCGTTCCGAGGGCCCGCCGACGGACACGCTGCCGCCACCCGCCTACCGACTCAATGGGACGGCGCCTCCGGGACCGGTATCGTCTGGAAAACAGCGCTGCCGCTGCCTGGCTTCAGCTCGCCGATCATCTGGGGTGACCACATTTTCCTCTCCGGTGGTGACGAGAAAAGGCGAGCGGTCTTTGCGGTCGACGCCCGCGCCGGCAAGGTGGAATGGGAACGCGCCGTGCCCGCCGCCGGCACCCCGGCTACTCCCGTGCCCGAAGTAATGGCTGATACCGGTCATGCGGCAGCATCAATGGCGACCGACGGCACCCGGGTCTTCGCGGTATTCTCGACGGGCGATCTCGCGGCCTTCGGACTCGACGGTCAACCCGCCTGGAGCCAGCGGTTAGGCACACCCGTCAACCCCTACGGCCACAGCTCGTCCCTCGCTGTCTTCGAAGACTTGTTGCTCGTGCAGTATGACCAAAAGACGAACAGCTTCGCGGCGGGTTTCGATGTGCGAAACGGCGCCCTCCGCTGGCGAGTGGAGCGGAGTTTCGGACCGTCGTGGGCTTCGCCGGCTCTGATCGAAACCAGTGGACGCACCGAGCTTGTGCTCGTCGCTGACGCCTTTGTGACCGGTCACGATCCGCGCACCGGCCGGGAACTCTGGCGGGTCAAAGCCCTCGCCAATGCCGACGTGGCACCCTCGCCGATTGTCGCCCACGGTCTGCTTTACGTTGCGGCGGATCACGTGAAGTTCGCCGCCGTTGATCTGAAAACCCACCATGCGGCTTGGGAGAACAAAGAAACCACCCCCGGTGTCGGCACCCCGGTCGCGGTGGGAGAATGGATCTTCGCCGGACTCAGCGAAGGCGGCATCGCCTGCTGGGATGCACGCAGCGGAAAGGTCTTGTGGCAGCACGAGACCGACGACGGCTTCTACGCATCGCCAATCGCAGCCGGTGGTCGGGTGTATGTCATGGACCGCACTGGGCGGATGTTCATCTTCGAAGCCGATGGCGCGGCCTTCAAGGCCGTGTCTCAACCGATGCTTGGTGAGGAATCCGTGGCAACCCCTGCGGTGTATGCCGAGAGCTTGATCGTCCGAGGCGTGAAACACCTGTTTCGGATAGGCGGCCAATGAACCCCTGCGAACATTGCGCGTGCGAAACGCGAGCCGACGGGCCACTGGCGACCGCGGTAGACGTGTCCGAGGTCGACGCGATGGTGGCCCGCATTGGACGTCGCACGGAAGATTTAATCCCGCTGTTGCAGGCCATTCAGGAACGTTGGAACTGGCTGCCACCCGCCGCGCTGGAGCGGCTCTGTGATCTCACGGACATCACGCCCGCCGCGGTCACCGGCGTGTCCAGCTTCTATCATTTGTTCCGGCATCAACCCGTCGGACGACACATCATCAAGACGTGTGTCGGCACGGCGTGCCATGTGAGCGGAGCCGAATCGTTGCACGACACGCTCCGCAGCCATCTGAAGATTGAAGCGGGCAAACACACGGACGCCGCCGGTCTGTTCACCGTCGAACGCGTGGCCTGCCTCGGCTGTTGCATGCTCGCGCCCGTCGTGCAGATCGACGACATCATCTACGGCCATGTCCAAAACTGGCAGGTGCCGGATCTCCTGCGCGACTTCCTGGCCACCCAGCAGCGAAGCCGAAACGGCAGCGAAAATGGCGAGGAGCAGCAGAGCAAAGGCACCACGGGCGAAGCGCGGATTTGCCTTTGCTCGAGCTGCGTGGCGGGAGGCTCGGCGGCGGTTTACGACGAGTTGCGCCGGCTGACCCGCGAGCTCGCGTTGCCCGTCCAGATCAAAAGCGTGGGCTGCACCGGCTTTTCCTTTCAAACTCCGCTGGTGGAGATCGCCCAGCCCGGTGATCGCCGCCATCGCTACGGTCAGGTCAAGGTTGGCGACTGCCGGGACATTCTCCTCCAACACTTTCAGCCGGCGCACTGGACGAAGCGCGTCGGGGCCCGGGTGTTTCACGCCCTCGAATTGCTCTTCACGGACGAGTCATGGACGCCGCCCACGCGCTATTCGTCGGTCGTGCGCCAGCGCATGGACGATGGCGCGGGCAGCCGACAGAAACGGATTTGCACCGAGCACGCCGGCCTGATGGAGCCGCTGAGCCTGGAGGACTACCTGGCGCACGATGGATTCAAAGCGTTGACCCTGGCCTTGCGGGAGCGAACGCCAGAACAGATCATCGCTGAAGTCAAAGCGAGCGGTCTGCGGGGCCGCGGCGGCGCGGGCTTTCCCACGGGCCAAAAATGGGAGGCGACGCGAGCGGCCGTCGACCCGGTGAAGTTCATCATTTGCAACGGCGACGAAGGAGACCCGGGCGCGTTTATGGATCGGATGATCCTGGAATCGTTTCCGTTCCGGGTGATTGAAGGCATGACCATCGCCGCAAGGGCCGTGGGCTCGCAGGAAGGAATCCTCTACATTCGAGCGGAGTATCCGTTGGCCACACGTCGCATCCGGGAGGCGATCGAGATCTGCCAGGCCCACGGCTATCTCGGGGAGAACATCCTCGGCTCCGGCCTGACCTTGAATCTCCGCGTCGTCGAAGGCGCCGGCGCATTTGTCTGCGGTGAAGAAACTGCTCTCATGTCGGCCATCGAAGGTGGCCGCGGCATGCCGCATTTTCGCCCGCCGTTTCCGGCGCAATCCGGGCTGTGGCACAAGCCCACGTTGATCAACAACGTGGAAACCTTCGCCGCGGTGCCATGGATCATACGCAACGGCGCGGCGGAGTTTGCGTCGCTCGGTTCCGAAAAAAGCCGCGGCTCAAAGACCTTTGCGCTCGCCGGCAAAATTCGGAACGGAGGGCTGATCGAAGTTCCGATGGGCATGAGCATTCGGGAGATCGTCGAGGACATTGGCGGCGGCATCCCGAAGGGGCGCGCGCTAAAAGCGGTGCTGATGGGTGGGCCTTCCGGCGGCTGCGTGCCCGCTGAGCTCGCCCACACACCCGTCGACTATGAGGCCCTGCGATCGGTCGGAGCCATCATGGGCTCCGGCGGAATGGTGGTGCTCGACGACACCGATTGCATGGTCGACATCGCGCGCTACTTCATCTCCTTCTGTCAGGGGGAAAGCTGCGGCAAATGCACCCACTGCCGCATCGGCACCCTGCGCATGAAAGAGATCCTCGACCGGCTCTGCATTGGTCAGGGGCGCAAGGGCGACATCGAAAAGCTGGAGGAACTGGCCAGCCTCACCATCGAAGGCAGCCTGTGCGGCCTGGGCAAAACGGCGCCAAATCCGGTGCGCTCCAGCCTGCGCTACTTCCGCGACGAGTATGAGGCGCATCTGCGCGGCGAATGTCCCGCCGGCAAATGCAAAGCGCTGGTCCAATACTTCATCCAAGACACCTGCATCGGGTGCACGCGATGCGCCCAGTTCTGCCCGGCCCACGCCATCCCGATGCATCCCTATCATCGACACGAGATCGAAGAGCCGACCTGCACCCGCTGCGATATTTGCCGACAGGTGTGTCCCGTGAACGCGATCGGCATCATTCACCTACCCCGGCACCCCAGGGATTCCGCAGGCTCGGGAGTTCCCGCGGTGACGCACAACGCGCCACCGAACCAATCCGCTGCCACTGCGAAAATGACGGGGCCAAACGTTCCACCCTCTCCCCGGGGGAGAGAGACGGGGTGAGGGCGAATCGCGAGAACACGCTCCGAGCAGTGGCCAGTAACACTTCATGAAACTCAAGATCGACCAACGCGAATTGGATCTGCCCGGGCCGATGTCGATCTGGCAGGCCGCCCGCAGCCTCGGCATTCACATCCCCACCCTTTGCCTCGAGGAAGGCGGCGAACACTTCACGTCCTGCATGATCTGCATGGTGAAAGACAAAACTTCCGGCCGGATGTTGCCGGCCTGCTCGGCGCCTGTCGTCGAGGGGATGGAGATCGAAACGTTAAACGACGAGATCCGCGCGTTTCGCAGATCCACGCTGGAGCTGTTGCTGAGCGATCACGTCGGCGACTGCGAAGCCCCCTGCCAGCAGCTTTGTCCGCTGGGCTTGGAGATCCCTCGGATGATCCGTGAGATCATGACCGACCGCCGCGACGACGCCATCCGCACCATCCGCCGAGACCTCGCCATCCCTTCCATTCTGGAACGCTTTTGCAACGTGCCCTGCGAACGCGGCTGTCGTCGGGGGAAACACGATGAAGCGTTGGCCATCCGAGAACTAGTTAGGCACGTGTCGGATGCCGATCTGCGCCAGGCCGTGCCCTTTGTGCCCGCACGACAGCCGGCCACGGGCCGACGGATCGCCATCGTCGGCGCGGGCGCGACCGGCCTGGCGGCGGCGCATTACCTCGCCGTGTTCGGGCATTCCGTGACCGTCTACGAACGCGCCGCCCGCCCTGGCGGACGGATCGAGGCCGAGTTCAAACGGCCGATTGAAGACTGGGTGATCGAAGGCGAGCTGAAGCTGCTGCGCGCGCTCGGCGTGACCCTCGAGTTCGAACAGGCGATCGCAGACACAGCCGCCTTCGATCGGCTGAGGGAACAGTTCGACGTCGTCGTTCTGGCCTGCGGTCGAACGGAGCCCGCCGCGTTGCGCGCACTCGGCCTGCCCGCGACGGAGAAAGGCCTGAAGATCAACCTGGCCACCGGCGAAACCGAGGTGAAGAACGTTTTCGCCGCCGGCAGCATCCTGCGGCCGGCCCAGCCGATCGTAAAATCCGTCAGCGCCGCCCGCGCATTGGCCACGTGCATCGATCAATCGCTCCGCGGCCTGCCGGTGGTGGGGATCGTGGAGCACTACAACCACACCATGGGCCGCCTGCTGGACGGCGAGATGGAGGTCTTCCTGGGCGGGGCGGAAGACATTCCCCGGGTCAAACCGCCGAATCTTGAGACAGCTGGCTACGCACCAGCGGAGGCCGAGACGGAATGCAGTCGTTGTCTGCACTGCGATTGCCGGGCGAAGGACGACTGTCTCCTGCGCACCTACAGCGACGAGTATGGCGCCAAACAATCGCGCTTTGCCGGTCCTGAACGCGGACACCTGACCCGGATCAACCAGCATGCGGGTGCCATCTATGAACCGGGCAAGTGCATCAAATGCGGAATCTGTGTCCGCATCACGGAAAAGGCCGGCGAGCCCTACGGGTTCACGTATGTCGGCCGCGGATTCGATGTGAAAATTGGAGTCGCGCTCGACAAGTCGTTGCAGGAAGGCCTCGGCCAAACCGCCGTCAAGGTGATTGATTCCTGCCCGACTGGAGCGCTGGCCAAGGATGACGGCAACGCTTCAGCCTGAACAGAGCAGCGGCAGCACCTCACGCTTGCTTCGCTGCGAGCCCGTGATTTCCCTTGGCTCACCCAGCTTCCGATGTTTGTCTGACCGCGCCATGATCCTCGCCACCATCACGTTCGGCCGCCTCCCTCGTCGCGGGCTAGAGCGGGAGCAAATTGAAGATGTAGCCGAGAATTACCTCGGCGCCCTGTTCCGCTCGGGCCAACTCTGCGGAGAGTATTTTCTCACCTGGATTCGCGGCCTACTGACCGCGCACGTGATCCTCACCACGCCGACCGCATCGGCGCGTCGCTATCATTCTCCGCGCGGACGACGGGAACTGCGTCAGGCAACGAAGACTTTTGGGTGCGAACCAGAATGGCGGCTGCTGGACGACATTCGTCCGCGCCCGTCAACGTGGCGAGGAGCGCCTTTTCTTTACCTCTTCACGCACGCGTTCGACTGGGCCTCGCCGGTTTGTCGGGGCGACGGGCGACCTCCAATCCCGATCTGCACCCTTCCGGTCGAGGCCGAAATCAAAGAGCAAGTCTACTCGTGGCAGCAAAGCTACGTGCTTCACGATCGGATGTGGGTCGAATCTGGAGCGCTGGAGATCGGTGCTTATCGTCAATTGGTCGAACCCGCCAGCGAGCTCTCCGAAGAAGGCCGATCCGTATGCCGAGAGATCGAGAAGGCGACCGGCGTCGCGACGTATTACTATCTGGCGCGCTACTGGGGCCGGCGGAAGGATGAAGATCGGCTGCGATGTCCCGGCTGCGGTGGAGCATGGACGACCGGCCTTGAGCCCTGCACCCGGAAGGAGTTCTGGCGGTTCCATTTCAGATGCGATCCGTGCCGGCTTGTTTCCCATCAGGGCGTTTCGACCGACGGCGGTCGGCACGCCCGCATCGGCGAGTTCACCCCCCGACGCTCTACTGGACCAGCGCGGGGTTCCTAGCGCCTTTCGGAAACGCGCCGCCGATGCGAAATGCGATAAAGCTCTTGCGAATCGCAGCACCTTTTCGCCTTTTCCCGCCGCATCGGAAAAAGCTGAAAGCTTAGCGCCCGGCGAACGAACTTGTCCCCCTGGCGCCCAAAAACTTCCCCGGAATTTTCCTCGTCAACTCCCTGCCTCTGGACTAATTTCAGGGCCTTATAGGCTTATGACTAGAATGAATGGCTGGATTTTCTCGGGACTGGTTCTGGTTGGAGCGGCCGTCAGTGTGTCGGCCCAGGAAACCAAGCGTCCACCTGCCCCTCCGCTGCCCACGCCGCCGACTCTTGCTCCCGCTCCCCGTCCGCCGGTCATCTCCCCATTCTCCGCGCCGCGAGTAACGCCAACGCCAGTTGCCGCCGCCGCCCCGGTTCAAGTCGTCACGCCGCAACCGTTCCCGTCCGCGGCATTTCCCGGTTCGCCCGGGGCCATCGCCAACCCGGCCTCAGGTGTATTGACCGCCCTCAAATTCGACGCGGAACGCAAGGACTACACCAGCAAGGCAGGGGAAGCCCAGGCGCCGTTTACTTTTCATCTCACCAACACTTCGCCCTCGGAAGTTTCCATCACGTCCGTGCGCACCTCTTGCGGTTGCACCGTGGCCAAGCTGCCTTCGACCCCGTGGGTAATTGCGCCGGGCCAGGGCGGTCCCATTGAAGTCAGCGTCAACCTCGCGGGCAAGAGCGGCACCATTACCAAGTCGGTCACCGTGGAATCCAGCGCGGGCACGAAAAGCCTGCTCGTCACCGTTAATATTGGCGGCACGCCCGGAGCGCTGCCGACTGCCGCTCCCCACCCGGTGATGGGCGATGCCGAGCGATTGAAGAACATGCAACTATCGCTCGCAGACCGGCAGGTCATGTTCAAGAACCAGGACTGCGCCAAGTGCCATGCCGACCCTGCCAAGGGATTGGCCGACGGCCGGCAGCTGTATTCGGCCGTCTGTGCCGTCTGTCACGAGTCGCCCATCCGGGCCGCCATGGTGCCAGACCTTCGCACGCTGAAGCATCCGACGGATGCGGATTACTGGCGGAATTGGATCACCTTCGGCCGAGCCGGCTCGATGATGCCCGCCTTCGCACAAACGGAAGGCGGACCCCTGAGCGACACGCAGGTCGACGCGCTGGTCAACTACGTCCTCCACGCCTTCCCCGGCCAGCTCCAAGGCAGCCGCCTGCCGCGCGTCTTGCAGCCGCGCCAAAGCGCTTCGATCGTCAGCCCTGCCGTCGCCGTGCCGCCGCTGAGCACCCCGGCGACCGACGTCAAGTAAGCCGCGCGAGTGAGCGGCTTGTTCATCACGTTCGAAGGCACCGAAGGCGGCGGTAAATCAACTCAGATTCAGATCCTCGCCGATCGATTGCGAGGTCTTCGCCAGACCGTCCGCCTCCTTCGCGAACCCGGCGGCACTCCCATCGGCGAGGAGATTCGGCACACGCTCAAGCACAGCGAGGCCAATCGCGCCATGACCAGCGAGGCCGAACTGCTGCTCATGAACGCCAGCCGGGCCCAGCTCGTCCGCGAGATCATCCGACCCGCGCTCGCCGCCGGCGAAACCGTCCTCTGCGATCGCTTTTACGATTCCACCGTCGCCTACCAAGGCTACGGCCGTGGCCTGGATCTGGCCGCCGTCCGAGCCGTCATCGACTTCGCCGTGGGCGCAACCCGGCCAGACCTGACCCTCTTGCTCGATGTTCCGGTCGCCGTCAGCGAAGCCCGACGCCACACCCGCCAGGCCGCCGGCGGAGCGGCCGCCATCCGCGATCGCATGGAAGAAGCCGACCGCGCCTTCTTCGAGCGCGTGCACAACGGCTTTCGCGCCATCGCAACGGCGGAACCCAACCGGGTGCGCATCATCGACGCAACCCGACCCGTGGAAGAAGTCAGCGCCGCGATTTGGAAGGCGGTCGAAACCCGACTGTCATGCGGTGCATCTTGAAGTTGTTGGATCGGAGCGCGGGCCTATGGCCCGCAGCGAGTGGAATCGGCCTTGCGCGCTCGAACCTTCGGGCGTTGTCGCCGGCCCAAGCCGCTGCGGGCTGAAAGCCCGCGATCCGGCCAAGTATGAACTCTTGCCAACAACTTCGAGATGCACGGGCTGTCAGGAGTGTGACGAAGAGGAGTGTGACGAGGCTCCGGAACTTGGCCCAGCTTCCGCAAAGCCCCGAAACTTTCGGCGCTTCAGCAAGTGCTGCATCCGCTTTCGGATCAACCCCACCAAGTCTCGATCGATCCGACCGCCACCGTAGACCTTCAGGAAACGCAGCCGTTCGCGAGCCGACACGGAGCGCAATGGCGCCGTGATGTTCAGCGCCGCCAAATCGCGCGCACGCCGCGCCGCTGTCAGCATCCGACCGTGATCCAGCCGGCACATGTCGATCAGGCAAAACGTCGGCCCTGCCGTCTCCCGCGACGAAGCCGGCGGCGCCGCAACGAACCAATGACGCGTAAACAAGTCGGGCGAGGCCAGGCCGGCCGCGTGCAACTTCTGCACTTCCTGCGCCAGCGCATCCAACACCCTTCGCCGCAGTGCACGATCGCGACACTCGCCCAGAAACTCCTCAACCGTCTGTGATCCAGTTGCCGCCTCGGTAATGAGGTAGGAAAACTTCTCGCGAAACCAGCCGCACTCCTCGCCATACGCCACCAGCCCGGCCACGTGCAACCCAGCCGCTTCCAGCCGACGGGAGTTTTCCCATTCCTGCCGTGACAGCGACCACACGCGTCCCCGCTGAAGCAGCGAGTTCCAGCCGTCCTTGCGGTACGGCTTGAGATTGCGCTTCAGATAAAACACTCGCTCCTTCGCGTTTGCCCCCTCGCCAGAGGGAACCCTGACGCGAACGATGTCGCGACGGCCGCGATGATTCTTGACCAGCTCCCCGCGAAATCGCCGGACCTGTTCGATGGTGGCGAGGCCCAGCGATTGCAGCAGGGCCTCATGTTGGGCAATGACAACCACGGGGCCATTGAGGCAAAAGGGCCGGCGGGTTGACAGTCCAAATTGCCTCTCGCAGAGTCGCCGCGTGATCCAACTCGAGAAAGACGGTGTTCGCTGGGAAGTGCAGCCCGGCTTCGCCGATCTCCTCGACGCCGTCCTCCAGTCCAAGCCTCAACCCGTCAAATCGTCGCCGGTCAAAGCCGTCACACGTCACGAACTGGCCGGCCACAGCTATTACGTCAAACGCTACCAGCATTCCGCTGTCCCCCTGCGCTCCTTCAAGTATCTCTTTCAACCCACCCAAGCCCGACAGGAATGGGACTTGGCGCAGGCGCTCGAAGCCCGGGCCGTGCCCGCTGTGCGTCATCTGGCTCTCGGCGAACGCCGTTCTTGGGCCGGTGTGCACGAGAGCATCCTCATCACCGAAGGTTTCAACGGCGTGCCGCTCGAAGA
Organism: Limisphaerales bacterium; assembly: GCA_044230345.1. Classification (GTDB taxonomy): domain Bacteria; phylum Verrucomicrobiota; class Verrucomicrobiia; order Limisphaerales; family JADJPG01; genus JBGARF01. The sequence goes on from JBGARF010000024.1 coordinate 57,392, forward strand.
TGCCCCCGAGACCAATCCTGCTGCCGTCCTGGCCTTCGTCCGACAAATGCATGCCGCCGGCGTCCTCCAACGCGATTTGCATCCGGGCAACCTGCTCGTGCGATCGCCGTCGAGCGGCTCCGACGCATCGCCCGAGATCCGCCTCGTCGATCTGCATGGGACCGTGGTCAAGCCGGTTCTCAGCCAGGAGGAACGGGCACAAAACCTCGCGCGGCTGTCGGTTTCATTTGCCCTCCCGGTCGACCGAAGAATTCGTCGCCGGGCCGCCGCCCTGCGCCGCAGGCTTTGGCACGACCGCTCGCGCCGTTGTCTGCGGCACAACCGCGAATTCGCTCCCCTGCATGCCGGCAGCCTCCGGTGGTGGACGCGAACTCCGCTCCTCACGGAAGCGGCCCGGCAGATCCTAACCGATCCCGACGGCTTCCTCGCCGGGCGCGCCAAAATCCTGAAGCCGGGCCGGTCCTCCACGGTGGGCCTGGCCGACGGATTGGTGTTGAAGCGGTACAACCTGCGCAAGCCGGCGAACCTCTTGAAGGATCTGTTTCGCCCGTCAAAGGCCCGTCGGGCTTATCGCCGGGCGTATCATTTGGAACTGGCCGGTGTGCCGACGGCGCGCATCGTGGCCACCGCCGATCGGCGCTGGCTCCGCTGGCTGTTGCGCAGCTACGTGCTGATGGAAGCCATTCCGGGCGCGATCGATTTGGGCCAACGCCTGGCCAAAGGTGTGCCGCCCGACCCGGCGCTGATCCGGCAGGCGGCGGAGCTCATCGGGGGCCTGCATCGCGAGGGCTTGAGCCATCGTGACCTGAAGGAGACCAATCTGGTCCTCGACCACCACGGCCGGCTGCACCTGCTGGACTTGGACGGGCTGGAGTTCCTCGACGTGATCGACCCTGCCCGCGCCCAAGCGGATCTCGAACGATTCGCGAGGGGGGTAAACCGATTCCCGGCGGTGGAACCCCAGCATCGGACCGCGTTCCTGCGCCACTATCGGCGTGCGCGCGCCCGGCTCGACCGGGTGTGATTAAAGACGGGTGATCCAACGAACCGCCTCACCCCTCATCCCGGCCTTCTCCCCGTTCAGGGGAGAAGGAGGCGCGGCGGGCGTTCGTGGGCCAGCGGGCGCGCGTCGGGCGCGAGCTTGACGCATTGAACCATCACCCGCTTTTAACCGCGCCCGGCTCGACCCCACCCCGGGAAATCCGCTTTCCAGCAACCGCGGCGGCGTTTAGGGTCCGGGCCACGATCGCGCCATGACTCGGCCACCGGCCGGACGCGTTCGAGGTCCACGATGAAGAAATCCGTCGTTCACATTTTGTCCACGCCCTACGCGGGTTCGCACTATCTCTCGCTGCTGCTGGGGAGTAACTCGCGCGCGATCCATCTCGGCGAATTGTTTCATCTCGAGAAGGGCATTCAGGGCGAGAACAAGGCCGGGCTGACCTATCATTCGTCGGAAGTCCTGGAGGGCATCGGCCCCGCCAACATCAAGCAGGTTTACGAGATCATCGCCGGCCGCGTCGGACCTGAAATTGAAGTGCTGGTCGACAATTCCAAGAAGATTTCGTGGTCAGAACGGTTTTTGCATCAGCCGGAATTTCCGCAGCGCTATGTCCATCTGATTCGCGACCCGCGGGCTCTGGTGCGCCGCTACGAGCTCCGCTCCCGTTTCCGCAAGGTGCTCCGCTATCGGTTCAAGATTTTCCGCAAGCTGCCCGCGCTGCGCTCCAGCATCTTCTTCGTGCCCGAGTCGATGGTCTGGGCCTATGTCTGGCTGCTGCAAAACCACGAAATCAGCGCCTACTTCGCCCGGCACAAGGCCGACTGGAAACTCGTCACCTATCGGGATCTCGCGGTGCAGGCGGGAACCGAAATCGAGCGCGTGATGAAATGGCTCGGGCTCAACTACGAGCCGGGCCAGCTTGAGTATTGGAATTTCGATCACATCGGGACCCAGAAAAAGAACTACGAGTGGGTCAAGCAACAGAAGACAAATTACTTCGACCTCCGCTGGCAAACTGATCTGCCCAAAGCCATCCAGGAACGCATCGTGCGCGACCCGCACATCGGACGTTATCTCCAGGGACTCGGCCTGCGCATGGTCGACGATGGATTGACCCGCGGAGACAACGCTCCGGCCACAACACCGGCCACAACACCGGTGCGCCCGACGGAAACCGCGGCCGCTTCCGCGCGGTAATCCGGAAGCGTTGATGCCGCACGCGGCTCCCATGCGGTTCGCAATCACGCTCGAAAAGCTCGACCCCCAGCGCGGCGGCGCCGAGGTCGCCACCTGCCGATTGCTCCGCGAACTCTCCGAACGCGGACACCGCGTCGATGTTCTCACCACGGCCTGCACCATCGACCTGCCTCCCGGGTGCCAGGTCCGGCCCGTGCAAATTCCCGGCTCGTTCGTCGCCCTGCGCCAGCTCGCCTTCGCCCGACAAGTGGCCAAGATGTTGCAGTCCGAACGCTACGACCTGTCGCTGGCAGCGGCGGGTCGCAGTTCGTGCGAAGACGCGCTCTGGGCCCAGAACGGAAGCCATCGCGGCGCTTCGGCGGGCAAGGAACGCGGTTACTACTACAACCCTCTCGTCCGCCGACTGCGCCGTTTTCAGGACTATTACAACGTTCGCACCTGGGTCTATCGGCATCTCGAACGACGACACTTTTCCCGCCGGCCGCCACCGTTCGCAATCGCGCCGTCCCGCATGATCGCGTCGCAGTTCGTCGAGGATTATCAGCTGCCCGAGGAACGCATCCGCGTCGTGGCCTATCAGGTCGATCTCGAACGTTTCTCGCCCGACCGCATGCGGACGCTCAGCACCGACGCGCGGGCGGCACTCGAACTGTCCCAGGACCAAGTCGCCGTGCTTTGCGTCGCACAGAACTTCCGACGCAAGGGCGTCCGACCGCTGATCGAAGCCGCCGCCCACCTGCAGGCCGCGCGTGCTTCCACCAATTTCATCCTCCTGATCACCGGCTCCAACGAGCGCGAAGCCGCGCCCTATCGACGCCTGGCGGCAAAGCTGGGAGTCGAGAACCGAATTCGTTTTCTGGGGCAAACGCGCAAGATGGAGGAAATCTACGCCGCTGCCGACGTGTTCTGCCTGCCCACCTTTGCCGACCCCTGCGCCATCGCCACGATCGAAGCCATGGCCTGCGGACTCCCGGTCATCACCTCCCGCTACAACGGCGCCCACGAACTGATTCAACCCGGCCAGTCCGGCCTGATCATCCAGGAACCCGAAGACAGACGTGAATTGGCCGACGCCCTGAGCACCGTCTTCACCGTCGAAACCCGCGCTCGGCTGGGCACCGCCGCCGCCACCGTCGCACGCCAGCTCTGCAACAACCCGCGGCACCAAATCGGTGCCATCGTCGAGGATCTCGCCACCGCTGTTCAAGCCGACCGCTGAGTGCCGGAATTTTGACCCTTGACCGCCGATGCACGCAGATTTTCGCAGATAAAAGGGTCGCTATCATTCCTGTCGCCACAAAGCCCCGAAGGACCGGCGCCAATTTCCCCCCGTCTTTATCTGCGTTTATCCGCGTGCATCTGCGGTCCAACAGACTTGCAATTTCAAGCACGCACGCCTGGAGATCGAGAGAGTCGTCCTCAGCGACCATCGATAGCCGGCCCGAATTGAGTTCATGACCGCAGATGCACGCAGATTTTCGCAGATAAAAGGGTCGGTATCATTCCTGTCGCCACAACAAAGCCCCGAAGGACCGGCGCCAATTTCCCCCCGTCTTTATCTGCGTTTATCCGCGTGCATCTGCGGTACAACAAACTTGCCAGCAAAACTCTGGTTAAATAGCGTCCCGGCCTGGTTTCGTGGTAGTCGAATTACCGACCCCGAGCGGAGCTAAAAGGAGGCGGTAGAAAGCGAGATGAAAGCTGCAGATTATCCCTGCCAACAAGCAACCCGTGAGATCATCGGGTGTGCATTCGAGGTGATCAACGAACTGGGTCACGGGCTGAACGAGAAATCCTATGAGAACGCGCTTGTGGTTGAATTCGAGATTCGTGGCATCACCCACCAGCAACAGCGCCGTTTCCAAGTTGTCTACAAAGGGCGGCACGTGGGTGAGTTCATTCCTGACCTGATCGTCGCTGACAGCGTAGTCGTAGACGCCAAGTGCATTGAGGCGATCACTGACCACGAGCGCGGGAAAATGCTCAACTATCTACGGGTCACCAAACTGACCGTCGGCTTGATCCTGAATTTCAAGAACGCACGCCTGGAGATCGAGAGAGTAGTCCTCAGCGACCATCGATAGCCGGCCCGAATTGAGTTCATGACCGCAGATGTACGCAGATTTTCGCAGATAAAAGGGTCGCTATCATTCCTGTCGCCACAAAGCCCCGAAGGACCGGCGCCAATTTCCCCCCGTCTTTATCTGCGTTTATCCGCGTGCATCTGCGGTCAAAACCCTCCGTGTTGACCGCTTACGGTCAAAAATTACGTGTTTCCTGAAGCGGCCTGCGGTAATACTGCCGCGGTCATATGGAAAACGAACGTAAGACTCTCGACGAACGGGCGAAGATGACGGAGCTGGAACGCATCCGGCATTCCTGTGCGCACGTGCTGGCCACCGCCATTCTTCGACTCTGGCCCGATGCCCAGTTTGCCTATGGCCCGCCCGTCGAGAACGGCTTTTACTACGATCTGGAATGCTCCCATCGCATCTCGCCCGACGACTTTGAAAAGATCGAGGCCGAGATGAAGAAGGAGATCAAAGCCAACAACACGTTCGAGAAACAGGTCGTCACGCGCGAACAGGCCATTGCCGACGCTCAAAGCGGCCGTCTGGGCGGTCTGGCCGAGCGGCCCGGCAACGTCAGCAAGTTCAAGCTCGACCTGCTCAAACAGATCCCCGAAGGCGAACCCATTTCGTATTTCAAAAACGGTGACTTCATCGATCTTTGCGCCGGGCCGCACGTGATGCGGACTGGCAACATCGGTGCGTTCAAGCTGACGAGCGTCGCTGCGGCCTACTACAAGGGCGACGAGAAGGGCCCGCAGCTCCAGCGCATCTACGGTACTGCCTTCAAGAACAAGACTGAGCTCGAGGCTTACTTCAAGATGATCGAAGAGGCCAAACGCCGCGATCATCGCAAGATCGGCGCCGAGATGGGTCTGTTCGCGATCGACACCGACTACGTCGGGCCCGGCATGCCCCTGTGGTTGCCGAAGGGTACGGTCCTGGTCGAAGAGCTCGAGAAGCTGGCCAAGGAAACCGAGTTCGCCGCCGGCTACGTCCGCGTGCGCACGCCGCACCTGGCGAAGGAAAAGATGTACAAGACCTCGGGGCATCTGCCGTATTACGCGGAGAGCATGTTCCCGGCGATGGAGCTGAAGGAAGACGGCCGTTCCGCGCCTGAGCCGGGCGTCGCAGGACCTGAGCCCGAGCGTTACTACCTCAAGGCCATGAACTGCCCGCATCACCACCGCATCTTTGCGGCGGAACCGCGCAGTTATCGCGATCTGCCATTGCGGTTGGCGGAATATGGCTGCTGCTATCGCTATGAGCAAAGCGGTGAACTGTTTGGCCTGATGCGCGTGCGGTCGCTCAACATGAACGACGCGCACATTTACTGCACCGAAGCCCAGTTTGCGGAGGAATTCCGTGCGGTGAACGAGATGTATCTGAAGTATTTCAAGGTCTTCGGGCTCGAAAAATATCAGATGCGCTTCAGCACGCATTCCAAAGAAGGGCTCGGCAAGAAATACGTGAATGAGCCGGAACTGTGGCTGAAGACCGAGGACATGGTCCGCCAGGTCTTGAAAGAGTCAGGCATCAACTACGTCGAAGTCGCCAACGAGGCGGCGTTTTACGGTCCTAAGATCGATGTGCAAGTCTGGAGCGCGATCGGGCGTGAATTTACCATTGCGACCAACCAGGTGGACTTTGCGGTGCCCGGCCGCTTCGGCCTGCAATACAAGGATCGCGACAACAGCTTGAAGACGCCGCTGTGCATTCATCGCGCGCCGCTCGGCACACACGAGCGGTTCATCGGGTTTCTGATCGAACATTATGCCGGCAACTTCCCGCTGTGGTTGGCGCCGGATCAGGTGCGAGTCATCACGCTCAACGACGACCCTGCCTTGATTGAATACGCCAAGCCCATCGTGGCGGAGCTGCGCGCGAACATGGTTCGCGTGGAGGCCGACTACAGCGCCACGCCGGTGAAAGCCAAGATCTCCGACGCCGAACAGACTCGCGTGCACACCATGCTGGTCATTGGCGGACGCGACATGGAAGCCGGCGCGGTCAGCGTGCGCCTGCACCACGGTGGTCCCCAAGGTGCGAAGCCGAAGGCCGAAGTAATGGCGAACATTCTGGCGGCAATTCGGGAACGGAGGGCTTAATTCCGCTGCGATGGGTGGAAGCGAGATGACGTTTGCGATCCGCCCACCCCAACCCTCTCCCCCGGGGAGAGGGCTGGGGTGAGGGCGAATCGCGACGACGGTTCCTGTTAACCTGTCGCTTCGAAGAATTGGACGCTCATGTCCAATATCCGAGAGCCATCGAATCCGCCCCCGCTCAACCTTCACTTCACTGCCGCCGATTCCGTCCGAGCTTCCCGCCAGTAAGCCGGTAGGTCCTTCTTGGTCTCGGCCAGGATTTCGCGGATTGCCCGGCGACTGGCCCGCGGCAGGTTTTCAAACGCGGGACGCTCGTCCTTGCCGATCAGCACATCGAACAGCCGCTGATAGATGTCCTCCCGCACAAGCTTGGGCAATTGTTCGAAGGCATCCGAGTAGATGAGGTAACTGCACGGATACTTGAACAGGCGGGTCTTCAGATCGAATTCCCGGAGCGAACGGCCCTTGCTGTCACGCGGACCTGGCGCCGCAAACACGCGCGCGAATTCCAACGATCCCTGCACCGGCGCCTTCAGCTCAGCTTCCTCGGCAAAGACCAGATACTTCACAAACGCGTCGAGAATGTTCTTCAGATACTTGATGTGCCCGTATTGCTGCAGGGCCACGGTCGATTCGTAGTTAAGCCGGGTCAGAAAATTGTGCATGTGCGACTGATGCTCCATCACCATCAACGCCACAATGTCGCTCGACGGCTGCAGATAACGGCCGACATCAAAGAACTGATCGAGCTTGTCCAGATTGCCCAGGTGATTCGGCGACTTCTTTTCCCGGGCCATGGCGTCGTCGCCGAATAGATTGCCCCGATGAATCTGGTCTCCGTGCTTTCCCGTTACATACCAACCGCCCCAACGATCCGCGAGGGGGGTCCGGTGATTGACCAACGACGTCCCGCTGGTGAGATCGACCACACCGTTCTCGTCGGTGGCGAAGGACCGCACCAGATGGCCGGGAACACCCATCGTCTTGGCCGAGGCGTGGCATTCCAGGCACTGGTCGGTGCGCACGAACTTCGGTTTACCCGGCTTGGTTTGATCGAGCGTGTAGAAGACACCGCCAAGCTTCGGATCGACCGAAGAGATCTCGAGCAGCGGTGACCCCACGACGTAACCGATGTAGACGTCGTCGTTGAAATACACCGCACGCGGCGTCTTCGGGCTGATGCGTTCGCGCTGAAAGGAGGTCTTGGAGAAAACGAGCATCTGCGATTCGGTCGGCACATCCAACGCCTTCAGCAAAGCAGGCAACAACCCAAACTTCGGATGCTGTTCCAAGGTGGCCATGCCCTCGTCGATGCGCTGCTGCAAGCGGGCCACCGGCCCGGTGTCCGGCGTTTTGCCATACTTAATGGTGTCCTCGTCGAAGGGCATCATATGGGTCGAACCCTGAAAATCGCCCTGCGCCCGCGCCGCGCCCGAAGCGAGCAAAACGATCGTCGCCGGGAGAACGCCCCGAACGATCCAGCCGATGAAAGGAAGTGAGGACATGCAGTTCACAATGGTTAATCGGCGGCCAGCGCCATGAACACTCGGTTTTTGCTCAGAATTGACCCGATTCATCGACGAGGCTTTGACGCAGGTCAAACGAACGGCATTGAACCTTAGCCAAAGATCCGCACGGACAAGAGGGATTTGTCCACGTATCGACACGAGTCAACCCGAATGGAGGCGGGAGTTTGGTGCTGGCGCTCATCGACGACATCGTCGACCACCCAAAGAACTTTCGCGTTCGGGTTCGGTCCGATTCATTCGTGATTATTGGTGTTCATTCGTGGGCCAAAACTCCCTCGCGGAGCTAGGCGCGGTTTTGGGACGCTCGTCCCGGCTTGCGGCGCCTGACCGTTTCCGGCACAAACGGCTCGTGACTGCCCACTCTGCCACCGCATCGGCCGCCCGGATCGTTGTCCTCGACGGACACACCCTCAATCCGGGCGACCTCGCCTGGACTGCACTGGAAGAGCTCGGGCGTTGTGAGATTCACGCTCGAACCCCGGCTGCGCTCGTCGTGGAACGCGCTCGCGGCGCCGGCATTGTCCTGACCAACAAGACCGTTCTTTCTCGCGAACAAATCCTCGCCTTGCCGGACCTCCGTTACATTGGAGTCCTCGCCACGGGCTACAACGTGGTTGATGTGGCGGCCGCGCGCGAACGGAATATTCCCGTCACGAACGTGCCCACCTATGGCACGCGCTCGGTGGCGCAAATGACCTTTGCCCTCCTGCTGGAGCTCACTCAGCACGTTGGGCATCACGCGCAAACCGTGCGGGACGGACGTTGGTCTCGCAGCCCGGACTTTTGCTACTGGGATCATCCCCTGATCGAGCTCGAAGGATTGACCCTCGGCATCGTCGGCTACGGCCGCATCGGTCAGGCCGTGGCGGAACTCGGCCGGGCCTTTGGTCTGCGTATCGTCGCCGCCGCCTCTGAACGCCGCGCTTCGGCCGGGAATCCGGAACTTGCATTGCCGCTCGACGAACTTTTCCGGCAGAGCGACATCGTCAGCCTGCATTGCCCGCTGACCGAGACAACGCGGCATCTGGTGAATGAACACCGGCTGGCGTTGATGAAGCCCACTGCGTTTCTGCTGAACACCAGTCGGGGCCCCTTGATCGACGAGCCCGCGTTGGCCGCGGCGCTCAACCGCGGCGGCCTCGCGGGAGCAGGCCTGGATGTGCTCAGCGTGGAGCCGCCGACGGAGGGGAGTCCTTTGTTCGCGGCCAAGAACTGCCTGATCACGCCGCACATCGCCTGGGCCACGCGTTCCGCCCGCGGGCGCCTGATGGAGACCGCCGTGGCCAACGTGAAGGCATTTCTGGCGGGCGCTCCGGTCAACGTGGTCAATCGTTGAAGCGCTGAAGCGATCGAGCCTTACTTCAAATCCAGCGGGGAGGTTTTCAAGCCGTGCGCCTGCGCCACCGCCGGACAGGTAATCCCGCCGTTCCAGAGGTTGACTCCACCCCGCAAGGCCGGCTGACGTTCGCAGGCGTCCTTCAATCCAAGATCCGCCAGCAGCTCGATGTAGCGATAAGTCACGTTGGTCAGCGCCTGGGTCGCCGTGCGGGAATACGCCGCGGGCATGTTCGCCACGCAATAGTGCGTCACACCCTCCTCGACGAACACCGGATCATGGTGCGTCGTCGGCCGGCTCGTCTCGGCACAGCCGCCCTGATCGATGGCAATGTCCACCAGCACGCTGCCGGGACGCATCTGCCGCAGCATCTCGCGGCGGATCAGTTTCGGTGCCTTCGCGCCCGGCACCAGCACCGCGCCGATCAAAAGATCGACGGTGGGCAGCAGATCCATCAAATGCGCCTCGTTGGAGTAAAGCGTGTGCGCCGTATGCAGGGTGATGTCGAGAAAACGCATCCGCTCGAGGTCGACTTCCAGAATCGTCACGTCAGCTCCCAGCCCGGTGCCCATGCGCGCGGCGTTGATTCCCGCCGCGCCGCCGCCCAGCACCACGACCCGGCCCGGCAAAACCCCGGGCACGCCGCCGAGCAGCACGCCGTTTCCGCCAAAATGTTTGGCCAGGAAATAGCCGCCCACCAACACGCTCATGCGGCCGGCAATTTCACTCATCGGCTCCAGCAACGGCAGGCGACGGTTCACCTCGATGGTCTCGTAAGCGATGGCCGTCACCCCGGACTGAACCAACGCGTCGGTCAGGGACCGGCTGGCCGCCAGGTGCAGATAGGTGAACAGCATTTGATCCCGACGCAGCAGCGGATATTCCGATGGCTGTGGTTCCTTGACCTTCACCACAAGGTCGGCGCGGGTGAAGACTTCGGCATGATCCGACACCAGCGTCGCGCCCGCCTTTTCATACTCGGCATCGGAGAACCCGGCCCCGACGCCGGCCTTTCGTTCGACAAGCACCTGATGCCCGCGCTGGACGAGTTGATAGGCGGCACTGGGCAGCAACGCGACCCGGTATTCCTGATCCTTAATCTCCTTCGGAACCCCGACGATCATGACGCTCCTTTCACCAGTGAGGCCAGCGTGACGGACGAAGCAACATGCTTCTCCGCGCCGCCAATCCGATCGAACTCGCCGCGAACCCGCGACAGCAGGCCATCGTCGCGAGGGTCCAGCTCCTGGCCCAGACCGGTCCGCAACGCCTGCAGAACATCCTGCGCGGTGATGGCGTCGATCGGTCGTGCCGGGACATAGCCGGTATTTTCGCCCGTCACTTCCACCACGATTCCCTCCTGGATCAGGACGCCGAGCAACTGTGCCACCAGCTTGGTCGGGACACCGAGGACCTCGGAGAGCTGCGACACGGTGGATGGCCGCTCCCCGCGGCTGAAGCCAAGGGCGACCTGGGTCATCAGCCGGAGAGCGATGAATTCTTTTCCCTTCTGATGAACGGACTCGGCCTGTTTCTCTTCGAGATACGCCTGGCGATTCTGGAAGGCATAGGCGACTTGCGCGCCGAACAGCAGGATGAGCCAGGAGAAATACATGCCGATGAGAAACAGGGGAAGGATGCCGACGGTGCCGTAAATCTTGTTGTAGGTGACGGCGTTCGAGACGTAGAGAACGCTGAGCTTGTTGTTCAACTGCCAGAGCGTTCCTCCGACAACCCCGCCGACCAACGCCGCCCGCCAGTTCACATGCGTGTTCGGCATGAGCTGGTAAAACATCGCAAACGCAATGCTGAGCACAACAAACGGCAGGAGTTGAAAAGCCAGTCCCTCCACCAGCAGGGGTTTCCGCGCGACGAGCGCATGGGGATAGGCCGCCTCCAGCAAGAGGCGGTTCGAGCGGGCCGCATCGCGCCCCTCCGGCTGGGAGCTGGCCAACTCCAGCGTGGCCGGCAGCAACGTGATCGTTTTGAACCTCGCCTCGTCGTAAATGGAGGTGCCCTCGATAATCTGATTCAAATTCCCGATCAGGGCTTTTCGACCGCCGCGCGACGCCACGCCGTTGGTGGCCACAGCCAGCAGTTCAGCCTGAACCACGGTTTCGAGGCGGCCGTACAAATAGGTCGACAACGGATCCGCTCCCCGCACCAGCCTGGCCGCAAGCCCTGGGTAGTCCGAAACCTCCTCGACGGTCAGGGCCGGGGACGCAAATAAGGAGGTCAGCCTTTGCACCTGCGGCCGGGCGGTCAACCCCAGCACCACCACCAGAATGATCGGGCCCAGCGTAATCGTCGCCCAGTATTGAATGACGCTCACCACCCAACCGCGCCCGCTGGTCACCCCCCAGATATCATTGAACGTCGCTTCAATAGTCCGCAACAGGCCTATGGCCACAAAGACCAACGCAATCGTGCTCGTCACCCCCAGGTTGCCGCTTTGAATGTTGTCGATGAAATCGTTGATCTTGGTCACCACCTCATCGCGATTGCTGCCGCCCGCCCCGTCGCCCGTCGCCTTGAGATCCAGCGCCGGCGCGACGTTCTTCACCAGGTCATCAATCCACTCGCGCACCACCGTCCTGTCCTTTTGCAACAAGCTGGTCGTGATGCTCAATCCCACCGCCAACAGCGGAACCAGCGCCAGCAGGGTGGTGTAGGCGAGGGCCGAAGCCCGGGCCGGGCAACGGTTGCGAATGAAGCTCTTGATGACGAGCAGCCAAAAATGCGCGGTCCGAAACAGCCACGGCTGACGAAGGTGATCCCCCCGCTCAATCCCGCGCTCCGTCAGGAACGCCATCGCCTGATCCTGCAGCCGCCGCCATCGCGATGGGCTGGAAGGGCCTCCGCCGCGATTCACTGCGCTCACGGGTATCCTTCGGTAACGCGCTTCACGTCATCAAAAATCCATCGAAAACGACGCGCTGATCGAGTGCGTGTGGGTGCGGCCGAACCGGATCTCCGACGAGGTCCGACGCACATCCCAACTGGTCGCCTCGGCCGCGAAATACTTGTAAACGGCCCCGACCGACATCCGATCGTTAATCTTGTAACGCAAGCCGGCATACGCCTGCCAGGCGAAGACCGCGTCGGCCGACGATCCGTCCACGAAATCCCCGCCGTTCAGGTTATCGTCATCGATCGAGATCGTCGTAATCGAAATTCCAGGGCCACCTCCAAAGAACGGCACGAGCGGAGTCGGATTCGGAATCTGAAACTCCACGTTCGCCATCAGCGGGAAGTGTGCAAACGTCGCTTCGGCGCCCTTGACGGTGTGACTGATCACGCCGAACTCGCCCCCGGCCCTCACCCAGTCCGCGAATCGCCAGCCGCCGTTCAGGCTCAAGCGAATTCCAGGATCAAACTCCACATCGACGCCGCCCGTCGTTCCCGGAAACTCCCGCAGCCGGGCATCGCTCGTCAGCGCCACTCCCAAGTCCGCCCCGGCATACGGCCCGGTCGCACTCTCATCCGCCCGCACCGACATCGCTGTCGTCAGCAGGCTCGTCATCGTCACTGCACCAAAAACCATCGAATTCGTTTTCATGATCATGAAACCTTTCTTCGCATCGTAGATTCATCGCGGCTGCCTCGACGTAACGTCGAACTTGGCTGTAGTCACGTCGACAGACCACTTCCGATTGATAGCAGCCCCCCCACCGAAGGCAACCCCGCAAACGGAGGACATCCGACCGATCCAACTCCCTACCGCGCCAATATCGGCACATTGCAGAACGTCAGGGCCGCCAGCCCGTTCGCTCCCTGCAAAAGCGTGTCCTGGCTCCACGCGATTTCCTTGAGGTAAGTAATTCTCGCCGCCGCCGAAGGTTCCTTTATTTTGAGCGTCAGCACGTTTCCGGAAACGCTGCCCGACAACACCCGGCCCTTCTCGCCGTCGAGATAGAACTGCCCGGCCAGGGTGTCGGCCCAAACCACCGGCTGATCAAATTCCAGGGCAATCGTCTCCCTCGCACCACCTGGCCTAACGGCCCGGCGTAGATTCGGAGCCGTCACCGGCGCCACCGGTTTCTTCCCGTAATGGTCCCGCTCGATCACCGGCTGAATCAGGCGCGCGAACTCAGCCCAACCGACCAGCGGGAAATGACAACCGCCGGGCGGGCGAACCCCCAGCGTCGACAGGACGCTCAGGTTCGAAAACAGCTCCGGCAAGGTGCGTTGCTGCTCCCGCAGCATGTCGCCCGAACCATCCCGCCCACCCATCGCGCACGAGTTCGGCCAAATCTGGAACACATAGTACTGCTGCACATTCGGGAAATCCCGCTTCCATCCTGCCGCCATCTCCACGAAGTAAGCATGATAAGTCTCCCAGCCGAATCCACCCGTCGGCCCATCCGCGCCCTGATCATTCTCACCCTGATGCCACAGAATGCCGCGAATGCCATGGGTCAGCCTGGCCTGTTGCACGCGCCAAAGTGTTCGCCCGTATATCGTCGATAGATCCGCCGGGTTGACGTCGTTGCGCTGGTGCTGATCGATCCGCGTCCCGCCCACGGCGCCGTTGATGATAAAAATTGGAACCCGCTGACTTTCCACCAGCCGTTTGGCCAGTTCCATCCCCCACCAGCCAAGCTCGGCCAGTTCGCCCTTCTGTGCTTTCCAGACGGGGTAACACCAACGATTGCCCGCCGGCTCCCGCGAGTTGCCCGGCGGACGACCGTAGCTCCGGATCCACTCGTGCGTCTCCGGAGAAGACTTCTCGTTCGTGTCCGTCGCCAGCGCGTTCGACTGGCCATCGATCAAATAGGCGTCGCCGCAGACGAGATTGGTCGCGGTGTGCCGCACCGTTTCGCTCCCCGCATCCCTTGTCCCAAACTCCACCCGATATTTGATCAGCCCCGGCTTTAGCCTCGCCGAAAGGGCGTAGGAGCCGTCCGCGCGCGGCCGAGCCGTCTTCGTTTGAACCAGTTTCTCGTCCGCATAAAGCCGGAGGAAGACTGTTTCCGCCGCGGTGTCCAGCGTGCCATTGCAATGAAGCGTGCCTTCGTTCCGATCGTCGCGCGCATAGAACTGGCCGTCCTCCGGACGTTCCTCACGCCCCGGCGTTCGGGCTACCCACGCGTCGCGCTTCGGCTCCTTCACTTCGATCGACACCGACTGTGAAACCGATTTGCCTCCGTTGCACATCGTGGCCGTCACGATCAGCCGGCCGCTGTTCTGCGCGCGGGTGAGAATAAGTTTCCCGGGCGCGACCTCCTTGATCACAGCCAACGGGCCCGCGCTCCATTCCGTCTTCAACTCGCCCGCTCCCTTCTCTTCCAGGGCCTGGCGATTGCGGATTTGCGGCACGACTTCGATGGTCCTGCGGCCATCCCAAGTGCGCGGCGCGGTCAAAGTGAACTCTGGCTCGGCGATGTCTTCCTTGATCGTGATCCTGAGGTCTTGTGTTCTGACGCCGTTCGCGTAAACGGCCTTGAACCTCAGCCTCGCAACGTCATCGCCCGCCACCCGGCCCGCGTCGAATCGGAAGCCAAGCCGATCCACCGCCACCACCGTCTCCCGCCCGTCCCTCACCAGCGACCAATAGATTTTCTGCGCGCCGGCGGCCTGCGCCGTAAACGTCACGCCCGCCCCCTCCCGCACGGTTGCCTCCGCCGGCGCCACCGCGAACGTCGCGCCCGGCTTCACCAACGGCCCGGTCAATGTCTGGAACGCCTTTTGATTTTCATACTGCAGCTTCACCCAGTCGGCCGAGCGCGCCACCTTGGACACCCGCACCTCATCGACATCTCCGACAAAATCATAGTGGTGATACCATCCGCCGAGCCACAGACGGGCCGGGCTTTTAATGGCCAAAGGCGCGTTCGGCTTCGTCGAGACCCCGCTCAATTCGCCATTCACATAGACCCGCGAGTCGCCGGGCCGATAGGTGTGCACGACCTGAATCCATTCGTTCATCGGCAGACGACCAGCCGTTGAGACATCCGCGCCCGAGAAGTAGCAATCCATCCTCACATGGGGCGGACTTTGCAAGAGCATCACCACCTTGCCCTGACCGTGTTCATTGCCCCACGCGAGCGGTCGCCCATTGGACTTTTCCGCGCGCAGCCACACCTCCGAGCTGTGCGGGCTCGCGCCCACCGGATAATCCGGAATTTTGTCGCCGCCAAAGATTCCCTGCCGTCCGGCGAGATGCCGCGCCTCACCAATCATCCCCACCGAGGCCGTCGTGCCGGTATCCTTCGACTCGAGCGTGCCCACTTCGTCTTTCACCGGCCCGTTCATGTGCCACACGCTGAGGTAGCCATTGGAATCGTTGAACACCGCCCGGCCGTTTGACGTGTCGACTGCATCTGACTTGCCCCAATAGACGCGAAGCTCCTGACGCTCGTTGCCCTGGATCCGCGGCACGCGCACCCAGACGCTGGCCGTACCCGCGCCGGCATCCCACTGCTCAATTTGATGGAAAAGCGGTGCGCCGGCGCTGCTGGAAAAGCGCAGATCCTCCCCGTGGGACTTCGCCTCGCTGAAATCGAACCAGTCCCGGTGCAACCGCACGAGCAGCGGAAATTCCTCGACGCTCGCGCCGGCCGGCAGAGATGCACCCTCGGGAGTGGTCAACAGGTAAACCGAACCGGCATGAGCCCAACCAGCATACGGCGCGGGCGGCGACACGGGCTTTTCCTGCCCGGCCGCCAGCAACGCAACACCACCGAGCCGCAGAACGGCAACCGCCAAGGACAAGTATTTCATGATGCGGAACTTTCTACGGACTGACCGCGGGCCCGTCGGTGTCCTGGTAGGACGCTCGCAGCCGATCCAGTTCCATCCGCAGGTTCTTCACTGTCACGGCATAAGCCGGATCGCGGTAGACGCTGCGGAGTTGCTGTGGATCCTTCCAGTTGTCGAACAGCTCCCATTCGTCCGTCGAATAGTAGCGCGCCAAGGTGAAACGTTCCGTGCGCACGCCATAGTGATTCGCCACGCGGTGCGCGCCATCGTAGTCGTAGTAGTGATAGTAAACGCTCCGACGCCAGTCGGCCGGAACTGCACCCCGCAGGATGGGCACCAGGGATTTGCCGTGCAGCCCGTCGGGAATCCGGCCACCCGCCAACTCCACGAAGGTCGGGGCATAGTCGATGTTCTGGATGAACGGCGCAAACCGCGTCCCGGGCTTCACCACGCCGGGCCAGCGGACAATGAACGGCATGTGGATCGATTCTTCATAGATCCAACGCTTGTCGAACCAACCGTGCTCGCCGTTGAAGAAGCCCTGGTCGGACGCATAGATGACAACAGTGTTTTCTTCGATCCCGTCGGCCTGAAGGAACTTCACCACCTCGCCGACGCCGTCATCCACGGCCTTGATACAGCGGAGGTAGTCCTTCATGTATTCCTGATACTTCCAGCGCGTCAGCTCGCGGCCGGAAGGATTGGCCTGACGGAACGCCTCGTTGCGCGGACCAAAGACGACATTCCACTCCGCGCGTTCCGCTGCCGTCATGCGATCAAACTCCTGCACCCACTCACCCGGCTCCAGCACCTTGAGATCCCCTTCCAGGGTCAGGAACCGGCCAATCTCCATCCGCTGTTCACGAGCGGGTGAGCTCCGGCCGGCATAGTCGTCAAACAACGTCGATGGTTCCGGGATTTTGACCTTGGTCAGCCAGGAATAGTACCGCGGCGGCGGCATCCAAAGGCGATGCGGCGCCTTGTGCTGGATCATCACCATGAATGGCTTCGTCCGATCCCGGTGCCGCAGCCAGTCCAGGCTCATCTCCGTGATCAGATCCGTGGCGTACCCGGTCCGCTTCTCGGTTCCGTCCGGACCGCGGAACTCCGGGTGCCAGTAAGTCCCCTGCCCGTCCAGCAATCGCCAGTAGTCAGTGCCAGCCGGGGTTTTGCCGAGATGCCACTTGCCGATGACCGCCGTCTGATATCCCGCCTCGCGCAACGCGCCAGGAAAGGTCCAGACGCCCTCGCGAATCGGCTGGCTCAACGTTCGCACCCCGTTGGCATGACTGTGCAATCCGCTCAGGATGGACGCGCGACTGGGCGAGCACAGTGAATTGCCGCAAAAGCTGTTCACGAACACTCCGCCCCGCGCTGCCAGCCGATCGATGTTAGGCGTAACGCCGTGCTTCCGGCAAAAGGCAGAAAGACGCTCGCGGTAGGCGCCAATGGTCTGCAGCGAATGATCGTCGGTGAAGATGAAGACAATGTTCGGACGCTTCGCCTCCGCAGCAGCAACGCTGCCCGCCAAAGCCAGCGCCAGCACGAGCACACCGGCGAATAACGTCGTCACCGCCAGAAGTCGTGAGCAGGAAATTCCGACACGTGTGTTCACCGGTGGAACGGACCCTGCCAGACCCGGGCAGACGTGTCTTGTGCAAAAAGTCGAAAGCCTCTTTTAAATGAGCCGAAGCCGGAGGGCGGGACGCAGCGCAACACAGCAAGGCGCTCCCGGCGCGTAACGCATCCTCGCCTCCCGGCGTGATACGATAACCTCCGTATAGCTGACCGTGGCCGCATCCTCACGATGCATGCAGGTCGAATAAGGCCCGGCCTCCGGCCGATGCGTCCGGTGGAGCCGTCGCAGCCAATCGATGCTGCCGGCGGATCGTTGCCGCCCCGCCTCGCGAAAGACTTTGCCTCGTGTTCTCACGGCACCAGGTTCGTCGAAGCCGGAGGAAATCCAGGTCTGGGTTCGCCAGGGATGTTCCCGCCGTTCGAGACGGCGGAGATTCCACCGACACTCAACGACGACCTTTGTGTTCGGGAACACCCCGATGAGACGAAAGGGATTCACCCGGACGAGCGGCAGCCCGGAAATCACCGCCGCCACTGCGGCGGGACAATCCGACGCCAATGCGCGCCGCACGACCTCACCCCGACTAACGGGACGAACTTCGACCGCAGCTTTCACCGCATACCAATTGATCAACGCCAGCGTCGTGCCGGCATCGTTCACGCCCACCCACGTCCCCCCACTGGACTCGCTCGGAGCCAGGATCGAACGTCCGTCGACGTGAGTGACGCGTGGCGGCAAACCTTCGGCCCGGGCGCACTTTTCATCCCGGTTCATGCCGAGGGCATAACCAGCGTGTCGCGCAATGAAGGTGACGGTGCACATACGCCGATCGTGAACAATTCAATCCGCGCCGGGATAGGTGGCGATCAAGGCGGCGGTCTCCCGCCACTTGCGCCACAGCAGCGACGGCAATGTGGGGGCAAAACCCCGCCGCCGATTGGCCGCGCCGATGGCGAACACGAGTTCCCACTGACGAAACAACGTGCGGTAGGCGGCCAGGAGCGGGTTACGCCGGTCGTAAATGCTCGTGGCTTCCGCCGCCGCCCCGTTGAGCTCGATGATTTGGAAGTTGCGTCCCGCCCGCAGGTCTTCGTCGTCAACGTACCGGATGTCGTAGCGCCCGATGAAGAAACCGTCGAGCCCGCGCGAGATCTCGTCAACCCGCCGCTCCAGTTCCTCGGACCAAAGATGCGCGCCGTCCCGAAAAATGCAGCCCTGCGCGTGATTGCCGGCTTCGACGAGCTTCACGATTTCACCGACGGCCGGCACTTCCGCACGCCGATCGCCCAGCCGCCCCAGATATTTGTCCGCCATGAAACGTGCCCGTTCGTCCGCCCAAACCAATGCTTCAATCGTCCGCTGGCCGTCCCCGGTGATGGTCGGAAAGATCTTTTCCGTGATGGCGAAGATGCGCCCGCGCGGGTCGTGCGGAAACCGGTAGTAAAATACTCCTACCTCACGCGGGCCCGGGACGTACCGCTGGGCCATCACCGGGGCCGCCGTGGCGCGAAGATACTCAACGGCCTGTTCGCGCGTGCGAATGACTTTCACCCCGACGCCGCGCTGGCCGACATCCGGCTTGAGAATGATGGGGAAAGCGAGCTGCTCCCGCTGGCAGAAGCTGTCGAGCGAAGCGAGGCGTTCGCTCGGCGACGCCCCCTCGAGCAGCCATGCTTGAGCGGTGAACTCCGGAGCGGTGGCCTGCAGGTCGCGAAGCGTGGCCATCTTGGATTCCCCGACGAACCCGCCCGAGAAGATCCCGGGATTCGCCGACGTCGGCACGGTGAGACCGCGATACCGAAAGGCCAGCCGTAGGTAGTTGGCGGCGACCGGGAGGTAAAACAACCAGGCCGGCCAAAACTCCCAATGCAGCCACCGACCCAACGCAGCCCGAAGGCGACGGCCATGCTTCCCATGAACCTGCCTTCCGGAGCGCGGGCCTGTGGCCCGCAGCGGGTGGAATTGGCGGCGCACAAACGAACCGTCAGGCGCCGTCTCCGGCTCGCGCCGCTGCGGGCTGGAAGCCCGCGGTCCGCCCGAGCAGTCCGCTCGGTTCATGGCTCGTGAGCAGGTCAAAAAGGAACGGGTGGCTCTCCATGAACCTCCTCTCCGGATAAGGTGGAGCAGTCGCGGGTTCATGGCCCCAATTCGCGTGCAGGCTGGCAGGTTGAAACTTCCCATGAACCGGCGGATCAACCAGAAGGCATGCGACGCGGAGATTCGGCAACCTGTCAATCGAACGGCCCGGCGCGTACACCCTCTCCGCCGCCCTGCGGGGGAGAGGGCAGGTTCCGAACTCGCCCGAGCGAGATCGGAACCGGGTGAGGTGGAGCAGTCCGCAGGTTCATATCTCGTGAGCAGGTCTAAAAAGTACGGGTGGCTTCCCATGAACCGCCAGGTGCCGCCGCCCCACTGAATCGTTCCGGCTTAGCGTGACTCCCCTGGCTTAAGGCGGCCTTCGTCCAGATCGATGAACTCGAACATGGTTAGCACGGTGCCGGGGGGGAGTCCGATCTCGGCCAGACGTTCCTGTAGCCGCTGCGTGCCGGCGTCGCGCCAGCCGCGCTTCGTCATGAACGCGTTCCAGACTTCGATCTCCTGTTCGTCCGGCTGACGGCCGTGAGCGTACGCCCAGGCGAGAAGTTCGTCGTCGGTCTTTCCGCCCTTGAGCGCCTCGGCTTCGAGCGCGGCGTAGTCGAGCTTGAGGAACTGGCAGCAGCGCCAGTCGAAGCTGCCTTTGACGGCACCGCGCATGGGTTGCCAGCCTTCGGGCAGTTTGCCGGCGGCCGCGAGCCGGATCTTGTCCAGCATTCGACCGAAATAAACGAGGCCTTTGACCGAATCAAACGGGCTGCGCAGGCCGGGGATGAGTGTGGGATACGGGAGTGGCATAAAGGGTTATATGACGTTCTCGAACACGCGGTGAACGTGACAGGAGATTGGTGATGGGTCGAGTCTGAGGATTGAGGTGGGTGCCTTCTTTGCGTTTTTCCCTGCAGCCCATCTGACACCGAACGGCCTGGAAACAACGCAGGGTGCACGGCCGAAAATAGTGAGCGACGTGAAGCAAGGACCCGTGTTCTGCATGCCTCTGAATCGCTCGCTTCTACTGCACTAGCACTGCGACCTTCAGTTCGAAGGTTTGCGCTTCGCCATCGCGGAGCCGTTGGACCGTGAAGGTGTCAGCCTTGTCGCGCAGGGCGGTCAATCGGCGTCGCGACCAGGCCTTGGCGGGTTCGCCGTTGATCGATGTGATGATGTCTCCCACGCGAAGGTCGGCCCGGGCGGCTGCGGTGTTGGGGATGATCGCCCTGACGATTACCCCGGACTCATGCGAGGACAAGGCGACGCCGAGACTTCGCCATGGAGGGAAAACGATCGGGGAATTGGTGCGCGGGAAAATCCAAAGGCGACGGCTCTTTTGATCGAGGTGAGTAACAAATTCACGAAGGACGCGTGTTCCGATCAGGAAGGGGCCGTCGGTGGAGGCTTGCACCACCGGATGAACGAAGGTGAGGCCGCCCCAGGAGATGTTGGTGGCCAGGCGTGCGTGGCGTCCTTCAGCCAGCCCATCGAGATTGGCCGTGGCGGCGGAAACCACGGGCGCTTCCATGAAGGCGGGCTCGTTGGCGTTGGAGCGCCCCGTGAGTTGGAAGCTACCGTTGAAGCCTGAATCGACGATGGCGGCCCGGCGTCGCCGGCCGACGTATAGATCGGCGTGGGGTACGTAAGCCCGATAGCGGCAGGGAATTTGCACGGCGTTTGTTTCCGTCTCAAAACGCGCCGGGCCCTGGCTAAACCGCAGTTGGTGACCGGGATAGTCGAGCGTCAGCGTGCCGGAGGCGAACAAGGCCATCCCGGCGATGCCGTCCAGTCGTTCGCCGACGGCGTCGGCAAAATCTTTGAAGTCTGTGATGACGGCGGGCGTGCGGGGAACTTTCCACCCCCCGAGGCGGACGTTCGTCGCAACGGCGAACTCGACCGTCAGACGTTTGCCGGAAGCGGTGCCGGCTTTTCCGAGGCGACCGCGTTGCAGCGAGCCATCCTGGCGAGCTCGCGCGGCGACGTTGGAGGAGAGCACGAGGCAACTGGCGCCGGTGTCAACCATCAGGCGCAGGGGCCCGACGGAGCCGACGTAAGCTTCGACGAATATGGCGTCTTCCTCGAACGTGGCGGGGAGAGTCCAGGCTGAGCCGGGGGCGCGCCGTGCGTCGGGTGCGGACGTTTGGCGTTCGAGGACGGAACAGCCGGTGCCGGTGAGGAGGACGAGGCCGAGACCGACGGTGAGGAACGTCTGGGCGGCTCGTCGTGCGCGTTCCGCAAAGTTGGAATGTGGAATGGTCAATCTCGTCCGGTGGTTTGCTGGCATCGAGGACCTCGCCATTGAGGATGGGGGACGGAGAATTGGCAATGGGATATTTGTTGCGCGTGCGCCAGCTTGGGACAGCAACGCCATTGCCAACGGGGCAGCGGTTGGACAGACTGCCGGCCACTGATGAGCAAACGCTTTTACATCACGACCGCCATCGACTATGTGAATGGGCAGCCCCACTTGGGGCATGCCTACGAGAAAGTCATCACGGACATTATTGCTCGCGCGCGTTCCAGCCAGGGCGAGCCCGCGTTTTTCCTGACGGGCACGGATGAGCACGGCCAGAAGGTGCAACAGGCGGCCGTCCGCGAAGGGAAGTCGCCGCAGGCGTACTGCGACGAGCTGGCGGCGGATTTTAAGGCGTTTGCCGCAGCCCTTGGTCTGACCAACAATGAGTTCATCCGCACCACGGAGACGCGGCACAAACGCGTCGTGCAGGCGATCCTCACCAAGCTGCATGCCAACGGTCACTTTTATCAGTCCGAATACCGCGGTTTCTATTCCACCAAGGAAGAGACGTTCCTCACCGACAAGGATCGCGGACCGGATGGGAAGTTCGATCCGGTTTACGGCGAGGTCGTCGAATTAACCGAGCAGAATTATTACTTCCGGCTCGGCGTGCATCAGCAATGGCTCATCGACTACATCGAGGCCAACCCGAACTTCATCCGGCCGGCCATTCGTCGGAATGAAGTGCTGGGCTTTCTCAAGAACAACACGCTCGAGGATCTTTGCATCTCCCGGCCGGCAGCCCGTTTGAGCTGGGGGATTCCGCTGCCGTTCGCGCCGGATTACGTGACCTACGTCTGGTTCGATGCGCTGGTCAACTATGCCAGTCTGCCGGGGGCATTGGGTGATCCTTGCGTGGCTGCGGCCTTGGGCGAGGTTCGCGATCCGGCCACGGCGGGAAGCGGCCCGGGCCCCGAGTTGTGGCCGGCGGATGCGCATGTCATCGGCAAGGACATCCTCAAATTTCACGCCGTCTATTGGCCGATTATGCTCAAGGCGATGGAACTGCCGTTGCCCCGTTGCATTCTGGTTCACGGCTGGTGGCAGAAGAACGGCGAGAAGCTGAGCAAAAGCACCGGCAATGTCGTCGAGCCGCTCAAGGTCATCGAGGAATGGGGGCTCGACGCGTTTCGGTATTACGTGACCCGCGAACTGGGCATTGGTCCGGACGGCAATTGGACCGATGCGGGTTTCGCCGCGCGTTATCAGGCGGAGCTGGCCAACGGCCTGGGCAATCTCGTGAACCGATCGCTGTCGATGCTGAAGCGCTACCGCGGGGGGGTCGTGCCGGAAAGGCACGATGAACTTGCGTCCGACGCAAAGCGCGTCGTGCAGGAGACGATCTCATTGCTGCGTGACTACGATTTGCAGGGCGGGCTGGAGTGCATCTGGCAGTTGGTCAACCGGGCCAATCAGTACGTCGATCAGACCGCGCCGTTCAAGCTGGCCAAGGACCCGGCGCAGGCCGGGCGATTGGGTGAGGTGCTCTACAATCTCGTCGAGACCTGCCGCATTCTGGCGGTGCTGCTTTGGCCCTACATCCCGGGAACGTGCGAACGGATCTACGCCCAGCTCGGGCTGGCCGCCAAGCCCGACCAGGTGACGGCGGCCGTCTGGGGCGGGCTCGTGGCCGGGAACATCATCGGCGAACCAGCGCCGTTGTTTCCACGCAAGGACCAGAAGGCGGGGGGCTAGCAGGTCAGTGTTCAGTGTTCAGTGTTCAGTGGTGCAACAGTCGGGAACAAACGATCGATGCTTGAAGCACAGCTTCAATAGGCTGGCGGCGCGCGAACCGGCGGGGCGGACGTGTTCGAGGTCGGAGGTTTGCCTGGCGGCCTTATTTGCTTGGCTGATCTTTCCCGGTGCTCGGCACGCGGATGCTTCACCGAATGAACATTGGCCGGGTCTGCATTGGGGCACGCGCACACCGGCGGAGACAGGATTGATTCCAGCCAAGCTTGAAGCGCTGGCGTCCCATGTGGGTGGACGCGGATGTGTGGTGCGTCATGGCTGGATGGTGTTTTCCTGGGGCGATTCGTCGCAGAGCGGGGACGTGGCGTCGGCGTTCAAGCCCGTGTTGACGACGCTGATGTTGATGGCGGTGCAGGAGGGATTGTTGGGAAGCGTCGATGACCGCGTATCGATGGTGGAGCCGCGACTCGTCGAGCTGAATCAGGGAAAGGATGCGGGCATCACGTGGCGACACCTCGCATCGCAGCTGTCCGGCTATGGACGTCTGGAGCGGCCGGGAGCGGCCTATTCCTACAACGACTACGCCATCACGCTCTACTACGACACGCTGATGGAGAAGGTGTATCGCACCAACAGCGACGTGGTTCTGGCCACGCGCCTGGGCGGGCCGTTGCAGTTTGAAGACAAGCACACGTTTTTTGCGTTTGGGTCGCGCGATCGTCCTGGCCGGCTGTCGTTATCGTGCCGTGACTTTGCGCGGTTGGGATTGCTTTATCTCCGGGGCGGGCGTTGGCGGGAGCGGCAGCTTCTAAAGGCCGACTTGTTGCGGATGGCGATCGACAGTCCGCTGCCGGTGAACACGCCGCTGTCGTCGGGGCCGTCGGCGCCCATGTTGCCTGGGCAACGGACGATGGGCGGCAAGTTTAACCTCACGCCGGTGGGTCCGGGCTACTACAGTTTCAACTGGTGGCTGAACCGGACCAATGCCGGAGGCCAGCGGCTGTTGGTCGAGTCCAGCCCGGATGTTTATCTGGCCAGCGGCCACGGCGGCAAACGCGTGCTATACTTGGCGCCGGGCGACGATCTCATCGTGTGCTGGAACGATGGGCGAATTGACGATCACGACCGTAGCCCGGGCGACTCGTCCACGCGGATGAATCAGGCCGCGCGGTTGATTCGGGACGCGGTCGTGAGGGAGTGACGAATGACGAATGACGAATGACGAATGACGAATGACGAATGACGAATGACGAATGACGAAACATCGCGGGCGGGAGCGGTTGCTGGCTCAGAGATAGGGGCAGGACCGGCGGTGGGGGCTTCGGTCGCGGCGCCGCGGGTTCGTGTGGTCGTCGGGATGAGTGGAGGGGTGGATTCCTCGGCGGCGGCGGCGTTGCTGGTGGAGCAGGGCTATGAGGTGGTGGGCATCACCTTGAAGCTTTGGCCGCAGGATTGTGTCAACCGGGCGGAGGACAAGTGCTGCGGCCCGCAGGCGGTGACTGATGCCCGGGCGGTGTCGCACAAACTCGACATCCCGTATTATCTCGTCGATGACTCGGCGGAGTTTCAACGGCAGGTGATTCAGTATTTTGCCGACGAGTATAAGTCGGGGCGGACGCCGAACCCCTGCGTGGTTTGCAACGAAAAGCTGAAATTCGGGACCTTGATCAGCCGGGCGCGAAAGCTGGGAGCGGAGAAAATTGCGACCGGGCATTTTGCAAGGGTGGCGTTTGATGCGGCCTCCGGGCGTCATTTGCTGAAGCGCGGGCGCGATCCGCGGAAGGATCAGAGCTATTTTCTTTTCTCGCTTCGACAGGAGCAGTTGGCGCGGGTGCTTTTTCCGCTGGGCGAGTTGACCAAGAATGACACCCGGGAGATTGCGCGGGATTGCCAGCTGAAGACGGCCGACAAGGAGGAGAGCATGGAGATCTGTTTTGTGCCGGACAAGGACTACGGCCGATTCCTGGAGGAGGCCCGGTTGGCGAAGCGGCACCGGGGGGACATCGTGGACGGGGAAGGGCGGAAGTTGGGTGAGCATGATGGCATCGAGTTTTACACCATCGGTCAGCGCAAAGGCTTGGGCATTGCGGCCGGGAAACCCCTCTACGTGATCGACCTCGATCCGGAACGGAATCGGGTTGTGGTGGGCGACGAATCCAAGCTGGCCGCCGACGAATTTGTGGTGGAGCGGTGCAACTGGATCCCGTTCGCTGAGCCTCCTGAGTCGGTCGAGGTGACGGCGAAGATTCGTTACAATCATGCGGGCACACCAGCGACGGTTTGGCCGGCGGCGGACGGCAGCGCCCGGGTGAATTTGAGCACGCCTCAGCGCGCGATCACGCCGGGACAGGCGTGTGTCTTTTACCGGGATGATCTGGTGGTGGGTGGCGGATGGATTCGGAAACGCTGAAGGCTGAAGCCCCGTGCATCTCGAAGTTGTTGGTAAGAGTTCATACTTGGCCGGACCGCAGGCTTTCAGCGCTTTCAGCCCGCAGCGGCGCGAGCCGGAGACGAGGCCCGAAGGTTCGAGCGCGCAAGGCCGATTCCACCCGCTGCGAGCCATAGGCCCGCGCTCCGTCCAACAACCTCAAGATGCACCTGCTGAAGCCCAAGCGGCTCGAAATAGGGCTTGTCATTGCCCGGGGCGTTGGTAGGTTCTGCGGCCTTTGTTATGAAAGTTGACACACATCCTAAGTATCAGGAGTCGGAGATTCGCTGCGCTTGCGGCAATGTCATCAAGACCCGCTCCACCAAGAACTCGCTTTTGGTTGGTATCTGCAACGTCTGCCATCCCTTCTATACGGGTCAGCAGAAGTTCGTGGATACGGCCGGTCGCGTGGACAAGTTCCAGCAGCGCTTGGCCAAAACCCAGGCCGCCCAAGCCGCCATTGCGGCTTCCTCCGGCAAGAAAAAGAAATCCTAGCCCCTTTCGAATCATCCGCCCGCGGCGGGCTGGTCTGACCTCGCGTCCGACTTGTCCACTGCGGGCGGATTCTTTTTTGCCCAGGGTGGTTGTTGGTTGTGGTGCCCGGGCGATTTGAACCCTGATGTCGCCATGGACCTGCGACCTTTTATCGAAAAATTTGCCAAGCGCCTCGCGGAAGTTGAGGCGGCCCTGAGCGATCCGGCCGCCTTCGACCATCCCCAGCGCGCGCAGGAGTTGTCGAAGGAATACTCCGAGCTCAAGGACTTGGTGGCGGCGGGGAATGCCTATCTGAAAACCGTGACGGAACTGGCGGACAACCGGGCATTATTGGCCAGTGAGCCGACGGAATCTGAGTTTGCTCAGCTTGCCAAGTCGGAGATCGAACGTCTCGAGGCCGAGGAGAAACGATTGGGCCTGGTCGTTCAGGCCGGCATATTGCCGCCGAGCCCGGTCGATTCGCGCAATACGATCGTTGAAATTCGCGCCGGTGCCGGCGGATCCGAGTCGGCCTTGTTTGGCGCTGACCTTTACCGGATGTATACCCGGTATGCCGAAAAACAGGGATGGAAGGTGGAGACCCTCGACTCCAGTCCGTCGGATCTGGGCGGGTTCAAGGAAATCGTTTTCACAGTAACCGGCCAGGACGTCTACAAGCGCCTCAAGTTCGAGAGCGGTGTGCATCGCGTGCAGCGGGTGCCTGCGACCGAGGCGCAGGGACGGATTCATACGAGCACCGCGACGGTGGCGGTGTTGCCCGAGGCGCAGGAAGTCGACGTGGAAATCAAGCCCGAGGAAGTGGAGATCAATGTCTGTCGTGCATCGGGCAAGGGCGGGCAGGGCGTCAATACCACCGACTCGGCGGTGCAGATCATTCACAAGCCCTCCGGATTGATCGTGCGTTGCGCGGATGAGCGATCGCAACAGAAGAACAAGGCCAAGGCCATGACGGTGCTGCGTTCACGTTTGCTCGAGCGGAAGGTCGCGGAGGAGAACGCCAAATATGCGGCCCAGCGCAAGGATCAGGTCGGGACCGGCGAACGCAGTGAAAAGATTCGTACCTACAACTTTCCCCAGAATCGGGTGACGGATCATCGCGTTGATCTCACCCTCTACAATCTAGCCGGATTCATTGAGGGCGATCTGGATTCGCTGGTCGAACCGTTGATGCAGAACGAACTGCAGGAAAGATTGAGCAGCTTGAAGCTATGAGTGACATCGCGGGATTGATTTTTGATTGCGACGGGACCCTGGCCGACACGATGCCCCTGCATTGGGACGCCTGGCGTGCGGTCACCCGGCGGCATGGAGTGCATTTCACCGAGGAGCGATTCTATGCCCTGGGGGGAGTGCCTTCGCGGCATATCCTGGCGATGCTCGCGGAAGAGCAGGGGTTGAGCATCGATCCCGTTGCGGTGGCGCACGAGAAAGAGAATGCCTACCTGGAAACGCTGCCGCAGGTGGGCCCGATTGTGGAAGTGGTGGCGATCGCGCAGGCGCATCACCGCAGGCTTCCGATGGCCGTCGCCTCCGGCGGCACCGGCAAAGTCATTGGCATGGTGTTGGAAAAACTTGGCATTCGTGGCTGGTTCGATGCTGTGGTGACGAGTGAAGACGTCGTTCGCCAGAAGCCCGCTCCAGACATCTTCCTGGAAGCGGCGCGGCGCATCGGGGTGGAACCGGGGCGCTGCCGGGCCTTTGAAGACACGGATTTGGGGATGGAAGCCATCCGGGCAGCCGGGATGGAAGCGATTGACGTTCGCTTGATGCGCGGGCTGAAGTGAGTCGAGGGCGATCGACGAGCCAAACCGACGCGCCGTTTTGACGGGCGTTGGTCGAATGTCTGGGGGGGGGAGTGCATTGAGAGCATCCCAGGGTGAGGCGAGTTCCACCTCGCAGTTCGCGTTGTCCATGCGTCCCGGGAGCCCGAAGATCCGTCTTGAACCGGGACCCGGGCTCGGCTTTTCTCTTGGCCGCCATGGGGGAACACGATCGGAATTTCAAACGGCTGTTGCGTACCTTCTTTCGAGAGTTCCTGGCGGCTTTTACGCCAGATCTGGCCCGGGAACTCGGGCCGGGCAGTTGAACCGGTTGGATTGGCGAAACTATTTGCAGGCAAAAAACCCGGCGGCCACCGCGTTGATGGCCAGGATGAGAATCGAACCCAAGGACCGGATTAAGGTGAAGGCCCAGGTGCTGCGGTTGATTCTGACGATGCGATTGAGTCGTCCCAAGATGACCTTGATCGCGAGTTTTGTGGATCGTTACCTGGCTTTGACGGCGGAAGAAGATCTCGCCATGCGCCGCGAATTGGCTAAGGTTTTGCCAATGAAACTGAAGGAAGAAGCCTCCGAGCTGATGACGAGTTGGGAGCGGCGCGGCCTGGCGCAGGGCTTGGAGAAAGGCTTGGAGAAGGGGCGCGAGGAGGGGCGGAGGGAAGAACGCATGGCCATCGTCCGGAACCAGTTGGAAAGACAATTCGGGCGATTGCCTCAGGCCACGATTCGACGTATCTCGCGCCTGTCAGGCGCCCAATTGCAGCGTCTCGCCATCGCTCTCCTGGACTTCGGATCCATCGCAGATCTCCGTTCCTGGCTGACCGCAGTCGCAGGCTCCGCTCGTCGCGCCGCCTGACGTCTGAGTGCCGCCGCCCCGCTGAATCGTTCGGACTTATCGGGCCGGGCGTTTCTTCCAGACGTAACGGAACATGATGACGCGCAGCGCGGCGGTGAGCGGGATTGCCAGGATGCCGCCCAGAATGCCGCCGAGCAGGGTGGTGCCGGTGATGACTGCGATGATGATGGTGAGGGGATGCAGACCGACCCGGTCGCCCATGATCTTCGGTTGCACAACGAAGCCCTCGATGGCCTGAACCACGCCGAAGACGATCAAGACGTAGCTGGGATGGCGCCAGTCGCCAAATTGCACAAAAGCCAGGATGAGCGCGGCGGTGCAGGTGATGATGGCCCCGAGGAACGGAACCATGGTCAGGAATATGGCCATCACTCCCAGCAGCACGGCGTAGGGTAGCCCAATGATCAGAAAACCCACGGCGTACATGACGCCGTCGCAGATGGCCACCAACAGCTGGCTGCGGAAGAAGACGATGAGATAATCGTTGATCGCCTTGATGACAAAGATCAGTTCGTCGCGAAATTCCGAGCGGGTGACGGGAAGGTATTCCGTCCAGCGCGATTGAATGCCCTGCTTCTCCAATAGAAAATAGAACAGGTAGATTGGTACCAAGGCGAGTCCGGCCAAAACTCCGATCCACGAGGCCACCCGGGTGACCTGTCCAAAGAACCAGTTGCCAACCTGGGGCAGGGCGCGCGCGATCCAGCTGGTGGCGGATTGAAATGTTTTTTTGTCGAGCGGCTGGCCCAACCACGAGAACGAGTTGGTGGAGTTTGCTGAGCTCCCGGCAGTGTCGACCAGATTGGTCCCTTGAGCGGCGTTCGCCGGTGTCGTGGCTGTTGTGGTTGTCGCCGGGGGGGCGCTGGCGACATTGGTTCCCTGAGCGGTGGAACCGTCCGGTGTCGGCGCGGCGACGCGAACGGGTCGCAGAAACTTCTGAAGGAATTCGGGCGGCTGGTTGACCCAGCCTTCCACTCGTTCCTGCAATCGGTGGGCATATTCCGGCACCCGGAGGGCCAACTGGCGGGTCTCTGTGATCAGCTGAGGCAGGACGCTTCCGACGAGGGCAATGAGGATAACCACGGCCAGAGCGAATACGCACAGAATGGCACGGGTGCGGGGAACTCCCTTGTGCTCGATGTAATCCACGACCGGATCGAGCAGGTAGGCCAGGACTCCCGCCACCGCCAGGGGCCAAAGCACGGGGCCGAGAATCTGCAGGACCTGCCCCACGCCCCAGATGGATCCCACGATCAACCCCAGAATGACCGCGGTCGCGACGCCAGTTGCGGCGGCCCAGATGATTCGGGCTTGAGCCGGCGTGGGAGGGGGGAAATTCATTTGGTTAGGCCTGGCCGAGCTTCTTCGACTTGTCGGCCGCTGCGCGCACGGCATTGATCAAAGCACCGCGGACGCCGGCCTTTTCCAATTCGTGCAACCCTTCAATGGTGGTTCCGCCCGGGCTGGTGACCATGTCCTTCAAGGCGCCCGGGTGCTGGCCGGTTTCAAGAAGGAGCCGCGCGCTGCCCAGCAGGGTTTGCGCGGCCAGCCTCGTGGCCACCTCCCGCGGCAATCCGGCGGCCACACCGCCGTCGCTCAACGCCTCAATCATGAGGAAGACATAGGCAGGGCCGCTCCCGCTCAGGCCGGTCACCGCGTCGAGCAATGATTCCTTCACGGACACGGCCAGTCCAACCGACGACAGTAACTGCTCCACCAGCGCGGTGTCGCCGGGGCGCGTTCCCTGGCCCAGGGCAAAGCCGGAGGCGGACGCACCAACGAGCGCGGGAGTGTTGGGCATGACGCGAACGACCCGGGCTCCACCGGGAAGCGCGGCTTCAAGGCGGGCGAGGGGAACTCCGGCAGCGATGGAAATCAAGAGATGCTCGGCGGTGAAGGCCGGCCTGACTTCGGCCAGCACGCTGGCGACTTGATCGGGCTTCACGGCCAGGACGATGATGGGAGCCGCGCGCAGGACGTCGCCGTTGACCGCGGTGGTCTTCATCCCCGTCTCACGCGCCAACGATTCCCGGGCAGCCGGGTAAGGATCACTGGCGATCAGGCCGTCGGGAACGGCAAGGCCCGCCTTGAGAAATCCCTTCGCCAGTGCGGCGGCCATCTTGCCCGCACCCAAAAATCCTATCTTCAGTGGAGAAGACATGGGCGGGTTGTATCAGTTCGTCCCCAGCGGACGCAATGATTACGGCGCCTAGTGATTTTCAATCGGGCAACCTCAAATCGATCCGCGACACGGACGGGGCCGGACCAGCAGTGCCCTGGACCGTTGGCCCCGCCGTCAGACTTCGTTCGGACAACTTTGAAGTGCATCCCGGCGCTGGCGTCCGTATGCTCCGCAGCCATGTCCGTCATTGAAGTTCGCGGCCTCAATAAAACCTTTCGCACCTACAAAAAGGCGCCCGGCCTGTCGGGTGCCGTCCGCGGGCTTTTTCGACGGCAGTTTGAAACCACGCATGCGGTCAAGGACGTGGGATTTTCGGTGGAAGAAGGCGAGTTGGTGGGTTTCCTGGGGCCGAACGGCGCGGGCAAGACCACGACGCTGAAGATTCTTGCCGGTCTCCTCTTTCCCACCAGCGGTCATGCCAGCGTGTTGGGTTATCAGCCGTGGAAACGGGACGATGGTTATCGCCGTCAGTTTGCGCTCCTCCTCGGGCAGAAGAACCAACTGTGGTGGGATCTGCCCGCGCGGGAGTCACTCGAGCTCAATGCCAAGATCTATGGCCTCGCCCCGGCCGCATTCAACCGGACGGTGGCCGAACTGTCCGAGCTCCTGCTGGTGAAGGACAAGCTGAACGTCATGGTGCGCGAGCTGTCGCTCGGCGAGCGCATGAAAATGGAGCTCATTGCCTCGTTGCTTCATCAGCCGCGGGTGTTGTTCCTTGATGAGCCCACGATCGGACTCGACGTGGTCTCGCAGAAAATCGTCCGCGAATTTCTCGCGTCGTACAATACCAGGCGAAAAACCACCATCTTGTTGACCAGCCACTACATGGCCGACATCGAGGCGCTCTGTCGCCGGGTCATCATCATCGACCACGGCACCATTTTCTTCGATGGCCCCCTCAATGAGGTGATCGATCGGTTCGCCGATTTCAAGGTCGTGACCATCCATCTGGCCCCGAAGCAGGGAGCCGCCGTGCCCGAGTTGTCCCGGTTTGGCACCGTGGTCGAACAGAGCGGCGCGCTCGTCCGGCTCAAGGTCAAGCGCGCGCAAGTAATCCCGGTCTGCAAGGAGTTGCTCGACACGCTCCCGGTCGCTGACATCGATATTCAGGAAGTGCCGATCGAGGAAGTCATCCGCCAGATTTTTGCGCGGGAATGACCGCAAGGGTGCCGGCGCCGTCAACGTCCAGGCGCAGTTCCGCGCGGTCGCTCCGGAGTTTCCGATGGACCTAAAGTCTATCCGCGCACGGTGGCGGGCAGGCGTGAGGTGAACTCTGCCACCAGCCGTTCGTGGGCGGTATTGACCTCCTGATCGGTCAGCGTGCGATCCGCCGCCCGATAGGTGAAGGCGTAGGCGACACTCTTCTGCCCGTCCGTCACGTTCTTCCCGCGGAAGACGTCGAACAACTCCACCTTTTCCAGATTTGCCGGCTTGGCCCGTCGCACCACCTCGAGCACGGCGTCATGCGTCGTGGCTTCTCCGACGATCAACGCCACGTCACGCCGGATGCTGGGGAATTGCGGCAGGGTCTTGAATGACTTGCTGGCGTTGCGGCGGCCCAGAAGTTGATCGAGGCTCAGTTCCGCCAGGAAAACCGCGTCGCGAAGGTCGTAGCGTTTGGCGAGGGTGGGCAGGAGTTGGCCGAATTCGCCCAAGGCCAGCTTCCCTCCCAGCGCGACGGCCGCTGATTCGAGGAAGAGCGAGGTGCTTGCCGGACGCGTGGTGAACGTCACGCCGCGGAGGCCATATTGGTCGAGAAACTCCTCCAGCATGCCTTTGAGGTCGTAGACGTCGTAATTGGCGTCGCGTTCCGCGCCGCTCCAGAAGGTGGCGGCTCGCGCTCCCGTCAGGGCGATGGCCACGCGCCGTTCCTCCCTGGTCTGCTGGCCCGCGCGGACAAAGACGCGCCCAATCTCGAACAGCGCGACGTCCTGGTTTTTTCGCGTCAAATTGTGGCGCAGCGAGTCGAGCAGGCCGGGCAGCAAACTGGGGCGCAGGGCGTTCATGTCGCTGCTCAACGGATTGGCCAGCAGCACGA
Source organism: Limisphaerales bacterium (assembly GCA_044230345.1). GTDB lineage: Bacteria > Verrucomicrobiota > Verrucomicrobiia > Limisphaerales > JADJPG01 > JBGARF01. Next base: position 90,762 of record JBGARF010000024.1, read on the forward strand.
CGCTCTCGGCTGGAGCCGCGAGGCAGGCGTTGGCTTCGGCGACGAGAGTTTGTCCCTGGGCTTCGTTCAGACCCAGTCCGCTTAACAAACGACGTGCTTCCGCGATTTGGTCGTAAACCGCGTCGAAGGCATTCGAGCCAATGGCGCCGCGGGGCGGCGTGCCGGGAATTCGGTCCACGCCATGGAGGCGCGTCACCTCCTCAATCAGGTCCACTTCGCGTTTGAGATCCACGCGCCATGTGGGGATGGCAAACGTGCTCGTGCCAGCGCCGCGGTTGACGGTGGCAAGGCCGAGCCGGTTCAAATGACCTTCGTTTTCCGAGGCGGTCAGCGGAACGCCAAGCAGGGCGGCGACTTTCTCGTGCCGCAACGTGATCTCCTTGGGGGCGATGGCGGCGGCGCAGGCGTCGACGGCGCCGGGCACCAGTTGGCCGCCCGCGGTGGCGAGAATCAATTGGGCGCAACGTCGGCTGGCCCAGTCAGCGATCCCGATGTCACAGCCGCGTTCGAACCGGTAGCTGGATTCGCTCCTCAGCCCGAGTTGCTTCGAGGTGCGCCGGACGTTGGCCGGGTTGAAATAAGCGCTTTCGATCAGCACGTCCCGGGTCGTGTCGCTGATCTCGGAATTCTGCCCACCCATGATCCCGGCCAGGGCGATGCCCTTGGTCTCATCGGCGATCAGGAGGTGGTCCGAGTTCAGTGTGCGTTCCTGGCCGTCGAGTGTGGTGAACTTTTCCCCGGCGCCGGCGCGGCGCACGACGATGGTCGGTTTGCCGTCCGCGGCCTTGGCGATGAGGTGATAGTCGAACGTGTGCAGCGGGTGGCCGATCTCCAGCATCACGTAGTTCGAGACATCGACCACGTTGTTGATGCTGCGCAGGCCGACCTTTTCCAGGGTGGCACGCAGCCAGTCCGGGCTGGGACCAACTTTGACCCCGGTGACGACGCGGGCGGTGTAACGCGGTCCAAGGTCCGGCTCCGCCAGGCGCACGGCGACATACTGATCAATCGTCGTGCCGGGTGTGGCTCCGGCGGTGGAGAGCGGGCCGGCGGTCACGCCGGGATCCGGCAACTTCAACGGGTTGCCGGTCACGGCCGCGATCTCGCGTGCGATGCCAATCACGCTGTTGAGGTCCGGCCGGTTTGGCGTGACTTCGAGATCGTAGACCACGTCACTGCCGGCGCGCCCGAGATATTCCGCAAATGGCTGGCCCACCTTCGCGTCGGCACGCAGCAACAGCAGGCCGTCGACGGCGTCCGGCAGGCCGAGTTCCTGCGGTGAACACATCATGCCGTGGGATTCCACGCCACGAATCTTGCCCACCTTGATCGTGAACGGTTCCTTGTCGCCTGGCTTCATCGGCAGCGACGCGCCGGGCAAAATCAGCGGGACCTTGTCGCCCGCCTGAAAGTTCTGGGCGCCGCATACGATCTGCCGCTCGCCCTGGCCGTCGTTGACCCGGCAGACCGAAAGTTTGTCGGCGTTGGGATGTTTGTCCCGGGTGATGACCTGGGCGACGACGATTCCGGTGAACTCGCCGCCGAGTTTCTGGACCCCTTCGACTTCCAGTCCGAGCAGCGTCAGTCGCTCGGTGAGCTCCTCCGGGGACCAATTGAAATCAACGTATTGCTTGAGCCAGTTGAGGGTGACTTTCATGAAAAATTAAAACTCGAAACGATAGCCGAGGCCCCAGGCGTCGACGCCACCGCGATCGAACAGGGTGCCGCCGGATTGATGGTCGATGAAGGCGAGGAGCTGATGTTGCGGAAACCATGGCAGCGCAACGGTGACCTCGATCGGCAGCCAAAATTTCAAGCGCGAACGATCCTTGTCGTCCTCATGCCGCTGGAAATCCGCGGTCCACGGCTGGAACGAGTAGGAAAAACCGGGTCCGGCCGCCAGGGTCGTGCGGAGAAACTTGTTCCACGGAAAATCCCGCCAGCGCAGCACCAGCCCGATGTTCAGGTCCGGGATCAAACGGCCTGAGTTCTCATCAACCAAAGTCAGCCGCGCGGGCACTTCCAGGCCCGGGCGCAGGGTAATCGGTCCCAGGTTCCAGGCAAACTGATGAATCTCGCGCGACACCGTGAAGTTGTAGGTCACGCCACCGCCCGGCCCGTGCAGTTTGTTCAGTTTGGGTTCTGTGTAGTCAGCAATGGTGTTGTCCGAGACGACGCCCACACCGAACTCAAACGACCACCTCCGATCGGCAGGGGCGTCGCAGGCGAACAAGTCGCGCCAGACCGACGATGGCTTCGATTCGGCGGCAGCGGGTGTTGTTGCTGGTGCCGGCGGTTCGCCTTCGGCGGCGGCGGACAGCCACGCGGTGGAAGCGGTCGCCGTGTAAGAGAGCAGGGGAGCCTGCTGGGCGGCGGCGGTCCCCGCCGCCAGAAAGCAGGCCAAGGTGGGCGATAAATGTTTCATGAGGATCTCATGGCTTCGTTTCCCCGCCCAAAACCGCGGCGATGGGTTGGTTGGCCCGGCGGTTCGCGGCTGGAAAATCTTCGCCAACCAAGGCGGCGACGGTGGCTGCGATCTGGGATTGGATGGCCAGCGGCGTCTGGCGCCGTTCGCCCAGCGCTGGCGTGTCCGGCCCGAGCACACCGAACCACATGTAAGCTGACTCCACGATTTCCTTCCCATGATTGCGCCAGGCGATCGGCCCCGGGCCGCGCCCGTGATCGACGGCAATGATGAAAGAGGTCGAATCCCGATATTCCGGAATGGACTGGGTCAAATCCCACAGTTCACCAATGAACCGGTCGAACTCATGCACGGCCCGCAGGTAGCGTTCGTAGTTGCCTTCGTGGGCCCAGTCGTCCGTCTCGCCGAAGGACACATACATCGCACGCGGTTTCAGCGTGCGGACAGCGTGCTTGGCCGCGTAGCCGACAAACGTGTCCAGGAGCACGCCGGACCAAATCGTGCGTCCGCGCTCCACCATCTCGATCAGGGCCGAGGGCACGGCCAGACGCTCGGTGCCGGGCGGGACGTCGAACCCGCTCCAAACGGGGAATCCGGCGCGCGGTGCATTCAGGATCCATGGCAGAACATCCCAGTTGACGGATGCGGCCACCTTCCCGCGGAACTCCGGGCGCGTGTTGAGCCACTCAAACACGTTGGTGTTCGCGTTCAAAATCTTGTCGTTGCTGGTGATGTTCGGATCAGCGATGCCGGTGAGGAACTCATTGTAGCCGGGGTAGGAGAAGTTGTGGCCGTTCGAGACGCGCACTTCGCTGCCCAGGTCTCGATGTCCCCAGAGCTGGCCCTGCTTCGCCACCGTTCCCCACAGAAATGGCATCAACTTTACCCGCCGAACGGCGGGCGTCTCACCGCCAAAATCCTTCTGAATGGCGTTGCTGCTGCCAAAGTTTCCAAACTCCTTTGTCAACGGCAGGTCTTCCGCCCCTCGGAACACTTCCTGCCACCGCAGGCCGTCCGCGGTCAGGAGAATTACATTCCGAGTTTTGCGCTCGGCGGCGGAGCAGCAGAGGACGCTAACCAGCAACGCTAGGGTCATCAGCCCGCTGAAAATGATCGGGCGGCGAACGCCGGAACCTCGTTGGCGCCGCCGGCCTAGGGCGGCGGGCAGCGGCGACGGCGTCGTGGCATCGTGGCGAACACGCGGATTCTGACGACGGAGACCGGCGCGTCTCCAGATCGAGACGGGCGTTGCGGCCGCTATCCGGCCGCGAACGTTCCGCTCTCCGCCCGGGGGAGAGGGCCGCGGTGAGGGCGAATCGCAAGCGACATCTCGCGTCTTGCAGTCGCGGCGGATTCTCCGAAAGCCGTTCGACTTCGTCGCGTTCCCCGAATGTGCCGCGCTCTGGTGCCGGTGCCTCTTCATGTGGATCAGAACTGTCCGAGGAACCGCACATCGTTCTCGTAGAACAGGCGGATGTCGTTAATGCCATACCGGAGCATCGCAATGCGTTCGATGCCGAACCCGAAGGCCCAGCCGCTCCAGGCTTCCGGGTCGTAGCCGACGTTCTCAAACACCTGCGGATGCACCATCCCGCAGCCCGCGATCTCCAGCCAGTCTTTACCCAGTTTTTTGACCAGCGCGTTGGTGAAATCAATCTCCAGGCTTGGCTCCGTGTAGCTGAAGTAATGCGGCCGAAACCGCAGCTTCACGTCCGAGCCCATCAGTTCCTTGAAGACAAACTCCACCGTGCCCTTCAGGTCGCCCACGGTCACTCCGCGATCCACATAGAGGCCCTCGATTTGATGGAAGGTCGGGTTGTGGGTCGCGTCCGCATTGTCCCGCCGGTAAACGCGACCCGGCGCAATGATGCGGATGGGGGGCGGCTGCGATTTCATCACGCGGATCTGCACGGACGACGTGTGCGTGCGCAGCAGCGATGGCTTGGACGTGGCGCCGGGCAGCGCCGGGTTGGCGCCCAGATAAAAAGTGTCCTGTGAGTCTCGCGCGGGATGGTCGGCGGGAGTATTGAGCGCGTCGAAACAGTGAAAGTCATCCTCGATCTCTGGCCCGTCGGCCACGACGAACCCGATCTTCCGGAAGGCGCGCACGATGTCGTCGGTGACCTGTGTCAACGGATGCAGACGTCCGACGGAGCGCCGTCGGCCGGGCAGGGTAAAGTCGGTGGGATCCTTCGGGAGGGCCGCCTTCATTTCGAGGACCTCGCGGCGGGCGCCCAAGGCGGCTTCGAGCTCGGCCTTGGCAGCGTTGATCAGCTTCCCGGCCGCCGGGCGATCTTCCTTCGGCAGCGCACCCAGCTGCTTCATCAAACCGGTGAATTTACCGTGGGGCCCGATCCAGGCGCCTTTGGCCTGCTCCAGCGCAGCCAGGTCAATTGCGGCCTGTAATTCGCCAAGAGCCGCCTGCTTCATGGGCTCGATATCAGTCAAACTCGACATGTCGGCCAGACTGCTAGATAGGGCTGGCGCTGCCAAGTCGTAAGTCTTTACGGGACGGGGAGGGAGGCTTGAAGTGCCGGCATCCTGTCGCCCTCGACTTTTTGTTTGTCCTCCTGCCACTTCGTCGAGGGCTCCGTCCGCTACGTTCACTTCGGATGCATACATGAGTGAAGTAGAACTCCGGTTCTCCCCTTGAGACCTCAACCGATTGTGCGGGGATCAGCGCGCGCTGGGGTCGCGGGGCGGCCTCCTCCATTTGCTCCAGGCTGTTCGATCTGCTACGGGTAAGCGCGTTGTTTATGCATATTAAGAAAATTGAGGTGCGGCTGGTTTCGTCTGTGGCAGTTCGCCATCTTCAACGGCGTGTCCGAAAAGCAGGGTTGGGAGTTTATAAGCGCTGGGAAATTGTCCGGCACGTTTGTTCGGCGGTCGTAGGCGGCCGCTGCCGCCAGATGTCGAAACCGGCGCGGCGTCTCGCCTGGTTCGATGGGCCAAGCTCCGCGCTCGCGCTCCTGGTCGTGGCCGCGGGGTTCGTGGCGGCGGGCGGGTTGACGGCGACGAGTCTGACTTACAATGGACGGCTGGTGGTGGGCGGCTTGCCCGCCGACGGCAGCTACGAATTCAGGCTGTCGCTTTACGATGACGCCAGCGTGGGGGACATCATCGGTCTGGTCGTGACGAATCGCGATGTGGCCGTGAGCAACGGGTTGTTTGCGATCGCGTTTGATCTCGGGAGCAACGCTTTCACCGGCGACGTGCGATGGCTGGAAGTGGGTGTCCGCACCAATGGCGGCCTGGAGGAGTTCACCACTCTGAGCCCGCGGCAGATCCTGAAGCCGGTGCCGCTGGCGCTGGTGGCGCAGCAGGCGCTGTCGGCTCCGGCCAGTGGGCTGGCTGGATTGGTTCCTTCCACGAACCTCGGGGGCATCTACCGGGAGGCCTTGGTTTTGAACAACCCGAGCAATTTCTATGTTGGCAACGGAGCCGGGTTGGCGGACCTGAACGCCTCCGCCCTCGTCGCTGGGACCGTGCCTGATGGCCGGTTATCGACCAATGTGGCCACGCTGTCATCCGTGGCGGCCCAAATTGCTGCGACGAACGCAAAGACGGTCGTGTTCGGCGGCGATGTGGTGGCAACGAACGGCGAAACGTCGCTGGGCCGCTTGGTCTTCAGCGGGGACAACTCCATGTTTACCGGGCACATTTTCAACTTCTGGCGGCCCGGTCCCAATGCGGCGAACGAGATACGTTGGTACACGACGGGGGACGAAACCAATTATTTCGCCATGGGGCCGGACTTCGCGAGCAAAGGGGATTTCTTTGTGCTGTCCTTTCTCGGGGGAGATCAAAAGGACCTCTTCTCGTTTGGCATGACGGGAGAGACCAAAGGCAACTTCGCTATTGGCGGCGATCCGATCGAGCCGGACGTGCAGTTCGTCATTCACGATTGGGACCCGAAGATTTCGTATACCATCAAAACCTGGAGCTACACCAACGGCATCTACTTCAAAAGCCGCCAGCGGCATTCGGATGGCCTCGTGCTCAGCCGGGACGACGACCCCAACGTGGCATGGCTCTGTTGGAGCCAGGGCGACACGAGGGCCGACTGGCGGATGGGAATGTTGCCCCACGACGAACGGGGTCAGTATGATTTCGGCCTTTTCAACGCGTACAACGCCGAGTCCAGCGCGACCGCGCCAGGCGAAGAGTATGCCCGTTTCTACCGGGCCACCGGCAATCTTTCGATTCGTGGACAGTACTTGGGTGACGGCGGAGGGTTGACCAATCTATTGGCCTCCGCCCTGGGAGGAGGGACGGTGCCGGACGCCCGCCTGAGCACGAACGTGGCGCTGCTTGGGGGCAGTGCGAGCTTTGCCGGGAACGTGAGAAGCGATGCCGATCTCGTGGGCCGGCGTTTGATTGTTGGCACCAACCAGACGTGCAGCGGCGCTGACAGTTCCGTAACCGGTGGCGCCAACAACAGCAACTTGGCGGACCAAGCCCTGATCGCAGGCGGACGTTCCAACCTCATTGCGGCCACGAGCGTGGCCGGCGTCATCGGCGGCGGCGTTTTCAACACCAACCTTGGTCTCGCCGCGACCATCCCGGGCGGTTGGATGAACCAGGCCGCCGGCGATTACAGCTTCGCTGCCGGCCGTCAAGCCGGAGCGATGCATGCCGGAGCGTTCGTGTGGGCCGACAGCCAGACTGCCTCGGTCACCAGCGTGAGGGCCGACTCCCTTACGATTCGCGCCCGCGGCGGAGTTTGGCTGGGCACCGATAGCGCGCCCAACATTCCCGAAGGCCGGTTCCTCAACACCTCCACAGGCGGTTACTTGAGCGCCGGAGGTCTGTGGACGAGCTCGTCCGACCGGGATAAGACGGAGAACGTCCAGCTCGTGAACCCGCAGGCCATTCTCGACAAAGTCCTCGGCCTGCCCTTGGCGACGTGGAACTTTCGCGCCGAGGACCCCGCGGTTCGGCATCTCGGCCCGATGGCGCAGGACTTCTACGCCGCGTTTGGCCTGGGCGCCGATGACCGGCATATCGCCGCCCTCGATGGAAACGGCGTGGCCTTGGCGGCGATCCAAGGCACGAACAAGAAGCTCGAAGAACAGCTCCGGGCCAGGGATGCCAGGATCGCCGAACTGGAGCGGCGCCTGGCCGCGCTCGAGGAATTCATCTCCAAGAGCGATGAGTAAACATGGGGCAGAGGATTGGAGAGTCACTCTGTCCACTGAACCGCCTGGATCGATTCGCCCCGTTGAATCATCAAAGCTGAAAGGCCAATGGTGGCCTGCATTTCGCCAAGAGCCGCCTGTTTCGCGGGCTCGATCTCAGTCAAGTTTCGTACGTGAATCAGACTGAATGGCAGGGTTGGCGGTGCCGAGCCGGCATGAGTCTGGTTTTAGGTCTCCGGATTTTTGGGCCCGACCAGGGGGGATGAGTCTGGCCCGCGCGTGGGGAGTTGCCCCCCCTTGACGGTTCCCACAAACCGCCTATCAATTTGATTTATGCAACCAGAACGGTTCACGATTAAGGCGCAGGAAGCGATGCAGGCCGCCCAGCAGCTGGCCCAGGAACGTTCCCACCAGCAGCTCGATGCGGAACACCTCGCTCTCGCGCTCATTGAACAGGAGGAAAGCCTCATCCCCCAGCTCCTGCAGCGCATCGGCGCGCCCAGCGGCCCCATCGTCGCTGACCTGGAAACCGAGCTCGGCCGACGCGCAAAGGTCGAAGGTGCCACCCAAACTTATCCCACGCCGGAGCTCCAGGCGGCGCTCGGCGCCGCGGAAGGCGAGGCGAAGAAACTGAAGGATGACTTTGTTTCCACTGAACATCTTTTCCTCGGGCTGATGGAAAAAGGCGGAGCCAAGGTCAAGGGGATCCTCCAGAAACACGGCGTGCGGCGCGATGCCGTGATGAAGGCGCTGGCCGAATTGCGCGGCAACCAGCGCGTGACCGACGCCAACCCGGAGGACAAATTTCAGGCGCTGGAAAAATATGGCAAAGACCTGACCGCACTCGCGCGCGCGGGCAAGATTGATCCGGTGATCGGCCGCGACGACGAGATCCGCCGCGTCATGCAGGTGCTCACCCGCCGCACCAAAAACAATCCCGTTTTGATCGGCGAGCCAGGTGTGGGCAAGACGGCGATCGTCGAGGGCTTGGCCCGGCGCATTGTCAGCGGTGACGTCCCGGAATCGCTCAAGAACAAGAAGCTCGTCGCGATGGATATCGGCTCGATGATTGCCGGCGCGAAGTATCGGGGCGAATTCGAGGATCGTCTGAAGGCCTTTCTCAAGGAGGTCACGGCCAGCCAGGGGCGGGTGATTCTGTTCATCGACGAGCTCCACACGATCGTTGGCGCCGGCAAGGCCGAGGGGGCGATGGATGCGGGCAACATGCTGAAACCGCAGCTGGCCCGCGGCGAGCTTCGGTGCATTGGTGCGACCACGCTCGACGAATACCGCAAGTATATCGAAAAGGATCCGGCGCTCGAACGCCGGTTCCAGCCGGTCCAGGTGGCCGAGCCGACCGTGGAGGCCACCATCGCCATTCTCCGCGGCCTGAAGGAACGCTACGAGGTTCATCACGGCGTGCGCATTCAGGACACCGCCCTGGTCGCGGCCGCCACCTTGTCCCATCGGTACATCACCGAACGATTCCTTCCGGACAAAGCCGTGGATCTGGTCGATGAGGCCGCCTCGCGCCTGCGCATGGAGCTGGATTCCCTTCCGACCGAGATTGATCAGATGGAGCGCCAGGTCATGCAGCTCGAGATCGAGCAAAACGCGCTGCGCAAGGAAAAGGATCCGGCGTCGCGCGAACGTCTCGCCCGGCTGGAGAAGAACCTGGCCGACCTGAAGGAAAAGTCGTCCGGCCTCAAAGCGCAGTGGCAAAACGAAAAGGCCGGCATCAATGCCATCAGCCTGCTCAACAGCCAGCTTGAACAGGCTCGCACCGATCTCGAAAAAGCGCAGCGCGCCAACGACCTCAATGCCGCGGCACAGATCCAATACGGACGCATCCCCGAGCTGCAGCGAAAAATCACCGACGCGGAAAAGGCCCTGCAGGATCTGCCTTCGGGCCAGCGCCTGCTCAGCTTGGAGGTCACCGACGAAGACATCGCCAAGGTGGTGGCGTCGTGGACGGGCATCCCCGTCACCCGCATGCTGGAGGGCGAGCGCCAGAAGTTGGTCCGGATGGAGGCGCGTCTGGGCGAACGCGTGGTCGGGCAGAAGGAGGCCATCGTCGCAGTGGCCAATGCCGTGCGTCGTGCCCGCAGCGGCCTTCAGGATCCGCATCGTCCGATCGGTTCGTTCATCTTCCTTGGCCCGACGGGCGTCGGCAAAACCGAGCTGGCGCGGGCGCTGGCGGAGTTTCTGTTCGATGACGAGAACAACATGGTGCGCATCGACATGAGCGAATACATGGAGAAACACGCGGTCTCACGCCTGATTGGAGCGCCCCCGGGCTATGTCGGCTTCGAGGAAGGCGGGCAGCTGAGCGAATCCGTCCGGCGCCGGCCTTACTGCGTGGTTCTCTTTGACGAGATCGAAAAGGCGCATCACGACGTCTTCAACGTGCTGCTGCAGGTGCTCGACGATGGCCGGCTGACGGATGGCCAGGGTCGGACGGTCGACTTCAAGAACACGGTCGTCATCATGACCAGCAACATCGGTTCGCCGATTATCCAGCAGTATTTCCTCGACGGCAAAACGTCGCCCAAGGAGCTCGCCGCCATGGAGAGCACGGTGAAAACCGAACTGCGCGCCCATTTTCGGCCCGAGTTCCTCAATCGCGTGGACGACACGATCATCTTCCGCAGCTTGGACGAGGCGGAGCTGTCACGCATCATCGAGCTGCAGCTCAAGCAGGTGGAGGCCCGGCTGGCGGCGCAGCAGCTCAGCCTGGAACTGGATGCGGCGGCCAAGGCGTATCTGGCGAAGGAGGGCTACGATCCCCAGTTTGGCGCCCGCCCGCTCAAGCGCTCGATCCAGGAGCATCTCCTCGATCCGTTGGCGATGAAGATTCTGGATGGCGAGTTCAAGCCCGGCGACCGCGTCAAGGCCACCGTGGAAAACGATGAGCTGAAATTCAAGGTGCGCAAGTAACGGGAGACCGCCGCCGCCCGCTGGCGCAAATCGGGGAACCGCTGATGGACGCCGATGAACGCAGATGAGTTGCTTTTGGCGCTGGGTCAGTGGACGTAGAAAGCGCTTGCGATCCGCCCTCACCCCAATCCAATCCTCTCCCCCGGGGAGCCCCGGGGAGCCCGGGGAGAGGTAGGAACGATCGCGGCCGGCTCGTGAGTGCGAGCCACGTCTCGAGTCGGAGGCTCGTCGAGTCTCGTCACGATCACTCACCTGTTCGCAGAAGGGGATCGCCGTTGCCAACGCCCACGCGCGTCACCACGCCGCCGCTGAGGTTCCCCCTCTCCTCGGGGGAGAGGGTTGGGGTGAGGGCGAATCCAAAAGAACTTCCCCGCTCTTGCTCTCTTCGGGAGGAGCAAGATCAGGATCAAGAGCGAGAACCGGGCAGGTTCATCGAGAGTAACTGCGCACGTCTGTCTATCCGCGGTTTAACTCCCATACGGTAGAGGCAGGTGCATGATGCTGATCTTGGTCTGTTTGATCGTTGGTGCGTCCGATTCGGCGGTGGACATTCGAGGTTGAAGCGTTTCAAATGCAGTCCAACACATGAAGCGCATGCATGCCGTCGAAAGTTGGTCGCGCCGCAGGTTTATTGAACGGGCCGGTCTGGCGGGCGCCGCGGCTGGTTGGGCGCTCAGATCGGGCGCGGTGGCGGCCCCAGACGAGCTCGCGGAGCTGCCGTTTGACAATGGTCGGCGCCCTCTCGTCAAGTATCCCCAGAAACGTCCGCTCCTGCGCCTAACTACCCGTCCACCCCAGCTCGAGACGCCTTTCAGCGTTTTTAATGAGAGCTTGTTCACGCCGAATGATGCCTTCTTTGTGCGGTATCATCTGGCGAAAGCGCCGCCGGATGCCGCCGTGCTGGCTCCGGATCAGTTCAAGCTGGCGGTTAAAGGAGCGGTGAAGAACCCGCTGACCTTGAGTGTGGCGGACCTGCGCCAGCGTTTCGAAACAGTCGAGGTTGCCGCGGTGAACCAATGCTCGGGGAACAGCCGGGGCTTTTTCCAGCCGCGGGTTCCGGGCGGGCAGCTCGGGCATGGCGCGATGGGTTGCGCCAAATGGCGGGGCGTGCGTCTGGCCGACGTGCTCAAGGCTGCGGCGCCCGCCGCTGGCGCGCGACAGGCGGTTTTCAACGGGCTTGATGGCCCGCTCCTCCCGCAAACGCCGGATTTTGTCAAAGCGTTGGACCTGGACCAGGCGTTGCACCCCGATGCGCTGCTTGCCTGGGGCATGAATGGCGAGGACTTGCCGTGGTTGAATGGCTATCCCTTGCGCCTCGTGGTGCCGGGCTACTACGGCACCTATTGGATCAAACACCTGAACGAAATCACCGTGGTGGACGAACAGTTCAAGGGTTTCTGGATGGACCCGGGTTACCGCATTCCGGACGATGCGTGCGCCCATGTTGAGCCTGGCACCGTTCCGAGCCGGACCATTCCCATCAATCGGTTGAACGTGCGTTCGTTTATCACGAGCGTGGCCGACGGTGCCCAGCTGAAGGTGGGTGCCGCCGTGACGGTGCGCGGCATCGCGTTCGACGGCGGCTACGGCATTCGTGAGGTGGTGTTTTCGTCCGATGGCGGGCGCACGTGGCGCGCGGCGGAATTGGGCCGCGACGAAGGCAAATTCGCCTTCCGGGAATGGACCATTCCGTTCACACCGACGGAGGCTGGGGCGGGAAAACTCCTGGCCCGCGCGACGAATCGCCTCGGTCAATCGCAACCACTCGAGCCGCTCTGGAATCCATCGGGCTACATGCGCAACGTCGTCGAAACCGTCAACTTCAACGCCGCCTAGGCCTTTTCATCATGAGATCCTCGCTTCAATCCGCCTTGGGCGCGCTGCTCGTCGGGATGCTGTGGCCGGCTTCGACATCGTCGGTCCAGGCGGCGGAGGCATGGAAGCTGCCCGCCGACAAACCGGAGCTGGCCGCCGGCCCCGGTCGGGAACTCGTGCTGGGCCAATGCATTCTCTGCCATTCCACCGACTACATTTCCACCCAGCCGCGCCTGACCCGCCCGCAGTGGCAGGCAGCCGTGGACAAGATGCGTGTGCGCTATGGCGCCCCGCTCAGCACCAATCTGTCCCCGGCCATCGTCGAATACCTCACGAAGAGCTACGGGCGGTAGCGAGAACGACTCAGTTGGCCAGCGGGCGTTTGCTTGATTCTCGAGCGAACGCCTTCGTTGTTCGTCGTTTCTGTCTTTCCGTTCAACCGTCCGCCGTCCCCCCAAGCTCAATCGGCAGCGAATCAGCTGGCCTCGCGATTGAATGTTCGTGGCGTGACGCGGTCCAAGGTTCCAGCGCTGACATGACGTCGCGCGGACCATGAGACGAGAGGCCACAATGAATCCATCGCCAACCCTTCGATCCTACGTTTGTCACTTGCTTGGCTGGCTGGCGGCGGGAGCGTTCCAGATTTCCGCGGCCACGGCGGGGAATGAAAGCGATCGGGCGCGACCGGATTTGGTGGGCATTGTGCGGGACGAAGGGGGGCGTCCGCTGGCCGGCGCCACGGTGTTTATCCACACGGCCGGTCCGCGGGAAGGGACGGGCGTTCTCTGTCCGTCCTGTTACGCCGATTGTCGCAAGCGGACGGGCACCGACTCGGAAGGCCGGTTTAAAATTGAGAGCCTCGATCCAGACCTGGTTTTTCGCGTGCTGGTCGTGGCTAAGGGACGGCAGCCGGAGTTTGCGTCGAAGGTTGATCCCGCGCAGCCGGGGCCATTGGCCGTCGCGCTGAAACCCACTTCAGGCGGAGAAACGGCGGGCCGTCGACTGCAGGGCCGGCTGGTGGATGGACAAGGCAAAGCGGTGGTGGGAGCCGTCGTCAATCTTCGGAGCGTCACCCGGGAGCGTGGCACTCAATTCGGGGGCAACACCAATTTGGATCCGGTGGCCGTCAGCGACGCCTCCGGTGGGTTTGTCTTGAACGGGCGGGAAGACTTTCGCGCGGCCGGAATCGAAATCGAAGCCCGCGGCTTCGCTAAGGCGATTTTTGCCGATCTCAACACCGGCGGAAAAATTCATGAACTGAAGCTGACCGAAGGCGGGGGCGTGCGCGGGCGGGTTTTGCGGGACGGCAAACCGGTTTCGGGAGTCGTCCTCGGACTGGCGGGTGCCAATCGTGCGTCGGAATCGTTCATCGGCGACTTTTCCGTGGCGACCGATGTGGATGGCCGATTTCTCTTCGCGAATCTTCCACCCCGGACGGACTGTTTCCTGTATGGCCGGATGGAATCGTTGGCGGAGCGAGGGGCCATTCCGGCCCAGCAGGTGCGCACGGGTGACGACGGTGCCATCGTTGAAGTCGGTGATCTTCTGGTCCGTGCGGGTTTTGTCGTGGCGGGCCAGATTCGGTTGACCGATGGGCAGCCGGTCCCGGCCAAGACCCAGGTCATGCTGAGTCGGAGTGACGCTTGGGATCAGCTGCGCACGGAGGCTGATGGCTCAGGTCGATTTCGGTTTGTCGGTGTGCCGGCGGAGTCGATCAGTATTTCGACCCGGATCAAGGGCTATCGTTTATCCCTGCGCAACCGCAGCCTTGAGCCGTACGGCTCGTACTCGCTCGAGGGACGAATCGACGCGGACAAACCCGACTTGGTATTGGAGTTTGAGCCTGGCGATCGACGGGAAGGTTTGGGCGGTAACTCGCAGGTCATCCGGCAGGAGCCCATGCGTGGAGCAGAGCAGGGGACGAAGCCGGACGGCGAGATTGTTGTGACGGGCACGGTCGTGGATGCAGACACAGGGAAACCGATCCCCGAGTTTACGGTGGTGGAAGGTCGGCTCTCGCCTTACGGACAGGGGATCGAATGGATGAAGACGCGTCGAACCGATGCTCGGGATGGAGTGTTTAGCGTTCAATTCGCGCGGCGACCCGAGGCGCCGGCGGTCATGCTGGAGGCGCCCGGTTACATTCCGAGGGCATCAGGCCCCATTGGCACCAATGGCACGAACTTCAGTTTTACCCTCAAGCAAGGCACGGGTCCGACGGGGATTTTGCGTCTGCCGGACGGAAACGTGGCCAGCAACATGACTGTCTATCTCGCTGACTTGAAAAACGGCGTCTATGTCGCGGACGAAAAGATGGAGGTTCGGGAGAACGTTTATCGCGAGACGCGGCGGACCAGAACCGACGAGCGCGGGAGATTCTCGTTTGAGCCTTTGATCGATGGATTTGCGGTCGTGGTGGTGGCGCCTTCCGGCTATGCCGAAGTGCGGTTGGAGGACCTCCAGCGAAATCCTGAGGTTCGCCTGCAGGCGCATGCCCGGGTGGAAGGCCGATTGATGATCGGCGCAAAGCCGGCTGCAGGGGAAACGGTCCGGCTTGGTTTGGCTCATCTACCCTACGGGGCGCACCCGCGCAATTTTCCGGCGCTGCAGCTCTACCTGACCACGCGGACGGATGACGACGGCAGATTTACCTTTGAACGAGTGCCGCCGATCGCGGTGGAGGTTTATCATGAGCCGAAGGTTCGCGACAGCCGGCAGGGAACTATTGCCCAGGCACAGACCACGAAATTCGCGCTTCAAGCCGGGGAAACGCGGCGGATCGAACTCGGCGGAAAAGGCCGTCCAGTCATCGGCAAGTTGGTGGTCAACGGGTATGACGGAGAGATCAACTTTCGTTCGGACGTTCACAACCTCGAATCACAGTTGCCTGCGCCTGACGGTCTCCCTGACCCGATGGCCCTGTCGAAGGAGTTCTCGGCGAAGTTTCGCGAATTGAAAACCGACGCGGAGAAGACCGCGGCCATGGCCGACTACCGGGTGCGTCAGGAGCGGGTGGTCGACCAGACCCGGGCGTTTTATAAAACCGACGCGGGGCGGGCCTATCACTTCGCCAAGCGCCGTGACGCCCTCAACTTCAGCACGGATGGCGCCTTTCGGATCGAGGACATTCCGGGCGGCAAATACTCCATCAAAGTCGAGTTGCGCCAGGGCACCGGAGATTCGCCGTCGCGCTATTCCTCGCCGGTCATCGCCATGCTTAGTCGCGAGATCGAGGTGCCTGATTCTCCCGGGGGACGTTCGGATGAACCGTATGATCTGGGGACCTTGACGGTCGAAGCTCGAGCCGTCATGGAAGTGGGCAAGAAGGCGCCGGATTTCGCTGTGACGACGCTGGATGGTCGGACCGTGAAGCGGGCGGATTTTAGCGGGAAATACTTGTTGCTGGATTTCTGGGCCGTCTGGTGCGGGCCGTGCGTGGCGGAAACTCCCTACCTCAAGGAGGCTTGGGAAACGTTCAAGGACGATTCTCGATTCGCCATGATGGGGCTCAGCCTGGACCCCGAGATTTCGGCTCCGCGGGATTACGCTGCAAAACACCAGCTGGGTTGGATTCAGGGTTTCCTGGGCGAATGGTCAACCAACTCGTTACCGGAGCGCTATGGAGTGCAAGGTATCCCGTCGATCTTTCTGATCGGCCCGGACGGGAAAATTGTGGCCAAAGATCTCCGCGGTAACGCCATCAAGTCGGCGGTGGCGAAGGCGCTCAAACCGTGAGATCCGACGGGCCGGCGCGAGGCAGATGACGCCGCTTCGGCGGGCGGGTTTGGTCTCTCGAGCGGAAGCCGCGGCCTTAGGCGTGCTGACGCAGGTTTCGGTCGGCCAGGTAGTCGTAAGGCATCGTGTAATAGCCCTTCTGGCCCCAGTCCGTGCCCCAGGAATTTCGGATGAGAAAACGCTTCCTGGCGTCGTCGTAACCCACAGCCATCACCGCATGGCCGCCGGCGTCCGCTTCGCCCGGCTTGGGCAGGTTGAGCTCGCCGGTTTTGGCCACCTGATCCGATTCAAAGGCTTCGTAAACGGTGAAGCCGAAGACGAACGGATACCCTTCCGCCAGGCACTGCTTCATTTGCTGCAGGGTGAGAATTCGGTGATAGGAAGTCACCTGGCTGTCGAGCGCCTTTTGATAGCAGGTTGCCGAAGGTTTGGTCACGAATTTGGCTGGTTTATAGGGCCAGATCTTCTCCGCGCAGACCCCCTGTTTCACGAGCGTCTTGATGCCATCACGGAGGAAGGCTCCGGAATCTTCGTTGACCGTTCCGATGATGACCCGCTCGTTGTAGTACACAAAAAGCCGGCTGAGATTCGTCACGGCGTGTGCCGCTTTGCGTTGGAGAAATTCCAGGTTGCCGACGAGGGCGTTGGCGGTGCAGCTGCCGAGTTCGCCCTGGTTTTCGACGGCCGAGCAGTGGGCGCGCAAGTCGACTGAACGCGGCAGCTTTTTCGGTGGACGCGCGATGGCGGAGTAGAGCTTGTCACGGTGATCCGGCCGGTCAGGAAGCCAGCCGTACCAGGAATTTACTTTCGCGGACTTGGGCATGGGTTCGGTGGGTTAGTGGGTTCGTTGCTCAGCGAGGGTGGGTAGATAGAGCACGCATCAAGGCGGGTTAGGCGATGAGCTCGCGAATGACTCGGCCGTGAATGTCGGTCAGCCGGAAGTCGCGACCGGCGTAGCGGTAGGTCAGCCGTTCGTGATCGAAGCCCAGGAGGTGCAGCATGGTCGCATGCAGGTCGTGTACGGACACGCGGTTCTCGACGGCCCGAAAACCGAAGTCATCAGTCGCGCCGTAAATCGTTCCCCCCTTGATGCCGCCGCCGGCCAGCCACAGGGAAAATCCCCAATGATTGTGATCGCGTCCCGCCGCCGCGCCGGTGCCGTTCTGCCCCATCTCCACCGATGGCGTCCGGCCGAACTCCCCGGTGCAGAGGATCAACGTTTGCTCCAGCAGGCCGCGTTGTTTCAGGTCGAAGATGAGTGCGCCGAGGCCTTGATCGCATTCGCGGGCGACCCGGCGATGTTCATCGCGAATGTTGGCGTGGCTGTCCCAGGGCTGCATGTTGCCGTGCCAGGTTTGCACGAAGCGCACGCCCCGCTCGACCAGCCGGCGGGCGATGAGCAACTGCCGGTTTTGCGGACCTTCGCCATACATTTTTCGGATGTATTCCGGCTCCTGCTGAACGTCGAACGCATCCGTGGCCTCCAGCTGCATGCGATACGCGAGCTCGAAGGATTGAATGCGCGCTTCCAACGCCGACTCGCCCGGACGCGACGCGAGATGGCGCTCATTCAGCGCCTGCAGGAAGTCGAACTGGGTTCTCTGCTCGGCGGTGTTCAGACGTCCGTTGCGAATATGGTCGATCAGCTTGTTGGGATCCGCTTGCGACGTGTCCACCTGCGTGCCTTGAAATGCGCCTGGCAAAAACGCCGAACGCCAGTTCGCCGCACCGCCGACCGGCAGCCCGCCGGGGCAGAGGGCAATGAAGCCGGGCAGGTTCCGATTCTCCGAACCAAGACCCCACGTGAGCCAGGACCCAAAGCTCGGACGGACCAACCGCTGATCGCCGGTATTCATCAACATCAGCGACATCTCGTGGCTCGGCAGCTCCGCGTACATCGACCGGATGACGGCGAGATCATCCGCCTGTTGCGACAGGTAGGGAAAAATGTCGCTGATCGGAATTCCGCTGCGGCCATGGTTCTTGAAGGTAAACGGCGACGGCAAGGCAACTCCGGTTCTGCGCTCGGTCTGCAGGTTGTCGTAGGGGAGTTTTTGTCCCCCGCGCTTGGTCAGCTCCGGCTTTGGATCAAAGGTGTCAACCTGCGACACGCCGCCGTTCAGGAAAACGTGGATGACATGTTTGGCCCGGGCCGGGAAGTGCGTGCTGAGTTCCGTGGCTTGCGCGCCCGGGGCCAGCAGATCGGCCAGCGCAAGGGAGCCGAAGCCCATGCCACAGCGGCGGAGGAATTCGCGTCGGGTATGAGGAGGCGTGATGATCATAGGAGCTAATCGACAAAGACGAACTCGTTGGCGGCCAGCAGCGCGTGCGCCAGGCGCGGCCAGGCGGCTTTCGGTGCGGCGCCTTCCGTAACATGCAGATAGTTCAGGGCCAGTTCGGCTTCGGCCGGCGTGGGGTCGCGCGAGTAAACGCGCCGGTATAACCAGTGAAGGCGACGCTGCACGTCGTCGCCGTTCTCCCGCCCCGCCAGCGCCGCCAGCGCGGCCGCGCGATCCTGGATGAACTCCGAGTTCAGCGCGAAGAGGGTTTGCTGCGGGACCATCGTGTCCGGGCGTTTCGCGGTGCACGCGTTGGGATTCGCCCCGTCAAAAGTGCTCGAGAGGGTGGAAACGATGTCGCGATTGATGAAGCCGTAGACGCTCCGGCGCGGCACGGCCGGCTGCGCCTGGAGATCGATGGGCCGTCCGCCCATGGCCAAGTCCAACTCGCCCGAAACCGCCAGCATCGAGTCGCGCATGGCTTCCAGGTCAAGACGCCGTCGCGGCATCCGCCACAACAGTTCGTTGTCGGGGTCAATCATCCGGGCACGAGGATCTTCGGTGGAGGCTTGCGCATAGGTGGCGGACAACATGATGCGCCGGTGGAGTTTTTTCAGGGACCAGCCGTCGTCCGCAAAAGCCGAGGCGAGGTGATCGAGCAGCTCGGGATGGGTCGGTCGATTGCCGCGTGTTCCCCAGTCGTCTGGTGTGCGCACCAGACCCTGACCGAAGTGTTGTTGCCAGACCCAGTTTACAATCACGCGCCGGGTGAGCGGGTTCTCGGGGGCAACGACCGCGCGCGCAAGCCCGAGACGGCGCTGGCCATCGGGAAAAGGCGTCTCGGTCCCCACCCGCACCGCCGACAGAAAACGAGCTTCGACGGTCGCACCGCGATCCAAAGGGTTGCCGCGCCGCAAGACGTGAAAGGGTTCCGGCCCGGGCGCTTCGTCGAGGACCATCGCCCGCGGTGGCGACCCCGGCGAGTTCAGGTGCAGGTCATGAATGGAGCC
This sequence comes from Limisphaerales bacterium, assembly GCA_044230345.1. Taxonomy (GTDB): domain Bacteria; phylum Verrucomicrobiota; class Verrucomicrobiia; order Limisphaerales; family JADJPG01; genus JBGARF01. The sequence continues at coordinate 110,101 of JBGARF010000024.1, forward strand.
ACGCCGGCCGGACAGGTCATCGTTGACCGGACGATTGAGCAACGGCGCCGCCATCTCCTCGGATACTGCGGTCGGCGTGTTCATGCCGTAAAGATGCCGTCGAACCTGACGGCTGACCGCGCTGTTGATTTCGAGATGCTTGGGGTCTTCGTCGGGCACAATCTCGCCGCCGTCCGCGCCTTCGGCCGAAGCGGACTGCAGCGCCTTGAGCCAGGCTTGATGGGCCTCGGCGAAAACCGCGCCGTAGACATCGGCGACCTCGGCGAGGGAGCGCGGAGCCTTCTTTTCCAAGGCCTCGACTACCCGTGGGTTCCAGCGAGGCGCTTCCACCGCGAGCTTGTGCAGATCCTTGGGATTGGCGCGGTCGCCGTTCTCTTTCTTCAGGGTCAGCACCAGGTTCGAGCAGGCGCCGGCAAATCCCTGACTGCCCGCGGCCGCGTTCGTCGTTTCGGCCGAAGCTTTTGCCAACTCCACCAGCCTGACCCACGGACCAAACACGGGTTCGTCCGGCGACATCGTTCGCAAATACTCCCGCCACCGGTTGAACACGATCGGCCGGATGTCATCGGTGCGATACGAAAGAAAGCCCGTCGACGTGTCCTGTTCCGGCGTGCCCTTGGCCAGCTCGCGCAGATACAACCCGACCTGCATGCGCAGCCGGCTGCGCATCACCTCGTTTTGATCCCGGGCCATGTCGTCGTAACGAACCTCCCGAGCGTGCAACTCGCGCTGATACTCGCGGGCTGCCTTCTCGTCTGGAGCCGGGCCGAGAATCGGGAGGCGGTCCGGGACCCGGCTGCCGGCCAACGCGGCGTAAAGGCTGTAGTAGTCCCGCGTGGGAATAGGATCGAACTTGTGATCATGGCAGCGCGCACAGGCCACCGTGAGCCCCATCAATCCCCGGCAGACGACGTCGATCTGGTCATCGATGACATCGTGGCGGTTCCGGTATTGCATTCCGACCGTGAGGAATCCGAGCCCCGCCAGCGCCGGATCGTTTGGCTTCAAGCCCAGCTGATCCGCCGCCAGTTGCTCCGTGACGAATCGGTCGTAGGGCCGATCGGCGTTGAACGACCGGATGACATAGTCCCGATAGGTGTAGGAGAACGGAAATTTGGTGAAGCCAATCGCGCTGCCGCCGTGCGTGTCGGCGTAGCGGGCGAGGTCCAGCCAGTGACGTCCCCAACGTTCCCCGTACTGGGGCGTGGCCAGAAGTCGATCGATGACCTTCCCGGCGGCGTCAGTTTCTGAAGATTTGTCGTCGACAAAGGCGCGAACCTCTACCCAGGTGGGCGGCAGTCCGGTGAGGTCGAACGTCGCGCGTCGAATCCATTGCCAGCGAGGAATCGCTTGGGCCAAGGAGAGCCCACGAGCATTCAGCGCTGCGACGACGAAACGATCGATGTCGGTCCGGGGTTCGGCTGCGGCTGAGGTTGCGACGGGAGGCAGGGCGGGCTTGCGGATCGGTTGGAAGGCCCAGTGTGCATTCGGGCCCGGGACCGCAGTTGCCGGTCGGCTGTCGCTGCCGGCTCCGGATGACCATTGTCCGAATAGCGCAAGGAGGAGCGTCAGCACCAGTTTGCGCCCCGGTCCCGAGTGATGGTTTCGCCGCATGAATTGTTATCGTTTTCCGGTCGAGTGCCCCACGACCGATGCATTGCACTGTGGTGGCCCGCTTTGGACGGTTCGCGAAGTGAAGTTCATCAACCGTAGATCGTCCGACGGCGGAGAAGCCGGAGAACGCCCGCCCGTGCAGCGGGACGGGAAGACGTCCGCGGAGACCGTGATGGCCCTGGTTTGTAGCCGCAGATAAACCCAGATGGACGCGGATACCTGTGTGACTGCCCTTGCTCTTGCTCTTGCTCTTGCTCGCTTCCCGAGGAGCAAGAGCAGGATTAAACGCAAAAGCGAGAAATGAAGGCTCGGGTTGGGTGGGAGAGTCCCACGCCTTTACTTTGACCGACAATTGTCCGACAATGTCCCCATGAAGAGCGGTGTTTTGAGTGTTACGGTTCGGGAGTTGACGCGCGACTGGAAGAAGACCTCGCGCCGGATCAAGGCTGGACAGGCCGTGCCGGTGACGAGCGATGGGAAAGTGGTCGGCACGTTTGTCAAAGCTGGCGCCACCAAGCTGGAGCGGAAGGCCTTCGTTCCGCCTGGGGACGCGGCGAAGGGCGAGCGATTGGTGGCCCGCATGCTGCGCAGCCTGTGAAGGCGGCGTTTGATCTCGACGTGCTGTTGTCGGCTCTCGTGCGGACGCGACTTTCCGAACGAGCCTCGGAGCACTTTGCCAGCCTGGAGGCGCCGTTTCCGGTCAATTCCTTCACCCGTTTGTTGGTGGAGAATGCCCTTATCCGCGAAGCTCGGGGTGGTTCCAAACCTGCCGCGCAAGGGTTGCGGCGCTGGCTGAACTTTTGGCGCGAAGGGGTGTTTTACGATGACGGCACGGATCTGGCCGCCGCCGTGGCGGTGGCCCGTGCCTGGAATTTGAAACGTACCGTGCCGCCCGTCGCCTCTGAGTTGATGCAGCCGGCTTTGGCGGTGGCGGGTGGCTGCACCCACTTCGTGTCGTTCAATCCGTTCAGTCGCAACCGGGCCTCCGAGGCCGGCCTGGCCATCCTTCCCAAGTCCCTCTGAGGGGCTCGCCATGAACCTGCGGGTGCTTGCTCTTGCTCCTCCCGAGGAGAGCAAGAGCAGGAGTAAGGGCAAGGGGAATGCCCGGTTCATGTCTCGTGAGCAGGTCAAAAAGGAACGGGTGGCTCTCATGAACCTGACTCGGACCGCAGACCAGATTGGACCGATGGCGCGCAAGCCGGAGGCTTGCCGGCCATTAGCCGGTGGTTAAGGAGCGGAGCGACGACACCACCGGAGAGACGCGTTCCACCAGACCAGCGCATCCCGGAGGGATGCCCCGCGGATCCCGCCGTCGCCGGATCCGCAGCGCGCCCGCCGTGCGGACAACTACACCGTCGCCCGAGCAGGACTGCGTGAACTGTTGGCAACCCGTGTTCGGCGGTGGGCGGCGGAGCGCCCGCCCTGTCCGAAGCGCCCGGGTCATGGCTCCGATTCTCGTTCGGCATCGAAGTTTGGGTCGACTTTTTCGCATCGATGAGGGAAGAAGCGCGGACCATGAAAATTCCGGCGCAGCTCATTCAACTGGGAAATGGCGAAGGTCCGGCCTATTCGGCGGTGGGCGATGTCTACCGCGTTTTGGCGACAGGCGAACAAACCGGCGGAGCGTATGTCCTGTGCGAGGCTCGCGTGCTGCCTGGAGGCGGACCGCCGCCGCATATTCATCACCGGGAGGAAGAGGCGTTCTTCGTGCTCGAGGGTGAGATCATTTTTACATTGGACGGCAAGCGGGTGGTGGCGGGCGCCGGGACCTTCGTGCAGGGGCCGCGCGCTGTGCCGCACGCGTTCAAAAATGAGGGTGCGGTCGAAGCGCGGATGTTGATCTTGGTGACGCCGCCCGGCTTCGAGCGGTTCATCGCGGAGATCGCCCAGCCCGTGGCTTCATTCTCCGCGCCGCCGGTTCCGGTTACGCCAGCCGACGTGCAGAAACTGTTGGAGGTCGCCCCTCGATACGGCATCGAAATCCTGCCGCCGCCCCATTGATATTGACGGCGTCGCTGGCGTTTCCCGGAGCAGCTTCGCCGCACACGCCTGCGGCGTGCCGGTTCTGGGCATCCGTGTCGATCCTCGATTTATTTTTCCGCGATGCAGTAAAGCGCCTTCTGGGTGCGCAGGAAAATTTCTCCGTTCGACATCGCCAACGTGGAGTTGGACGGTTCGCCGATGGAGTTCGTGGCCAGCAACTCGAACTTCGGCGCGGCACGCCAGATGACCGTGTCCCCCGATTGATTGACTCCGTAGAGCTTGTCGCCAACCAGATTGGCCGAGGCCCACATCTGGCTGCTGCCGCCAGTCCCGGGAAGGCGTTCCTCAAAGAGCAATTTCCCGGTTGCCAATTCGTAGCAGTGCGCGAGCCCATCGGTGACCGGCACATAGACATGACCGTCTTTCACGATGGGCGAGGCGATGACGTGCTTCTTCATGCGCCGCTCATAAACCAGACGTTGCCCGGTGACGTCGCCTCTGCCGCCGGGACGGATGAACATCATCGAGCCCATGTAGCCCCCCATCACGATGAGAGTCCCTTCGCCGTAGGAAGGCGACGTGTAGACGAGAGGGTTCATGCCGTCGGCGTTCCACAATTCCTGGCCGGTAGCCGGGGCGAAGGCGCGCACCTTGTTGCCCACCGCGAGAATTATTTCTTCGTGACTCCCCGTCTTAACGACGAGCGGCGTGCTGAACGTGCCGAGCTTGCCGTCAGTCTTCCCGGCGAATCCGTCAAAACGTTCGGTGGGCTGAGTCTCCGGCAACGGCGTGGTCCAAAGCTTGCGTCCGGATTTCTTGTCGAGTGCGTAGAGGGCCGAGTGTTCGCCGGGGCCGTGATACACAATCACGGCGTCACCATGAAGGATGGGCGATGAACCCTGGCCCCATTCGTGCGTCTGCCTGCCCAGGTCTGTTTTCCAAAGCTGGCGGCCGGAAAAGTCGAAGGCCACGATGCCGGCGGACCCGAAGCTGGCCACCACGCGTTCACCATCGGTGACCGGTGACGCCGCGCAATGCGGGTTGGTCGGATGGCGCGGGTCCTTGCCTTCATAGTCCACGCCCTGCTGCCAGCGCAAACGTCCGGTGTTTCGATCAAAGGCCATCACCGTCCGGCGTTGCCCGTCGTGGACCGCCTGGGTCACAAACACGGTGTCGTTCCAAACGATGGGGGAAGAATTGCCTTCGTCGGGCAGCGGAGTCCGCCACTTCACGTTCTGTTCCTTGGACCAGCGGGTCGGGAACTTGGTCTCGGGAGAGACGTTGTTTTGATTTGGTCCACGCCACGATGGCCAGTTCGCCGCGTGGGCCGAGGATATGGCGAAGGTGGCAGCGAGACCTATGGTGAAAGACTTGGCTCGGGGAGAATTCATGGTGGGAAGATGGGAGATTTGGTGACATTTGCCAAGCGGCGATCGGAAGGGGGCTTCAGTTTTGATTTTTGCTGGAGGGACTCGCTTTTTCGGGAGGTTTGGTGCACAGATACGGCGCCAACGAACAAACTATGCGCAGAATCTTTGTCATCATTCTGGTGTTGGGCTTGCTGCTGGCTGCAGGTGGCATTGGAGGCCGGAAGGTTTATCGCGAGTGGAAGGGTGGGAAGGCTGTGGCGCAAGCTCGGGAGGCTTGGGCCAGGGCTGACTATAGCAAGGCGGGCTTGTGGCTGCGTCGGGCCCTTGAGGCCGACAGCAAGAATGTGGAAGCCCTTCGGATGATGGGCGAATTGGCTGAGGTATTGCAGCTTTCGGACGCGGCCATCTTCTGGCGCAGCCGCCTGCTTGAGGCTGAGCCGTTGGCGACGAATCGGTTGATCCTGGCTCGCGCTGCGCTGGCCGGGGGCAGCCACCCCGTCGCCCGCCAGGCGTTGGAGGGGCTCGATCCGGCGTCGCAGCAGCGACCGGAGTACCACAAGCTGGCGGCTGCGTTGGCCCTGGCGATGGGGCGCTATGACGAAGCAGAAGCGCATTTTCGGGAGGCCCAGCGCCTTGAACCCAACAATCTTTCGTCGCAGCTGAACCTCGCGGCATTGCTCATGCAGCGGTCGGAAGGGCGCTTCGCCGATCAAGGACGGGCGATGCTGGAAAGCCTTCGTGCCAATTCCGGTGTCCGGCTTGAAGCCTTGCGGCATCTGACGCGCGACGCCCTCCAGCGCACGAATTCAGCTCGAGCCGTGGCGCTGGCCGCGGAGGTGGTAGGTGACACCAACTCCGCCTTTGCCGATCAGTTCCTTTACCTCGACGCGATGGTGCTTTCCCGCAGTCCCCGACTCTCCTCCGCGCTGGCTGGAACCCAGCAGCTCGCGGGCACCAATGCGGTGCAGGTCTTTTCGCTCGCTCGCTGGATGCTGGGCGCGATGCCGCCCGTCGATACACTTCGATGGCTGCAAACGTTGCCCCCCGGCCTGCGCACGAATCTGCCGGTGGCCATGACCTTGGCCGATGCGTATTTGGAGTTGAAAGACTGGGTTGGCCTGCGCCAGCACGTGGGCACACAGCGATGGGATGAGATGGAATATCTTCGACTCGCCTATGCGAGTCGGGCGCTGCGCCAGCAGAGCCTGGATGCGGCAGCCAAGGTTGAGTGGAGCAAGGCTGTGCGTGCGACCGAAGGAAGTCTGGATCGATTGAGCGTTCTGCAACGCGTAGTCGGCGCTTGGCGCTGGTTTCCAGAGCTCGAGGAACTGTTGTGGATGGTGGTCAACAAATACCCCTCCGAAAAGCCCGCCCTTCAATCGTTGTCGAACCTATTGTTTGCGTCCGGCAAGACCCGGTCCCTGTTGTCCCTCTATGCCCAGGAAGCCCGTCGGGAACCGGGCAACCTGATCGTGAAAAACAACCTCGCCGAAATCGCGCTGCTCCTCGACACCCCCGAGCACAACCCGCACGAACTCGCTCGTTACGTCTATGAGAACGAGAAGACCAACGCGACGTTCGCCGCGACTTTTGCGTTTTCCCTGCATCTCCAAAACAAGACTTCTGAGGGCCTCCGCATCTTGAACCAGTTTCGGCCGGAAGAACTCGAGAAACCCACCGTGGCCGGATTCTATGGCGTCCTGCTTGCCGCGAGCGGAGATCGGGCCCAAGCTGCCAGGTACGTCGAGCTTTCCGTTCAAAACCCGCTCCTTCCGGAGGAGAAGACCCTCTTTCTGCGCTCCAGGTTGTGACTTGGACTCGCTCCGAGATGGCCCAGTTGCGATCGATCAAGGCCCAAAAATGGATCGACACCAGGCCTGAATCTGGTGCATTCTCCTCCCGCTATTTGGATATAGAAGGACTCGTTTCCATGGATGCACCTCACGAGATCGGTGTGGTGCCCGCCGATAAACAAGCCCTCAAAAGGGTTGGCGCGAGGTGGCCAGTATCAGTTGGTCAGTTGGCCGTGCGGAAAAATTTAAGAAATTATGAGACGTAGAACGAAGGCGGGAGTTCTCGGTGTGGTCGGGCTTTCCCTGAGTCTGATGCAAGCGAGTGCGGTCGATTTGGTCCTCGGGACAGCCTACACAGGTGCCACTCCATCCGGGGGCGGCTCCGTCAAGGTATCACTGACCCAGGTTGGTGCGGATGTGCAGGTCGCCATCACCGCGAATCTCAATGCGGCCAGTGAGTTTGTCAGCGAGGTCTGGCTGAATTATTCGGGCACTTCTACCCTGACGTTCAGCGCCCTAAGCGGGCCCGCAGAACTCGCGAAGAATTCACCGACTTTTAAACGGGACTTGATCAATGGGACCGGCCCCACTCAACCCTTTGATATTAGTATCGAGTTCAAGAGCAGTAACAGCGACGGGCTCGCTCGCTTGCAAAGCGGCGAAACGGTCAGTCTGTTAATTAGCGGCACAGATTTGACTGTGGCGCAATTCGCCAACAGCCTTTCTGGTGGATCTCCTTCCGTTCCAGCCGCGGCACATGTTCAAGGAATTGCTGGCCCAATCGGCAGTGGCAAGCTCACGGTGGTTCCAGAGCCCTCGACCTACATCGCGGGAGCTCTCCTGCTTCTGCCCGTGCTAGCGCAAATCCGACGCGTGAAGCGAACGGCGTAGTTCATGAACGGCTGCTCGATTCGGCCAATCACTTCAGGCCAGGCGAAAGCCTGGCCGTTTTTGTCTCCACTCAGGGGCCCAATCGCTTCTACGTCCCGAAGTCTTCCAAGTACTGCTCGATGATGGTCTTGAGCGGCGGCGGTGACGGCAGGCCGAGAGCGAGGGCGCGGGCGCCATCCACGGCCACCGGCCAGTTGTCGACGATGCCCTGGATGCGCGGATCGAATGCCTCGACGATCGGGCCCAGCCGCAGGTGGTGTTCAGTCGCCACTTCCCGCAAGGCTGCCTCGGCCAGTTGTGGTGTCACGCGGTGCGCGGGCAAGCCGATGGCGCGGTCGTCGCGGAGTTGGGTGGACGGCACCTCGTGCAACGCGATCAGCGATTCGATGACCGTGCGATAGCCGGTCATGGGATGACACTGATCCCGGCGCACGGGCAGAGGGCAGGCTTCGCCCTTGAGCGGTTCGCGGAACATGCCGCTGGCCCAGCCGGAGGCGGCCGCGTTCGGTTTGCCGGGCCGGATGATGACCGTGGGCAGACGCGCCGAGCGGCCGTCGAAGAATCCCTTGCGCGAGTAGTCGTTGATGAGCAGCTCACAAATGGCCTTGGTCATGCCGTAGGTTGTCTGCGGAGTGAGCTTGGTGCGGTCGGTGTTGGGATCCTGCCGGGCTTCGCCGCCGAAACACGCGATGCTGCTGGCGAAAACCACGCGCGGAACGCCCGGCAGCGCTCGCGCCGCTTCGAACACGTGGCGTCCGCCGTCGAGATTGACCCGCAGCGCGTCGTCGAAGCGGGCTTCGCATTCACCACTGACCATCGACGCGAGATGGAAAACGGATGTGGCCGCCTCGGTGCCCACGGCGGCGAACGCCGTGGTGCGATCGCTGATGTCGCCCTGGATCTGTTTCACCCGAGGGTCGCTGGCCGGGCGAGCGAACGCGGCATCAAGCAGGACGATTTCTCGGATGGCCTCCGGCGCGCCGGAAGGACCGGTGACGGCGCCTCGCTGCAGGAGTTGCCGGCACAGTTGCGATCCGAGAAAGCCGCCTCCGCCGGTGATGATGATCTTCATGCGTGCTGGAATCCTTGACGGCCGGATTCAGCCGCGAACAGGAAAATTTTTAAACCGACGTGGAGCGCTTGATCGAAGGTCATCTTGGGAGCGCCGGCGTCTCGCCGGCTGCAATTCCATATAATTCTGGAAATGGCCGGCACGATGCCGGCGCTCCCAGCGACGTTGGCGGATGTCGCCGGGTTTGCAATCTTCGGGCGGCTCGTTTGGAATGGAGCGGTGAAGAAGAACAACGCTTTGGCCGGGCAGAAAATTGGATTCGTCGGCTTGGGGAACATGGGGCGGGCCATGGCGCGTCACCTCCACGCGGCCGGCGCGGACATGATCGTTTGGAATCGGAGCGAAGGTCCTGCGGCCGCGGCGGCGGCATCGGGCATGCGCCGCGCCGGATCGCTGCCTGAACTGGCCCGCGCGGTCGGCGACGGAATAATCGCGCTGAATCTCACCACCACCGACGTCGTTCGGGAGGTGGTTTTCGGAGCGGGCGGCCTGATTGAAGGCCTGACGCCGGGCGCGATGGTCATTGATTTTGGCACCACGGGCGTTGCGGAGACGAAAGAGTTTGGACGACGAGTTGAATGGCTGGATGCGCCCTTGTCGGGCGGACAAGTGGGTGCGGAAGCCGCCACGTTGACCATTATGGCGGGCGGAACGGACGCTTCGTTTCGACGGGCGCTTCCGGTGTTGGAGGCGGTGGGGTCGCGGGTCACTCACTTGGGCCCCGCCGGTTCAGGGCAGGTGACGAAACTGGCCAATCAACTCATCGTGGCGCAAACGATCGATGCGGTGGCGCAGGCGCTGAGGTTGGCCGAACTGTCTGGGGTGGATCCCGCCAAGGTGCGCGAAGCGTTGCTGGGAGGTTTTGCTGAAAGTCGGATTCTGCAGCTGCATGGCGATCGCATGGTGCGTCGCGATTTTGTGCCGGGCGGACGGGCGGCGCTCCAGCTCAAGGATGTGCGGCTGATGTGCGAGTTGGCGGAGGCGGTCGGCCTCGACTCGCCGACTTTGAAGAACTCGCTCGCACAATGGGAGAAGTTTGTCGGCGCAGGGAACGGGGACTTGGATCACGCGGGGCTGTTCCAGCTTTATCTCGGTTCGTGACGGAACCGGGGAGCTAGTTAGCTAGTTCGACCACGGCACAGGCTTGAGGCTTCGTCTCCGTCGTTTCCGTTTGCTGGCCTTGGTGTCGCCCTCGCGAGTCACCGCCAGCTTGCTTTGGGGCGGTGGCATCGGCATGCTACGTAGCATGCTTGAGCCGTCTGCACCGAGGGCATTGGTGTCCCGGAATCCATTTTTAAAAGCGACCTGGTCTCCGCGGAGGTCCCGGCGGCAACGGTGATCTTGTGAGCGATAGCGTTTGTCCGATCTGCGGCCGTGGGGTCGGCCGGAACGTCCCCAAGGCCAGTTGTGCCAGTTGTGAGCGGGGTTTGATTCAATACGCGGCCCGCGAACTCGAGGTCGCGTCTGAGGATCAGGCCGAAGTCGACGATTTCGGGGATTACGAGTTGTTCGAGGAAATTGGGCGGGGAGGAATGGCGGTTGTTTATCGGGCGCGGCAACGGAGCTTGGGTCGCATGGTGGCGATCAAGATGATCCTGCATGGCCGCCTCGCGTCCTCGGTCTATCGCGATCGACTGCGCGCCGAAGCCGCCGCTGCCGCTTCTCTGCGCCATCCCCATATCGTCACCATCTATGAAGTCGGGGAATATCTAGGGCAGGCATTCCTCGCCATGGAGTTGGTCTCCGGTCGAACGCTGGCCGACCTCGCCCGCGAAACACCGTTATCGCCGTCACGGGCGGCGCGATATCTGCAACTCGTGGCGCGGGCCATCCAGGCGGCGCACGATCAGCAGGTTCTCCACCGCGATCTGAAGCCGGCCAACGTGATTCTCGATGATGCCGATCAGCCGCGGGTCACGGATTTCGGCCTGGCCCGCCGGCTCGACCACGACTCGGAGATCACGCTCGCCGGTGCGGCGCTCGGCACTCCGGGCTTTCTTCCGCCCGAGCAAGTGGCGGTGTCGCGCGAAGCGGTCGGACCGTGGAGCGACATCTATTCCCTGGGTGCGACCCTGTATTTTCTCCTCACGACTCGCGCCCCGTTTCTGGGTGAGACCGTGGCCAGTACGTTGCAGCAGGTCCTGCATGACGACCCCATCTCTCCACGCCGCATCAATCCCGCGGTGCCAAGGGACCTGGAGACGATTTGCCTGAAATGTCTCGAGAAATCTCCGGACAAGCGTTACCGCTCCGCGTCTGCGCTGGCGGAGGATCTCGACCGTTTTCTGCGAAACATTCCGATCACGGCTCGCCCCACGAATTTCATCGAGAAAGCATGGCGCTGGCGTTGCCGCAGACCGGCGCTGGCGACGCTGCTGGCCGGGACCGTCCTGGCCGTTCTGGTTTCCCTGGGCGCCGTTACCTGGCAATGGCGCCGGGCGGCGGCCGCAGACGCACGCACCGCGGCTGCGCTGCGCGGCACGCAGCTTCGCCTCGCTGAGATGAACTTTCAGAAGGATGACGTGTCCTCCGCGATCGGCGCCCTGGCCCGGGCCGTGCGCGCCAATCCCAGTGACCCTTATGCCGTCCGGCGTTTGTACTCCGCACTCGATCAACGCGCTTTTGCGCTGCCCGTAGGGCCTCGGCTGCATCCAGGGACAAATGTTTGGTCGGCGGACTTGAGTGCGAATGAGTGTTGGATGGTCACCACCACCGAAACTCCGGAAGCGTTTGTCTGGGACGTTCGCCAGGTGAGGGGAGCGTTGTCCGCATCGTCGCTGGTCGCTCCGACGTTGGTGCTGCGTCATCCCGGGCGCGTGCTGTCGGCACGAATCAGTCCTGACGCCCGGTATGTCGTCACGGCGTGCGTGGATCGAAGACTGCGTTGGTGGGATCGGACAACCGGAGCCGTGAAGGGATCGCAGCTCGAGTGCGAGAAGGAGATCTTCGCGATTTGCTTTCGGCCCGATGGCAATGAGATCGCGGCCGCAGATGTCGATGGAGGAGTCATCGTTTGGAACGGCGAGGATAGCGCCGCTCGATGGCGTTTCCCATCCACGGCAGACGCGGAGCAGGGGTTTGTTTCGAGCGGCGGATGCGGCGTGAAGCGGATTCACGATCGCGCTCCGCTCGCTTACAACCGCGACGGAACCCGCCTCGTGAGCGGCGTCAACTCCGGAACGCTGCGTTGCTGGAACATGGCCAGTGGCGTTCTGGATTCTGCGTTTGCCCACGGTGGATTGATCGTCTCGGCTGAATTCAATTCGAACGACACGACGTTGCTGGCGGCGTCCCGCGATCGTGCGTTTCGGATCTGGGATCGGGCGCGCCAGAAAGCCCTGGTCAGCCCGACCTGGTCGCCCACTGCGCCCGTGCAGGTGCATTTCAATCCCGGGGGAACGCGGGTGGCCACGGGCTTTTACAATCACCAGGTGATTGTGTGGGACGCCCGCACCGGTAACCCGGTGGCGCCGCCGCTGCAGCATCGAGGCTATGTTGAAGATACCTGTTTCAGCCCGGACGGCCGGTGGCTGATCGTCGCGGGCCATGACGGGACCGCCACGATTTGGGATGTCCAGACGGGCCGCCAGTTGGTCGAGCCCGTGCGCGCGTCTGCCTCGTTGCGTTCGGCTCGTTTTCTGGCGGATGCCCGGACCTTTCGAACGCGCGGCACGACTGGTGTCCAGTTTTGGAAGCTGAGCATGGCGGAGCCCGTCTTTCGCCCCTTCGGTGACGGCTCGAATGAGGTTTTGGCCGTGCGTTTTGCTCCGGGCGGCCGGCAATTGATTGCCGTCAACCAGGCTCACGACGTCAGCCTCTGGGACGCACGTTCGGGGCGACAGGTGCCTTCGCCGTCCGTGACCGTGGGCAATCATTTCGTTGAAGTCGAACTGGGCGCTTTTCTGGCCAAGGCGCAAGTTGCGGCCGCAGCGGCGTGGGAACAGGAGTCGGGACTTCGCCTCGCGGACTTTGCCCGCCCGAAGGGGAAGTTCCATAGCTTTGATGTTTCCCGGGATGGAAGGCACATCGCGGTCGGGTTGGGAGAAGGTGGTGGACGGTGGTTTGACGTGGCCGCGGGGGTTGGGTCTGGACGTGATCTGGCCGAGCCCGCTCGAATCGTGTCCCTGGAGTTTGCACCCGACGGGCGCCAGTTGGCTTCGGCTTCAACCGATCGAGCTGTGCGCCTCTGGTCCATGGCCAGTGGCGCGCAGGTGGGGCCAGCCCTGCCTCACCCAGGTGAAGTCGTCCGCGTGCACTGGAGTGCCGACGGACGACGGCTGGTCAGCTTTGGCTATTTTGAAGGAGCGTTTCTCTGGGACCTTCGCGCGACCAACGCGGCACCCAAATATCTGGGGCATCAAGGCGAGGTTTTCGATGCGCACTTTGATCCGGCCAGCGTGCGGGTGGTGACCGCCGGAGCCGACTGGGTGGCTCGAATCTGGGACGTCGAGACGGGCCGGCCGCTGGGCCCGCCACTGCCGCACGGGCGCGAGGTTCGGAGCGCCGTCTTTTGCCAGGACGGCGAATCGGTGATGACGGCGGCCGGGGATGGACAGGCCCGGCTTTGGGATGCGCAGGAAAAGCTGCCGTTGACTGAACCATTCGTGCATCCGTCGCATCTCAACTCGCTTGAGTTGAGCGACGACGGCCGCGCGTTCGTCTGCGTGGGCGGGAGTGGCGTGGCACGACTGTGGGAGTTCGACCGTCCGCCACTGCCTTGCCCGGCGTGGCTTCCCGACCTCGCCGAGGCACTTATGGGAGCGCGTTCATCAGGCGCCGAACTCACAGAACCGTTGCCACCCGAGGCTTTCCCGCGATTGGCCGAAAGACTGCGATCGCTTGGCACCAATGACTTTTACAGTCGGTGGTTCAGCCGACGATTCCCGGTCCAATGAGGGGCGTTCCCCAGCGGGCAACGTGGATTCCCCGCATGACATGCGGCGGAATTGAGGTATCATCCCGCCCACACGTGACCTCCAGGAATTGCTGATGTCCATGCGCGAAAATGATCCAGCCCGGGTCGGGTCCGCCGGTTCATTGAACCAAGGCGTTGACCGGGAAGCCCGGCCTGTCGCGTTTACGACGACGCATTGGTCTGTCGTATTGAATGCAGGGGCGGGCGGGTCACCGGACGCCGCCGATGCTCTTGGGAAGCTTTACTCACAGTATGCCTATCCGATTTACGGCTACCTCCGACGCCGGGGATATGAGCGGGAAGACGCGCAGGATCTATTGCATGCGTTCTTTGAACGGTTGTTGGAACGGGAGGTCCTGCGCGGTATCGACCCGAACCGCGGAAAGTTTCGGGCATTCCTGCTGACGGTTCTCGGCAACTTCGTGAACGACGAATGGGATCGGCGCCAGACTCGAAAGCGGGGCGGGACCCAAACCTTCATACCGATTTCTGACGCCGACTTTGAAGACCGTTATTCCGGGGAGCTCGAGGTGGCGCTTTCTCCCGATCAGCTTTTTGAACGCCGCTGGATTTCGGCGCTGCTCGCGAGCGTTCTCCAACGATTGGAAGAGGAATGTCGGGCCGAGGGGCGCGATGACTTTTCGGTCCTCAAGGCCTACCTCGTGGGCGACGCGGGCGCGCCTTCCTATGAATTGGCCGCGGCCCAACTGGGACAGGGCGAGGGGTCCGTCCGCGTCCGCGTGCACCGATTGCGAAAGCGCTACATCGATCTGTTCCGCGATGAAGTGCTGAAAACCGTGGCCAGCCCGCGCGACCTCCGGGAGGAGGTGCGCTCGCTCCTGGCCGCGTTCGCGGATTGATCGAACCGAGGGCACGTATTCCGAGGGCATCGCGCCTTCTCTCGGTTCCCGAACTCAGCGGGCAAAGGCGGACCCGTCGTTGTCGCGATGGAGCGTCGAAGATTTCCTGTAACGGCCGAGGTCCTTCTCCCGTGAATCACCATGGTCGGATGTCCACCCTGATGGTCGGCGATTTGGTTCTGGCGCTGCTCACGGTGAACGTCGGGTGTGCACCTTTGTGGAAACCATGCTCTTGGCGACCCAACCCGTTACGTGGACGACAATCCGGCCACCGAGCCACGCCGGTTCTATCGGGCGGTGGCGGTCCCATCGTCGACGGCTGCCACTGCTAACCATACCGCCTCACACATTTTTCAAAATTTTTGTAACAGGCGCCTTCGGTTTCCCGTGAATCCCAGAGATACGGCAATCTTTTGTTCAATTTATGAAGACTTTCTGCGGTTTTGTCGCCGTTCTGGCGGTGACGCACCTCCTGCACCCCAAGGCGGCGCAAGCCCAACTCAACATTCCGAGTGACGGTTCAGATGGTGCCTTGGTAATCACCTCCGATACCGTTGTCGACCTGAGCGATGCCGTGAGCGGCGTTTGGAGCGATAACAATTCCGCAAACGCAGGCAAAGGGATTTACGATTCCAATCAATGGGCGGTGGTCTTCAAATTTTCGAATGTAAGCATATCTGCCGGCGCCAGGGTGACCTTTAAGAATCATCCCAGCCGCGCCCCGGTGGTTTGGTTGGCGACTGGGGCGGTCAATATCGATGGGATCATACGACTCGATGGCGCTGCCGCTGGCGGGCTAGGTCCGGCGGAAGGAGGGCCAGGTGGATTTCGAGGCTGCATTCCCCCTCCCGGCACGGCCGTCCCTGGATTCGGTCCGGGTGGCGGTCTGGCGGACGGAGGTGCTGGAAGCTACGGAACTCGGGGCGCCGGCAATTCCGGGCCGACTTACGGGAGTGCGGCTATTCTGCCGCTGCTCGGCGGTTCCGGAGGATCTTCGAGGTTTCTGAACTATTTTACATGTCACGATTTGGTTGCCGGCGGCGGTGGTGGTGGGGCTATTCTGATCGCCGCCCCAGGTTCGATTGTTCTGAACGGTCAGTTGAGTGCAAGTGGAGGTGAACCGCTGGACGGGTGTTTTTCTCGCGGGGCTGGAGGCTCTGGAGGGGCTATACGATTGCTCGCGAATAGCGTTTCGGGACGCGGCACCATTCGCGCTTTGGGAGGCGCTCAATCGGGCGGCGACGGGCGTTTGACCGGAGGCGACGGTCGGATTCGCATTGAAGCCAACGCGATTGCACTCGCTGATTTGGGCCTGCCTAATTATGTCCCTGCGCTTCCAACGGACCCGCCAAGCATATGGCCTTCTTCCGATGCTCCGACGTTGAGGATTGTAGGAATTGACGAACGGCCGGTACGTGATGAGCCGCGGGCATCATTCGCATTTCCCCAGGATGTCATTCTGGAACGAACCAACGCGGTAAGGATTAGCATTGCTGCGCTAAACGTTTCGACCAACTGGAACATCAAGGTGCGGGTAGTACCTCCCTCCAGGCCCGAATTCACAGTGGTCGCGAGTCTCGTGGAGGTGCAAGGAGCCGCGTCAAAGTGGGAAGCATTCGCGGCTTTTCCGCCGAGCGTCTCAATCCTGCAGGCGCTGGCAATTCGCCCCTAGTCTAACTGTTCCGCCGATGACTACGCTCCGTTTCATCCCGTGCACAATCGCCGTCGGGTTGACCTGTTTCTTGGTCGCTGCCCAAGGCCAGACGGGGTTTTCAGTCGTATCCCGGGAAGTAAGCGCGCTGGTGACCGCTTCACCAAATGCCGATGTGGCAGCCGCTTCACTGGAGGTGTCCGTCCTAACCGTAACCAATCCGTCGCATTTTTGTCTGGCGTCTCCCCCAGGGCTCGTCGCCTGGTGGCCTGGGGATGGGAGCGGGGTAGACCTTGCGGCCACAAACTTTGCCACCCCGCACAATGGTGCTTCCTTTGTCCCGGGCATCGTCGCAGAGGCGTTCAGCTTCGACGGCGTCGACGACTTCGTGAGCGTTTCAGACAGCCCGCTTTGGGATTTTGGTTTGGACGACTTTTCGATTGCGCTGTGGGTTAAATTCAATCGCATCAAACGAAGCATGTTTGTGCACCAGCAAGATGGTAGTGGCGTCGGCGGATTCGAATTCGACCTTCAGGTTGGTGGGCTCGTCTTCGCGAGGGACAACGTTCACGTGGCGATTATCCAACCGTGGTTTCCTCGCACAAACACCTGGTATCACTTGGCTGTGATCCGCTACGGAGGTGAATACCGACTCTTCGTTGATGGAACGCAGCTGGGATCTCCGACTCTGGACTCCAATCCAGTCAACAACGTCGCTGGTCCATTGCGCATCGGAAATTGGGCCTCACCCCAATACGACCTAGACGGATTCATTGATGAGCTATCGATTTTCAACCGCGCTCTATCCTCCAACGAAATTGCCTCCATCGTTGCCGCCGGGAGTGCAGGGATGTGCAAGCCGACGTTGCCGCCTTCCATTGTCCAGCAGCCGACAGACCTCACGCTTTACGCAGGTCAATCGGGATCGTTCTCGGTGCTCGCCAGCGGGGACTCTCCGCTTCGTTATCAGTGGCGGTTCAATGGCAGTCCGGTGACCGGGGAGACCAATCGTGTCCTGGCCTTCAGTTCGCCGCAGTCGGCTACGGCCGGGCCCTACGATGTGGTGGTGAACAACGCCCTTGGCGCCGTCACGAGCAGGGTGGCCACGTTGACCGTGCGCCTCGATGTTCCCGACTTGGCGGTGCATCAGCTTTCCGTGCCTGGTGAGGTGGGAGGTGGTCAGGTAATACCGATCGTGTTCACGGTCACGAATCGGGGCTTCGGCGCCGCGACACTGCCGTGGAGCAACTCCGTGTTCCTGGCCACCAATTCGGAGGGCGGCGGCGCACGCGTTCTGGTGTCGCCGCCGCAACCCGCCGCGCTAATCGTCGGCGATTTCCTCACCGTCACGCAGTCCGTCATCGTTCCTACGGAGCTCTCGGGAGCCTGGTATCCGGGCGTCACCGTCAATGCGGGAGGCACGGTTTTCGAGACGAACCGCGCTAACAACACCTTGCTCCTGACCACACCCATCATTGTCTCTTCGCCGGACTTGGAGGTCAGTCTGACTGCGGTGGCGAGCGCCAGTTTATTCGGGCAATCGTTGAACGTGACCTGGGTGGTTCGCAATCGTGGGACCGGCCGCACGTTCGCCAACTGGAGCGACGGACTGTTTCTTGGACCTACCAGTAACCAAGTCAGTGGAGCGGCTGCCACTGTCACGCCCTTGGGCAGCTTTGCGTCACCCCGCCCACTTGCTCCCGGAGAGAGCTACACCAACTCCGCCACGATCGCGTTGCCCCTGGATCGATCGTTGCCGGCGGGCACCTACTTTGTGGTGGTTCAAGCCGACACGGCGAACCTTCAACCAGAAATCGACGAGGCAAACAACCTGGTGAGCCGGTCCCTCAACCTCAGTCTTCCGCCAAGACCGGATCTGGCGATCTCGTCGATAACTTCCGTGACGAACGGGTCGCCCGGCCAGACGGTGGCGGTCAAGTGGACCGTGACGAACTCAGGGCCCGCCACGGCCACAGGCCCATGGACCGAAACGCTCCGGTTGGTCGCTGCCGAGGCGTCGACGTTGACCAATGCCGCCGAGCTCCAAAGCGTCCTGGGCTTGGCCCCTATACTGGCGACACTGACGTTCTCCAACGCGCTGCCGTCGTTTGCCTCCATCACCCGCACGCAGTTGGTGGCGCTCCCGGTGGACGGCATCACCGGCAATCTGCGTTGGGCCGTTGAGGTCGATGCACGCGACGATGTCTTCGAAGAAGTCGAAACCAACAACCTCGCGCTTGCTCAGGAGGCGCTGCGCATCCCGCGCGCGCTGGCCCTCCAACTGGCTTCCTTACAGATCAGCGAGGAGGCCTCCGTGCCCTTGCGCGCCACCGTGACGAGAAACGGCAGCACCGCCGATGCAGTGGCGGTCCAGTTGACGCTAAACGATGGCGGCGAGCTCTCGTTCGCTCCCAGCCCCACTTCGGTAGCGACGACGAACATCCTCATCCCAGCCGGTCAGTCGGCGATCGCCTTCTCGCTCTATGCCGTCCGCGACCGGGTGGTTGACGGCAACGAGCCAGTGACGCTTACCGCCAGCGCGTCCGGCTACGATCCTGCCAGGGCGGTGGTCACCGTCCTCAATGCCGATCGTCCCTCGCTCGCTCTCACCGCGGCCACCAATGCTGTCGTGGAAGGATTCTCCGTCGTCGTCACCGTGAGCCGCGATGTCGTCACCAGCAATGCGGTCACTGTCGCCCTCGTCAGTTCCAATCCGGGACAGCTGAGCCCGCCTGACTTGATCACGATTCCCGCCGGTGCGGCTTCGACCAACTTCACCGTCCTAGCCGTGGACGATGTGAACGCCGAAGCGCCCAACACCTACTCCCTCACCGCCAGCGCCACGGGATTCAACGACGGATTCACCAGCGTCTCGGTTCTCGACAATGACGTTCCTCATCTGACGGTTTCCCTCTCTGCCCGCACGGTGAGCGAAGGTGCGGGACCACAGGCCTTGTCCATGACCGTCACGCGCAATCCAGTCGGTGCTGGAGCGTTGAACATCGAACCGGAAGCCAGTGACCCAACGCTGGTGGTGACACCCATTCGCATCACCATCCCGGCCGGTCAGGCTTCGCGCAGTTTTCCACTCGGCGTGGTGAACGACACGCTCGTGAACGGCTCCCGCTCGGTTGGCCTCACGGCCTATGCACTGGCGGCGGGTTCGGGTGCGCACCTTGCCGCCGGTTCTCCCGATGTGCTTACGGTCACCGACGATGACGGGCCAACGCTAAAAATTGCGGCCGCGCAAAAGCTCGTTGCCGAAGGGCGTGATCCGGCAACCGCGGTGACCATCGTTCGGAACACGCCGCCCACCAATCATCTCACCGTCACGCTGCAAGTCAGCCGGACCAATGAAGCGGTGTATGGCGCGCCCGCGGTGCGTCAATCGGTGGTCGCGGGCGAAGTTCCCGGCGCCGCAACATTCACGCTCACGATCTCCAACGGGCAGACCTCGGCCACAGTCCCGCTCGTCACGGTGAATGACGGCGTCAACGACGGCAATCAGTCGGTTGAACTCACGGCATCGGCCGTCGACTTCAACTCGGCGACCGAAACGGTGGTGGTGTCCGACACGGACCTGCCCGATTTGGTGGTTCCTGGCATCGTCGCTCCGGAGTCGGCCACACCGCAGCAGCGCGTTGCGGTGACCTACCGCATCGCGAATCAGGGGCTCTCCACGGCCAATGGCAGTTTCCTGACCCGACTTTATCTTTCCCGCGATGCCACGGTCGGTGACGACGTTTTGGTCGCGCAGTTTCGCAACACCAACACCCTTGCCGTCGGCGAGCAACTGATTCGGACCGAGCAGATCGATGTGCCGTTGGCCGTCGGCAACTACTGGGTCGTGGTCGAGGCTGACGCCGAGCAGTCGTTGCCTGAGACGTTGGAGAACAACAATACGACCATCGCTACGACACCCATTGCCGTTGCTGCCGACTACGCGGCGTGGGTGCAAACGGACCTGACCAATGCTCCCGCCGGAACGTCGGTGGCGCTCTCCGGCCGTGCCACGAACAGCCTCGGTGCGCCCGTGTCCGGCAAGACCGTCAACGTTCATGTCCTGGTCCGGGGAACCCAGCGATTGCTGACGGCGGTGACCGACAGTGCCGGCAATTTTTCCACGACGTTTACCCCATTGCCGCGCGAAGCGGGGCGGTATGAGGTCTTCGCGACTCACCCGGGCGTCAGCGTGGTGCCGGCACAAGACACGTTCTCCCTTCTTGGCTTCCGGGCGAATCCAGGCTCGACCTCGCTGACCGTGATTGAAGGTTCCAGCCGCACCGGAGCCATCTCACTGGAAAACCTCAGTGACGTTGCCTTGCAAGACGTGTTGATAAGCGTGGTTAGCAAGCCGGCCAATCTCCAGGTGGCCGCCACCTTGCCGTCCCCCGGGGCTACCATCCCGGCCTCGGGCGCACTTTCGCTGAGCTACACTTTCGCGGCCCCGACCGCTGATGCCTACGGGACGGTGCAACTGCGGGTGACAACCGCGGAAGGTTTGTCCCAGGACATCCTTTTTGGGGTGAGCGTGGAGCCTTTGCGCCCGCGCCTCGTGGCCGAGCCGGCCAGTCTCGCCAGCGGGATGCTTGTCGGCGGTCAGGCCGTGGTTGAATTTGACCTGGTTAACGGCGGCGGACGCGACAGCGGGCCCATCACGGTTTCGCTTCCGTCGGCCCCTTGGATGCGCCTGGCCACCACCAACCCGCTGCCCAACCTCACCCCCGGCCAGACCAACCGGGTCACCCTGCAACTCGTGCCGTCCCGTGACCTGCCCCTCGGGCCCTATACGGGAAGCCTCGCCGTGAACGCCGCCAATGGAAACGGCCTCGGCGTCCGGTTCAACTTCCGCGCCGTGAGCGAAGCGAAAGGCGACCTGCTGGTCGACGTGGTGGACGAGTTCACCTACTACGCCGAGGGCGCTCCGCATCTGGCCGGGGCCACCGTGACCGTGCGCGACGCCGTCACGCGCACCAACGTGGCCAGCGGTATCACGGATACCAACGGCCACTTCTTCGTGAGCGGTCTGGCGGAAAACTACTACGAGGTCGAGGTCACGGCGGAGAAGCATAGTGAATCGCGCTCGGCTCATTTGGTTGCGGGAGGATCTACTAACAGAATTCAGTCATTCCTGAGTCGGCAATCGGTGAATTACCGTTGGAGTGTTACACCGGTTCTGTTCGAGGATCGATATCGAGTTGAAGTGGAAACGACGTTTGAGGCCAATGTTCCCGCGCCTGTGATTCTAATAGAGCCGCCCGTAATTGACCTGGCACAGATTCTGGAAAATGAAACTCAGATCAATTTAAGGGTCAGCAATCACGGCTTGATCGCCGCAAACGAATTTCGACTTAAATTTACGACTCATGACCTTTGGTCCATCTTGCCATTGATTGAAAATGTTGGGGCCATCCCTGCAAACTCGTCCGTCATCATTCCAGTATTGATACGGCGCACTGGTCATATGTCGCTAGCATCAAGGGAGAGGCTGGCGCCAGCGAATGATAGTGGGGCGGGTTCCTGCGTAATAGATGGCGGTGGTTGTTGGAACATCACCTGCGGAGAATTTGAGGTATCGCGATGTTCACCCGTCACCTGCGTGAACGCCGCGAGTGAGTGCGCTTCTGCTCCCCCGCCATCGCCATCCCCTACGCCAACCCCGGAACCGCGACCTGCGCCAACACCGGGGCAGGTCCTT
Organism: Limisphaerales bacterium; assembly: GCA_044230345.1. Classification (GTDB taxonomy): domain Bacteria; phylum Verrucomicrobiota; class Verrucomicrobiia; order Limisphaerales; family JADJPG01; genus JBGARF01. The sequence continues at coordinate 131,948 of JBGARF010000024.1, forward strand.
ACTCCGGTGTTCGCCCACTCGCCGCCCACCTACTCCGTGACTCTGCCATGCTGCCCGGAGGTGGCCTTCAGTCTCGCAAGCTGCCTGTTGGGATTCATCGAAGGCGTTGATTGTGTGGCTTCGCTTGCGCAATGTGCGCACTGTTCCGAGCCATTCATTCCCGGCATGCCTCCCTGCGACAATTATGACACCTCCCTAAACTGTGCGAATGCCGTCTACAGTTGCTTCCCGGGGGAGGTCGCGGATCTGGGACTCGGAGAGTTGGCGTTCTGTGTGCTGCAGATGCAAAAGGCATTCCAAGACTGTAGGGAAAAGAACCTAGACAAGACATCAGCCGGTGACATCAATGCTAATGCGGTGCCAAGAGGGGAAGCGATAGGAAATGGTTCACAGGATGACATTAGTGACCTCGGTGCTTTGTTCGACGCCGCCGAGCGTGTAACGGCGGCGCACCAACTGTTTTTTCTGATCGTCGGCGAGGCTGGGGAGAAGGCTAGCGCATTCTCGATTGATGCGGCTCGCGCTTACTTGAGTCTTTTGAAGACAGCGGCTGACGAAGGCAGCGACTCGGGTCGATTTGTCTCTTCGAGCGAGATGGTGAGCATGTTGGGAAATCGGAGTCTTGGGGCGGTTTATGCGCAAACTACGAATGCAATCGAGCGTTGGAATACGACGATGAGATATCTGCAGATTGGGGTTTCAAATCCCGGGCAGTTGCCAGCAGGTGCAAATACCAATTTTATTTTTTCGGGGCTTCTTCGCGAACGGTTGGACGCGGTCAGTAATGCGGTGTTTGTGGCTCGTAGTCACGGTTTTGATTCGCCTGGTAGGGAGCTGGTATCGCGCGCGTTGTGGGTGCTTCAAATTAACGGAAGTGCTAGTGGCTCTACCCCGACCGCGGCTGAGCCGGCTTTGCTGAGTCTTGCGTCAGCCTCTGGAAGTTCCAGCGGAACAAGCGGCATTTGCGCGCGAGTTCGCCTGCAACTCGAACAAGACGCCGCCGTCGCCCGCGACGCCTTTCGCGCGACCTTGGAACTCGACAACAATGGCCCGTCGCGCCTGGAGAATGTCCGGGTTGCGGTGGATATCCGTGACGAAGCCGGGCGCAAGGTTGGCGACCTGTTTGGCGAACGATTCGAAGGTGCCTCAGTTCTGTCTGCTGTCGATGGCACGGGCATTTTGCCGGGCAACAGCACTGGCACGGCGAAGTGGCTGCTGATTCCGACCGTGGATGCGGCGCCGCAGGTGGCCACCCGGTTCCTGGTCGGTGGGACGTTGAGCTATCGGCTGGATGGCACCGACGTGACGGTCGACATGACCCCTGTCCCGATCACCGTGCTGCCCAGCCCGCGGCTCACGCTGCAGTATTTCCATCAGCGCGATGTGTTCAGCGACGATCCGTTCACGCCGCAGGTTGAGCCGGCGGTGCCTTACAGCCTGGCGGTCATGGTGCAGAATCGCGGGTTTGGGTCCGCGAAGAACTTCCGCGTCACTTCGGCGCAACCGCGGATCGTCGACAACGAGAAGGGCCTGCTCGTTGACTTCCGGATCGTGGCCTCGGAAGTGGCGGGCTCGGCGGTGTCTCCATCGCTGACCGTCAACTTCGGCGACATCGACGGCGGCGTGACCAAGATCGGGCGGTGGCTGTTCACGTCGTCCTTGCAGGGGCTGTTCACGGATTACAAGGCGACCTTTGAGCATATCGATGGTCTGGGCAATCCGAGGCTGTCGTTGATTGATAACGTCAGCATTCACGAAATGAACCATCTGGTGCAGGCGGGCGGGACCTGGGAGGACGGACGGCCGGACTTCCTGGTGAACGACGTTGCGGACATCAACGACTACCCGGATACGCTGTATCAGAGCAATGGGACGACCAATGCAGTGACGGTGATGGAGCAGGCGGTGGTTCTACCCACCTCACCCCAGCCCTCTCCCGCCTTCCAGAGCGGCGCGGCAGGAGGAGCGGCGTTTTCGCTGTCGGCGGCGATGCCGGCGGGTTGGGTCTATCTGCGGGTGCCTGATCCGGGAACCAACCAGTATCGGCTGACGCGGGTGGTGCGATCGGACGGCGTCGTGATTTCGGTGGGAACCAACGTGTGGACCACCGAGCGAACCTTCATCGGGTTGGGTCGCCGGCCCCGCAACGAAAACATTCTGCACCTGCTGGACTACAACAGCACGGGCCAATACACGCTGTTCTATGAGCCGGGCAGCGGGGTCATCTTTAGTGACACCAATGCTCCGGTCAGCGCGGTCACGGCGTTGGCCCCGGTGAATCGGCCGTACTTTCAGGTGGGTTGGTCCGGGCGCGACGAGGGATTGCTCGGGCAGCCGGCGGCGGGCATTGCGTATTACGACATTTTTGTGTCGGTGAATGGCGGCGCCTTTACGAATTGGCTGACGCGGACGGAATTGGTCAGCGCGACGTATGTGGGCGCGACGGGCTCGCGCTATGCGTTTTACTCGGTGGCGACGGATGCGAACGGCAATCGGGAGCTGGCGCCGGGGACTCCGGACGCGCAGACGTTGGTTAGTTTGAGCAACACGCCACCGAGCATCACAGTTTCGAACCTCGTCGTCGTGGATGAAGGCGCGGCGTTGGATCTGCCGTTTGCGGTGGAGGACCCGGACACCAACCAGACCGTGAGCGTCTCGTTGCTGTCGGGTGCGCCTCCCGGAGTGGTGTTGGATATTGGTGCGCGACGATTGCGATGGAGCACCAGCGAGGGGAACGGTCCTTCGACCAACGTGCTGACGTTGGTGGCGAGGGACGATGATTATGTCAGCTTGAGCGCGACCGGGCGCGTGACGGTGGTGGTGAACGAAGTCAACGCGCCGCCCACGCTGGAAGCGATTACCAACCGAACGGTCAACGAAGGACGATTATTGACGGTGTTGGTGGTGAGTAGCGATGCCGATCGTCCGGCGCAGAAATTGACCTACAGCCTGGCCTCCGGGGCGCCGGCGGGAGCAACCATTGGCGCGAATGACGGCGTCTTTACCTGGCGTCCCACGGAGTTCCAGGGCGGCGCGACCAATCGTTTGAGCATTGTTGTCCGGGACTCGGGCGTGCCTTCGCTGAGTGCGACCCAATCGTTTCTGGTGCGGGTGCGTGATACGCAGGGTGATTTTGCCGTGACCCTGGGTTCCACCAACGTGTTCGCCGGCGAGACCAATTCCGTTCCGCTGAGCTTACAATCCGGAACGGAACTGCGAGACATTTCGTTCGTGTTGGGCACCCGGTCTGATCGGTTGGAGGGCTTGTCGTTCGCGAGCGTTGCGCCCGAGATCGGCTCCTCCACTTTGCAGCCGGCGGGGACAAATCGAGCGTTGGCGCAGCTGACGGCTCGCGCCGGGGAAGAGTTGCTGGGGGCGCAGTTGCTGGCGCGTTTGAACTTCGTGGCCCGCTCGAACGAGCACTCGGCCGTTGTTCCGCTACAGATCTCGGAGGCGCGCGCCACGCGTCCTGACGGAAGCCTTCTGGCCCGACCAAAGACCGTGGACGGCCGGGTGTTTGTCCTGGGCGAGGAGCCGATCCTGGATGCGTTATTGGAGACAAACGGAGCGCGGACGCTCGTCCTTTACGGTCGTCCTGACCGGGCTTACACCGTGGAAACTTCCACTAATCTTCTGAACGGCGGCGATTGGCGACTCTGGCAAGAGGTTGACTTGACCCAACCGTGGCAGGTGTTTCCCGAGCTGCAGACCAGCGGACAAAACATCTATTTCCGCGCCACGACCTGGGACGGACCACGGGTGCGGCTATCGGTTCACCGGGAGGGCGATCGGCTGGTCGTGGAATGGCCGGCGACGGCTGGGAGCTGTGTATTGTTGGAAGCCACTCAATTGGGCGCGGGTGCCGGCTGGGTTCCGACAGCCGTGACGCCGCAACTCAACGGCGCGAACTATCGTCTCAGCACACCGCTCCAATCCAACGCGAGATTCTATCGCTTGCGGTGCGTGCGGTGACCATTGTCCATCGGTGCGACCCACCTTGGATCTGGAGGGAGTGATGCGGTCGAGTTCCTCAAATGGCGGAAGCGCTTCTGGATTCACGGCAGCGCCAACGGCGCGCGAACTCTCAGTCCAGCCCATCGGGCTGGGTGAACGAGTGAATCATTAGTCCTGCGGCCTGAAAGGCCGCGACCAAGGGTGAGGTTGTGTGAAGAGGGTGGTGTCATCGATTCTCGATCGCGCGATAGAACAGGGTGCGGTTTGTTTCCGGGAGATGGTCGAAGCGTTGTGACAAGTTGATTAGTGTGCCGCGCCACGCGGTCTGCCACGCGGCGGCGTTGAGCAGGTCCGTGCTGAATTCCAATGTGTAGGTCGTTTGCGGGCGACCGTAGAGAATGAGACTGCGTTGCCCGTTGGTGGAGGGGAGCGCCTCCAGCAAAGGTTCGGCACCAATCACCACCACGCGCCCGTCATTGATGAGAGTTCCCGGCACGCGCACGCCGTTGCCCTGCAGCGCGAGGAAGCGCGCGGCGGACAGGGGAACAAACGCCGAGGTCTGATTCGTGACCGTATTGAACTGCAAGTCGGCGAGGCTGCGGGTGCCGATGGCGGGTTGGCCTGACGGGACGCCGAACTCAAGCGCGGAACGGTCCGGCGCGAGCGGTTGCAGGAGGCCGGAGAAGTCGGGAGCGATGGCGGCCAGCGCGAAGTTGGTGATGCGTGCGCGGTCGGCGTTCAGTTCGAACGACAGATTCGTGACCCCGACGCTCGAGGTCATGGTGATGGCAACACGGCCCGTTTCACCGGCGCGAACCACGGTCGAGCCGAGCGTCAACTCGGTGAAGTCGCCGACGAGAATGCTGAATGTGTTGGTGGCGCTGAGCGGAGGCACACCGTCGTCGGTGGCGATGACCGTGATGAGGTTGCTGCTGGGCGCCTGGGCCTTGCCGGGTGTCCAGCTGATCACGCCGTTGTTGGTGCCGAGCCGGAGGCCTCGAGGTGGCTCGGACGCCAGGCGGAAGGTGATCCGATTCGTGGGCACATCCGCGTCAAAGACGACATTGGTCACGCGCAGGAGCGATTGCACATAGGTGATCTGTGTCGGGATCGGCGTCAGCACCGGGGCGGTGTTTGATTCCAGGACGACGATGGTGAGGTTTGTTTCGGCGCTGGCGGCGGGTTCGCCGTCGTCGGTGACGCGCACGGTGATGACGTTCGTTCCGGGGCCTTGAAGTTCGGACGGAGTCCACGAGAACGCGCCGCTGCGGGCGTCGATGTTTGCTCCGGTGGGGGCTCCAACCAGGCTGAACGTGAGTTGTTGGGCCGGGCGATCCGCATCGTCGGCGTGGGCGGTGAAGGTCACGGACTCGCCTTCCGTGACCGTCGAGGGCGCCGAGACCTGCAGCACGGGTGACTGATTCGATTCGAGCACGATGAGCGTGAACGTCTGGGTAGCGCTCAGGCTGGGGCTGAAGTTGTCGGAGACCACCACCGAAACGCGGTTGGTCGTGCCGCCGTCGGCTTCGCCGGGCAGCCAGGAGAGAGCGCCAGTGGCGGCGTCAATCGTCAGGCTGGCGGGCGAATTTCTCAGCGCGTAGGTGAGGGCTTGTGCCGGGCTGTCGGCGTCGGTGCCGCGGGCCACCGTGGTGAAGGCCTGACCTTCGAGCACGGTGAAGTCCGCGATCGGCTCGAGCGTCGGCGCGGAGTTGACCTCCGAGATGATGATTTGAACGAGTTGCGTGGCGGCGAGGCTGGGCACGCCGTTGTCAGTGACGGCGACCCGAACCTGGGTTGTGCTGGGGCCCTGGAGTTCGCCGGTGGGCCAGACGATCTGGCCATTGGCGGGGTTGAGCGTGAGGCCGGCGGGCGCGCCTGGAAGGACGGTGAAGGTCAGCGCGTCGCCGTCGGGATCGGTGGCGTCCAGATTCAGGCGCAGCGTTTCGCCTTCGGCGAGGGATTGGGGTGGGACCGCGCCGAGGACCGGCGGGCGGTTGACGATCTGCACGGACGTGGTGGCGTCCGGTGTGGCGGGAATCGCTTCCGTATTGCCGCTGCGATCGGTGGCCACGCTGTAGAAGCGGTAACTGCGGCCGGTTTCGCCGGGGAAAATGGCGGAGGTTTGCACCGTGCGCGCCAGCCAGTTGGTGTAATTGCCGCCGTCGGTGGAGACGAAGATGTCGAAGTATCCGAGGCCGGAGCCGCCGGAGTTATCGGAACCTTCCCAGCGCAGGGGGATGAGTTGACGGCTGGTGGCGGGCAGCGCGAGGAGCTGGCTCGTCGGGGCATTGGTGTCGAGCGTCGGCACGGGCTCGTAGTAGAGCGTGTAGCGGCCCGGGCTGTCGTAATCGAGAAGATGCACGATGTTCTCGGGCACGGGACGCTGGCCCTGGCCGATGAACGTTCGGTCGGTCGTCCAGACGTTGGTCTTGCGCAGGATCTCGCGGCCGTCGGCGCGCAGGGCGCGGACGAGGCGATACTGGTCCTGGCCGGGATCGGCGACGCGCAGATAGGTCCAGCCGGCGGGCACTTCGGCGTCGAGCGTGACGACCAGGTTGCCGGGCGAAAGCGTGCCCCTGATGGTGCCGTTGGTCACGGCGGCGACCGGTGCGTTGGAACCATTGCTGAACCAGAGCGTGTCCGGCAGATCGAGCGGCGGGTCGTCGATGGCGTTGACGAGGAAGTCGGGTCGGCCGTCGTCGAACTCGCCGGGGGCCCAGACCATCTGGATCATTTCGTGGATGGCCACGTTTGTGATGATGGCGAGGCGCGAGTTGCCGCCGATGTCGAGGTTCTCGAACTTCGCGGAGTATTCGGTGAACAGACCCTGGAGCGTGGAGCTGAACAGCCAGCGGGCCATGGCTGTCTGGCCGGCGGCGATGTCACCGAACTGGACGGTCAACGATGGCGTGAGATTCTGGCCGGCCACTTCCGAGGCGAGGATCTTGAAGTCGATGAGCAGGCCTTTCTCGTTCTCGATGATCTTCGGCTGGGCGGAGGCGATGCGGAGCTGGCGGGCGACGCCGCGGCCGGTGTTGTGCACGAGGACAGCCAGCGAGAAGGGCAGGCTGGGCTCGGTGATGTCTTCCGTGAACGGATCGTCGGCGAGGACATCGCGTTGATGGAAGTAGTCGACCTTCAGTTGGGGCAGGGGATGCACCGTGATGGGCGCGCCGGCCAGAGGCAGGCGGACGGCGCGGCCTTCCTGCGTGAAGGTGAGCGTGCCGCCGACGAGATACGCGAGCGGCGCGTCGGGTGCGGCATCGACGGTGGGCAGCAGGATCCAGGTCGCCTTGCCGCTGGCGGGGTTGGCCAGCGTGCCGGTGCCATCGACCGCGTTGAGGCCGGACAGATCAGGGGCGCGGAGGACGAACAGGTTGGAAACCACCTGCCCGGCGGCGTTCTTGAATTCGATTTCGACCCCGAGATTCTCCAGGGTCGAGCCCGAGTCGTTGTCGATCTCGAGCGTGGCGCGGAACGCGTCGCGGGCGAGCACGGCTTCCTGGTCCAGCTGGAGCCGAACCTTGGCGCATACGCCCTGGTTCGGTGGAATGTCGCCGGCGAGCGCGGCGATGACCTCGTTGTCCGGGGTGAGATACTCAGCGCCGTTCACAAACTCGACCAACGGTTCTCCTTCTTCGCCGCCGTTCCCGCCGGAGCCGCCGCCAGCGCCGCCTCCGCCACCGCCGCAGGAGCCGACTGAGGCGATGGTTTTGTCGCCGTTCAGGCCGATTTCCTTGATCGAGATGCTCACATTGCCGTTGCCGTCCTTGATCTCGGCCTTCAACGAGCCGGTGAGGTGAAGCTTGGCCTTGAGCTGGCCGCAGACCTCGAAGCGCCAGCCCGTGTCGCTGCAGCCGCTGACCTTGGCGCTCAACGTTCCTTCGGTGCCCAGCTGCCCGTCGAGTTCGCCGGAATACTTCACGCTGCCGGTATCCGGGCGTTTGCCTTCGACCGTTGCCTTGACTTGCGCGCCGGCGAACACCGTGAGGCTGACCCCGCCGCTCACGCAGAGCTTGGTGTCACCTGCGCATTTGCGATCGACCTTCAACTCGACGCTGCCGCTCAGCGTCGCCTCGACTCCCAACAGCGCGTCGAACGACGTCACATTCACGTCGGTCCAGCCGGGCGGCGACGTGAGGGGAATGCCGATGGCAAGATTGGGCCCGGCTGCCACCGTGACGGAGATCTTGGCCGTACCCGAGGCGCTGCCTTCGTAGCTGAGTTGCTTGTCTTTGCAGCACGAACAGATCTCGCCGTTGATCTTGAACGAGACATCGGTCTTTTTGACCGAGAAATTCGGCAGCTTGCTCAGGACCATGGAGGCGAGCTTTTTGGCCATGCCGTCCGCTTTCCACGAGAGGCTGGGGTTGAGACAGACCTTCGGGAGCGAGGTGCAGTCGCAGACATCGGGCAGGCTGTAGGTTGGCCCGGTGAAGATCGGCCCGCCGCGTCCGCCGGGGCTGGGGCCGCCGTTTCCTCCGGGGCTGGGCCAGCCGGGGCCGCCGGGTCCGCCCGGGCTGCCGCAATTGCCGCCGGCGTTGATCACCTGGACGGGCGCACAGTAGAGGCGCACCAGACCGCAGAGCAGTTCCCAACAGCCGTTGCCGCTGATCGTGCAGGGGGCCGCGGCCGCTGCCTGGAAACCGCCGCCACCGGCTGCCTTTCGACGAATCATCATCGGCACCGACAACGAACTGCGTGGAGGCAGCGTGCCCACCTGGGAAATCAACGGCACCAGTTCCCAATTCGGATGACTGCCAAAGTTCAGCCGGAAATTGCCGGCGGCAATCAGGCCGTGATTGGAGATATTCAGTTCGATCTGGGTCTCGGCGGCGGTGTATTGCGACAGATCGATCAAGGCCGGCTCGATCGTGATGACGGGCGCGGGAACCACGGTTTCGAACTTGGTCTCGATCGTGATCTTGGTGCGGTCCTCCACCGTCGTCGGCTCCACGGTCCAGCGATACTGCACCATCTGGCGCGGGAGGAAGGTCGACACCGTGTTGGTGCGTGCGGCCAGCACCAGCGCGGTTTCCCGGCCGCTATTGTGGCGTTCGGCGCTGACTTCCAGATCGTAGTAAGCCTCCGTCAGCCCGGGCGCGTAGAAATTGCCGTCCGCGTCGGTCACCCCGTTGGCGACGACGGCGCGCGTGACGGCGTCGCGCACGAGGACGGTGGCGTTGGACACGGCTGGTGAGCCTTCGGCGTAGTAGGTGAACTCGTCGACCACACGGACCAGCAGGTCGCCCTTGAGGTCGGACACCGCGCGGAAGTTAAACGGCAGCGTGAAGCTGGTGTTGCCGCCGTCGAGAATGATGGTGCCTCGATATTCACCGAGCCCGAGCGATTCGGGGGGCGTGAGCTGCAGGGCAATGCGGTTCGTGGCGCCCGGCACCAGCGGTGCGAGCGTGTTGGTCGACACCACCCGCAGCCATGGGATCGCGGGCAACAGAATCGACACCGGGCCGCTGGTCGCGCCGCCCGTGTTCGACACCTCGAACTCCACGATGGTCTGGTCGCCGCGCACCATGCCGGCCAGCAACGGCGATGGGTTGGCCACAAGCCGGGCCCGCAGACTCTCCACGGTGATGAAGAAGCTGACGACATTGGTCGCGCCCTCGCTGGTGCGGACGAGCGCGCGCACCAAGCCATTCCGGACCGATGGATCCAGCGCGTTGATCTGATAGGCGAGCGCCGCGGCTCCGCTGCCGGGTATGGTGCCCGGGGCCGTCAAGGTGACGTCCAGGTTGGCCGGCTTTTCCAACACGGTCGCTGTCACGCCGGTCAGCGGGACGTCGCTGAGGTTGATCAGATTGATACTGCCGTCGAGTTGGCCCCCTTCGATGACCGAGCGAGAGACGCTGCCGGGATCCACGCGGAAGCCGAGCAGGGTGAACGTGTCCTGCGCCGCCGCGTCGCGTTCGCCCGGATGCGCCGCGCCAATCTGATAGACGCCCGCTTCGGTTGGGAGGGGACGCCAGGTGGTGGCGAACGCGCCGCCCGCCTCGGTCACGGCCGAGATGATTCGATGCGTGCCGTTGACGTAGATGTGGATGTTGACCAACGCGCCGGCCGGCGCGCCGGTGGCCAACCCGGTCAGCGGCACGGGCGTCCCGGCCAGGGCGGTGGTGAGGTCAGTCTGGACGACGGCGTTGTAGGCCGATTGCACCCGCAACGGCGTGCTGCTGATGCCGGCGTTGTTACCTTCCAAAGTTTCCGCAATGGCGTTGTCGACATCAGTCTGCGCTACGATCCAGTAGTCCCCGGATGCTTGTGGCAGGCGGATGGTCACCGTCTGATCAAACGCGGTGCCCGGGGGCAGTGTGCCACTAAAGGAGTATTGGCCGAGGAGAATGTCGTCGCCGATGATCGAGTCCCGGGAAAGGAACAACCGCGTGGTGATGTTCGAACCGCCCGGCGTGAGGCCCTGGTTGGCGATGCGATAGCGGACACTGACGAACGATTCCGTGGCGCCGGTGGCCGGCAGGGCGATAACTTCGGCGGTGAGGTCCGGCAGGTTGACGTCGGACACCGCGATCGTGGCGTGTCCGGCGGTGAAGTTGGGGGCGCTGGCGGTGATGGTAACGTCCTGGTTGTCGTCCGTGACGCCGTCGCTGACCGTGTGGATCGGGAATGTGGCCGAAGTGCTGCCTAACGGGATCGTGACCACGAGCGGTGTGACGGCCTCGTTGGTGTTGCTGGATTCGAGGTTCACCAGGAGCGCCTCCGTTGCCGGTGTGTTGCGCGTGACCGTGGCCGTGGCGGCATTGCTGATGCCTTCAGCCACGAGCTTCGGCGTGATGGTCACTTGCAACGTGGGGCCATCGTCGTCGAGCACATTGAGGGTGACCGGCGGGTTTTCCGCCAGGCGCGCTCCGGTGGTGCTGTCCGTGATGAAACACCGCAACACGGCGGTCTGGGTGCCGTCCACCACGTCATCGTTGACCGCGGCGACGTAGAAGGAGGCGTCGTCGGAGCCAGGCGGGATGGTCACGCGGAGGGGAACCCGTGCGGCCGAAGGATCGCTGGAGACCAACTCTAGGACCACGCCTCGGCTGGTGACGGGCGAGCGATGCAGCGTGGCGAGGACCGCTTGCGAGCCGGCGTTTTCGCTGACATTCGTCGTGGCCAGCGTGAAGGTGACCTCGGGCAGATCGTTGTCGCGAACGAGAATGGCGGCGCTGGCCGCCTGGTAGCCGGCGGCGACGGCGTTGATCGTGTAGCGGTTGGTCGATTCGATCAGGGTATCGTCCGGCAACTGGACCATGAAGTTGGTTTCGCCCACGCCGGGAAGAAGTATGAGGGTGGACGGGGTCGAGACATTGGCCGCGCTTGAGCTGGTGATTTGCACCGCCAGCGTGTCGGCGAGGCCGCTGTCGCGGGTGAGCGTGGCCACGACGTAGTCGCCTTCGTCGGCGATCGACGCCGAAAGAGTGAGCCCGAGCGCGGGCACATTCACGTCCTGCACGGTGATGGTGGCCGTGCCGTCAGCCAGCCCTCCCGCGCGCGCAGTGATATTGGCGGTCTGCGTGCCGTCAACGATGGCGTCGGCGACGGCTCCGACAAAGAACGTCGTGGAAGTCTGGCCGGCGGGAATGATCACGGTGGGCGGGACGCTGGCCTCCGAAGGATCGCTGCTGAGCAAGGTGACCGTCAGGGGCCCGGTGGTATCGGTGTTGCGCGTCACGGTGGCCCGGCTGGCATTGACGCCGGCGTCTTCGCGGACGGAAGCGGGGTTCAACGTCAGGCGCAAGGCGGCGGGCAATTGGATGGGCGCTGTGGCGACGGTGTTGTTGTTGGTTTCTACCCGTTCGAACATGGCGTTGGCCGAATCGGTGCGGACAACGAACCAGCGGCTGCCGCCGGCGAGGTTAGGCAGGGTGACCGCCTGGGTTTGGGTGAGCGAGGCGCCGGGGGCCAGAGGGCCGACGGCGGTGAACGATGCCAGCACCAGATCGCTGCCCGCGATGGCGTCCGTGGAAAGGAAGACCTGCTCGGACCAACTTGCGGCCGTAGGCGCATCGCCTTGGTTGACCGTTGTCCACGACAGCTGAACCGATTCTCCGGGCAGACCGGTGGCCGGGGCGACGATTTCCGTGATCACGAGGTCCGGACCGGTGACATCGAGGGCCGGGGCGGGCAGGAAAGCATTGTTGGCCTCGTCGGATTCGCCGACTTGATCCTGCGCGTCGACGATGGCGAGCAGGTACGAGCGGCCGAACAGACCGGCGGGAATGGTCACGATGCCGGTTTGGGTGACGGACGCGCCGGGAGGCACCGAGTTGGTGAGGTTGAGCGTGACCAGACGTCGCAGGCCGTCGCCGGCGTCGTTGGTGGCGAGGCTGAGTGTGTTTTGCCACGGGGCGCTGGCGTGGCCCGGGCCTTGATTGGTCAGCGTCCAGGAGAACGGCAGCGGCAAGCCCAGCACTGCGTTCGTGGGCGCGATGAGTTCGACGATGCGCAGATCGGGCAGCGCGAGCGTGTAGGCGGCGCGGAAGACGTCATCCACCGGTTCGCCGTTGTTGGCATCGGCGTCCTGGTTCATGGCATTGCCGGCCAGGTCCGTGAGGTTCGGCCCGAGCGCGAGTTCATACGCTCCATTGGCCCGCTGCGGGGGCACGGTGAGGCGCACGCGATTGGTGGCCAGGAAAGAGACGCCGCTGGCTCCGACCGTTCCGCTGGGACCGGTGACGCTGGCGTCCGCTCCATTCACTGTGCCCGTCGCAATCGCGCTGTCGAACGTTGCTTCGAACTGGGTCAGCGGTTGATTCAAGGCCGCGCCTCCGGGCGCCGGCGTCAAAGCGATGACCCGCGGGCCGACCGTATCGACGGTGATGACCAGCGAGGTGGAGACCGGTTCGCCACGGAGCGGGACAAAGCGCGCCGTCACCGTGTGGGGACCGTCCGCTTGGGCCGGCAGCGTGAAGCTCTGGAGCCCGGCATTCAGATTGGTCCGGGTTTCATCGGCGACGCCGTCACCGGAATGGTCGAATTCCAACCGCCCGCGCTTGTTCACAACGACATCAAAGGTGGGTGTGGTGTCGGAAGTGAGGTTGTCGTTGTTGGCCGCGCCGGTGTCGCTGGCGGCTTGCAGGTCCAGAGTGGCCGTCGGAGCAACAGCTCGGATGGTGATGACAATGGCGTCGGTGTCGGCGCCGCCGCCGGCTTCGCGGGCGACGACGGAGATACGGTGTTGTCCGGGGGAAAGCGTGCTGGTGGTGAGGGTGGCGCCGGTGCCGAGAGCGCCGTCGCGGTCCGAGGACCACTCGAACGTAATTGGGGCGGTGCCGCCGGTGGGCTGAGCTTGGAAGACCACGGGTGCTTCTTCGTCGAACTGGCTGGTGTTGGCGGGTGCGGCGAGGCGCACGCGGAAGCCGACGCCGCCGCGGATGGTGGACGAGATGCCGGGGGTGTTCGTGTTCCCGCTGTGCCAGGCCACGGTGTAGAGGATGCGCCCGTTGGGCTGGAGGCCGAACGGCGTCTGGCCTGGTGACGAGTCGTCGAAGAGCTGAGCGCCCATCGAATTGGGAAAGGTCATCAGCGGACTGGCGACGTCGACCGGGATGAACGTGAGACTGAAATTTCCGACAAACGGGTTCAGGCCGATCAGGCTGTTGATGCTGTTGATGCCCGCGTGGAAGTCATTGTGGTCGGTGCCCAGCATGAGGCCGCCGCCGGCGAGCTTCAGGTTCTCGTAGTAGTTCTTCGTGAGCCGCAGGCCTTCGTTCTGCCAGCGTCCGGACCAATAGGAAGAAATGCTGCGGCCGTCGCAGATGATGGCCGGATTGGGTCGGGAGTTATACCAGGTGGCGATGGCCTGCCAGTCGGCGGGGTAGTTGTCGGCGGAGCTGGAGAGATCGAAGACCCAGACTTGTTCGAACTGGTTGGTCTGGAAAAGGGCGGCGGCCTTGCCGTTGGCATCGAGATTGACGTAGAGCGCTCGGGCGCCGGCGGACACGAGGGTCTGGTAGAAATTGAAACCATCGCCGTCGTAGCTGGTGCCGTGGACGTTGACGAACAGCGCCAGCTGTTCAGCGGGCGCGACCGTGAGGTTAATTGCCGTCGAATTGTTGCCCTCGGCGGGGCCGTCGCTGTTTTGCTCGAGCACGTTGTTCAGTACGTCGGTGGTGACGGCGATCTCCAGCGTCCCGACGCTGTTGGTGGTTCGCGGGAGGTTGACCGTCAGCTGGCGGCTGCGGGTGGCTCCGGGAAGGATCGGGCCGTTGCCGGCGTCGGATTCGGTGTAGGGCAGTGTGCTGTTGACCAGGATCTCCCCGCTGACCGTGTTGCGCGCGATCAGGCGGTCGACGAATGAGCTGCTGGTGGCGGCGCGCCCCTGATTCTGGATCGTCCACGCCACGGTTGGCGCGTCGCCGGCCTTCACGCCGCTGGCGGGCGTGACGTTGACCGAGGCAACCACGAGATCGGGGGCGGCGTTGGTCTGGAAGAGCGGTTGGACGGCCTGGGCGGGATTGGGGACCAGATTGAAAGCGTAGGCGCCGGTGGCGGCGGTGTCGAAGTAACGCCCTTCGACGCTGATCGTGTAAACGCCGGTGTGCGGAAGGATGAATGTATCCTCGTCCGTGGTTAGGTTTTGGGCGAAGACGATCGTGCCGAGGGGCGAGTACAGGCGGGTATAGGGAGTGGTGCTGAAGCCGGTGGCGCTCTGCCCATCGAAATAGTAGCGGTCGCCGGCCGTGCCGTTGAATTGGTGGAACACGGTGCTGCGGGCGGGAGCGAGACTGTTGCTGACAACGTTGCCCGGGATGAAGGGCGTAGCGCCGGCCAGATCGAGGAGTTGGAAACGATAGGCACCGGTGGCGGCGAAACCGGTGCCGACCACCGTCAGCTGATAATCTCCGGCGCCGAGCGCCAGGACCGGATTGGCGATGTCAGCACTGTCCGAAGCCTGGAACGATCGCCAGTCGACGACCGTTCCTCCCGGGCCATCGAGGCGCCAGATGAAATCGAAATTCGTCAGCGCGTCGAAATAGAGACGGCGCGGTTCGGGCAGCGTGAACGTGTAGGATTTGCGCTGGCCCGCGGTGGCCACCGCGTCGGCGATGAGTGTGCCCAGGCCCAGCGTGTTCGTGGTGTCGACGACAGGCTGCAGATTGAACGCAAAGTTGCCCGAGGCGCTGGTGTCGAAATAACGACCTTCGACGGACAGCGTGTAGGCACCGGACTGCGGCAGGCTGAAGGTGTCGACATCCGTGCTGACACCCTGATCAAAGAGAATGTTGCCGAGAGGCGAATAGAGGCGGGTGTAGGGCGTGGTGCTGAAGCCGGTGACGGCTCGGCCGTCGAAGAAGTAGCGATTTCCGGCCACGCCGTTGAAGGTGTAGAACACCGTGCCGCGCCCGGGGGCTACCGAATTGCTGACCACCGTGCCGGGAGTGAAGGGCGTGGCCGCGGCGAGGTCCAGCAGGCGGAAGTGGTAAGCGCCAGTGCCGGCAAAACCGCTGCCGGCGATGGCAAGTTGGTATTGGCCTGGAGCCAGCGACAAGACCGGGTTCGCAAACTCCGCGCTGTCCGAGTTCTGGAACGAGCGCCAGTCCATGACCTGGCCGGCCGGTCCGTCGAGGTGCCAGACAAAGTCGATATTCGTCAGCACGTCGAAGTAAAGCCGGCGCGAGTCCGCGAGGGCGAACGGGTAGTATCGACGTTGGCCAACGGTGGCGATGGAATCGCTCACCGTCGAGCCGATGGTCAGGGCGTTGGTCGCGTCGGTAACCGGCTGGAGATTGAAGGCGAAGTTGCCGGAGGGATTGTTGTCAAAATACCGGCCCTCGACGGTGAGGATGTAGGTGCCCGACTGCGGCAGGGTGAAGGTGTCGAGGTCGCTGGTGACGGCCTGTTCGAAGATGAGGTTCCCCATTGGCGCATACAAGTGGCAGTAGGGCGTCGTGGCGAAGCCGGATGAAGGTCGGCCGTCGAAGAAGTAGTGGGCGCCGGCCGTGCCGGTGAATTGGTAGAGCACGCTGCTGCGCGCCGGGGACAGCGTGTTCGTGATCACATTGCCGGGGGCGAACGGGATGGCGACGGCCAGATCGAGCAGGCGAAAGGCGTAATCGCCGGTGGCGCCGGTGACGTTCAGCTGGTAATCGCCGGCGCCAAGCTTCATCAACACCTGGCCGTCGGCGCTGTCGGAATTTTGCAGGCCGCGTTCCGCGACGACCACTCCACCGGCGTTTTGCAGTGACCAGCGAAACCCGGCATTGACCAGGCCGTCGAAGAGCAGCCGGGCGGGTGCGCCGAGACTGAAGACATGCGAATTGACGGCGGTGGCGACGGCGAGGCTGCCCGAGACGGTTTCACCGATCAGCAGGGGTCCGCCGGTGAAAGGCACCGGGGGCACGTTGCCCTCTGGACGGACGTTGAACGTGAAGCTGCCTGGGCCTGGATCGTTGTAGTAGCCCTCGATCAAGAGGGAGTAGGTGCCGGCGACGGGCAGCGTGTTGGTGCCGGCATCGCTGCTGAAGTTGCGGCTGAACCGAAGGTTGTTGAGCGGATCAACCAGGCGCCAATAGGCGTTAGGCAGACCAACGGAACCCTGGCGGTCGAAGAAAAACCGGTCGCCGGCGGCGGTGGTAAAGCGGAAAATTGTCGTCTGGTTGCCGGGGAGATTGGTGGCGCTAATCGGTGTGCCCGGAACGAACGACGTTCCCTCGGCGAGGTCCAGCACACGAAACTGATAGGAGCCAATGTTGTCGCCGGCGCCGTTGACAGTGAGCGTGTAGTCGCCGGCGTCGAGCGGCAGCAGCGGGTTGCTGGTGTTGAGCCCGTCCGAGCTGGTGAAGGCGCGGTTGCGCACGACTGATCCGGCCGGCCCGCTGAGCGACCACTGCATGGAGCCGAGGTTGGTGAGCGTGTCGAAATAAAGCGTGGCGGGCGTGCTTAACGTGAACCGATAGCGCTGCTGCTGGCCGGGCGTGGTAATCGTGCCCGCAGTGAGTGCGCCAAGCGTCAGCGCCTGGGCGCCGTCGACCACCGGATGCACGTTGAAGGTGTAGACGCCGTTGGTTGGGTCGCTGTGATAGCCCTCAAACAAAAGGGTGTAGGCGCCGGGTTGCAGCGTGAGCGGGCCTTGATCGGTGGCGAGGTTGGCGGAGAAGACGATCTGGCCGAACGGATTGACCAGACGCCAATAGGCATTCGGCAGGCGCGTCGCGTTTACATTGTCGAAATAGAATTCGCCGGCGCTCGTCACGCTAAAGCGGCGTGCCTCGGTGGCGCTCGCGGGAGTCAATGCGCCGAGGACGTTGGTGCCTGGGCTGACGTCGTCGGCTGTGGCCAGATCGAACAGGCGAAATTGATAGGCCCCAACGGCGTCGCCGTTGCCGGAAACGCTCAGGACATGATCGCCGGGCTGGAGGCGAAGGAGCGGGTCGCTCAGGTTGAGGCCGTCGGAGGAAGTGAAGCTGCGATTGTTTACGATTGCGCCGGCCGGACCCGACAGCGACCAGCGCAGGCTGGAATTGTTGGTTTGGGCGTCAAAATAAAGCCGTGCGGCCGTGCCCAGATTGAAGGCATAGCGTTGGACCTGGCCTGGAGTTGCGATGACCCCGGTGGTCAACGTGCCCAGGACGATCGATTGCGAGCCGTTGGTTACGGGCGCAACGTTCAAGGTGTAGGAACCAAGGCCGGGATCGCTGTGGTAACCCTCGACCAACAGGAAATAGCGGCCGGCACTCAGCGTGAGCGGCCCGGCGTCGCTCCCGGAATTGACATGGAACACGACGTTGCCGAACGCGTCGATCAAACGAATGGCGGCGTTTGGCAGGCCCGTGAAGGTTTGGAAATCGAAGAAGAACCGGCCGGGCACGGCCAGGGTGAACTGGCGGGCATCGGTGGAATTCGCCGGCAGCGACGCGCTGTTGACCGGAGTGCCCGGGGTCAGATCGGGAGCGGTGGCGAGGTCGAAGAGTCGAAATTGATAGGCACCCACTGCGTCGCCATTGCCAAAGGCGGAGAGCGTGTATTCTCCGGGCAGGAGCGCGAGCACCGGGTTGGCGAGGTTGATCCCGTCGGAACTGGTGAATCCGCGACTGTTCACCACGTTGCCCGCGGGACCGTCGAGGGACCAGCGCAGGTTGCTGTTGTTGGTGCGGGCGTCAAAGACGAGCTGCGCGGTGTTGCCCAAGGTGAAGCGGTAGAGCTGTCGTTGGCCGGGCGAAGCGATGGTACCGCTCGTGACTGCTCCGAGGGTGAGAGGTTGTGCGGCATCCGTGACCGGCAAGACGTTGAACCCATAGCTGCCCGCGCCGTTGTCCTGGTAGTAGCCTTCGACGAGCAGCGTGTAGGTTCCCGTGATCCCGAGCGTGAGGCGGCGTTGATCGGTGGACAGCGAATCGCTGAAGGCGACGGCGCCGAACGGGTTGATCAATCGCCAGTAGGCGTTCGGCAGGTTGTTCTGAGCCAGGCTGTCGAAGTAGTAGAGGGTGCCGGCCACATTGTTGAAGCGGTGCGCCTGGGACGCCGTGGCCGGCGACAGCGGCCCGTTGACCGGCGTGCCCGGATTGAACAACGGCGCCCGGTCGAGATCGAGCAGCCGGAAACGCACTGGGCTGGTGGCGCTGCCGCGCAGGCGCAATTGATAGTCGCCGGCCGGCAGATCCAGGGGCCGGACGTTGTTGGCCCAGTCGGACGCGTTGACGCCCTGCCGGTCGGCCACCAGGCCGGAGGGACCTTCCAAGGACCAATTGAGGCTCGGACTGTTGGTCTGGTTGTCGAAGGCCAGGCGGCTTGGGTTGGTTAGGGTGAAGCGATAGCTGTTGGTGGTATTGGCCGTGAAGCTGTCGGTCATCACTTCTCCGAGGACCAGCGGTGTGCCGGTCAACGGCGACAGCGGGGTGTTGCCCAAATCGATTACGTTGAAGGCATACGTGGCGTTGCCGTTGTCCGCGATGTAGCCCTCCACCAGCAAGGTGTAGGTGCCCGCGGCGACGAGGGTCACGGGCGAGTTGCTTGAGCCCACGTTGCCGAGCGTCTGGGCAAAGATGGTGTTTCCATGCGGTCCGACCAGTCGCCACCAGGCGTTCGGGGCTCCAGTTCGCGACACGAGATTGAAGAGGAATCGATCGCCGGGATTGGCCGTGAATTGATAGAGGTCCGTCTCGTTGGCGGGCGCCAGAGTGTTGGTCACCGCGCTGCCCGGAGACAGCAGAGTGGCTTCGGCGAGGTTGATAAAACGGAATGCGTAGGCACCGGTCGCGTCGCCGGTGCCGCCCAACCTCAGCGTGTAGTCGCCCGGGACAAGGTTCAGGACGGGGTCGCTGATGTTTTGCGAATCTGAACTGGTGAACGCCCGGTCGGTGACGAGGGTTCCCGCCGGTCCGGCCAGTGACCATTGCAGCCGGCTGTTATTGGTCAGCGCGTCGAAGTAGTAACGTGCCGCGGTTGGGACGTTGAATGTGTATCCGTCGGTTTCCCCGGGAACACTGATCGTGCCGGTGACCAGGCTCGCGACAGACGCCTGCCCCCATGCGGTCATTTCCAATCCGCCCAGGATGGAAGCAACAAGGATGATAATGGTCTTCATAGATCAATAACTGAAAAGCAGCGGCCCAAGCTGCAGTTTGTGGTGACGCCGGTGGTAACGTCAGCCACGCGCCATCCGTCCTCCAAATCAATCCGGATGAACGTGGGTAAGACAACAAATCCGCCAAGTCCTGACAAGGTGAAACATGTTACGTCTGGGTGATGAACGTAGAGTGTGATGAGAACTGGGTAATTGTTCGTGGCGAGAGCCGACGAACTTCCGATTCGAGACGCGGCTTGAACGCACGAACCGGCCGCGATCCATCCCGGACAGAGACTCAGCCTACGCCTTCTTCACGAAGCAGGCTTTTAGCCCGACGGCGATGCCGTCCACCTTGCAGGAAATTTCATGATCACCATCGCCGAGGCGAATGGGTTTGGATTTCGAGCCGCCCTTCAGCACCTGCGAACCGCCCAGTTTCAGATCCTTGATCAGAATGACGCAGTCGCCATCGGCAAGCACGGTGCCGTGCGCATCCTTGACGATGCGCGGACCGCTGGCCGCCTCCGGTTCCGCTTCGGGCGCGCGTTCCCATTCATGCCCGCACGTTACGCACTCGTAACGTCCGGGATGTTCCAACACGTCGGTCATCTCGCACATCGGGCAGGCAGGCTTGCTCATGTCCGAAGACTGTACGGCCGCGCCGCGCTGCGATTCAATGCCGCACTTGTGCGTTTGTTCCACCGGACGTCGCGTTTCCTTGGTTGTCTCCATCCCCTGAACCTTTCCCCCGGAGCGCGGACCTCCGGTCCGCAGCGGGTGGAATCGGCGGCGGACGAACGAACCCTCAGGCGTCGTCTCCGGTTCGCGCCGCTGCGGGCTGAAAGCGCTGAAAGCCCGCGGTCCGTCCGAGCAGTCCGCCGGTTCATGTCTCGTGAGCAGGTCAAAAAGAACGGGCGCCTTCCTCCCACGTTTTACCAGCGGGGAAACGGCGTTCGCTCCCGAAGACGCACGGGAAGGTCGTCGCCGGGATGCGGTCCGCTCAGCAGGCTTTCTTCTTCCAGGACCGCCTCGGGGACTCCGAGCGCGCGATGGCCGAGAAGGTTGATGCCGGACACATACTTGGCGGCGCCGGTCTGCATGGTGTTGGAGATGCGCACCAGTTCCCGAAACCAGTTCGGATGACGGTTGGTGAACTTCAGCTCGAGAATTACCAGGCCGCGATAGGCGTGAACCGGGTTCTCCATGACCGTTTTTATCTTTCCCAACGGATTGGGCTCGATCAGGACGTCGCGATCCATGGTCACACGCACCTCGTCATCATCGCTGACGTAGGCCTCGCGCATATAAAAAATGTGCGTCATCGGCCGGGCTTGTTGCTGGGACATCAGGAACTGGAACTGTTGGATGGCGGCGAGGCTTTTCGGGCTTTGCCCCATCAGGTCGGTCGGCTCTGGAAAATGTCCGGCCAGGAGCTTGGGCACGGCGCCGTGGTGCACGCCTCCGCGCTGTTTCTGGATGATGTCCTTCATGCGCCGCTTGATCTCGAAGAACACCGGCGTGCCGGGTTTCTCGCTGTAGTAGCGCAGGCGCAGCTTGAACCGGTTCTTGTCGCCATTGATGGTGCTCCAGTAGATCGAGAGCGCCTTGGAATCCAGATAGAGACTGTGGACAGGGTAGGAGAAGTTGGGCTTGCCGACGCTGAATTCGTCCATGTTGAGGTAGCTCAGGACGAAGTCGCGGACGCGACGTGCGGTATCCTCGGTGACGAGGTATTTCAGCTCAAACCGCGAAGCCTGCATGCGATCACGGGACATAATTTCTAAATCAAAAAGGGTTCGGATTTCTGCCAGGACACCGGCGGCAACCTGTCGGCGGGCAGTCGCCGTCAGGGTTCTCGGTCAATGCGGACGCGGAGGGTTTGAAAACGGTCAGGGTGCGATCGGCGTCTGTCCTGGCTCCGGGCGCTTGGGGCGACCGGGGCTGGGGGCGAAACTGCGGGGCGAACCTCGGCCGTCTGGCGTGGGGATCAGATCAGCAGCAGGACGGAACGCAGCGCGAGCAATGGGCTGGCGTCCGAGTGGGAAGGCAGGTGGTGAGCTGACGCGGCCCCGGCATGGGCGCAGAGATGGTCGCGCGGTGAACTGCGGAACGGGTTGCGACCGGCGGGCGGCGCGATGCGTTCCTTCGAAAAATCGTCGGGGTCGACAGGTTCGGCAGCGTCGACCGCGGTGGCGGCACGCGGGAGGACGGGGGTCGATGGCCTCAGTTGATGCCCGATTGGCTGCGCGACTGCATGAAGAAGCTGAGGCGATCTCGCGAGGGTCCCTTCAGCCTTCGTTGGGGAAGAGATCTGGTCACGGCCAACACCAGGCCGGGAACCCGCAATCCACAACACGGCAGTCGTCAGTCCGACGACCAACCAGAATGTTGCTGTTGCGAATCGCTTGCGCATTTGAATGGCGGGAAACTACCTCGCGGGACGATCTTCGCAATCCGAAATTGTGGGGAAGCAGGGTGTGCTTCGGAGGCGCCGCCGCAGGCGGAGGCGGACGAGGCCGGGTCAGGGAACGGAGTGCTTCGGCTTCAGCACCTGGTTCGCCCACTCAATGAAATGTTTCATGTTGGAGCGGTCCTCGTGACCGCCGTCGTGCTGGCGCCAGGCGAGTTCGCCGTCGAGCAGGCCGGTGTTGACCGGCGGCATTTTTGCGCTGCGATAGTCTTCCTTCTCGCCGAGGTCACGGGCGCCGAGCAGGCGAAAGACCGGTCCGGCCGCGACGGCGGCCATGTAGCTGCCCTGTTGATCGAGCCAGTGAGCGTCGCCGCGTGCGGGGATGCCGTAGCTGATGAATGTGGGGCGCGGCGCGCAAAGCGCGATCAACTGGTGGGCGTCCACCGGGAGATCGCCGGCATTCCGGCTTCCGAACGAGGACTCGGCCGCACCGTATTTCAGGAAGTTGCCAGCCATCCAGTGATACTCGCCCGAGCCGGTGAGGTTCTCGACGGCCTCGCCGAAGTTGCGTCGGTGCAGCTTGGCTCCGCCCTCACCAGAGGAACCAACCAAGGCCAAGGCGAAGCGAGGCTCGAAGGCGAGCGTCACGAGGGCGGCCTTGCCGTAGCGAGAGACTCCTTCGATTCCGACTTTGCGGGCGTCGACGGCGGGCTCCGATTCGAGATAGTCGAGCCCGCATGCGGCGCCCCAAGCCCAGGCGCGGAGTGCGCCCCAATCATCGGGTTTGCGGGGTTGGCCATGATTGACGAGGCCGATGATACCCTTGGTCAGGCCGGCGCCGTTGTCCGCCTGGATGCTGCTGGGATTGATCGTGGCGTAGCCCCAGCCGGCGGCAATGAGCATTTCGGCGGAGGTAAGGCCGGCATTGGTCCCGCCGCCGAAGCCGCCCGGAGCCGCGAAGCGATTCGTGGGAGCCGGTTCACCTGGGCGACGCGGCAGGCTGCCGCCGCCAAACATCATCAAGACCGGGACGGGGCCCTTCGCCTGGGCCGGGGTGACCAACGTCATCTGGACGTCGACCTGAATGGAGGGACAGGCGGAGTTGTCGACGTGACCGACGAGTTGCCGGGCCACCACCGGGTTGGTGCCGACGACGCGATCGGTGGCCTGCGTGAGGACCGCCCACTTCACGGCCGGGACGTTTTTGGGGACGCGGCCGAAGATCTCGCGTTCGAAGTCTTCGACGATCTCCGGGCGCCGGACTTTCCACCATTGCTCGGCGGTGGAAATCCGGGTCCCGTCGCGCGCCACGAGTGCGTCGGGCAGATTGGGAAAAGGATTGGCCTTGGCTGGATCGTAGTTGGCAGCGTTGGTGGCATTGGGGTTGCCGCTGGGGCCGGGGCGAAGGCGAGTGATGCCCAGTTGTTCCCGCATGTTCCGGTGATCTTGCTGGGTGGTCCAATTGAGCGGCTCCGTCGTTTGCGCGTGAAGTTCGAGCAGGGCGATCGTGGCCGCGACGGCGGCGCAGGCGAGTTGGCGTGAGCGCGGGATTGGGAGGAGGTGCGAGCGCATCCGGTGGTTCATATGAGCGTGGCGTGAGAATGAACGTCTCTGTGCATACGCCGATTTAACGGGCCGGCAAGAACAGAGATGATGACGGCGACATCGGACGCGGTCTGGCGAGCCGTCCGCGGGCGACCGTCAACGGCTGGAGGTCAGGGCGGCGGCCAGAACCTCGGTGTAGTTCGTCACTGCGCTGGGGCGGAGATGCGTCGTGCGGGCGAAAGCGTCGTTCGGAAGGGTGGCGGGAAGATTGGTGAGCAGGGTGACGGGTCCAAGCCAGCGAGACCATTCCTCAAGCAGGGTGTTTCGCTGCCGCTCAAAGTCTGGCGGCGCGATTCCGGCGGGGATGGGGGTGAGTCCGACTCGAAGGCGGCAGGTTGGAGGAACCGCGGCGCGAAGCGCCTGGCTGTGGCGTTCGAGGGTGGAGGCGAGCCGATATTCCGCGGGGCCGGCGATTTTTTCATGGCCGGGATCCACGGCGCTGCCGCGTTGTCGGGTCATGAAAACTTCCAGATCCCTGGAAAAGCCATAGTAGGCGCCGTAGACGCCGCGCAGCGGGGTGGGCAGCCATCGTGCCAGCAGGCGTCCTTGCACGAGGGTAACTCCCGCCCAAGTGTTGAATGCGTCTTGCGCTGAGCCCGGGCGTGAGTCGTCGATGCCGTCCAGATAATGGTCCAGAACCAGTCGATGGTGCGCCTCGGACTCCGATCGACGCAGAGCCTCCGGGTGCATGAGCAGAACGATCTCCTTCGGCGCATGCCGCCGAGTGAACTCGGACAGCAGCCGCCCGTAGGCGGCGGGGTCGAGATAGCTCAACGTGCCGAGATTGAGTGCCGACTGTTGGAGGCGAGCGCCGAGGTGCGCCGCTGAGACGTCCATCAGACAGGAGGAATCACCGATGAGCACCACGTCGGCGGCAGGTTCACGCCGGGCCGCATCGACCTGATGCACGAGAATCGTGCGGTCTGTGTCCAGCGTGGGGCGCGGGGAGGGGAGCGCGCCGGCGCGCGCGGCCAGGTGGAGCAGGAGGACGAGCGTGGCGGCCGTCGCGACGGGAGCGGCGACGGTGCGCGCCAGATCGCGGAGATCGAATTCGGTGGAATGGCTTTTCATCGCTAGAACTGGAAGTAGATGAACGACGCGCGATCGCGCGTCCAGAAGAGGGCGGTCACAAAGATCAAGAATCCCTGCAGCAACCAGCGGAGGGCCGGGTGCAGCTGCAGCGGCGCCAGCAGGTTGTTGGTCCGGCGCTGCCAAAGTTCCATCAGGATCAGCGGAGTGCTGAACACCGCGAGATTCAAGGCCAGGCTCCCCAGCCACGGGGGCGCGACGGGATTAAACAATGAGTGGGTCAACGTCTCCACGTGCGTGAACGATTTGGCGCGGAAAAGCAGCCAGCCGTAGAACACGAAAACCATTGTCGCCAGCCAGCCCAACGCGCGGCCCAACGTGGAGGCGGCGCCGGCGGGCGACGGGCGATGCCCTGCCACGGCACGATGAACGGCCAGGCCGAGCCCGTGCCAGGCGCCCCAAAGCACGAAGTTCCAGGCGGCGCCGTGCCAAAGCCCGCCGAGCAGCATCGTGGCGATCAGGTTGAAGTAGGTCCGGCCGGCGCCGTGTCGGTTTCCGCCGAGGCTGATGTAAAGATAGTCCCGGAGCCAGGTGGAGAGGCTGATGTGCCAGCGTCGCCAGAACTCCCGGATATCCGTGGCGAGGTAGGGGAGTTGAAAGTTCCACATGATATCGAACCCGAGCAGTCGGGCGAGACCGCGAGCCAGGTCGGAGTATCCGGAAAAATCGCAATAAATCTGGAGGCCAAAGGCGAGCGTGCCGAGGGCGATGGCGGGGCCGGAAGTGTTCGGGTGATCGAAGACCAGCTCAACCAGGGGCGCGAGGCTGTCGGCGATCACAACCTTCTTGAACATGCCCCAGACGAGCAGCCAGAAGCCCTCCTCAAGCATGGGCAGGTTGATGATCCGGGTGCGTTCGAACTGGGGCAGCAGGTGGGAGGCGCGTTCGATGGGGCCGGCGACGAGCTGGGGAAAGAACGAGACGAACGCGAGAAAGTTCAGGTAGTTGCGCGTGGCCGGAATGGTGCCGCGGTAGACATCGATGGCGTAGCTCATCGACTGAAAGGTGTAGAACGAGATCCCGACCGGCAGAATGACGTCGAACGTCGATCGTCCGAGGTCGAGGCCGAGCCGGGTGGCGGCGGTGGCAAAGGCGTCGACGAAAAAATTACAGTATTTGAAGAAGCCGAGGATGCCGAGGTTCAGCACGACGCTGGCCACGAGGACGGCGCGGCGGCGGGCGGGGGCCTGGATGCGATCAAGGGCGAGGCCCACGGCGAAGTCGAACGAACTGGAGGCGAGCAGCAGGCCGGTGAAGCGAAGGTCCCATTCGCCCTCGACCGGCTGCCACCAGGCGTAAAAGAGGTAGCTGCTGACGACGATAAGCACGTTGCGGGCGCGCAGGCTGTCGCGACAGAACCAGTAAAGGAGCAGGAACGCGGCGAAGAACTGGAGGAAGGCGGTGGAATTAAACAGCATGTTTGACCGGAGACTTTTGTCTGTTAGTGTTGGGCACTCTGAGAATGGAAGCGAGTGGAAATAACTGGGCGGGAAGCCCTTTCCGGTGCCACCGACGGGCGTTCACCTTGATCGAACTGCTGGTGGTGATTGCCATCATTGCGATTCTGGCCAGCTTGTTGTTGCCCGCGCTCGGCAAGGCGAAGGAAAAGGCGAAGAACGCCAAATGCGTGAGCAACCTGCGTCAGTGCGGCCTGGGCGTGAACCTGTATCTTGGCGACAACGACGGACGCATGTTGCTGGACGGAACGCCGGCCGGAAGCAACACGTGGGCGACCATGCTCTACTCCAACCGGTATCAGGAATCGTTGTCGACCTTCCTTTGCCCCAGCTATCGGCCGGTGGAATTTGAAAGCTGGGTCCTGACGTATGGCGTGCGTTTGGATCCGCCCACCAACTATGTCGTGAAGCTTGGCATCACCACGCGGCTGCTCGCCGCCGATCAGATTCAGTCCCCGGCCGATTATCTGCATCTGGCCGACACGACCAGCCAGGCGCAGAACGGCTGGACGGCCCGGCAGTTTTACGGGTTCAACGCCAAGAGCAACCTCAAGCAGGTCCACGCCCGGCATGCCCAGCGCGCCAACGGCTATTTCATGGATGGTCACGTCGAAAGCGCGAACCGTGCCCGCCTCGAAGCGCTTGATTACGCGACGGAGTACGGCCCGGATACGAAACCGGGCTACTTCTAGCGATGAGCCGCCAATGGTTAGGCGCCTTGTTTGTCGCCCTGGTGGTTCTTGGCCTGGCGGCGCGTTATTTCCTGGGCCCCGATCCTTACCGGGAAGCGCTGTCGGATCGGGAGGCGGCAGCGCGGGGATTGGCGGAGGCGGTGGCGGCAAAGCTTGGCGGGAAACGCGGCCTCGTGATGGCCAATCCGTTCGTGTCCAAGCCAGGCACGGAACCGCGGATTGTGGCGATGGACGAGGCCGGCGTGCGCGGCGTGCGGGCAGGGGCTGAAGGACGGTTGGCCGTGGCTGAGGTGGTGCGGCCGGAGTTGCTGGCGGCGGCGCGCGAGAATCCGCGGGCCGTTCCCATCGATACTGAAACCACCACGCCACTAAGTTATCTCGTGGCCCTGGATGCCTTCGACCGCGCGGCGAAGGCGCACGCGGATTGCGAGGTGATCTTCAGCCTGATTGGGTTGCCGGCGGACCTCGAACAGTGCGAGGTGTGGAAAAAACCGGGCGCGCCGAGTTTCGCCCTCCTCTTGCCCGATCTGCGCATCATCGGCGGACCAGCCGAGGTGGTGGCCGCCGTGAAGTCGGGAAAGCTTCTCGCCTTCGTTGTACGCAAGCCCGGGGGCGTGTCCGAGTCCGAACCGTTGGGCAAGGATTGGAAGGCGGAGTTTGACCGCCGCTTTCTGCTCGTCACGGCGGACAATGTCGACGAAGTGGCCGCGCGCACGCCGGCGGTTTTGCAAAATCCGTAGGCGACGCGATTCAGTGGGATGCCGGACGGTTGCTGCGAAGTTGAAGCGAACGTCGTTCAGATCTCTCGACTCTGGCCAGCGGTTCGCCTGGAGAATGTCCGCGAACAGCATTGACCCTTCACCGAACCCGGGCCCGACGACGTCTTTCCGTGGCCTCCGCGCTCTCCCCGATCAATTCGTTTTTGTTTCGACCGCGGACGAGGAACACAGAGGGAAGTTTCTTCGCTCAATCGTCTCGCCGACCCGCTTCGCCCCGGAAGTGTTCTTCTGTGACCCCTGAATCCCCGGTGGTTGGCGCTTTGCGTTAGGCGAGCGCGCTTATTTCACCCAGCCTTGAGCCTGCAGCCAGAACACCAGGGCGCCGCTCCACGGATGGGCGTGAGCGAAGGGTTCCTTGTCCTTGAGACCGATGCCATGGCCGCCTTTTTGATAGACATGCAGGTCAAACGGCACGCCGGCCTTCCGCAGGGCCTGGGCAAAGGCCAGTGAGTTTTCAACTTTAACCCCGCCGTCCTCCCACGTGTGCCAGATGAAACACGGCGGTGTCTTCGGCGTGACCTGCAGCTCGCTGGAAAGTTCCCGGACCAACTCGGGCGCAGGCTCCTTGCCAAGCAAATTCTGCTTCGACCCCGCGTGCGTGTATTCGCCCATGGTAATCACCGGATAGCAGAGAATGCCCAAGTCCGGACGGCTGCTCTGGCGCTCCACCACGTCGGCCGCCTCCGCCTTGCCGTCGTCAAAGTGAGTGAGCGCGGTTGAGGCCAGATGCCCGCCGGCCGACGAGCCCATGATGCCCACCTTCTTCGGGTCGATTTTGAATTCGCCCGCATGCGCCCGCACGAAGCGGATGGCGCGGGCGGCGTCGCCGAGCATGATCGGATGTCGATAGCCGGCCGATCCCAGCCGGTATTGCAAAACGAATGCGGTCACGCCGTGTTGATTGAGGAACAGCGCGTAGTCCCTGCCTTCGTGGGGCGCCAGCCCCCCATACCCGCCACCCGGACAAACGACGATGGCTGCGCCGGTCGCCCGATCCGCCGCCGGCAGATAGGGCGTAATCGTGGGAACATCCTTGTCCGCCGTGCCCAATGCGCCCGGCGCACCGTCCGCCCAGAGCTTGATCGGACCGGAGGACTGCGCCATCGACCCATGCGGACGGGCGATGGCCAGCGTGCAGACGACGAGCAGCGCAAACGCGGCAGGAGAGCGATGATTCATAGATGGCATGTTGTTGGGCCGATGGTGTCGTTGTGTCGGCCATGGGCTTGTGGCTGTCTACCGAAGCGCCGGCGGCGCAGCAATGAAAAGATGTGCGGGGAGCGCTGCGGTGCGTCTCGAAGTTATTGGAACGGAGCGCGGATCCCGCCTTGCGGGATCCGCAGCGGGTGGAATCGGCCATGTGCGCTCGAACCTTCGAGTGTCGTCGCCGGCGCAGGCCGCTGCGGGCTGAAAGCGCTGAAAGCCCGCGGTCCGGCCAAGTGCGAACTTTTACCTACAACTTCGAGCTGCAGGGGGAGCGGTGTTCCGGGGACGTTCACGGCGGACCGCCATTGACGCGCCGCGCGATGTTCCGCAACTCCGTCGCGCTCGAAGGCGTGGAGGGAATCTCCCAGAGGCGCGCCACGTGATCATTGCCGGCGGTGGCAAACGCAAACCCGTCCGGCCGGACACTGACGTCCAGCACCCAGCCGCTGTGGAGCAGGGGTGGTCCCAAGGGCTCCCCGGTGCGCGCATCCCAGAGGCGCAAGGTTTGATCCTGACTGGCCGAGGCCAGCACCCGACCGTCCGGAGTGAAAGCGAGCGCGCGCACGACTCCCGCGTGTTTCAGCGGTCCGGCGACAACCTCCCCGTCAGGATGACTGAGAATCAGAATGGAAAAATCGGTGAAGGCAACCGCCACCCTCTTTCCGGAGTTGTCGACGCCCAAGGTCATCGGGTCCAGGCCGCTTCGGAGCCGGACCGCGGGTCCGGCTGGTTCGCCTGTGGTTAGGCGCCACAGGCGGACGTCGGCTTCAGTCAGCACTCCAACCGTTTGGCTGTCCGCGGAGAAGGCCAGCGCGCGGGCGGGGTGCTGGCCCAGTTCAAAACGACGTTGCCCGTTGGTCGTGGCCCAGATGGCGGAAGGCCGTCGGGAAAGCAGCGCGGCGTAGGATTTTCCATCCGGCGAGAATCGTTCGTTCAGACGATCCCGGACCGCACCCTCGAGCGGCACGGTCGACCGCAATTGCCCGGTGGGCACATCCCAAATCCGCAATTGATCGTCTCGACAACTCGTGACCAACTGCCGTGCGTCCAGCCAGCCGGCCGCAAGGGCGCGGGATGGATGCGGCAGGAGCACAGGTTCGTTTGAGTTTGTCGTCGCCCAGATCCGGGCTTCTGCCTTCAAACCGAGCACCGCCACATGCCTTCCGTCGGGGCTGAACGCGACGGTTTGCACCGGGCTGTCGTGGTTCCAATGCCGACGGGAGATGTCCGTGCCGCCGATCTGCCAGCGGCGGGCACAACCGTCGCTCCCCGCCGTCACCAGTCCTTGCCCGTCTCGCGTCCACTCGACCGACCGGGCCTGTTCACGGTGCCGAATGGTTTCCCGGGCGGGCTCGCCGGTTTCGGCATTCCACAGCCGGACCAGACCGTCCCAGCCCGCGGTCGCAATCCGTCCGAAATCCGGGCTGTAGGCGGCGCGGTAGATCGGTCCGTCGTGCCGCAGCGGCGGAAAGAGAGCACGACCGGATTCGGAATCGAAGACGCGGGCACGCCCGTCGTAGCTCCAGGTCAGGATGCGATCTCCTTTGTCGGTCCACTGCACGCCGAGGGCGGTGTCTTCGTGCGTCAGCTTGATGGGCCGAAGCTGTTGGGTTTCGACGTCGAAGATGCGGACGAGGAACGCGGCGTTGGCAAGGGCAAGGGTGCGGCCGTCGGGCGACCAGGCGCCGTGACGCCAGCCGAGTCCGCCGGTGGCGACGGATTGAACCTTGCCGGTTTCGCGGTGGAGGAGGAGCAGGGGCCCGTTCTCAAGCAGGATGGCCAGGGTCCGTCCGTCGGGGGAGAAAATGCCTTGGTTAGGCCGTGCGGGACAGGTCACCGGGATGCCCTCAAGCGCGCCGGTCGTGGCGTTGCGTAATTCCACGGCGCGCTTCTTGAGCTGCACGAAAAGTGCCTGGTCCGGGGAGAACGAGACGGCCGCCGGCACGCCGTCGCGAGTTCCTCCCGGGGCCACGCCGTCCAACGGCCCGAAGGCCGGTGCGCCGGAGTCGGCCCGCCAGCCTTGCACGGCGCCGGCGACGGTGCGGGTGATGACGAACTGATCGTCCGGAGTAAAGCCGGCCCAGGCGAGCCCCGTGGGATGGACCAGGGGCGGCGTCAGGGGTTCGCCCGTGCGGGCGTCCCAAACGCGGGCCGTGCGATCCCGGCTGGCGGTGACCAGCCGGGTTTCGTTGGCGCTGTGGCGTGCGCTAACCACCAAGCCGGTATGCTGCACGATCGCGCCCGGCGTCGGGAGGTGGGCGAGGGTTGCGTGGAAACGAAATCGATGCAGGGCGAGCCGATCCGGATGGCTCGCCTCCAGCCGCGCCGCTTCGGCGAATGATTCCAGCGCGGCGAAGCCGTCGCCGGCGGCGGCCAGCCGGTTGCCGGTGGCGACGTTGAGCCGGACCAGATCCCGTTGCTGGCTTTCGGTGCGAAGCGCAAGGTCCGCCCGTGCGCGCGACAGCCGGATGTTCATGACGAATGTGGCGACGACCGCCGTGAGCAGGGCGAGGCTGGCAGCCGCCGCGAGGGCGGCGCGGGAGCGATGGCGTCGGATCCATTTGCGGGTGCGTTCCCAGCCCGTGACCGGGCGGGCTTGGATGGGCTCGACGGCGAGCCAGCGTTCCAGATCTTCGGCCATCGCCTCGGCCGAGCCGTAGCGTTGCGCGGGATTTTTCTCGAGGCACTTGAGGCAGATCGTGTCGAGATCGCGATCAAGGCCGGGACGGATCTGCGAGGGCGGAACGGGGTCGCGCTCGACGACCTGCCGGATCGTTTCCACGGTGGTGGATCCCGCAAAAGGTGGTTGACCGGTCAGTTGATGATACAACACGGCACCCAGCCCGTAGACGTCCACCGCGGTGGTGGCCTGGCGGGCTTGACCCGACGCCTGCTCCGGCGACATGAAGCTGGGGGTGCCGAGAATGGCCTCCGTTCGCGTGAGGGTGTCGTCGGCTTCGAGCACCTTGGCCAGGCCGAAATCGGTGAGGTGTGGTTCTCCGGCCGAATCGACAAGGATGTTTCCCGGCTTCAGATCGCGATGGAGAATTCCGCGTTGATGCGCGTAGTGGACGGCCCGGGCGACGCGCACGACCAGCTGGACGACGGCCGAAGGCGGAGGTGAACCGGCGGGTGTTGCCGTCGAGAGCGGCTTTCCCTCGATGAGTTTCATCGAGTAGAAGTGCTGGCCGTCGTGTTCGCCCACGTCGTAGATGGGGACGATGTTGGGATGATCGAGGCGGGCGGCGGCGGTGGCTTCCGCATGAAAACGTTGCACCATGTCGGGATCGGCCAGCCATCCGCCGGACACCACCTTGAGGGCGACCTGACGTTGCAGACTGATCTGGCGCGCCTTCCAGACCACGCCCATTCCACCCCGGGCGATCATCTCGATGAGTTCGTAGTCGCCCAGACGCCGCTGGCCCGGGCCGGCCTCGCCCGGCGGCGGTTCCACGACGGAAGTTTCCTCTTCGGTCAAGGCCAGCCCCATCAGGCAGCGCGAGCAATGTGGCGTGGTCCGATTGACGGGTAACTCTGCCCCGCAACGGACGCATCTGCGCTTTGCACCGGAGTTGGTCATGACGATGGCCTGGTTGGCCCACGTATCTCTACCGCGTCTGCCGGCGGTTGTTGCGAAATTCCCGGCCGGGCCGCATCAACCATCCTCCCGGGCCAGGGCCGAGAACAGGTGTCGCACCTCGCCGTCGATTTCGTTCGGATCCGCCACCGTGTGGGCGATCTCCGCGCGGATCAGCTCGCGATAGCGCTTGCGAAAGCGATGCACGATCGAGCGCACTCCGGTTTCGCTGATCCCCAGACGCGCGGCTGCCTCGGCGTAGCTGCCCGCGCTTTCGCCGCCCAGCAAGAACGGCTGGACGGTTTCGAACCGGGCCGTGTCGCCGCTTGCCGCCAGTTCCTGCCGGAACCGTTTCATCACCGCGTCCATGACGGCTTCGGCCCAGCCGCGATCGAACAGCGTTTCCTGCGGCAATTGCGTGGCGAGCTCGTGCTGAAAGCGCGCTTCAGCTTCGGCGTCATCGAGCGAGAAACACCGCGCTCCGCCGCCGCGTTTCAGGCGTTGAGTCTTGTCCCATTCGTTGACCAGAAAATTCTGCAGCGCGCTGAGCAGAAACGTCCGAAACCGGCCGCGCTCCGCATCGGCCAGGGCCAGATCGTTCCGCGCCAACAGACGGGCGAAGAATCCCTGGGTCAAATCCTTGGCCTCGTGCTCGTCGTGGCCGCGTCGTCGGATGAACGCGTAGAGCGGATACCAGTAGGTCTGGCACAGTTGCTCCAGCGCATCGCCCCGTCGGCTGGAATGCTCGTCGCCGGCCGCCAGCACCCGGCTCCAATGGGTGGTCGCAAAGACTCCCGGATCGCGTCCTGTGGTCATGGCGCCAGCTTGTCATGGGGGCACCCAACGTTTCGAGCGGAAAGACGCCACACCTCATGGGAGGTTGCCCGTTCTTTTTAGACCTGCTCGCGAGAGATGAACCGGCGGTCGGCT
Source organism: Limisphaerales bacterium (assembly GCA_044230345.1). Taxonomy (GTDB): domain Bacteria; phylum Verrucomicrobiota; class Verrucomicrobiia; order Limisphaerales; family JADJPG01; genus JBGARF01. The sequence goes on from JBGARF010000024.1 coordinate 165,173, forward strand.
CGGGCGGACCGCGGGCTTTCAGCCCCAGCGGCGCGAGCCGGAGACGACGCCTGAGGGTTCGTTCGTGCGCCGCCGATTCCACCCGCTGCGGGCCACAGGCCCGCGCTCCGGGGAGAGGTTCGGAGGGAGGAATCTTCGTCGTGAACTTACTCAGACGGGTTCGAATAAGTTGGGTCGCCGACGAAGTTTGCGAAGAAGATTTCGGGCAGGTTCGTGGGAACCCACCCGTTCTTTTCAGACCTGCTCACGAGATATGAACCTGGGGACTGCTCCACCTCACCCGGTTCCGATCTCGCTCGGGCGAGTTCGGAACCTGCCCTCTCCCCCGCAGGGCGGCGGAGAGGGTGTGCGCGCCGGCTCATTCAATTAACAGGATCCCGACTCTCCGCGTCGCGAGCCCGCGTGTCGATCGTTCGGCGTATGGGATAGCGGTCGCGCCCCATCGAATACTCGTTGACTCACTGACCCGCTCACTCGTTGACCGGGCCGGGGTTCAGGCGAGTCTAACCGAGCCGGCCCAACGCTCCGGTGCTGTCACCGAAACGTTCCACTCCGGCTCCGACGCGATCGAGCATCGACAGGTAGAGATTCGCCATGGGCGTGCCCTTGTCGTATTGCACGTGGCGGCCGGGGGTCACCGAACCTCCGCCGCGCCCGGCAAGCAGGACGGGCAGGTTGTCGTGGTTGTGCGCATTGCCGTCGCCAAGACCGCTGCCATAAACAATCAGGCACTGATCCAGCAGGGAGCCGTCCCCCTCGCGCAGCGACTTCAATTTTTGGAGGAAGTAGGCGAACTGCGTGACGTGAAACCGGTTGATCTTGGCGATCTTCGCCTTCTTCTCGGCGTCGCCGCCGTGATGGGAAAGATCGTGGTGCCCGTCGCGAACGCCGATGAACGGATACTGTCGATTGCTGCCGTCATGGGCCATGATGAATGTCGCGATGCGCGTGGTGTCGGTCTGGAACGAGAGGGTCAGGAGATCGAACATCAGCCGGAGATGCTCCTCGTAGTTGCGAGGCACTCCGGAGGGCCGGGCGTAGTCCGGACGTTGCGCGGCGAACTGGCTCTCGCGTTCGATGCGCTGCTCCAGCTCGCGCACCGCGGTAAGGTATTCGTCGAGCTTGCGCCGGTCGGTGGCCCCCAGGCGGGATTGAAGCTGGCGGGTGTCGTCGAGGGCGAAATCGAGAATGCTCTTTCGATAGCGATCGCGTTTGAGGCGAGCTTCGGTTTCCTCGCCCGGACGTCCGTTGCCAAACAGGCGATCGAAGACCAGCCGCGGATCGACTTCCGGCGGCATGGGAGTGGACTCGGTTTTCCAGGAGATGTTGAACGAGTAAGCGCAGCTGTAGCCGGAGTCGCATTCGCCCGCAAGCCGGGCTCGATCGGTGCCCAGCTCCAGCGAAGGCAGGCGGGTTTGCTGGCCAATCTTTTGCGCGGCCACCTGATCGACGGAGACCCCGACTTTGATGTCGGCTCCGCCCGTCTTGCGGGCCTTGGCGGCCGTCAGAAACGTGGCGGACGCCCGCGCATGATCGCCGGCGCCATCGCCGTGCGGCCAGCCCTTGTCCTGTCCGAGTCCGGACAACACACTGAGCTCGGTCCGGACCGAGGCGAGCGGCTCGAGGCTCGCGGGCAAGGTGAAGTCGGGTCCAACCGCGGAGGGCGTCCAGTCGGACATGTTCGCGCCGTTCGGCACGTAGACAAACGCCATGCGGCGGGGCCGGGCAGGATGGTCAAGCCCGGCGGCAGCGGCAGCGGCCCGGGCCAGTCCCGGCGTCATGGATTCGAGCAGCGGCAGCGCCATCGCGGTGCCGAGCCCCCGGAGAAATTTTCGGCGGGGCAGGTGGCCGACATTCAGGTTCAGATTTGCCATGGGATCTTCTCGGGTTTCAGCCTTTGGCAGCAGGCCTCGAAACCAAACGAGTGATGGGCTAGACGCCGCTTCCTGCCGCCGTGTTCACGGCGAATGAAGACCGGATGGTCGGCGGGCGGCCGCGCCGACCGGCGTTGGCTTCACGCCGCCCGACGGGTGGGCTCGTTCCCGCCCCCCGCATCTGTGCTTGCGCGGGGACACCAACGACTCAACGCCCGTCGAATTTCATCCGGCTCCACCGGTTTGGTGATGACCTGATTCATGCCGGACTGGTGGCAGCGACGGTGGTCTTCGGGGATGATGCTTGCGGTAACCGCGATGATGGGCAGGCGCTCTGCGGACTCGGTCTGACGAATCTGAGCGGAGGCATCATAGCCGTCCATGACAGGCATGTGACAGTCCATGAACACGGCTTCGTAGCGGCTGGCGGCGACCCGGTTCACGGCCTCCTGGCCGTTGGCGGCGACATCGACCTGACAGTGCATGGCCTCCAGCAGTCGGCGCATCAAGCGCTGATTGGTGGGATTGTCTTCGACCAGAAGAACTCGGTAGGGGGGCCGAACCACGTCGGGCGTGGGACGGTGGCTGGCGGCAATTTCGGGCGCGTTCACGGCGGCAATTGGGCTCAGGTTCGCCTGCCTTTGGTTCAGGGCCGGAACGGTGGCGGCACGTTGACGCCCCGCTTCGGTCCGTGGATGACAGGCGCGGTTGACCTGACTCGCGGCGCCCTCGGTCGAACCCATCCCGGCCTTCGCCCGTCAAGGGTATCGCCCGCCGTCGAGTCAGCGTCTGGTTATTAGAACGGCGCGAGGGGCAATTACTTGAGGGAGTTTGCCGGAGACGTGCCGCTGGACGGCCGTCGTCCGAGCGCCACCGCGAGTTCCTCGATCGAGAAACCTGGGAGTGATTCCAAAAGCAGGTCGGCGGTGGCCCCGTGGTGCCAGGCTCCAAAGCGGAGCAGACGGGAGGGATCCCGCGCGAGTTCCGGTTGGGCGAGCAGGCCGCCGAGGTAACCGGCCAGGAGATCGCCCGCGCCACCTTGGGCCAGATGCGGGTTGCCGGTGTTGTTCACGAACACATCCTCCTTGGCGCGGCCGACGACGGTTTGGGCGCCCTTAAGCACGACGTGGCAGTGGCCGAAGCGACGGGACAATTCTCGCGTGGCCGCAACTCGGTCGCGCTGGATTTCGCCGGGCGTGGTTTCGAGCATGCGAGCGGCCTCGCCGGGGTGCGGCGTAATCACCCGGGGCGCACGGGTCCGGCCTTCTCCAGCCCGAATCCACGGGAGCGCGCTGGCGTCGACGAGCATGGGCAGGTTCGAGTCGCGCCAGAGCGAGCGCACCAACCGTTGAATGCCCTCCGGAAGATCCGGCGCCGCCAGGCCGGGCCCTGCGACAATCGCGGTCGATGACTCGGGCAGCACGAGATCTTCGCCCAACGCGCTCACCATGGCGGATTGCAGCTGGCTCGCGACGGGCAGGTAGGTTTCCGGCGAGGTCATCACCGTGACCAGCCCGGGCTGAGCGCGCTGTGCGCCGCGGGCAGCCAACACCGCCGCGCCATGATAGCCCTTGCTCCCCGCCAGCACGACGACATGACCAAAGGTTCCCTTGTGTCCACTGATGAGCCGGCGCGGGGGAAACTGGTCGAAGTCAGCCTCGGTCGTGACGCTGATCTCGGTTGAAAAGGGATACGGCAGCAGACCGATGTCCTCCGCGATCTCGAGCCGGCCCGTGAACGGGGCCGCGCTGGTCTTGATCAACCCTTGCTTGATCGCGCCCAAGGTCAGCGTCCAGCTGGCGCGAATGGCCACGTCCAGGGGAAGCCCCTGATCCGCGCTCAGGCCGCTCGGAACATCGACCGCGAGGATCGGCAGGCCGGAGGCATTGATGCGTTCGATCAACTCCATCCAGCCGGCGGCCAGAGTCCGGTTCAATCCGATTCCGAACAGGCCGTCCACCACCAGCGCCGGCCGGCTTTCCAGCGCGGAACGCACCACCTTCGCGTCCAGATCCGGATCCACCACGCGAACCAGGCTGCGCTTGCGGCCTTCGATCAGATCATGCGCGTAGGCCGCGTCGTCGCCGTTGTGCCCTTTCCCCGCCAGAAACAAGATGGATTCCCCCGGGCGCGTCAGCCGCGCAGCCAGCCGCGCCACGGACAAACCCGCGCGCCGCATGACGTCGTCCTCCTTGACTCCGGAAGACCACGTCACTTTCTCCCACTCGCGCATCTGCGCGACGGTGATGACCGGTATCGGCATGCGATGAAGCTAGACCTTGGATCGGCGCTGGAAAGAATCTTTTAACCGGAATCTTTTGCCGGGCCGCCACCAGGCAACGCGATTCTCTCACCTCAATCTCTCGCCAAGGAGAGGCTCGAGCCGGAAACAGAACAGAGACGATGTTTCCATCGTCTCTGCCTGACTTATGTTACCGAACCTCCGGCGAATGGCTCCCGCCGGAAAATGAAGGCGAGGGGAGGCAGCCGCTACGCGGCGGCCTCGTAGTGCACCCAATGAAAGGCGTGCTGAACCAGCTCCGTGGCGTTTTTCAAACCGAGCTTGGCCTTGATGTATTCCCGATAAGCCTCGACGGTCCGCACGGACAGATGCAGTTGCCCCGCAATCTGACGGGTGCTGCAACCCTCGCCAATCAGCCGAAACACCTCGAGCTCGCGATCGGTCAGCTGTTCGATCGGCGACGCGGTCGACTTGCCGCGCCCGGTCGCCATCTGCTGGATCATTTTGCTCTTCATCTTGTCGCTGAGGAAAATCTCCCCGGCCAGGGCGCGGCGGATGGCCACCAGCACCTGCTCGATCGCCTCCTCTTTCATGATGTAGCCGCGGCTGCCGGCGCGCAGCGCGCGTTCGGCATAGAGCGATTCGTCGTGCATCGACAGCACCAGAGTCGGCAGATCCGGGTAACGCGCCTTCAGGTTTTTGATCAGCTCGATCCCGTTGCTGCCCTTCAGCGAAATGTCGATCACCGCCACGTCGGGCGACAGGGTCCCGGCCAGCTCGAACGCCTTGGGACCTTCCTCGGCCTCGCCGCAGACCACCATGTCCGCTTCATGATCAATCAGCTTGCGCAGCCCCGCCCGGAGAATCGGGTGATCGTCGACCAGCAAGACGCGCGTCTTTGGCTTCCGATTGACCGGAGGAGTGCTTTCCTCGGGACCGGCTTCCTGACGTTTGCCTTGATTCTGCTTGGGTTCAGTTTTCATCAGATTTCGGATTGAAAGTACAGGTCACCACCGTGCCCCCATGGGCCCCCGCCTGAATGTCGAGCGTGCCACCAATGCGCTTCGCCCGGTAAGCCATGATGCGCAGCCCGAGACCGGATTTCCGCTCGGATTCCGGCGGAAAGCCCACGCCGTCGTCGGTGATGCGCAGGACCGCCTGATCGCCGCTCGTGCCCAGCAGGATGGACACCCGGCTGGCCTTGCCATGCGTGACCGCGTTGTTCGCGGCTTCCTGGGCGAGCCGGAAAAGGTGCGTCGAGACGTCCTTCTGGGCGACGACCAGATCCGGTGCGCACTCCACCGTGCACGAGATGGAAAACATCTGCTCCACCGTGCGCGCCAGATCGCGGAGCGTTTGACAGATGCTGGTCGGTTCGACTTCCACCGGAAAAAGGCCGCGCGCCAGATTTCGCGTTTGCGCCAGGGCCTCGATGACCAGCCGCCCAATTTCGGCCGCTTCCGCCGCCTCGGGAAGTTGCTTTGCGGCCAGGTTCTTCTCCAGCGCCCGGCTCAGGAAAGTGATGCCCGTCAAATGCTGGCCCAGCCCGTCGTGAATGTCCTGCCCAATGCGCATCTGCACCCGGTTGCTATTCTCAATCACCTCGCGCTCGAGGGTTTCGCGATCGGTCACGTCGCGGACCGCGGCCACGGCCGCGCCCGTTCCCGTGCCGCGCAGGGCAAGCCGAACTTCAAAATGCCGCAGGCGCCCCGGCAGGAGATACTGGCAGACAAACTTCTGCACCTGACCGGTGCGAAACGCCTTTTCGAGATAGTGCATCCCCACCTGCCCAACCTGAGCCGGAACAAGATCCATGATCCGCTTGCCCACCACGTCTTCCGAGGTCAGATGAAATTCGTTTTCGCCCTGGCCGTGGAAGGCGATGACCAGACCGTCTTTGCGGAGCTCGAACACCAGATCCCCATGTGTCGACAGCAACGCTTGATTGAACTCTTCGCTGCGCTGGAGCGCCTCCCGCATCCGGCCCAGATCGGACGAATCCGCGGGGGCCAGCAACACCGGGTTCCCACCGGAAGGAACAGACGGCGCCCCGGACGCTCCCGCCTTGGGTTGCGCCGGCGGATGGGCTCCGACACTGCTGAAGTCCTTCGCGGTGATGATGGGCATACGGATGTCCGGTCCGAGCTCACATTGGGCTCGCTTCTGTGGATGACATCGGAAGGGTCCGCAAAAATCCTTAGTCCCGACAACTGGGTAGGGCCGAACCGCCTCCTTGAAGTCTCGGAACCAGCGCGTTATCACCCGGTTGGGGCGGTTGCTCGCCAGCATTGCCGGCCGGCCAGGCGGTCAATGATGACAGCTGCGGGCCCCACCCGGGGCGATTGGCCGCGGTTACGCACGCATCCTGCGTGCCGGTTCTGGCGGCATCCCTGCCGCCCTCCCAGAAACCTTTTTCGCCAACCTGGCCTCGACGCAGGATGCGTCGCCACCGGCCCGCAGGATGCGGGCGTTACCGGCGTTAGAACCGTGAGCATACGCATGAAATCACGAGCGAACGTCGCAGCCCAGGCACGTCGGGCCGACGGGGTTCGAGTTGCAAGTGAGAAGCCCGACCGGCGTTGCCCGCAGCCGGCTGGATGGACCATGAACGGCCGGCGATCCTGGGCCAACCGGCATTGGCTGACGGGTCTTGTTCAGCCGCGGGGACGGCGAATGGCATCTACCTCCGGGAACGCTGAAGGCGTTCTGTCCTCCAGCCCAGGGTCGCCGCGAGGAACGAGCGGCTACCCTGGGTACGTCGTCCCCATTTCCCATCGAACCCCAAAGGGGTTCCGCCGACAGCGCTCCCTACAAGTGGGCGCAGCCCCTTCGGGGTTGATGGCGATCTCATGACAGCAAACCCAGGGTAGCCGCTGCGCGGCAACCCTTGGCTTCGAGCCGGAACGCCGTCGGCGTTCGATGATTTGGCTGAACGCCCGCACTCAGGCATGCCGGGCCAACGGCGCTGGAATTGAACCGAAAGGCTCAGCCGGCGTTGCCCTGGAGCGGGCTTATGCGACCCTGCTTTCATGCCTTGTCTGAAATCGGATGCCGGAATGGAGCGATGCGAACGTAAGCGAAACGAAAGCCAGAAAAAGGGTGACCGCTTTCAATGGTTCATCGAATGGAGCATGTCTAGAAAGGACAGAAACGGTCAGTACCACGATCGGCACCGTGCCCGCGACCAGCGCAACCAAGCCATAGCATGCTTTCATGACGAGGGTGGATGCCAAGCCAAGGGCGATCATCTCCATCGAAACAAAGAGGCATGTAACCCATGGGGTTGCCTTTAGTAGATCTTCCCAAAGAAGGCGAGACGCTACTTGAGGATGTTCTGGGCCGTGAGGGAAAATCATAAGCCAACCCAAGAAGAGGTAGCTGGCGCACGTCGCGACGATCGCGACGACGGCAGCAACCGATAATCTCCGGATCAATTCAAAACGCCCATTTCGCACAACGATCCGACTCACCGACTCGGCGCCCATCGTATTCAAAATGAAACCGGAGCGTCATCGCGGCATTCGGTGTCTTCATCTTTTACCCTCCATCTTTTACCTCATCGCCCTTTTTGCTTCTACACACGGCATCGGTGGGTTCGTTCGGCACCCGATCCGTCGGGGCGGAGATACTGGTAAAAGATGTGGGGTAAAAGATGGGCACCCGGGCTCACCGACGCCGCGCCAATCGCGTCCGAACGAAAACGCGACGCAATCGCGGCGTTCGAGCGGAGCCGCCTTGTTGGGCGGCCGGTATCGATTGTCATCTGAGCTCATACTTAGCCCTCACTCGAACGTAGATCCCGATCGGATAGACACCTTTTCCTTCATTTGGATCCCGGGAGTTTGCCGATGCAGGATAATCATTGAAAGAACGGGTCTCGACCTCCTCTTCGGTTACTTCGAGTAATTTGCCGACTTTGGATCCACCCTCTTGTGCCAGCAAACCAGCCTTGTTGCGCGCAGCCTTAAGTGCTTCCGTGATTGCTTGTTTTCGTGCCTCACCCTCCAACGAGCTGCCCAACGATACGTACAAAACTTCAAAGCCTTCGTTCGTTCCGAGAAACGTCAACACCTTGCCGTAGTTCGTGAGATCGCTAAGCACCACGGACACGCTTGCCGAAGAGGCGAAGCCGACAGCAATGCGCTTTTTCTCCTCCCATTCCCACTCTCGTTCAGTGGCGCGAGTCTTTACGGTAAACGCGGTGACGGGATAATTAAGCTTGGCGGCCTCCGCGGTCAGATCGGCCAGGAGTCCTTCAAGTTTGGCGGTGCTAGCCTCCATGGTCTTCTCCATTGCCTTGACGCGAAGGGTGAATGCCACTCTATCAGCAGCAATTTCTCGATGCACGGTGCCAATGGTGCTGGCGAAACGCGTGCCTGCCAAGCCGGAGGAAAGTGAGATAAAAAGCAGGAGCGTGACGTGCGTTGCAATCTTCATATCGTTTGTGCAGCCGAGACCTTATGGCTGTCGGCACGCACCAGATCGTGGCCGTGGCCGTGTTTGGGTTGAAAGCGTTGGGTTGAAAGAAATGGTGTGGCTGTCGTCCATGTTATCGCGGGTTGCCCGTGTGGGTAGAGCCGCAAGAACGGTCCCGTTTACGGCGGGATGAACGTTCAAGTTTATCAACCAAAAACGAAACAACAACCACACCATGTCGTCGACTACACTCTATCTGGGCCTGGATGTCCACAAAGACTCCATCGTGATCGCCATCGCTGAACCCGGCCCCAAAGGCGAGGTTCGCGTCCACGGCACCATCACCAACGCCCTCATCCCGTTGGAACGGTCGCTTAACCGCATCCGCAAAGCCCATCCCGACGCCCGCCTGGAAGTCGCCTATGGGTCCAGAGAGCCTGGGGTCAGATCTCACAATTAAACAATTGGGGAAATTTCCACGCCGTGGCCTGCTCCCCTCAGCTCTCGTTGATCCCCTTCTCATTCGTAAATTGTCAAATGGTGAGATCTGACTCCATGGACCCGTTGCGGTTTCTGCAATCACAAGGCCTGCCCGCAATGCGGCCGTGCCGCCACCCAACGCTGGGTGCGGCGCGAGCTGGCCAAGCTCGTCGAGGCTCCGTATTTCCTGGTCACCTTCACGCTGCCGGCACAGGTGCGCTCGTGTTTCTTTGGCCCCTTCGCCAAAGAGGCCTATGACTTGTTCTTCACCGCGGTCGCCAACGCGCTGTCGGAAAAGTTGGCCACGGCCAAGGGCCTGCGCGCCACGGTCAGCGGCTTCACCGCCGTGCTGCACACCTGGAACCAACAGCTGGGCTTTCATCCGCACCTCCATTGTCTGGTTCCCGGGGCCGGGCTCGATGCGCGCGGCCGTTTGGTTCGCGTGAAACAACACGACTTCCTGATCCATCTGCCACTCTTGCAGAGCGCCTTTCGTCAACACTTGCGTGAGCTCTTCGACACGCACGGCTGGCAGGTGGATCCGCAAGTCTGGGGCAAGGATTGGGGCGTGCACATTCAGCCCGCCGGCAACGGCGCCTCCGCCCTCAAATATCTGGGCGCTTACGTGGCTCGGACCGCCATCAGTGATGCGCGGATCGTCAGCGTCACCGAGCAAACCGTCACCTTCCGTTGGAAGAACCGTGATGCGGGCAATCGGCTGGAGACGACGGAACTTTCGGGCGTCGAGTTCGTGACCCGTTACCTTCGGCATGTCCTGCCCAGCGGACTGCGCTCCATTCGTTACTACGGCTTCTGTCATCCCGCCGCCAAGGCCAAGCGTTTGCGCGTGCAACTGCACTCTGGCCGGCCGGTCGACCTGGGCGCCGTGAACTTACCTCCGGCGGCGCCGGCCTCCGCGCCGCTCTGTCCGTGCTGCCGCCAACCGATGCAACTGCTGCTGACCATCGTGACGCCGTGGCGTCAACGCGGACCGCCCAGGACGACCGTGGTCCCCACTTCGCTCAAGACATGATCCACGCCGCCGCAAAACCTCATCGAACGGTTGCCGACGGCTTTTGCCTGGGCGGCATGATCGGGCGCATTCGAACGTCGATCGACCTGTCGTTGGATCAAAACTTCCCCTGTCACTTCCCCGATCACGGTCACTTTTTACGGGCCGGCCACTCCTGGATACGCAGAGGGGCGGTGCGGAGTAGCGAAACCTCTTCCTTTCTCCCGAGACCTAAGCCCACCTCGGAAACACAAGCGCCATAGGCTCAGCCGATCGCGGCGCCGCTCCGGGCTTGTTCAACCAAGGGTGCAATTGCTGGCTGCGCCCGCTTCGCGGGCTCCGCAGCATTACACCCTTTATTGTTAGGTGGCCACATCGTTGACTCCCTCATTCGGTCGATCCAACAACTCGATAATATCGTTGGGAATGTGCCGGGCCAATGTCGTCGCTCACGCAAAGCGACTCGCCATTGCCAACGACGTTGGTGTAAAGCGGAGACCACATGCCTGCGGAATGGTCCGAACGAAAGTCAACTCGGTAAACCATATTGCTCCGGGACGGCCAGCAAATCTCGATCTCCGATTGCCGCAGACTGATACCTACGGTTGGGCCGGGCGAAACAGCGCGGCAATAAACCGTTCCGAAGAAATCATTCTCGCATCCCCCCGATGTCTCTCTGATCTCAAGCCGCCGAAAGGGAGACGAGGACTGGATCCCGATGAAGCTCGCAATGTCGTTCGGCGCGTTGAAACTAAACGTGGAGACGACGATCGACCCATCGAGCAAAGTCACTGTAAAAATGGAATCCAGCCCCGGGCAGGAACCACCACTCCCGGTCGTCGTGTCCACGATATCGAATCCGGCGGCGGTCACTGCCTCATCAAAATCCACGTTGAGATTTTCGAGGCCGGTAATGAGCAACTCCCCTCCGGGCAACAGCGGCGTGAACTCGTTGCACTGGAAGCGAGCAGCCGAGAGCGTCACCGGCCCCAAGTGAAGCGCACCTCCTGGAACCAAGCCAGGCGACCGCGGAAGAAGGCCAGTGCAATTTGTGGCCGTGGTCGTCTCGATAAACTCCAATTTGTTGGTGAACACATGCACTGTTTGCTGGGCTGCCGTGGCACTGCACCAACAGAGCAACACAGTCGCGAGTGTAACATAGTGTTTAATGTTCATGATTGTCAGCCTTCAGTGAGCGCTGCCGCCTAACGCAAAGCGCAGGCATGCCGGGCCAACCGTGTCCGGCTGCAATCAGTGCGGCCAACCGGCATTGGCTGACGCGCCTGGTTCGGGGAACGAACGTGTCCGGCCGCACCAACGTGCTCGGGTCTTGACGACTCGGACGTC
>JBGARF010000025.1:0-176404 GCA_044230345.1 Limisphaerales bacterium
CGGCGGCGACCCCGGCTGGGGTCGGTGCGGTTTTCCGGGGACCTTTTCCGGTGGTCGACGCTCGTGCCTCGCGTCACCACCGGCTAATGGCCGGCATCCCGCAGGGATGCCCCGCGGCTGGAAACCCGGGCGGTCCGTCCCAGCAGTCCGCCGGTTCATGTCTCCTGCGCAGGTCAAAAAGCAACGGGCGGCTTCCCATGAACCTGCCCCTCTGGAGCAGCCCTCGCCGTCCCCCAAAAAGCGCAAAGCGGGAGGATGAGGATTCGGGTTTTTGTTCACTTCCTGCGTAATGTTCGCGGCCGATTTGCTTCTGTAGACCGGCATGATGAAACATCGCTTTCTGTTGCTGACCTCCGTTTTGGCCGCCATGCCGGCCTTGCTGCCGGCGCAAGTGCCTCAGCTCATCAACTACCAGGGCCGAGTGGTGGTGGGCGGCACCAACTTCAACGGCTCCGGCCAGTTCAAGTTTGCCTTGGTGGGCGGCGCGTTGCCGACCTCCTACTGGAGCAACAACGGCACGAGTGCGAACGGGAGCGAGCCCTCCGCGGCGGTGAGCCTGTCCGTGGCTCAGGGCCTGTATTCCGTGGCCTTGGGGGATGCCACTCTGCCCAACATGACCGCCGTTCCGAGCTGGGTGTTTACCAACAGCGATGTGCGCCTGCGCATCTGGTTCAATGATGGCGTTAACGGTTCTCAGTTGCTGACTCCGGACCAGCGGGTGACCTCCGTTGGCTACGCCATGATGGCGGCCAACGTCCTGAATGGCAGCATCACCGCCGAGAAACTCGCCAGCGGCTCGGTCACGGCCGACAAGATTGCGTCCGGAGCGGTTTCGGTTTCGCAGATCGCCAGCAATAGCATCGACTCGGCGCGGCTCGCGGATGACATCGATCTCGGCAGCCCCACCGTGGATGGACGACTGGATGTGTTTCGCACGGCGGCGGGGACGCCGGGGATCAGTCTGATTGGGAATAGCAGCCAGATTAGTACCTTTGGCAGCGATGGCCAGGAGCAGACCCGGCTGTGGGGCCCGGGTTGGGGTGAACTGTTGCTGCGCGACAATTCGACCGACAACTTCACCACCGCCCAGTTGCTGGCGCATGAAACCCTCTTCTTCGGCCTGCCGTTCCCCGGGTTGCTCCAAAGCCCGGGTGGCGCCTTGCGGCTGACGCTGGGCACCACCAACCGCGTGTACCTCAAGGCAGGCACGTCGGGCGGGCAATTGTCGCTCTATCAGAATGACGGCGGCCTCGGGGTTCTCCTCGACGGAGACGACGGCGGCGCGGGTGCCATCACGGTCCGGAGCACGAACGGCAGCACCCGGGTGCTGATCGATGGCGAGGACAGCGGTGGCGGAGCGATCTCGGTCAAGCGCGCGAACGGGGCCAACGCGATCGCGCTTAACGGCTCCTCCTCGCAAATCAGCACCTATGGTGCAGACGGCTTGGAACAAATTCGCCTCTGGGGTTCTACTTATGGCGAAATCCTGTTGAACGACAGCAGCGCGGAGAATCGCACCGCGGTCAGGCTGTCCGCCAATGGCACCGCTGGCGGTTTGCTCCAGCTGTTTCGCAATGACGGCGTCGCGACGGTGACCATCGATGCCGATGTCACGGGCGAAGGCCGCGTCACGACCCAGGTTCTCCAGATCACCGGTGGAGCCGATTTGTCCGAGCAATTCGACATTCATTCCGCTGACGCGGAGCTCAAGCCCGGCCTGATCGTGTGCATCGACCCGGACAAACCAGGTCGGCTGGTGACGAGCTCCGTGGCCTACGACAAAACCGTGGCCGGCATTGTCAGCGGCGCCGGCGGGGTCAAGCCTGGCATGCTAATGGGCCAGCGTGGGACGGCGGCGGACGGTCAGCATCCGGTGGCGCTGACGGGCCGGGTTTACTGCTGGGTGGATGCCGATCGGGGTGCAATCCGTCCGGGCGATCTGATCACCACGTCCGACACGCCGGGCCACGGGATGAAGGTTGACGATTCCGGCCGAGCGCAGGGTGCCGTGATTGGCAAGGCGATGTCGTCACTCGCGGCCGGGCGCGGCCTCGTTCTTGTCCTGGTCTCGCTGCAATAAAGCCCGCTGAATTCTTCGAACATTCTCGGCCTTGGCATCTCGTATGAACACGAATCTTCGAACGGTCTGGGCGACGCTCGGCATCCTGGGCCTGGTCGCGACGGTTTCGGCCGCCGATCTTGAACTGGGTCGACTGCCTGATGGCGGCTACTACGTGAAGGACGAGGTCGAATTCACCTTGAAGGAGGGAGTCGCCCGGCAGTTGTCGCCGGCCGGTGTGGGGCGGCGACCCGTGGACAAATCCCGCCTGCAAGGCTTGCATCGGGGAATCCGCGACGTCGTCGCGGGTCACAGCGCGGCGGATCGCTGGCTGAAAGGGGAGGAGATGCCGGAACGTATTCGCGGCCGTGCGCTCGGGAATTTGAACGCCAACCCCAACGCCGCGGCGAATGTTGATGAAGTGCCGCGCATCGCCCGGGCGCTCAAGGCGCGCCTGCACGCGGGCGAGGACGCCGCCGTCGTGCTGGCGGAACTGCGCCGGCATCCGGATGTGGCGACCGCCAGTCTCAATCGCGTGCGTCCGCCCACCGCGGTGCCTAACGATGCGCGTTGGGCCGACCAGTGGGGGCCGGCGCGGGTTCGGGCGGATGACGCTTGGGACGTGCCGCAGTCGTCCACGGCGATCCGGGTCGCCATCATCGACACGGGCGTGGACTTGACCCATCCGGATCTCGCCAGCCGCATTGTTTACAACCGCGGTTTTGGGGCCAATGCGAATGGCGATGCCAAACGCGATCGTCGTGGCGGCAGCTCCATTGATCACGGGACGCATTGCGCCGGGATCGCCGCCGCCATCCGCAACAACTCCATCGGAGTCGCTGGCATCACCCGGGCCAATCTCATGGCCATGGGTTGCTCGTCGTGGAATGCGGCGGAAAGCGAATATTACATTTGCTGCGCCGCGGACGCGATCAACGACGCTGTGGCGAACGGAGCCGATGTCATCAACTGCAGCTTTGGCAACAGCACGCTGGAAGGCTCGGAATCCGACGCGCTCGACAATGCCCGGGACAATGGCGTGCTCGTCGTGGTGGCGGCCGGCAACGACAGCATGAATGTCGATTCCAGCCCGAGCGCTGGCTGGAACGATCACGACTGGCCGCTCATCGTCAGCAACATTCAAAGCGACGACACGGCGCGCGATTCGAGCAACTTCGGATCGGCCATCGATCTCGCTGCGCCCGGCACCAGCATCCTGAGCACGGTGACCACCAACTTTACGGCAGCCAACGCCAACGGCACCTATGGCTACATGACCGGCACTTCGATGGCCTCGCCCGCCGTGGCCGGCGGTGCGGCCTTGGTGCAAAGCATGAACCCCACCCGGATCTCGGGTGCCGGCGTGAAGCATTTCCTCTATCGCATGGCCGAGGATCTCGGCGCGTCCGGCAAGGATTCCGTTTACGGCAATGGAATGATGCAGCTTGATCCCGCCTTCCTCCGGCCGTTGCACGATGCCAGTGTCTTCGTGAATCCGCTGGGACTGCCGCTCTTCGAGTTCGGAACCTACAATCTGCCTTACAACGACGTTGCGTCGGCGGTCGGCGCGGCGCCTGTCGGCGGCACCATCGTTCTGAATGGAGGAACCCAAAACCCGGCCTCGTTCAGCTACCCGGCGCCGATCACAATTACCAAGGCCTGCATCCTGCGGGCGTTTCCCGATCGAGCGGTCACTGTGGGCCAGTAATCCCGATAACCACCGGCCGAACCAACGTCAGCCTCCTGCCTCATCATGAACCCTGAATCTGAGAAGGATCGTCACGACCCGACCGACAACCCGGCGTGGACCGCAGATCAGTCCGCCGAACCGGGCTTCTCACCGCGTCCATCGGTCCGCGGCCGGTGGGATCCGCCGGCCAATCCGGGCGTATCCTCGCCCAGCCCGGGCTTGGAAGCGCAGCCTGCCTCGCGCCTTCGGCTGTCGTGTGGCGGAGTCGCCCATTTCGACCCCCGTGCCTGGCTGGCCATGGCCCTGGTTCTCAGCCTGCCGACGGCGATCGTCGCGGGCCCGGCCTCAAGCCCGGCCTACAGCATTCAAGCCGACGTGGCGGATGCGGGCGGACATCCGGCCGCCAGCGCGATCTATCGTCAGGAAGGTTCCCTCGGGGGCTTCGCGGGAATTGCGACCGCCGCGGGTGGCGTTGAACTGGTCAAGCACGGCTACGCGGGACAGCTGTATGAAGTGTCGTCGGTGGTCGTTTCGGCGACCACGACCAACGTGGACGAGGGAGCCACGCGACAGTTGTTCGCGACGGCGCGGCTGGACGACGGTACGGTCCTGAGGCTGCCCGGCGCCAGCGTGGCCTGGAGTGTGGTCGACGGCCCGATTCGCCAGATTGACGTGGCCGGACTGGCCTTGGCGGGTGCGGTTTATCGCGATACCGGCGCGACCGTTCAGGCGCTTTACGGCGGGCGTCGCGGTGTGCTGGGCCTGTGGGTTCGCAACGCGGACAACGACAACTACGGAATCTATGGAGGTGACCATCTTGACGATGCCTGGCAAGTGCAGCATTTCGGCGAGAACAATCCGGCGGGACTCGCCTCGGCTGACCCGGATGGCGACGGCCAGAGCAATGGTTATGAAGAAACAGTGGGCTCCATCCCGACGGATGCCAGTTCCTACTTCCGCTTTCGCATCGAACGCGTTCCCGGATCAGGCGATCGCATGAACCTGATCTTCAGTCCGCGCGTGGCCGGACGCAGTTATGTAGTGCAGAGCCGTCCGGGGGCGGCGACGGGCGCGTTCGTGGATCTCGGGGCGGTGTCGGTGGCGGATGCCGGCGCGGTGCGGACGGTGACGGATCTGAACGCAGCGGGGACGAACAAATTCTACCGGGTACGCATCACCAAGCCTTAGGATTGATTCGACCGCAGAGAGCCCGGAGCAGGTCAATCCCGCCGCCGGCGTCCCTTCTCTGCGTTCTTTGCGTTCTCTGCGGTTGATTCAGATCGGGCGGTTCTCGAATCCGATTGTTCTGGTTCATTTAACCGCAAAGAACGCAAAGAACGCAGAGAGGGGAAATATGTGCGAGCCGGGACGACCGCTCGCGGATCGTTTGCTCCACGCAAATTTACGAATCTCAAATTTGTAGGAGCCAAAGTTGATGAGAAGTCCGTGTTCCAAACGGGCGGACTTCAGGTATCCCAGTATTTGGGCTTCGTGTTCGTTCGCGAGGGATTTGGCGGTCTTCAGTTCCACAATCAGTTCGCCTTCCACCAGCAAGTCAGCCAGATAGTCACCGATGAGGGTGCCATCTTCGTCGTGCACTTTGATCGGGTGCTGCTGTTTGACATTGAAACCCGCCCTGTGAAGTCGATGCGCCAGGGCGTTCTCGTAAACTTTCTCCAAGTGTCCGTGTCCATGATAGACGTGAATGTCGTAGGATATTTGCCGAACTCGGTCGCACAATGAATTGATGTCTCTCATATCTAGAATCTATTCGCGGTTGTTCTTCGTCAGTTTGATTCGACCGCAGAGAGCCCGGAGCAGGTCGATCCCGCCGCCGGCGTCCCTTCTCTGCCGTGGCCTTCTCTGCGTTCTTTGCGTTCTCTGCGGTTGATTCAGATCGGGCGGTTCTCGAATCCGATTGTTCTGGTTCATTTAACCGCAAAGAACGCAGAGAACGCCGAGAGGGGGAATTGGATCTCTCACTAATCCATTGCCTCGATGTGTGCGGAATCTAACGAAAATTTCCCGTTTTTTGCCGAGGGAAAGGATTCCGCCGCGGCCAGCGCTGTCTGGGATGAAGCCAGACGGATGCGATGAAGCCCGTGGTGTTGACCATAAATGACTCGCAATCAGGACCGGATTTTTGGACGTTTCGAGCGTGAACAATGCGCTTGCTTGGATCCTGATGATCGGCTTGGGCCTATCGGTCCGACTGCCCGCCCGCGCGGAAGAACATCACGCCACCAATCTGGGCAACCCCGCCACCCGATTTGCGCCGCCACTTAAAACGCCGGATGACTTGCGGGCGCGGTTTGCGGATCCAAAGTTGAAGCCCGATTTTGCGTCGGTCTTGCGTCAGTGGCGATGGGTTGGTGATCCGGAGGACATGCATCGGGCGGCGGCCAGCGCGGAAATTCGGGAGCACGAGATTGCGGTGGGCGCGGTCATGCCGTTCATGTCGACCCGAAAGAATGGGCATCCGATCTGCCTGATCAATGTTCATTGGAAGGGTCGCACGCCGGCGCCGGCGTATGTGTTTGATTTCACCTCGCGGGGCCGACGATACCGTTGCATCACCCCGAAGGCTTGCAGCAATTTCTTTGTCGAAGACCTCGGAGCGGAGCCCAAGGCCGTGCTGGCGATTGATTGCCAGGTGCCGGCCGAGTTGATGTTGGGGCGACCTTTGGAGGTGTGCCTGAACGTGCGCAACACCGGGGACGGGCCCGGATCGAATGTGCTCGCGGCGCTGGAGCTTCCGCCGGGCGTGCGCTTGACCAGCGCCACCGAGGGCGGATTGGGATCAGAGGGCCGTGTGGTCTGGCCCATGGATCAGCTCGCCGCGGGGGCCAGCCGCAAGCTTTGCGCCACCCTTTCCGCCGGCCAGTTGGGCGCGCTCCCGTTTCAGGCCAGCCTGTCGGCGGCCAGGATGACGCCGGTGCGGAGTTCGTGTTCGTCGATGGTCTCAGGCATCTCCGCCATTTTGCTTGAGCTGGTGGATCTGGCGGATCCGATCGAGGTGGGCAAGGAAGTGACGTACGAGATCAAGGTGATCAACCAGGGCACCGCGCCCGGCACCAATATCCGCATTCATTGCACCCTGCCGGCCAGCCAGGAATTCGTCTCGGCCACCGGGACCACCCCGGCCACCCGGGAGGAACAACGGCTGGTCATGGAGACTTTGCCGGTGCTTGCGCCCAAGGCAACCGCGTCGTGGCGGGTGGTCGTGAAGGCGTTGAAGGAAGACGACGCCCGGTTCAGAGTCGAACTTTCCAGCGATCAGTTCGAGAAACCGATCAACGAGGAAGAGCCGACCCAGCAGTATTGAGGATTGAGCCGGATTAGATCGGTGCCGCATTAGACTTGGGCCGGGACAATCACGAACGGCACGCCGCGGCGGCAAAACAGCCGTTGCAAGGCGAACACCGCATGATTGTGCAGCCAGCGCGTCCAGACGGTTTCGTGGCGGAACGCCAGCTGACCGCCGAACAGGATTGCTCCCGGATGTTTCTGCAGCCATTCCTCGCTCAGACTCCCAATCGCTTCCACCACATCGTGGCTGATCGCACAGGTCGTTTCGGCGGTAAATCCATGGCGTCGCGCCAGTGAAGCGTAACGTTCTGCGCCGGCCGCGGTTTCCGCCCGCAGCCGCTCGAGTTCCTCCGCGCCCTTGAAGCTGCCGGCGTCGACGATGCCCACCTGGACGAAGACGAAGTGTCCGAACGTGTCAGGGAACAGGCGCGGAATGCCGAGAAACGTGTGCAGGCCGAGCCCGTTAAATCCGTTGACCAGCACGATGGCGGTGCGTCCGTGATTTCGGCGGACGGCTTCGCCGGCCGGCGGATCGTCGGACATCGCGGCCACCAGCGCATCGAGCCGTTGCAGATCGCGGCTGGTGCTCCGGTAGTGGCTTCGGACCAGGAAGGCGAGGGCGACGACGGCGCCCGTGACGAGCAGGGTGATCCAACCGCCCTCGTGAAATTTCACCACGCAAAGCGATGCGAGAATGAACGACGTCGCGGCGAGGCCAATGCCGTTGATCGCCAGCTTTCGTTGCCAATCCGTCGTGCTGCGCCGTTGCCGCCACCAGTGTCGGACCATGCCGGCTTGGGAGAAGGAAAAGGTGATGAACACGTTGATGCTATAAAGCACGACGAGCAGGCTGACCGCGCCGCGCGTCAGGAGCAGGGCTGCCAGCGCCGCGCCGCCCATCAGCAGGATGCCGTTCTGGGTGACGAACCGGTCGCTCAACGTCGCGAAGCGCGCCGGGAACCAGCGGTCCAGCGCCATGTTGGCCAGGACCCGGGGTCCGTCCAGAAATCCCGCTTGCGCCGCGATGAACAGCAGGGCGGTGGCGGACAGCAGGCTGACGGTGACAAACGGGCCGCGGAGGGCGGCCGGCCATGAACCGCTGATGCGCTCGAACAGCACCGCGTTCAGAGTCTTGCCGGCCACTGGCTGGACGTCGTAGAGGAGATACGCCAGCAATAGGCCGAAGACGGTGGCGGCGAGAGAGACGCCCATGTAGGTCATCGTGCGTTTGCCGGTTTGCACCCGTGGCTCGCGCAGGATGGGCAACCCGTTGCTGACGGCTTCAATCCCGGTGAACGTGCCGGCGCCGAGGCTGTAGGCCTTGAGAATCAGCGCCATCATGCCTAACCACCCCAGCTCGGAACGGGCTTCGCCCACGGCGATGGCCGTGCGGCCGGCGATTTCCGGGAGCAGGCCTAGATGGCTGCCAATCGCCACGCCGATGGCCAAAGCGTGGGTCGCGATGAACACAAAAAACACCGGGGTCCACAGCAGCACCGACTCGCGGGCGCCGCGCAAGTTCAGGAGGGTCAGGGCCAGCACGCCGGCGGCGCTGAACGTGAGTTTCCATGGCTGCCATGAGGCGGGCAGCACCGAGAAGAGCGCGTCCGCCCCGCTCGCCACCGAGATCGTAATGGTCAGCACGTAGTCGACGAGGAGCGCCGAGCCGGAGACGACACCGGCGGCCGGCGACAGCAGCTTGCTGGCGACCAGATAACCGCCGCCGCCCGAGGGGAAGAGTTCGATGATCTGCCGGTAGCCGGCGCAGAGAATGACGATCGTAAGAACGCACGCCGCCGCCACGAAAATGCTGAGGGCCGGGTGCGATCCCAGCGCCCTGAAGGTTTCCTCGGGGCCATAGCACGACGACGAGAGGCCGTCGGCTCCGAGGCCGACCCAGGCCAGCACGGCGACGAGGGAGAGTTTGTGAAACAGTTTATGATCGGAGAGATCGCGCGCACGGCCAATGAAGACGGACTTGAGCCAGGCACCGGCAGTTCCAATATTCATATCCAGTCAGCGGACAGCGACGTGCGGAGACACCTATTCCGCGCGTGCAGGATTCGAACTGGGTGAACTTGAATTCCCGCCATTCGGCGGGGCAGAGGTTCGCCCTTCCAACTGCCGACGAGGTTAGCTGACGGGCTGGGTCTTGGAGGTGACCTGGCCGGAGGTTCGCTCCGGCCTGCGCCCCGTCCCGACGCTTTCGCGCCGGGAATTGGGTTCCCCGTGCGGTCGCGCTGGAATGACGCGGCCGCTTAGGCTGCAATAACCGCGACTGTGCCCCCGCGCCGGGCGCGGGTCAATTGGCCAGCGGCCCGGCCGGCGCATCTCCATCGGCCAGAGGAGAATTCAATTCGATTGCCGGACCTGCGGCCGGGACTTTAACGTCCGCCCAACGTGAAAACTCTTCCGAACTGTTCGGTCGTGCGGGCGTTTCTGTTCGCCTTTTCCCTGGCCCAGGCCGTGGCGACGTCTGGCGCCGAGCCTGATGTCCTGACGCCCCACCGCGTCGCCTCGCTCCGGATGATCACCAGCGCAGTGGTCGCCCCGGATGGCAGCCGGGTGGCCTACACGCTCGGTGTGCCGCGTCAGCCCAACGTTGACGAGGACGGCGAGCCGTGGAGCGAGTTGTGGGTGACTGACACCCATGGCGCGGCGCCACGACCGTTCGTGACCGGCAAGATCAACGTTTCGGCCGTGCGCTGGACGCCCGACTCGCAACAGATCGCGTTTCTAGCCAAGCGCGGCGACGACAAGTTCAAGGCCTTGTATTTAATCCCGGTCGATGGCGGCGAAGCGCGCAAGGCGGCCGAACTGAACTCCGATCTCGGTGGATTCAGCCTCGCTGCGGACGGCAAACGGGTCGCGGTGGTCGCGAACGAGCCCGAGCCCGAATCCAGAAAGAAATTTCAGGACAAAGGATTCAAGCAGGAGGTTTACGAGGAGGATTGGCGGACCGCGAAGGTCTGGGTCATGACGTTGTTCGAGAAGCGCACCAATCTGGCCTCACTCGTTGTCACCGGCCATGTGGTGCAGGCGTTGTGGAGTCCAGTGGACGATCGATTGCTGCTGGCCGTAACCCCGACGCCGTCGGTCAATGATTCGATGATGCGTCAGCAAGTCCTCGTGGTCGATGCCGGCTCCGGGGCGGTCTCGGCCCGGATCGAGCGGACGGGTAAATTGAGCGACTTGGGCTGGAGCCCCGACGGGCGGCGGGTGGCGATGATCGGTGCGGCGGACATGCATGATCCGCAGTATGGACGCCTGCTGGTGGCGGACTCGGCGGGCGGTCCCGTTCGCGATGTCCTGCCCGGTCTGGAGGGACACGTGGCTCATTTTGAATGGAGCGGAAAGGATACGCTGATGTATGTCGCCGCGATGGGCGTGCAAACGATCCTGGGTCGAGTCGACGTGGCGACGGGAGAACGCGAATCCAAGCCTCTGTTGGGCCCGGAGGGTCCGGTACTCGCCAGTCTCTCGGTTTCACAGAATGGTCGGGATGCGGTGCTCGTGGGGAGCACGCCGGCGCACCCCGCGGAAGTGTTCACGTGGAGCGAAGGCGAGGCCGCGGCGGTGCGTCGCACCGACAGCAATCCCGGTTTGGAAAAACTTCGGTTTGGCCGGCAGGAGATCGTTCGGCACAAAGCTAGCGACGGGCTCGAGCTGGAAGGATTGCTCATTCATCCACTCGACGAAAAGCCGGGCCAACGCTATCCGCTGATCCTCGCCGTGCACGGCGGTCCAGAGTCACACGTCAGCCATGGCTGGATCACCACCTACAGTTTGCCGGGGCAGGTGGCCGCCGCGCGCGGGTTCGCGGTGTTCTATCCGAACTATCGGGGGAGCACCGGACGCGGCGTGGCGTTTTCCAAGCTTGGCCAGGGCGATGCCGCCGGGAAGGAGTTCGATGATCTGATCGACGCGGTGGATCATCTGGTGGCGGGTGGGTTGGTAGATCGGGCGAAGGTGGGCGTTACCGGTGGATCCTACGGCGGCTACGCCACGGCCTGGTGCTCGACCCGTTATTCGGAACGTTTCGCCGCCGGCGTGATGTTTGTGGGGATTAGCGACAAGGTTTCCAAGGTGGGCACGACCGACATTCCGGACGAGGAATACTATGTGCATGCGATGAAACGGCCGTGGGAAGACTGGTCCTTCCTGCTCGAGCGCAGCCCGGTGTTTCATGCCGGCCGAAGCCGCACGCCGCTGCTGATTTTGCACGGCAAGGATGACCCGCGGGTCAACGTGGGTCAGTCGCGCGAGCTCTATCGCCACCTCAAACTGCGCAGCGAGGCACCCGTGCGGCTGGTTTTGTATCCGGGTGAACAGCACGGGAATCGCAAGGCCGCGTCGCGCCTGGATTACAACCTGCGCCTGATGCAGTGGATGGAGCATTACCTCCAGGGCCCAGGTGGTCCAATGCCAGCCTACGATTTGGATTATCGCGAGCCGTAAAAAGACAGGGGCAAGCAGTGACGCGGATGCCCTTCGTATAACTGCTCCGAGTAATGCGGACGACTCCATCAGTTGGCGGAAGTGCTTTCAAGTTCGCCCTCACCCCAACCCTCTCCCCCGGGGAGAGGGGGAGCTTCAGTGGCCGTCCAGAGGGACGGGTGGGCGTTGGCAACGGCGATTCTTTTTTGGCAAGCAGGTGAACCCTCGTGACGAAAGTCGGCGCATATCCAGATCGAGGCGGCCGTTGCGAATTCAATCAGGCCGCGATCGTTCCTCCCTCACCCCGGGGGAGAGGGCCGGGGTGAGGGCGAGTAGCGTCGGCCGTTCGCCTTCCACTGTTGCTGCGAAGTGTCCGAAGCTCAGGTCGAATTTCAGAAAGGAATTCATGCAAGTGATGAGCTCACCCTCGGCGGAAAATCGTGGTGAACTCCCCCGGATGGCAATTGGGCGACTGGGCCGTCAGTTTGAGATAGGGCGCCCAAACAGTCTGACGAAAGCGAGGTGACACGGTGCCGGCGAGTAGAGCCTCTGGGTCCGCGGAGGAGGCTTGGGAGGCTTCCGTGACCAGCGAAACCTGCGACCAGTTCGGGCTCACTTCGATCTCCAAGGTGGCGCTGCGGCGGCTCACTCGAAAACGTCGCGCGGACAGAACGTCGATGCGCGTTTCAGGAGCAAACTGCCAGCGCACGACAAAGTGCCGAGCGTCTTGCGTGCGCTCGTCGTGGCGAGGCTCGACCCAGTCGGTCACGGTCATGGTCGACGCTTCCGAATTGAATTCGATGCTTCGTCTGAGCCTGAGGCTCGGGGTGATCCACTCGGCCCGGGCGCCGTGCGGGCGATCGGGGTCTGTCTCCAGCTCAATCGCCGGGTGGGTTTCCGCCCAAAGGAAAGGGCCCAAACGTTTTGGCCACTCCTCGTTCAGTGGAGCTGGGCCGTTGTGGGCGGATCGCGAGGCCAGCCAGTTGCGTAGCGGCTTGTCCGCGTGATAGGCGCCTGTTCCCGGGTCAATGATCAACGCGACGCCGCGGACCCAGATCGAAAGATGCAAAGCGTCGAGATGCCCGTGGGCGGCCATGGAGCCGAGGCCGAGCGGTGACAGATCCCAGCGCAGACGCCAGTCGGCAAACTGGCGCGTTGCGTATCCAGAGTGCGCCTGACGATGCCACTGCTCGGGTTCGCCCTCGCCTTCCGATGCGGCGGCAATCGGTTCTGTTCCCAGCCAGTAGCCGAGGGCCGGGCTGGACGACGAGTTCTGAAACCACCGATGCCATTCCTCCACCGCCTTCGCTTCCTCGGCAAAGAAGGGAGTGACGTAGGCGCTGTCGGAGTCGCCGTAGTCCCACGGATCCTCCGGCACCTGCACCTGGACGAAGAACCGGGCCGCCTTCCGCAGGCGATTTTCGATCGCCTCGCCAGCCGGACGCCCGGTGGGCTTGAGGGCCAGCAACGCCTGCCAGCAAAACTCCCACGAGAACAATTGATAGTTCAACGCCTGTTCCTGGTTGCCGCCATCTTCGGCGAACTGGGCGAGGACCTGGTTGCGCCAGGCGCTGGCCAAGGTGTCCATCTGAGCGCAGCAGCTGGCCAGGCCCGGCCAGCGGACGGTCGCCACGATGCAGCCCACGAGCTCGCCTAACAGATGATTGTTGGCTGACGAGCCAAACGAGCGATGCCGCGAGGCATACCAGGCGTGCGGCGGCAGAATTTCCCGTCGTAGCTTGGCCAGACGCGCTGGGATGTTTGCCGGCTCTTTTAAATTCCCCAGCAATGCATCGATCCACGTGAACTGAATCAGGCGGATGCCGACTTCCAGCGCGCTGGTCCAGTTCCAGCCACGATACGGCGGGTTATGGCGAACCCAATCCTCCAGCCAATCCAGGCATTTGCCGGCCGCGCGTCCGTCACTCAGGACATAGGCGGCCATCGCCAGGCGGACGAGCTGATACCAGCGGCTGGGTTCCCAGATCAGCTTGGAGTCCACGCCGGAGGGCAGGGTTCGGTAGTTGAGCTGAAAGGCCGACGCCGCCGTCTCCATGTCGCGGCCCACGAGGTAATCCCGCTGCCATTTCGGCGGGTCGTCCACCTGCAATTCCAGATGGCCGAAAAATCGCCAGCGTCCGGCGAGGATGTCATCCGCATCGCGTCGCAGCGCGGCCCGGAGGGATTCGGGCGCGCCTTTTGCTGGTGGCAATTCGGGAAAGAAGCCGGAGCAGGTCAGATCGACGGCTGGCCAGCGGGTGCGAGTCGCGTCCGACTTTTGCCGAAGCTTCTTTCGGAGATGCAGCGCGATCTCGCCCGGGCTCATGGCCCGGAGACGATGCCAATACCAGGAGAGGCGGCCGCTCACGGCGAGGCCCTCAAGCTGGACGGGAATCCGGGCACGCGGATCCTCTGGCCGGTGTCCTTCGCCCGTCCGCGTTTCATGGCGAACACCCACAACTCGCGCTCCGGGTGGCATTGCACGACCAGATATTTCCCGTCCGACGTGAACGCCACACCCTCGGGAATGCGGCCGATCTTCAACCGTTGGCTGACGCGAAAGCTTCCTCCAGCCCGGCGCAGCAGCACCAGCTCACCGTGCGGCGCGGATCGTGGGTCGCTCACCGGAAAATTCGAGCCGGTCATCAGCACGGCCGCCAGGATTTGACCGGTGGGATCGAGTTCGATCGATTCCGGTACCGCTCCGAGCGTGACAAAGTCCACTGTGCGCGGTGGGTTGGACTTGAGGTCAACCACGGTCAGCGCGTCCGCGTCGAGTCCATTGCCCGTGCCCATCCCCGCCGTTAGCCCGAGCTCGCCGTCGGGCGTGATCACGCACCGGTAAGGCTGACCATAGGTGGAGATCTTTCGACCGGTGTCCGTCAACGTGTCGCCGTCGAGACGCAGCACCGCGAGGTAACCTGCCTTTTGGACGCTGGCGAGCGCGAGGCGGCCGTCCGGACTGATGGCGACATCCGAAACGCTGTCGGCGGGTTCAGCGATCTTCAACGTTTGCCGCAGGGTGACGTGAGTTCCCGCGATGCCCAACACCGAGACGGAACCGCCGGCACGATTGGCCACCAGCGCGAGCGTGCCGTCGCCGCGAATGGAAAGACCGGAGGGCTGGGGGCCCGCGCTGACGCGACCGATCACCGCGGGCGGCCGGCTGGTCAGGTCCAGCAGATGAAGAAAATCCTCGGGCAGCCAGTTTGTCTGGCGTTCGGGTTCGATGCGAACGGAGTTGGCGATCAGGGCGAGCCGTCCGTTGGGCGTGACGGCGATGTTGGAGGGCGGGCCCAGCACCGAATTCGGCACGTTGGTAAGATGGTCGACCGCCGGTGGAAAACTGGAAAAATCCAGAATCGAGATCGAATCGGGCGGCGCGTTGGCGATGACCCTCGGTGCACCGGAGATCAGATCGATTTTGTTTTCGTTGCCGGAGATGACCAGCGGTCGGCGCGCCGCTGACGCGGTTCGTGGACCGGCGACGACGGCTAACGCAACGAAAAGGATCAAGGCGAGGGCCCGAAGCTCTGAGCAGGGAAACGTTCGTTCGATTTGCATGTCCGGGGGTTGGATTGCCCGGCGACGATAGCGATCGGGCCGGATGGGGTGCAACGACTTTGATTCGTGCCTGATCCTCGCGCGAGATCTTGGACCGCAGATGCACGCAGATAAACGCAGATAAAGACGACCCAGCAAACGGTGGTGGGTCACGCAGAATATCTGCGCCCATCGGCGTCCGTCGGCGGTTTTCATTTCCGGTTGCCGGGGAATGCTTGTCGTCGGGTCCGTGGCACAGCCGGAACGATTCTGTTGGCCGCTTACGTATTTCATCTCAATACGCTCGCTTCTCACGCCTCGGCCTTCGCCAGAATCTGCGGCGCAACCGTCCGCCGCCCAACCGAATCGTTCCGGCTCAGCCCACTTCGACGCTGCGGCCGGCCTGGATCGATTCCACGGTGGCGAACGTCAGCAGCATGCTTTGGCGGGACTGCGCATAGGGCAGGGGATGATCGGCCGCGCCACTCAGGAACGTCGCCCAGGCCGCCATCTGCTCGGCATGGCCCTTGCCATTATACGAATGAGTGGCGGCTTTGCGTCCTCGCTGGATCACGAGCTTCTGGAAGTTTTCGATCTCGGCGACGAAACCGGCGCCGAAGACGGTGCAGACTTCCTTTGGCCAGGTGGGGTCGCCTTCGGCGGAGTAGACGAGCTGCCCACAGGAGCCATCGGCGAACTCGACCTGGGCGGTGACGCTGTCCGGGAACGGCAGCCGACCGGTCGGTGGCCAGGTCGTTTGGGCCAGGACACGCACGGGGCGGGAATCGAAAAGGAAGCAGAAGTAGTCGAGGAAATGACAGGCCTCGCCGAGGACGCGCCCGCCGCTTTCCGCGTGGTTGGCGTACCAGTGCGATGGATCGAGCTTGCCGGTCATCACCCGGAAGCTGGCCGTCTTTGGCCCGGGCGCCGCCTGCATGACCTTCTTCAGCTCGACGCTGGCGCCGGCGAAGCGCCGGTTGAAACCCACTTGGATTGAACCCTGGCTGCGCGCCATCGCAGCGTCGATCGCGGCGAGCTCATCGCGAGTCAGGCAGAGCGGCTTTTCAACGAAGATCTGGCGGTGGGCCGCGAGCGCGGCCTCGACGATCGGCGCGTGAAGGTGATGCCGGGTGGCAATCAGGACCGCGGCGGGGACGTTCGCTGCGGATTTCTCGAACAAACGGGCGTAGTCAGTAGCCGCGTCGGCAAAGCCGAACTTGGCTTTGACGTGATTCGCCGACAGCGAAGTGTTGTTGACCACTGTGCCGAACGGGACCCGATCCTTGACGTGCGGCAGGAGCATCGTGCGCGCGAAATTGCCGGCGCCGATGACGTCGAGGCGTTTGGCGGGAGCGGAGAGGCGCCGGTTTTGGTTGGGCGCGCCGGCGGCCGCACGGGACGTGGTTGTGGCTGTGGAAGAGGGCGCCTTGGATCCGGCCAGGGGATACTCAAGGAGCACGCCGACTTCGCGCGCGGCGCCTTCGCCCAGCAGTTCCTGGTAGACGGCGAGAGAGTCCGCGAACGGCACCTTGCGGGTCGTGATGGCGTCCAGGTTCAGCTGGCCGGTTTTCATCAGGTGCAGGCACGCCTCGAAGTTGCGCTGTTCGGTCCAGCGCACATAGCCGATGGGATAGTCTGAACCGCCCCATTCGTAAGCGGGATCGTAGCGGCCCGGGCCGTAGCTGCGGGAGAAGCGGACGGAGATTTCCTTCTCGTAAGCGTATTTCCAGGGCAGATCGACCTTCGTGTTGCCCACCACCACGATGCGTCCGCGATCGCGCAGCGAATCGATCGCCTGTTCGGTGGGCGAGTTGTTCTGCGTGGCCGTCGCCAGAACCACGGCGTCCACGCCGTAGCCGTCGGTCCAGGCCCGGACTTCGTCGGCCAGATTGCGTTGGCCGGGCACGATGAACTTCTCGGCCCCCATGGCCTCGGAGAAGGGCTGCCGGGCGGAGGCGAGGTCCACCGCCATCACGCGCGCGCCGTGGGCGCGAAGGAGCGCGGTGACCAGCAGTCCGACGAGGCCCTGGCCGGTGACGAGCACCCGTTCGCCGAGCGTGGGTTCGAGCTGGCGGACGGTTTGGAGCGCGATGGAAACGATGGTGGTGTAGGCGGCCTGCCAGTTCTCGACGCCGTCGGGGACTTGGGCGACCAGCAGATCGGGGACGGCGATGAACTCG
Source organism: Limisphaerales bacterium (assembly GCA_044230345.1). Taxonomy (GTDB): domain Bacteria; phylum Verrucomicrobiota; class Verrucomicrobiia; order Limisphaerales; family JADJPG01; genus JBGARF01. The sequence continues at coordinate 17,219 of JBGARF010000025.1, forward strand.
GCATGCAGGGCGGTTTCATTGCCGCCGCAGGCGACGCGATCGCCGACCCGCAGACGAGTATTGAGCGGATCAACGGCTTCGACGATGCCGGCGGCGCTGTAGCCGAGGGGGGTCGGGGTTTCGAGCCGGTTGCGAACCTTGTCGAGGGCGGCCTTCCAGCCGAGCGTCTTGGCGGTGTCGAGGACCTTGCGCACCTGGTCGGGACGGGCGCGGGCTTTTTGCAGCAGGTTCATTTTGGCCTGCTCGACCTTCATCTTTTCGGTGCCGACACTGATGACCGAGTGTGTGACGCGAACGAGCACACCGCCGGGCGGTGGGGTTGGGGTGGGTACGTCCTGAAGTTCGAGTCGGCCGTCCTGATATTGCGCAATTTGTTTCAAGCGGTGATGGCGCCCGTGACCAATGTTGAGCGCGTGCTACTTGAACGAATCGGCGTTATCCGTGGCAAGCTTGAACCGAAGTGCTGCTTATTCCCCGGGCGCGAAACTGGCCATCTTCTTGCCGTCGGCACCGTTCCAGATGTGCAACCGTCCATCCTGGCCGCCCGCGATGACGATTTTCCCATCCGGTGTGGCCGCGGTGCTGTTCATGAAATCGGCGGCCCCTTCGAACGATCGAACCTTCTCCCCGCTCTCCTTCAGCAACCGCACCTGGCTGTCGCCAGAGGTCGCAATCATCTGGTCGGACACGCCGACGAAGGCGATGCCGGTCACATCCTTGTCGGCGCCTTCGATGTTTTTCCGGCGATCACCGGTGACGAAATCCCAAACTTTGATCACCTTGTCCGCTCCGGCGCTGGCGAGGGTCCGGCTGTCACGCTTCCAGGCGACGCCGAGCACATAGCTGGTGTGCCCTTCAAAGGCCTTCACCACCTTGCCGGTGGCGAGGTCGACGACCTTCACAAATCGGTCGGCCGACGAAGAGGCAAGGTGCTTGCCGTCGGAAGAGAAGTCGATGGACAGCACCGCGTCGCTATGAACGTCGGAGAAGGATCGCACCGGCTGACCGTCGGCGACGTTGAATAACTTGACCTCGCCACTGCGCGTCGGCTCGCCGCCGCCGGTGGCAACGATGCGTCCGTCCGGGCTGAACCGGACGGCGTTGACGCGGTCGGCAAAAAGCGACTCGGCGTCGCCGGTGCCGATGGTCCGTTCCAGGGTCCAGGTTGGGTTCAGGTTCCACGTGACAGCTTGGCGGTCGGTGGAGGCGGGCGCCAACAGACGGTCTCGTCCGAGGAAAACCAGGCCGGTGGAACGTCCCTCGGCGGGTTTGGCGGCGGGTGCGGGCTGGGCTGGGCGCCTGGGCAGGACGTCGAAGGCGGCCCCGGTGTCGCCGCTCCAGGTCAGGACGTGACCGTCAGCTGCCAACGTGGCGAGCGTGCGACCATCGGGCGAGAAGGTGAGGGCGTGCGTCGGATGAGCCGCGGCGGCGGTGGCCTGCTGGCGGGCGAGTTCGAGGGAAGCCACGACCTCCTTCTCGGCGGCTACCGCGGCGTTGAAGGTGGCTTTGGTGGTGGCGACCGTATTCGACGCGCGGAGGCCCGCCGCGGTGGCCAGCTCGAGTTCATGGCCGGTAATGGACTTGCGCGTTCCTGCCCGCTGCAATTCCTTTTCCGCCTCAGCGAAAGCCTTGGCGGTGGAGTCGACGAGATTCGTGGCCTGCTTCCGTTTCTCCGGGGCTTCCGCCAACGTTTTGTCATAGACGGGCTTCAACTGCCCGGCGGCGAACGCTTTGGTTGCGACCTCTTCGATGGCTTTCTTCGCCGCGACTCGCGCCTCGTTGGCGAACTGCAATTTCATATTGGCGTCGGCCGCGACCGCATCAGCGAAGGCGCGGCTTTTCTCGGCGACGGCGGAGGATTCGTCGGCGATGCGACGGGCGGTGTCTTTGGCGGCATCGGCATTGGCGACCGTGGCCTTGGTCCGGCTCGCGACGCTGGCGGAGTCGGTGGCGATCCGCTCGGCGTCGGCCTTGGCCTGGGCTGCTCGATCGGCGGCCAGCTGAGTTTCCGTCGCCTTGGTGGAAGCATCCGCGGCCAGCGCGGTGGCTTCCTTCGAAGCCTGGGCGGCTTTCTCGTAGCTTTCCGTCACCCGCTGAATCTCGGCCAATAGATCCGTCAGCGCCTTCCCGGCGGCGCCTTTGGCGTCCGCTGCGGCTTTGGTGGCCTTTTCCTTTTCGAGGAAAACCTTCTCCGTGACGGTGTTCGTCTCGGTCGCCTTGGCCACGCGCGCCTCGGCTTTTTTCAGTTCGGCTTCGGCGGTTTCGACCGCCTTCTTGTGAAAGGCGCCATCGGCCTTGGCGATCACCAGCGCTCGCTCGCGTTCCGCGGAACGTTCCTCGGCGTAACGGTCGCCTTTCAGCTCCGCGATCAAGGCCCCGGACTCGGCGTTCCACAGGCGGACAACGGCGTTGGTCCCCGCGGTGGCGATCCGTTTGCCATCCGGCCGAACGGCGACAGCCGCAATCGCAACCTGCTGAGTGAGGTGCAGGCGAACCTTGCCTGTCGTCAGGTCCCACAGCCGGGCAAGACCGTCGGCACCGGCCGACACCAGAGTGTTGCCTGATGGAGCCGCCGCGAGCGCGGAGACTGCACCCTGGTGATTCTTCAGCTCCTTCGGCGCGGAAAGATTGGTCAGCGCCGCGACGCGGATGACGCCGTCATCGCCGGCGAACACCAGCGTGGCACCATCGGTCAGCCAGGTCACGGCTCGCAATGCGGCGGGGGTTGCGGTTTCGGCCGCCAGGGTTCCGTCGGCGACGGTCCAGACGCGGACGGTCTGATCGCTGGAGATGGAGGCGAGGTGGCGTTGATTGGGCGAGAAGGCGAGGGCGGTGACGGAGTTGGAATGGCCGGGCAGGGTGCGGACGAGGGAGTCCGAGTCGAGGTCCGTCAGTTGAATGCGGTGATCGGAGTTGGAGCTGGCGGAGGTCGACGCCAGCCATTTTCGATCGGGGCTGACGGTGAAAAGAGATCCCGCATTGGTGAAGGTGCGTTCCTGGCGATTGCCGGATCGCCGCCAGAGTTTAACGTCACGATAGCCGGCGGTGGCGAGCAGGGAGCCGTCAGGGTGAAAGGCGACCGCGTTGACGAGATCGCGATGGGCGGCGTTGGTCAGGCCGAAGGCATCCAGGCGTGAATCGGTTAGGCGGGCGATGCGCCGGCCGGAGGGCACATGGTAGACATCGACCCGGCTGCCGCGGCTGCACGCGGCGAACTGGCCGTCGGTGGTGACATCGAGAGACAGGATGGGGTCGAGGACGGGAGGGTTTTCGAGCCAGTTGACGGTGGTCGAGGCGTGGACTTCCCCTTTTGCCCCCTGTTCGATCCAGAGCTTGAGCAAGGCCAGTTCGTTCGGCTTCAAGTTGGACGCGTTGGCTTTGTTGTCCTTGGGCGGCATGATCATCTCGGGATCCAGGTGCGCGGCCGCTTTGAAGACCAGACTTTCGGCGCTTTTGCCCGGAACCACTCCTGGCCCGCTGTCGCCGCCCTTAAGCATGTGTTGCGGGGTTTCGAGATTGAGCCCGGCCTTGGCCTTGGTCGTGTTGTGACAGGCGAGGCAGTTGTTCCGCAGGGACGGAAGGATTTCCTTTTCGAAGTCGACGGCGGATTCGCGTTTCAGTTCGGCGACGGGTAAAGCCGCCTTGGCGACGGGGCTCGGGTCGTCGGCGTAAGCGGAAGCGACGAGAGTGAGGGTGACACCCAGCGCGAACGCGTTTCGAACATGCCGATGCAGCAGGTGAAAACAAAAATGCGCTTGCGACTCGCCCTCACCCCGGCCATCTCCCCCGGGGAGGGGGAGGGCGGTCAGGTGCTGGCCGGGCCGTCGGATCGCGCGGCTTCGGGCGGCGACGCGGATGGAGCCGGTGGTGAAACTCTCTGGGTGGTCGGGAGGCGTTGGCTTCATGGCGTCGAATTATTTGCCGGCGGGCTTGGCGCTCTTGTTTTCCGCGACTTGGGCTGGATTGACCTGGATGACGAGGGGGGCGGACGTGAGCTGGTAGGAAACATCGCGAGCCTTGGCTTTTTCGGTGGCGGCTTTCGCTTGGTTGCCGGTCTCGGTTTTACGGGCTTGGGCGACTTTGGCCTTGGCCTCGGCCTCGGACTTGGATTTTTCCGCCTCGACCTTTGCCTTGGTCGCAGTTTGGGCGGCAACGAGCGCCGTCTGCGAGGCGCTTTGCGCGGGGCCCACGGCTGCTTTGGCAGCTTCATCGGCGGGCGCTTTCTCGGCTGCGCGCTGGGCGGCGGCGAATTTGTCGGCGGCGACTTTGGCCGCGGCTTCGGCGGCGGCCGCGTCCTTGGCGGCTTTCTCCAAAGTTTCGCCCGCCTTTTTCGCGGCGGCGGCGAGTTCGCCGGCGTTTTTCTCGGCTTCCTTGGCGGTGGCTTCGGCGAAGGCAGCGGCTTCGGGGTTGTTGCGATACTTGCCGGTGGTGATGGCTTGGACGGCGTAGATGTAGCGGCCGGGCGACAGCTTGAGGGCGGCGAGATCGAGCTTGAGCGTGGCGTTCGTGGCCTTGCCGTCGACGTCGAATTCTTTGAGCGCATCGCCCGGTCCGGGGCCGATGGGCTTGAGCTTGAGATTGGCATTGAACTCGGCTCGTCGCACGATCGTGAGCGGCACTTCAACCTTCCCGTTGGCCGGTCCTTCAAACGCGCGTCTTTCGGCCGCGACGATCGAGATTGGCGCGAGTTCCTGATCCGACACGGCCAGTTCGAACTGCGTCGTCACCCGTGCTTTGGGCCGTTCGGTGTCCGTATTGCCGACTGGAAACACCAGCGTGCCCCCGCGAGCAGGATGAACGAGTTCGCGGTCACCTTCCTTCGCGCGACCGATGAGCCGGAGGGGGCCGGTGAAAGCGGGCGCATCGGCCGTCGCCGTGAGCAGAATGTAATCGGTGCTCTTGCCGGACTCGATGCGCTCATCGGCCAGTTGCAGGCCTGGCGGAGCCGGGTCGAGGGAGAGCGCAATGTCGCCGTTGAAGCCGTCACGTCGAAAGGCCATGACCCGGATGGGCAAGGTTTCGCCCCGGCGCAGCAGCGGGAAGCCGAACTCGATGTTCTTCGCGTCGCCCTTGTATTTCGGGGTGACGGTTTGGGCGACCAGGCGGAAATCGGGCGCAGCGCGACGGATGGAGAGGCGATACGTATTGGCGGGATTGGCGACGGTGGGGCTGAAGAGGTCGCGAACTTCGATTCGATAGTTGCCGTCCTCCTTCGCCTCGAAGCGGCCGATCGGGTCGCGGCTGGCGGTGTTGAACTCGCGATCGCCTAGGTTGGTGTCGGTGTCGCTTAGATCGAGAACGTCGCTGGCTGATTCCTCGCCCTTGTCATTGCGCGTGATGCGCTGGACCAGTAAATGCGGAGCGGTGGGCAAGCCGAGCCGATGAGAGACCAGCTCTAGCCAATAGACGTCGCCCTTTTTGGCGGTGAACAGATAGCGGTCCACGTCGGAGGCGGGATAGAACTGGGCCGAGATTTCGCAGGGCGGGACGATGGCCTGGGCCTGGTTGGGCTTTGAATTCGGTTCCTGCTCGAGGATGGCGGATGAGCCGGCCGGGAGCAGTGAGATCAGCACCGGATTGGCGCCTTTGAAACGGTAGTCGAGCGTGTCGAGGGCGGCCGACGCCGGATGGCTGGACCCGAGAAATGCCTCCGCGTTGGCCGGGAGATTCAGGGTCATGGACAGTTGTTCAAGGGGCTTGCCCTGAATCGAAATGCCTTTAACCGGTTTGCCACCGGGGAGGTTTCGACCGTAGAGGGTGAAGTTCGTCTTTGTCCCGGCGACGCCGGCCACCGGCAGGACGTAGTCGACGCGCGGCCCGGTCGAGAGCGTGAGGCGATAGAAATAGTCGTCGCCACCTCGATAGAGGAAGTCCGTGACGCGCACCCAGAAGGTGCCGTCGGCTGGTGCGGTGAAATCGAGGGCATCGCCCGTGCGCGAGCGTTCCCATTCCCGGCCGTCGGCGTCGAGGACCGCCAGCGCCGGGTCGAGGCGGGAATCGATGGAATCAGCGAGGCATTCCACGAAAACGCGCTGGCCTTTTTTGGCATTAAACCGGAACCAAGCCAGCGTTCGGGCGGTGAGGCGTCCGTGGCAGGTGCGATTGAGCGGGAGTTCGAACGCGGCGGCGAGCGAAGTGTTGGTGGAGGGAGCGATGATTTCAGGCAGCGACCCGACCACGAACCGGCGGGGGTTGGACCTTCCGAACCGGCCGGAATGCCGGGCGTCATAGGTGCCGGGCGGGGTGTTGGAGGCAATGGTGACTTTGAAGTGCGTGGCATCGAGCGCGGTGGCCTTCAGACCGGGATGCGAAAAATCCAGGCGGACGGGGTCTTCAAGGTCCGCGCCCTGAACGGCGACTTCGACGGTGGTGCCGGCCTGGCCGCCGGGTGGAAAGACGGTGGTCAGCCGGGCGGCCGGCAGTTGGGCCGAGGCGGGCAGGCTGCCTCCGACGGCCAAGATGAGGCCCAGCGCAATCGACGACACGGCCGGGCGAGGTTGAGTCACGTGCATGCTGTCCTTTCAGACCGCCGGCAGGTGACCGGTCTTCAATTCGAGTTCGACTTACCAGCCACGCGACGGGTGTTCCTTGCGGAGGGAGCAGGCTGGAGGGGTTCCGACGGGACCGAGCTCGTAGGTGCCGCCGGCAGGACAGACTGGCCAGCGAGGGTCTTCGAGGAACGGCAGGAGATCGGCCGGAGTCGGCGTCGTGCCGGGCGCGGGATTGCGGGCGCTGACCCAGCGTTGCTTGGCGGCGGTGATCGCGGGTTGGTTGACGTCGACACACGAGTTGAGCGAGCGCGTCGACCGACGCTTGACGTAGTTGGGAACGACGATTGCGGCGAGCAAGCCGGCCGCGGTGGTCACGGCGATGGCTTTGAGCAGTGGGCGCATGATTTCGGGCCTGATCTCGGTCGGTGTACAGCCGGGTTCGTTCGACCCAGGTTGATCATCGGTCGAACGGGAGAAAGAATGACCCGTAACCCGGACGATTGACAAGCGAACGGCGGCCCGGTGATTTTCTCGGCATGCAATCCATCGTCGCCGTCCGCTCGTGGCTCATCCTTCTTTTCGCCATCCTGAGCCTCAGTCCCAGCTCGTCGGTCTCCGCGGAGGCCAACGATGCCGCGTCCGCCCGCTGGCAGATTCCGGCCACTGACGATGGCCTGCCGGGCGCGGGGCCGATCCGCAGATATGATTGGTTTCGCAAACTCTGGGCGGAACGTCGGGCATCATGGGGCGCCCGGGTGGAGAAGGATCAGGGCGCGGTTGTGTTCCTGGGCGATTCCATCACGCAGGGGTGGGGTGAGGACTTCAGCGGCTATTTTCCGGGCCTGAAGATCGCGAATCGCGGGATCAGCGGCGACACGACACGGGGCGTGCTGATTCGTTTGTCGGAGGACGTGCTGTCACTGCACCCGCGGGCGGTGGTGCTGCTCATCGGAACCAACGACCTGGAAGAACAGGCGGATCCGGACACCATCGCCGGCAACGTGAAGCTGATTTTGGCGGCATTGAAACAGGGGAACGCGTCGATGCCGATCGTGTTGTGCCAGGTGTTTCCAAGTGCGGAAGCCAAGAAGCGTCCGGCGTCGAAGATCAAGAAGGTGAACCAGCTTTACTCCGCGGCGATCAAGGGCGATCCCCAGATCACGATGCTCGAAACCTGGCCGCTGTTTGCGGACGCGCAAGGTGACGCAAAGGCGGCTGAGTTCCCGGATTTGCTGCATCCAAACCGGGCCGGATACGCCAAATGGGCGGCGGCCTTGCGACCGTTGCTGGGAACGTTTGGGCTCCAGGAGAATGAAGACTATCAGTTCACGCCGGAGCCGGGTTTCGTGAGCTTGTTCAACGGGCGCGACTTGACGGGCTGGGGATTTCGTCCGACGTCCGAGGGCGACATGGCTTCGGCCAAGCGCTGGCAGGCAAGCGATCCCAACGCGGCCGCGTGGCCGTTCGTCACGAACGCGGTGAAATTCGACGGCCTGACGGCGAGTCCGGATGGCCGGTTTGTGGCCAAGCTGGGACGTTTGATCGTCACGTCGCCGGCGGAAGGTCGGCGGATACAGCAGCTGCACACGACGCGGGAGTTTGGGCGGGACTTTGTCCTGCGAATGGAGTTTCGGGCGTTACCCAATGCGGACAGCGGCATTTATGTGCGCGGTCCCCAGCTGCAGTGTCGGGACTACCCGCTGGCTGGGCCGTACAAGCAACTGAAGAACTACCGGCCACAGGACTGGAACGAGATGGAAATCACCGTGCGGGACGGGCTCGCGCATTCCTTGTGCAATGGGGAAGTGCTGGAGGCGGCGATGAAAGTTCCGCCGAGCGGACCGATCGGTGTCGAGGGCGATCGCGGACAGATCGAGTATCGGCGGATCCGAATCCGGGAATTGCCTTGAGACATCTTTACTTGGATTTCACCTGGGTCCAGGTGTCGTCGTAGAGGCGGTTGGTTTCGCCGAGGTCATGGGCGTATTCCAAACGGGACATGACTTCAGGTGGCGGGTAGATCGACGGATTGCGGCGGTCGGCCGGGTCAATGAGGGCGAGTGCGGCCTGGTTGGGAGTGGGGGCGTGATTGAAATTAGCGAGGCGCGCGGCGATCTCGGGTTCGAGGATGAAGTTGATGAACTTCTCGGCGAGGTCACGATGCGGGGCCTGGCTGGGGACGCTGATGAAATCCATGTAGATTTGGCTCCCTTCGCGCGGGACGAAGAAGAACGTTTCTTGATCTTCACGGGTGCCGTTGGCGGCGTCGCCATTGTAGGCCATGGCGAGGGCGGCGCCGCGGGCGAGCACGCGATTCTTGCAGCCGACGCCACCTTCGAAACCGAGCGATCGTTTTTTGGCGGCGACCACCAGGTCTCGGGCGGCGGCGAGTTCGGCTGGCGTGATGCTGTTCAAGCTGTGTCCTTGAAAGCGCAAGGCGGCGCCGAGCGTGGCCCGGAGATCGTCCATCAGCAAAAACGGGCCGGCTTGGCGGGCCGGATCAAAAAGGAGGGCCCAGCTTTCCTCGAGCGGCTGGCCTTTGGTCCGGCGGACGTAGAGCCCGACGGTTCCCCACTGATAGGGAACGGCGTAGCGCATGCCGGGATTGGCCCGAAGCTCGCGAAACTCCGGTGCGATGTGGCGCAGGTTAGGAATGTTTTCCGGTCGCAACGGGGCCAGCAGACCGCGCTGAACCAGGACGGGCACATTGTTGTCGGACGGCACCACGAGGTCGTAGGTAGAGGCGCCCCCGGCCGCCAGTTTCGCCACCATGCTTTCGGGATCTTCGTAGTAGTCGACGTTGACCCGGCAGTCGAAGCGCCGCTCAAACTCCGCGATCAGGGCGGGGTCCAGGTATTCGCTCCAGATGAACAGGTTCAGCGCGGCCTTCGGCCGGCCGCAGCCCGTCAGGCAGAGCAGACACAGCAGAAGGATCGGGACGGTGATGAAGAACGACCGATCGGTCCGATCGGTCGGATCGGTCCGATCGGTCCGATCGGTCCGATCGGTCCGATCCGCAACGGGCAACGAAAAAGGCATGGCCCGATCTTGGTCGGGCGAGGCTGGATCAGGCGAGCCAGAAAAGCGCTTGGGCGAGCCGGAGCCGGTCTTCGCGCCCGCACTTCGCGCTTCCCGGCCGGACTCCGGCCGTTATGCTTTCGCCCGACAAAATGAACGCAGAACCTAAACTGCCTGGCGTGAGCACGAACTCGGTGCGCAGGTCGTGTGGCAGTCGGTTGCTCTGGTTGGTCTTGGGTCTGGCTGCACTAGTGCTGGCCACGGGAATCGCTCGCGCCCACACCGCCAACGAGTCTTACCTCGTCTTTCGTCTGGACGGAACCAACGTGACCGGCCAGCTGGATATCGCCCGCAAGGATTTGCAGCAGGGAATTCGAGTAGCTGGGACGGATCCCGGGACGCTGTCCGCCGAGGGACTTCTGCGGCGGGAGGAAGCCTACGGATTGGACCTCGTCGGGCGGTTGGAACTGAAGCTGGACGAAACCGTCGTGCCGCTGGAAGTGACGGATTTCACGACGCTCGCGCTGAACAATGGCGACTACGCCCGGCTGATGTTTGCGGCGGCTGGGCTGGATCGTCCGCCGTCGGTTTTGCGGATCAATTGCCGGGCCTTGTTCGCGATTGATGCGTCGATGCACGGGCTGCTGCGGCTCGAACATGGCGGCCGGACCGAGGCCGTTGCGTTCACCGGCGAGACGCCGGTGCATCAGTTCAACTTGTCCGCGCCCAGTCGAAGCGGACACCAATGGCTGACCTTCGTTGGGGAGGGGGTTTGGCACATCTGGATTGGGTTCGATCACATCCTGTTCCTGATCGCACTCCTGTTGCCCGCGGTATTTCGACAGTCGACGGCGGGTGGCTGGGAGGGGGTTGACCGCTTCCGACCGGCTTTGATCAACGTGCTGAAGATCGTAACAGCTTTCACGGTGGCACATTCCATTACCTTGAGCCTGGCGGCGCTGGAGATCGTCAGCCTGCCGTCCCGTCTGGTGGAATCCGCCATCGCCGCGTCGGTGGTGCTCGCGGCGACGAACAATCTTTATCCGTGGTTCAAGGACAAGGGCTGGATGATCGCCTTTGGCTTCGGGCTGATCCACGGCTTTGGTTTTGCCAGTGTCCTCGGTGATCTCGGGCTGACCCAGGGGACGTTGGCGCTGGCGCTCGTCGGCTTCAACGTGGGAGTCGAGCTTGGCCAAATGGCCATCGTGGCCGTCTTTCTTCCTGTCGCCTTTTTGCTGCGTCAGAGTTGGTTTTACCGGGGGTTGGTTTTCAAGGCTGGCTCCGTGGTGGTCATGGGGATTGCGACCGCCTGGATGGTCGAACGCCTTTTTTTGATCAAAGTGATCCCCTGGCCCTAGCTGTGATTTGGAACATCTCATGAACTCCCTCCTGCAATCCCGCTGGTTGCCCGTGGCCCTGCTGGTGGTCTCCAACGTTTTCATGACCATCGCGTGGTATGGCCACTTGAAACACAAGAGCAAGCCCTTGCTGGGAGCGATCCTGGTCAGCTGGGGCATTGCCTTCTTCGAGTATTGCCTGATGGTCCCGGCCAACCGGTGGGGGCACGCCCACTATTCAGCCACACAGTTGAAGATCATTCAGGAGGTGATCACCCTCACCGTATTTAGCGGGTTCGTGGTGTTATACCTCGGCGAGCGCTTGCGCTGGAATCATCTGGCCGCATTTGTGTGCATCGTCGCCGCCGTCGGTTTTACTTTTCTCCCGGCCGACTTCAATCCCCGCCGGCCGCTGGATCTTTTCCGCCCGCGCACCGTCGAGCCGCCGCCAACGCCAGATTCGGCTGGCGCGAACCGTTAGCCTGTTGGTGGGCGCTGCGGGTTACGAGCCCGGGTCGGCCGCTGGCTTAGCTTAGCGGTGCAGGAAACATTCGCGAGCCGTCGACCAATTTTGGATCGGCGTGACGCACGCGAGAACGGGTGGAGCGGGCAGCGATTTGTTGAGAGCTTTGACGAGCCGTTGCTGGGCTCTCGGATACCGTTGTTCGTAGTCCGGATCAACGGCGCCCAACTCATATTCGCTGCCCGACTTGGTGACGATGCAGTCGAGGCCGAGATGCTGGACGGCGGTGGTCAGAACCTCCTTGCCGTCCTTGTGCAGCGGATGACCCACGACATGGCCGAACAGACAAACTCCCGCTTCCTCCGGTGACTCCCACCGTCCGTAAGGACGTGAGCGCAATGACCAGCGTTCCAGTCTCATAAACGTACATCGTCAGAATGGACCGGAAGGTCGAGAGAGACTTTGACTCAGATCAAGGGCGGCTGGGCTGGGGGACGCAGTACATCCAATGGAAAGGAGACGCCAAGCGATGACTAGCCACCGAGGGCTGTCCCGGGGGATATTGTGCCTGAAACGCTGGATTCCCGGCCTCGGGCGAACTGAAAGACGCATGAACCATTTTGTGCCACAGGTTGGCTTTCGGTTGGCAAAGAGCGCCGGGTGGAGCCGGGCGCAGGATCGGCGGTTACACCTCATCCCGGAATCCAAGCCTGGCAGTTAGAGAGCACGTTATGAATCTACGACCCCGCAATGAGCGGACTCAAGAAAGGGAAGCCCTAACATGAAAACAGTGAACAGAAGAGCGACATCCTTAGGCCTGGCTTTAGCCGTGATGGCTTTGGGCCTGGGGATTACGACCACTTTGCACGCGGCGGCGCCGGCCTTGCAGGGCCAGCTGACGTTGCGGCCCCTGACCCCGCAGGAAATACACGACTACGGCCTGACGGGAGCGAAAGGCGCGAGCGGTCTGTCCACCGTGGCGGTTGGCCAGCCGGTGTACCTGGAGGTTCTCGTCAACAATGCGGTTCCGGGCTCTGATATCACCAACGTTTCCTGGGTGTTGACCAGCCAACCGTCCGGGTCTGCCGCGGCGATGGAAGTCAGTCCGCTGGGATTAAACGTGCCCACTTACAAGATCGCGGATCGCATCAACCAGAGTGGCGTTCCGGTCTTTAAGGTCGCCGGTCGAACGATGCTGCGTCCGGACGTGGTCGGCGACTATACGGTCAGTGCCAGCATCCGGACGGCGTCGAGCGGCGGCACCAATCTGACGCAGCGAATCGTGGCCAGCAGCTACCTCGGAGTGGAAGCCTCGTGCGTGCTTTGTCACAGCGGCGGGATCATCGCTCCAAACCGCTACACGAACTGGATCGAGACGGCCCATGCGCACACGTTCGAAAAGGCGATTAGCGGTCAAAGCACCAACTACTTTGACGCCAGCGATGTGGTTTATCGAACGGTCGGCAACGATGGAAACACGAACTCTTCCAATGGCGGATTTGACTACGCGGCCACAACGAATGGCTGGACCTTCCCCACCTCGCTGGTTCCGAACAATTGGACCTCCCTGCCCGAAGGCATGAAGAATTTCGCCAATGTCCAGTGTGAGAGCTGTCACGGCCCGGGCTACCAACATGTCTTTGGCAGCCTTCCGGTCCTGGGCGACACCAACAACATCTCGGTTTCGATGAACGTCGGCACCTGCGCCCAGTGCCATGACAGCCGGACAACCCATGCCCTGGCGACCTCCTGGAACACAAAGGCCACCGAATGGGCCATGTCCGGGCACGCGCGCGCACCCCGATCTCCTTCGGGTCCAGGCCGGGAAGCCTGTGTCCGCTGTCATACGGCCAGGGGCTTTGCCACGTTCACGGCGACGGGAAATCAACTCATCTCCAATACGGCGTACGAGGCGATCACGTGCGCTGCGTGCCATGACCCGCACTCCGCCACCAACGTGCACCAGCTGCGGACCACCGCGCAGTATACCCTGCCGGAGGGCACCACGGTGACTAATGTCGGCAAGGGTGCGCTCTGCATGACCTGCCATCATTCCCGCAACGGTTCGGCCACGAACAATGTCGCGAAGTTCAAGCTGAACCAGCCGACTTGGGCGGGCGGCGTGAGCTTTGGCCCACATGACAGCACGGCTGGCGACATGGTGGAGGGCGTCAATGCCATCACCTACGGCAAAGTCATTCCCAGCGGTTCCCATAGCACCGTCATCTCGGATGTCTGCGTGGGGTGCCATATGCAACCTGTGGCCACGTCCCATCCGGCCTTCGGCAAGGCAGGCGGTCATACCTACAATCTGAGCTACGATCTCGTCAGCGGCGGCGTGACCAACCGGACGGATCTCGTGGACGCCTGCGTCAAGTGTCACGGGCCCATCGAGGGATTCAACTTTGCGCGCAAGGACTACGACGGCGACGGAGTAATCGATGGCGTGCAAACGGAAGTGCAACATCTCCTCGACAATCTCTCGCGTCTGCTGCCGAACTCGACTTACCGGGCGGATGGAAGGTATGTCGCGGACGGTTTGGTCAAGACTGTTGACCGTTCCACGGTCAAGACGAACTGGCCGACGAAGTTTTTGAATGCCGCATGGAACCACATGTTCGTCAACGTCGAGGGCAGCAAGGGCATTCACAATGCGCCCTATGCTGTTGGCGTGCTCAAGGCATCCATTGCTGATCTGACGGGCGACGGGAACAGTGATCAGCTGCCGGACTCCTGGCAGATTCAATACTTCGGCAGCGCGACCGCACCGAACGCGGCGCCGAACGCGACGCCGGCTGGCGACGGCATTCCCAACTGGCTGAAGTATGCGTTGGGTCTCAATCCAACGGTCGCCGGGTTGGTCGTTCCGAACGGCGTGGTCTGGGCGAACGCCACGGCCAACGGCGGTTCGACCAATTCCATCCGCATCTACACGGCCGCGGAAATCTCGTTCGATACGGAAGTCGGCAAGACCTATCAAATCCAGGCCGTATCATCGATTGGCGGCGGCTGGCAGAACATCGGGGCGCCCATCCCTGGCACGGGTCAAGCCATGAGCTACGTGACCCCGACGCGTTCAAATGCGCAACAATACTATCGGGTCGCGACCCAGTAGTTTGATCGAGTCACCGATGGGCAGGGAAGGCCCGCGGCCTTGAGACACACCCCTCCGCAGTTGTGCGGAGGGGTTTCTTTTTGGTGGAAGGGCAATCGTCACCGGTTGGCGTCGATCATTCGTCGCAGCGCCTCGATCTGAGCTGCTGATTTGGCGGTTGTCTGTTGGAGCTTGGCCGCCTGATCTGCCCGCACCTGCTGAAGCTGTTGGAGGGCGGCCTGCAACTCGCTTGCGGACTTCCCTTGCTGGGCCTCGCTGACCCGCTTTTCGGCTTCCTTGATCTGGGTCTCCATCTCGCCTGCCATCGCCTCAAATTCTTTTCGCGCTGATTCGCGGAGGATGCGCGTTCCTTCCTCGACCGACACGGAAGCGAAGTTGGGGATTTGCCGTTTTACTTCGGCGGCTACGGCGGGATCAACCTGGGCTGCCGCCACGGCGATCGCCGTTTGGGAAGGGGCGTTGATGAGGTGCGCGATGGCCCGTGACAGATCGGACTCCAACGCCTGCTCCCACTCGGCCGCGAGCTGCGGTAACACCTCTTTTTGCGCGTGGTTGACCACCACCAGTCCCAGGTAGGCAGGCTGGCCTTGGCCGGTGGGGAACGGCTTGATGCCGTCCGCCGCCGCTGCCTCCAGGCTCGCCTTCGAATCGGACCGGGAGTGGCGGACCACCCTTATTTTGCCCTTCGCCTCCTGCTCGTAGGCCGCCAGCAGCTGACCCGCCCGGGCGGCGAATGTTCGCAGCGACTCGGGGGTGGACCCTGCATCCAGCAACGTGTAGAACCGAATCTCGACTTGCGAATTGAGGCGTTGGAGGACGGCTTTTGTGCCGGCAGAAAGTGTGACGACCTGTTCCTCCGAGGTGGGTTCAGCCGCCGTCGGGGCGGCGGGTCGCACGTTGGTCCGGTAAAGCCAGATGGAACCGATTCCGATGCCGGCCAGCAAGCCGACGGCGGCCAGCAGCGGGACTCGTCCGCCGCCCAGTTCCCGCGGGCGAGGCTTTTGCTGTGGTGCCTCCGGGGATTCGCTCAGGACATGATCGTCGTGCATCACTCAATTTGTTGAGAAGCAAGTCATGGGCGGCAAGGCCATTCTTGAATGGGTTCGATGGACCGTTGCTTCCCTCCGGCAGGCGGAGAGGTTTTCGTGAGGCGTGTGGAGCGCAAAGGCTTCCCGGTGGTATGGCGGACGGTGGCACGATCAAGGCTAGGATCGGGCAATATCGGGCTAGCGTCGGCTCCGGTTCCTTCTTAGCGTCACGACCAAAGCGGCAGGTGTCGCAGACCTTTTTTGCAAACCGCACCACCGATTATGGATACCACGGCGCTGGAACCTTCAAGGTGCAAACCTCATGGCGGCGAGGTCGAATTGAAGTTCGGGTCGAAGAAGTCGGCGGAAACAATGAGAATTGCAGCTTATGAACAGAGCGAACGTTCTGCTGCTTGATCGGGCGGCCATGATTCATCTGGTGGTGGCCGGTGTGCTGGGGATAGCCCTGGTGGCCAGGGCCCAGGAGACTGAGCATCTGAGCGTGCCTCAGCCGGGTGGTGTGCCCGGGTTGCCCGTGATGACGGGAATCGATCCGGTGACCAACGGCGTGAGGGTGAAGTGGTACGGGCCTTCCGGCTATTACCAGTTGTTTCAAAAACTCGGTCTCACCAACGCCCAGTGGCAGTCGGTGGGCAGCCTCAACCTCACCAACAACGCCATTCTCCCTTCGGCCAACGGCACGACATTTTTCCGGGTGAAAGGGCCGTCGCCTCAATACGCTGGGGCGCAGGCGTGCGTTGAGTGCCATGCGGACACCCATGCCGGGGTCAGGGAGACCGCTCATGCCGGAGCGTTTTCCAACGTGCTGTTCGTGGCGCAGGGAGGCCAGACCAACAGCCTTTGTTTCTCCTGCCACACCGTGGGGTATGGAGTGCCGACGGGATTTGTCAGCAAATCGCGAACTCCGCACCTGACGGGCGTGCAATGCGAGAACTGCCACGGACCGGCGGCTCGGCACGCCGCGAATCCAGAGGATTTCACGGCGCGCCCGCGGGTCGACGGCGCCGCCGCCGTTTGCGGGGGATGCCACAGTGCGAGTTCTGTTCCGACCGAAGTTGCTGCGGCGCATCCCGGGCGTTACGAGGAGTGGAATTCGTCCGGACACCGGGCAGTGCTGGATGAGTTGAAGCGAGACTTCACGGGTAGCCTTGGCCCGACAGTTTACATTCCGAACTGCGGTCGCTGTCATTCGGGAACGGTCCGGGAGGCGTTGCTGGAAAACCGAGCGCTGCCGGGCGGGCATGAGGCGGGCGCCGTCGGGATCGCCTGTGCCACCTGCCACGAACCGCATGAAAAAGTGGTGCACACCAACGTGCTTGATGGCGTGGTGTCGTTGACCAACGTCCTGACCGGATTTTCCTACGTCATCACGAACAGCGCAGTCGGGCCGTTCTACACCAATCAGCTCCGCGAGGCCCTGGCTTCGGTGCAGGACTATCACGCGGGCGGGGCCTTCGCGACCAACTATAACCCGCAGATCAACAGCTGCGCCCAGTGTCACAACGATCGCGGCGCCTCCTGGAGCAACTCGGATCGTCCTCCGCACCACTCGCCTCAATACAACATGTTGCTCGGCACGGTGGGCGAGTTGGCGACCGGCCAGCGTCCCAGCTTCCCGGCCATGCATTCACGGATCGAAAAGCAGTGCGTCGGTTGCCATATGCAGACCTCGGGCCACGGCGCGGGTCACACCTTTGCGGTGACCAACTTCGAGTCCTGCGCTGGCTGCCACGGCAGTGCGGAGAACGCGCAGATGTTCGTGGGCTTCATCAAAGGTATCAGCGATTCGCTCAGCCAACGGGTCAAGGACAAGCTGGACGAATGGGCGACCAACCGGGCGCCGGCGGAGATCCGAAGTTATGGCGCGCTCGCGTGGGAATATCAAAACGCCGGGCAAATATCCAACCCGCGCGGCACGCTCAGCGGGCCGGTGTCCAATCGCACCGACCCGACCCGTGATGAGCAAAAGTTCATCCCGGCCAACATCAAAAAGGCGCGGTTCAATCTGTATCTGGTCGTGAACGACGGCAGCCACGGCGTGCACAATGGCCCGTTCGCCATCACCCTGTTGGACGAGGCGCTGGACTGGATTCAAACGGAACTGGATTCTGATGAATAGGAACAAAGAACGGGCGGGTTTGATCGAGGCACCCGTCCTGATGCTGATGCTGTGGCCGCTGTGACCAAAACCGTGGACCCTATGACAAATCGCAACTCCCACCTGAGGCTGCTCATTGGCCTGGGGTTGGCCGCCTTGATGACCATCCTGATCTCCTGCACCACCGTGCATCGATCGGTGGTGGAATTGCCGTTGGTCCCGGGCGCCAATTTCATTGGCTCCAAAGAATGCGAGCAGTGCCATGACAAGATCTATCGCGACTTCATCTCGACCGCGGATCATGCCCGGTTGATTACCCCGGGACCCAATTCGATCGAAGTCGGCTGCGAATCCTGTCATGGCCCGTCCAGCCTCCATGCGCAATCGGGCGGCGAAGTGAAGCCGCCGTATGGTTTTGCCGTGGGCCGCCCGGCCGCCGGCGGCCATGGAGTAAGCTTGGCCGTGCCGCCGGCTCGTTCCAAGGACAGCGCCTGCCTTCAGTGCCATGCGGATGTCCGGGCCCAGTTCAATCTGCCGAGCCATCATCCGCTGGCTGAGGGGAAGATGGGTTGCATCGATTGCCATCCGCCGCACAAGGGTTCGGCCCACAAGGGCGGCGGCACGGCGGTGCTGGACGCCAATGAGGCGTGTTTTCAATGCCATGCCGCCCAACGAGGGCCGCACGCCTTTGAACACGAAGCCCTGCGGGAAGGATGTGCGACGTGTCACACCCCTCACGGCTCGATCAACGCCAAACTCCTGACCACGCGAAACGCGAATCTGTGCGTCAAATGCCACTTTCAACGCGTATCCGGTGGCTCGATCTATTTTGGCGGATCGGATCACACCTTGCGGGTCCAGCAAGGCACCTGCTGGACGTCAGGCTGCCACGAGGCGGTTCATGGTTCCCGCGTCGATTCATCCCTGCGCTTCTAGCCAACTCCTCGAACTCCCATGAAATCACGAAGGATCATCCAGTGTGAACGGAGTTGGTGGGTCTGGGCATCCCTGCTCGGTTCTTGCCCGGTCGTCTCAACGCTCTCCGCGGCGGACACCGATACCAACGCCCCGCCCGTCGCGCCGCCGCCGTTGACGCCGGAGGAGATGTTTGAGGGCGGCACCAACGCCTACAGCAACTGGATCAATTTTTCGGCGGGCGGATTCTTCCCCAGCGGCAACAAGTCACAGGCCCGGCAGCGTTACCGGAATTCCGGCGGTGCGTTCGGCGGGATCGAGGATTTCCATTACCAGGGCACAATCGACAAGGTCACCTCATACGCGGTGGATGGACGTGCCCTGTTCGATCTCAACGACTACAAGCTCGGCGTCGATGTGACGCGGGAAAAACTTGGCTACCTGCGTTTCTCGTACAACGAGTTTCGCACGTGGTCCAGTGGCGACGGCGGGTATCATCCGCCGACGGATACCTGGTATCCATTGCGAGGCAAGACGCTCACGCTGGACCGCGGAGAGATAAAATTCGAAGCCGGGTTAACGCTCGAAGACGGACCCCAGGTCACTTTCAAATATGCGCACGGCTTTCGGGACGGAAAGAAAGGCTCGACCATCTGGGGTGTCGCTCATCCCGACCTGGGGGTAACCCAGGCCTTGGCTCCGTCGTTCTATGACCTCGACGAGCAGAGCGACGCATTTCAACTCGATGTCGCTCATCGGTTGAAGAAGACGGATTTTGGCGTGGGCGTGCGTTACGAATTCGGCTCGCACGATGATGCGCTGAAGACCACGCAATCCCCCGGGGAACCGGCCCAGCGGCGGATCACCGGACGTCAGGGGGACAGCTACGACTTCCTCAACGCCCATGCCTTCACGGAAACCTGGATCAAGACGAACCTCCTTTTCTCCACCGCGTATTCGTATGCAGGCCTGGACAACTCCTATTCTGGCTCCCGCATCTACGGAACCGACTTCGACGTTCGTTACTCGCCGGCGGTGCAAAATGGCCTCGGTTACTACGGTCTGCGCGGATCCTCGCGGCTGGACGAGTATGTCCTGAATCTGAATCTGATGTATCGGCCGAAGCCCGCACTGGCCATCACCCCGTCGATGCGCGTGCTGAAGGAGGATCGGGATGCTGGCGGCCGTGGATTCGCCACTCTCGGCACTTTTGCCCCCACGCCGTTGACCGAGGACACCGAACGGGACCTGATCGACGTGCGCGAGCGTCTGGATCTGACTTACACCGGCATCACCAATTGGGTTTTTCACGCGCGGGGCGACTGGACGGAAGGCAGCGGAAACCTGACGGAGAACGGTGGCTTGGGCGCCGTTAATGGCATCGGCGTTCCGGCCGTTCGGCGCAAGACCGAGGACAGTCGCTGGTTCCAGAAATACAGCGCCGGGCTACGCTGGTATCCCACGCGCCGGGTCGTGCTCGATGTTGGGGCGTACTATAAGCTCAATTCCTACGACTACGATCACCCGGTCGACACCACGCTGAATGACAGCGCGAGCGCCAATCGTTATCCGGCGTACCTCGTCATGCAGGACTTTGCCACCTACGACGGCAACGTTCGCCTCGTGTTGAAGCCGCGCCAGAACCTGACGTTCGTCAGCCGCTACGAATACCAGTACTCCACCATCCACGCGAAGCCGGATTCGATTTCGGGCCTGGGCGAGGTGGAGTCATCGAAGATGACCACCCATATTTTCGCGGAAGACATCAGTTGGGTGCCGTGGTCGCGACTCCATTTGCAGGCCGGCTTCAACTACGTCCGGAGCAAAACGGAGACTCCGGCCGCGCAGGTCACCGGGGCCATTCTCGACGCGCAGAACAACTATTGGACCGCCAGTTTAACGTCCGGCTTTGTGCTCGATGACCAGTCTGACTTGAATCTTGGTTATCTCTATTACCGCGCTGATGACTACGAGGACAATTCGGCCATTGGCGTGCCCTACGGCTCCGGTGCCCAAGAACATGGAGTCACCGCCACTTTGATCCGCCGAATCACCGACCGGATAAGGCTATCCTTGCGGTATGGCTACTTTCATTACACCGACGACGCCTTCGGGGGTAACGCCGACTACGCCGCGCATCTGGTGTACACCACCCTCTGCTACCGATTCTGAAGCCCGGCTAAAATCGGTGCTGAAGGTTGATCACCCCGTGTTGTTCTCCTTCGGCGACCTCGGGCGTCGTTCCAGTAACGACGGCCTTGATGGCTTGGTACATGTAGGTGATTCCATTGGCTCCGGTATTGTCCCAATACTCGCCGCGCTCCCCCTCCAGCTTGATTAAGACGAGGCGAGGATCGTTCATGCCCTGCGGAAACCAGACTCGATAGGCCGGACGCCAGAGATCGCCAACCATTCCACGATCCTCAACGATGCGCGCCCGACCCGACACCGTGACGCAGCTGGAACGGCCGTTCTGGCAAATGACGTGAGCTCGAGTGTCCGCCTCGATCTCATGCACCTTGGCGGAATCCACATTGGTGATGAACCATAGGTCGCAATTTTCCTCGACCCGGGCGATGGCCATCGGACGAGATCGAAAGTGAGTGGATTGGCTGGTTTGATCGTGGGTCACCAGCACTGCTGTATCGAACGCTTTCAGCAGATCGTGGAAATGTTCTGTCTCGGTTCTTTCCATAGTAGATGGGGGTTAGGCTTGTTGGTCGAATCCTTTCAAGCGGAACGCGTGCCACGCCTTTGGAGGGAGAAGGCCTTTCGAATTTGGCCGGAGTGTGGGTCGTTCGCGCGTCGCTCGCCAGTCTCTTCGAGATTCCGACGGTTGCAAAATGCCCCGCACCGCTGCCGGATCGTGCAAATTGCTCCGCGCCCGTGAGCAGCGGTGTTGATTTAGGAGGCGGGGCTGCGTGGATTGCTGATGGCATGAAGGCTGCAGTGTAAAAGCCCGTATGCAAACACCACCTGGAACGACGGAATCCAAGGACGGAGCCCGACGAACGCCGACGAGCGAGGAGATCGCGTCGGCTGCGTATTTCCTCCATCTCTCGCGAGGTGCCCGGCATGGGCATGACGTCGATGATTGGCTGGTGGCCGAACAGATCCTCCGGGAAAAATTCAAAGAATGGCCGGTAGACGACGTTTCCGAAAAACCTGACGAAGCGTTAGTCGTTACCCATCCGGCCCGAGAACCTGGGAACGATGGTTTCGGTGGAGTACGGGCCGTCGTTCAGCGGCAACACCCTTACGCCCGGGACGAACGTGGGTCGGCAGATCGCGAAGATATACGACGCAAAACCAGCGCTTTCCGGCCGGCCGCTCGGCAGCCTCACTCATCTTGAGAAAGAGCGGTATGATTTGCCTCCTGAAGCGGTCGACGCCCGCATCGCGTCAAAGATTTCCCTCGCGCCCCGCAAAAACGCTGCCTCTTGCTTCTCAATCGGGGACAAATCCCTCCTGCCACTGAATCGGTCCCGCCCCGTCGGGCGGGACCGCCTCTTTCTAAAGCTCAGGATGTCGCCACAACCGCCACCTTAACGCCACCTAACGCAACGCAACTCCGGTTAGCCGAGTTCCAGAGAAAGTCATCATGAAAGATTCCACATCGAAACCAAACAAACGAAAAAGGTTCATGAGCGCTCCAGTCGTCTCAAGTGCCACGGGTGTGGTGGTCGGCGCCGCGCTCGGCGGGCCGGTCGGCGCCCTGTTGGGTGGGACACTCGGGCTGGTCGCCGGAAAGGTCGCCCGCTCGTCAACGCCAAGCGCCGCCAAAAAGAACGGATTGGCCACGCGCAGCGGCGCTAAAGTTGAGCGAAAAAAAGTTGCACCAACCACGACCAAACGAGCGCGATCCGCTGAGGGAGCGAAGGTCGCGTCGGCAGGGCGGAGGTCGCCTGGTGCCCGGGCGAAGGGTGCGCCTTCCCTTCGCCGAGCCGCCAAACGGCCCGCGTCGAAGAAAAAGGTCAGCTAAGCCGGAACGATTCAGTTGGGCGGCGGCCGGTTGCGCCGCAGATTCTTGCGAAGGCCGAGGCGTGAGGAGCGCGCGTATTGAGATGAAATACGTAAGCGACGAACAACGAAGGCCTGCGCAAGAAGATCAAGCAAACGGCCGCTGGCCAACTGAATCGTTCCGGTTAAGCCAGATCGATTCAGTTGGGGGGCGCCGCCGTTTACGCCCTGCCCGCCGCTGCGATGAATGGCTTGAGTTCGTCCATCAAACGCGCGAAACCTTCCAGCGAGACCTGTTGGGCGGCGTCACTCCAGGCGGCGGTTGGATTGGGGTGAACTTCAATGAGCAAGGCATCGGCCCCCATGGCGACCGCGCCTTTGCAGACCGCGGTGACGAGGTCTGACCGTCCCACACCCTGGCTGGGATCAATGACGACGGGGCAATGGGTTTCCTTTTTGAGGATGGGAACAGCGGACAGATCAAGCGTGTTGCGCGTGTAAGTTTCGAACGTGCGAATCCCTCGTTCGCAGAACAGGAGATTCGGGTTTTCGTTGGCGAGGATGTATTCGCCGGCCAGGAGCCATTCCTCGATCTTCATCGACAGCCCGCGTTTGAGCAGGACGGGGCGTCCAGTCTTGGCTGCGGCAATGAGCAGTTGGAAATTTTGTGCATTGCGGGTGCCAATCTGGAGGATGTCCGCGTACTCAGCCACCAGCTCTGCCTGTTGTTCCGAAAGCAACTCGGTGATGATCGGGAGGCCCGTTTCCCGGCGGGCTTTGGCCAGGAGCTTTAACCCTTTTTCACCCAGGCCTTGGAATTCGTAGGGCGAAGTCCGCGGTTTGAAGGCGCCGCCCCGCAGGATGGTCGCGCCCGCTTTTTTTACCGCGTGCGCCGTGGTGAGGAGCTGCTTCTCATCCTCGACCGAACACGGGCCGGCCATGACTTGCAGCTTCTTTCCACCCAGGATCACCCCGCCAGCGTCGACCGTGGAGTTCGACGGGTGCGCCTCGCGGCTGACGAGCTTGTGCCGCTTTTGGACGGGCATGACCTGCTCGACCTGGGCCCAACTGGTCAGGGCTTCGAGCGTGCGATGGGTCCGTTCGTCGCCGATCGCACCAATGACGGTTCGCGCGACGCCGCGCATGACGTGGGGACGATAACCGAGGCGCCGGATCTCCTTCAGCACGGCGGCTTCGTCTTTCTTCGATGTTTTTGGTTTGAGCACGATGATCATGGGATTTGGGCAATAAAAAACCGCAGGTGGGGAACACCTGCGGTTCGGGTTTCGATGGACAGTTCTAGAACAGCCACGAACGCAGGTTGGCCCGGCTAAAATAGCCGAACCAAAAGCTGCTAAATCGGTAACTGTTCAAATTCACGAGCGCACCCTAAGCGCTGTGCTGGACGAGGTCAATCTTGAGGTTGGTCCGTCCGGCGGCGTGCCGCTCTGAATGATCCGGGCTCACTGGGCGCGGCCGAAGGTCGCACGGGTTTGTGGGCATCTGCTGAGTGGGTGCCCACACCCAGTGCCTTGGGGCTGGAGCCCACTCGACGCCAAGGCTGTTTCGAGCGTGTTGGAAAAATGGCCGGAACGAGGCCGATTTGCCGGTCAGGTGGAGGTCTTTCCTCCGGGCACAGTTCTTGCAGAAAAAGTCGTTGCTTGGCGCATTTCACCCAACCGGATGGCAGTTTGGTCGACCGTTCCCCACGCGGTGGCCAGATCGTTCGGCCTTCCGCTGACATCAGGAAAATCGCCAGTTTTAGTGGTTGCCATCGGCGTAGCTCGAACTGAATCATTCAACGTCAACTCGTTTCACTCTTATGAAGTTTTCGATCTTCCATCGACCATTCCCAGGTTATGCCGCGATGGTCCTGGCGGTTTTGGCATTGGGTCCCTGGGCATCCGCGCAGACCGTAGTCAGCCTTCGTTCGACCCGGGCCGAAACGCGTGAGCCGCTTTGCGACCCGGCGGTCTGCGATGCCCCGGTGCCCGCCCCGGGGGTGTTTGTGGTGAGCCGCGACGGCGGCGACCTGTCCCGTGAGCTGCCCGTTTTCCTCGAGTATTCCGGGTCGGCCGACCCTGGGAGCGACTTCGAGGCTTTGCCCACCTTGGCTCTCATTCCCGCCGGCCAGAGGTCGGTGGAACTTTTCGTTCATGCCGCGTTTGACCGTCGCAGCGAAGGGGATGAAGACGTGATTGCGATGGTGGCGCCAGACCCGTCGCTCGGGCCGATCCCGCGTTACGTCATCAATTCCGCCCAGTCCCGGGCGCGGGTGGTGATTCATGACAACGAGGTTTCGCCGGTCTCCGTGGTGCGCATCGATGCCGTGGATCGGGTCGCCGAAGAAACCTCCGCCCCATTGCGGCGTCTGGCCTTGCGCGGTCGGTTTGTGATTTCGCGCACCGGGCCGACCGCTGAGGCGCTTCCCGTTTTCGTTCATTACCGCGGCTCGGCGACACCGGGTGTCGACTATCCGGCTCAACCGTTTCTCGTGGCCATTCCCGCCGGGACCAACGCGCTCGAAATCGAGATCGTGCCCAAACCTGACGACATCGCCGAGCCCATCGAGATCGTCGAAGCAACGCTCTCCGAGTGTCCGCCTGAAACCATCCCGCCGCTGGGGGTTCCGTGCTATCAGGTGAACATTGATCCCGCGCACGCCACGGCCCGCGTCTTCATTCGCGACGACGGCATCACCACCGCGACGATTGAGATCACCCAGCCGCGGGCCGGGGCGGAATTCCCCTTCGGCCGGCCTGTTCCGGTCAACGCCACGGCGATCGATCTCGACGGCGCGATCACGAGGCTGGAGTTTTTTGCGGGCGCAACTTCCATCGGCACTTCGGAGATCGTTTTCGTTAGGGCACCCGACCCGGGCGATCCCATCCTGCATTCCGTCGTGTGGGATAATCCGCCCGTGGGCCGCCACTTGTTAACCGCCCGCGGAGTCAACGCCGCGGGCGAACGGGTTGTTTCGCCGGCCGTGCCCATCGTCGTCGTGGGAGATTCGCTCCCGGTGATTTCCATTGAGGCCACCGCGCCGGAAACCACCGAACCGTCTCCGACGTCACGGATTGCGCCGGCGGTGTTCACGTTGAGTCGGTCGGGTCCAACTGATCGGCCGCTGCGCGTTCTTACCCAAAACGGCGGCACCGCCACGCCGGACGCGGACTATGCAGCCGTTCCGAGAGGGGTGGAGTTCCCGGCCGGCACTTCAAGCGTGCAGGTGGTCATTGTGCCGCTTGACGATGATTTGGTTGAAGGCGACGAGACGGTGATCACCGAGATCCTTCCGTCCTTGGTTGCTGACGTGCCGTCGTATCGCATCGATCCCTTGCGCGCTCGGGCGCGCGTCGTGATTCACGACAACGATCGGCCGACGGTGCCGGTGGTGAGCATCGTCGCAACGCAGCCGGTCACCAGCGAGGGGTGTCCAACCTGCCTGGTGGCGCCTGGGGTTTTTACGCTGAAACGCGTGGGTGGCGATCTTTCGAGCCCCTTGGGCATCTCGCTGCGAACGGGCGGCACGGCGACGCCCGGGGTCGACTATGAAATGTTGCCCGAGTTCGCCGTCATTCCCGCGGGCAGCGAGACGTACGAGCTGCGCGTGCTTCCGCGATACGACACGGTGTTCGAGGGCGACGAAACGGTGACGGTCCAGGTGCTGCCCGATCCGTCGATGGGCCCCATCGAACGTTACCGGGTGGATCCCGCCCAGGCGAACGCGCGGGTGGTGATTCATGACAGTCCGACCACGCTGGCCGAGGTGAGCATCGTCGCGATCGATCCCTTCGCGCGGGAGGGGGCGAATGCCGCGGGCGAAGTGAACACGGCGACCTTTAGCGTTCGCCGGCGTGGCCCGACGAACGACGTGTTGGAAGTGGCCCTCGACTTCGGAGGGACGGCGCGTCCGGGCGCGGACTATGAGGTGGTGCCCTCGGTGGCGAGAATTCCGGCCGGGCAACGCAGTGTTCGGCTGACGTTGCGCCCGGTCGACGATCGTGTGCCGGAACCTTTGGAGACCGTCCTGGTGACGCTGCGCCCGCCCGTGGCCAGCCTCAATTCATTGGCCAAGTACACGCTCGGCGTTCCGAGCCGGGCGGCGGCGTTGATCGTTGATAATGACCGGGAGCGGCCCCTCTGCCTCCGTTTGCCGGATGGCTTGTTCAATGTGTGCGTGCCGGAGAAGACCAACGGCTGTTTCCGCGTGGAAGCTTCGCTGGGGCTCGACCGCTGGACGCCGCTGTGCGAGTTGCCGGTGAACGAGGGGGCGGTTCATTTCGTGGACCCCGACGCGGCCCAGTTTCCGCGACGCTTCTATCGCCTCGTTCCGGTGGATTGTGAGCCGGAAGAGTAGGCCTTGCGCGCGTAACCCACGGAGCGCGGACTTTTAGTCCGCAGCGGCTCGCGAGGGCAACGCGGCTTGAAGGTTCCAGCGCTGGCGGGCGATACCGCCCCCTGGGGACTTGGAAGTCCGTGCGCCCGCACTTGGCGGAAGAAATGTTAAAACCACGATCCCGCTCTCTGCCGTCTGGATGCGCGCGTTACCGGCACGATGCAAAAGGGGACGGCCGAGGCCGTCCCCTTGATTCTGCGGACACTGCGTTTTGCCGGAAGCCTGCTACTTCGTCTGCTTATTGATCACTGATCACCGCGAATAATTCCGTTCACCAACGGTTTGACCGGCGAGTTGAGCACCGTTTGGGCGACCTTGTAGCCCTGGCGATCCACGTTGGCTTTCAGGCCGTCGAAGAGTTGGTCGATGCGCAACCGGGCGGAGGCGCAGAAATAGTCGGCCAGGCTGACGACCTCCTTGCCGTGCTCCGGCGAGCCTTCGCGCGCCAGTGCTGCGGCTCGTGAGCAGGTGGCCACGATGGCGAAGAGCTCGGCGCCAATGTCCACGAAACGACCGAGCAACACCTGCTCGCGTTCGAGCTTGGGTCCGTGCTTGGCCATCGCGTGGAACAGGCGTCGCGCCAATTTGCGGCTGGTCCGCGTCGCATACTTCAGGTGACTCGCCAGCCGGCTCGGGACACCGGAAGGCACGGAGCCCCCAAACGGCAGCCATTGTTTCGGATACCATTTGGCGTAGAACAGGCCCGCTTTGACCGCGGCACCGAGGCGCTCGCCCATCGGCTTGCGCGAGTCCAGTGCGGCTCCGCTGACCTTCAAATGCGGATCGAGCATCTCGCGCGCGATGAAGAGACGCATGATCTCGCTGGAGCCCTCGAAGATCGTGTTGATTCGGCAGTCGCGCATGAAGCGTTCCACCGGCACCGGCTCTTCGCCGCGGGCTTTCAGTGAATCGGCAGTCTCGTAGCCGCGCCCGCCACGGATCTGCATGGTCTCGTCGACAATCTGCCAGGCCTTTTCGGTGCCCCACATCTTGGCAATGGCGGCTTCGAGCCGAATGTCGGCCTTCTTGTCGTGGTCCACCATGCTCGCGACCAGGAGGGTCATCGATTCCATGGCGAACGTTTGCGCAGCCATGCGGGCGATCTTGTCCGCAATGGCGGCGTGCTTGCCGATGTTGGCGCCCCATTGCACGCGTTCGCGGGCCCATTTGCTCACGATGCGGAGGCACCGCTTGGAGGCTCCCGCGCAGGCGGCGGGCAGGGTCAGACGACCGGTGTTGAGCGTGCTGAGGGCCACGCGCAGCCCCTTGCCCTCGCCCCAGACGATGTTCTCGCGCGGAACCACCACATCCGTGAACCGCACCACGCCGTTGTAAAGGGCCTTTAGGCCCATGAAATGGCAGCGGTGCAGGATCTCAATCCCGGGCGTGTCCATGTCGACGATGAACGCCGTGACCTGCTTCTTCTCACGGCCTTTGACCACCTTGGGCGGCGTCTGGGCCATAACCACGATGACTCCTGCTTTCACCCCGTTGGTGCACCAGAGCTTCTCGCCGTTAATTACAAAATACTTTCCGTCTGCGGTGGGCACGGCCTTGGTGGTGAGAGTCGCGGGATCGGACCCGACGCCCGCCTCGGTCAGGGCGAAGGCCGAGATCTCGCCCTTGGCCACGCGTGGCAGAAACTTCTTCTTCTGCTCGTCGGTGCCGAACATGAGCAGCGGCTGGGGGACACCGATCGATTGATGGGCGGAGACCAGCGCGGTCAGGCTGGCGTCGTGGCTGCCCAACAGCATGGCCGCGCGCGAGTAGTTGGTTTGCGACAAGCCGAGGCCCCCGTATTGGGTCGGGATCTTGATGCCGAACGCGCCCATTCGGCCGAGCTCAGCAATGACGTCGTCCGGAATCTCACCGGTCCGATCGATGGCGTCGGCGTCGACCTTCTCGTGCAGGAATTTCTCCAGCCGTTCGAGGAAAGCCTCGCCCTGGTCGCGATCATGCGGGTTTTGTTCCGGGAACGGAAAAACGCTGGGGAGATCGCATTCGCCCATGAACAGCCCGCCGGCGAAACTCCGGCGCTCCTGGGTTTCACGGGCGGCCTCGGTCATTTCGAGCGCGGCTCGCTGACCTTCGTTCATCTTTGACGTGTCGATGACCGACGCGGCGTCGTCGGCGACGGCCCGATCCTTGCGCTCGGGCGGCGGGGTGGTTTTCACAGTGCTCATAGTTGCGCTTGGTTAAAGTGTTTGCGTTCGAGGTTCATCAGACCGCGTGGAACTTGTGGCCCTGGCTGGCCATCGTTTGGAGGAGCTTGCACGGGGTGAAGCGGAGTTCGCCGTGACCGGCCAGCTGTTTCATTTCGTTGACCAGCGAGGCGACGCCGACCGAATCGGCAAAGCGCAGCGGGCCGCCGAGGAACGGCGCCCAGCCGGTGCCCAGAATCATCCCGAAGTCAACGTCGCGCGCCTCAGCCACGACCCCTTCCTCCAGGCAGCGGGCCGACTCATTGACCATGAGCAGGACCATGCGGTTCCGGAGCAGGTCCCGGCTCAAGGCGGCGCAGGCGGAATCGTGCGCGTATTGATCGATCTGCGGGTTGACGTCGCCGTCCTTTTTCCCGCCGTGCAGGTAGAAGCCGCGACTGCTTTTCTTCCCCAGCAGCCCATCCTTCATCATCTTCGGCAGCACGCCGGGCGCCTGCATGCGGTCGCTGAACTTCGAGGCGAGGTCGGCCGCAACGTGATTGCAGACGTCGAGCCCGACCTCGTCGATCAGGCGGAGTGGCCCCATCGGCATGCCGAAATCGAGCATGGCCTCGTCGATGTCCTCAACCCGGGCGCCGTGTTCAAACAGGTAGCCGGCTTCGATCAGGTAGGGCATGAGAATGCGGTTCACGAGGAAGCCGGGGCTGTCCTTGACGACCACGGGCAGCTTGCCGATCTGCTGCACGAAGCTGAGGGATCGCGCCACGACCTCCGGCGCGGTTTGGCGGCCGACGACAATTTCCACCAGCTGCATCTTGTGCACTGGATTGAAGAAGTGAATGCCGACGACGCGTTCCGGGTGCGTGGTGGCCGAGGCGAGTTCACTGATCGACAGCGCGGACGTGTTGCTGGCCAGGATCGTGCGCGGGCCCGCCAGGTGATCGAGACGTTGGAAGAGCTGCTTCTTGATGTCCATGCGCTCAACCGCGGCCTCGATCACAATGTCCGCGGTGCGGAGCGGCACCTCCGTGGCGGCCGGCGAGATTCGATCGAGGCCGGCCCGCGCCTCGACGCGCGTCAGGGCATGGCGTTTCACGCCTTGTTCGTAGAGTTTGCCGATGCCAGCCAGGCCCTTGGCCACGGCTTCGGGATTGATGTCGCGAAGGATCACGCGCAGCTCGCGCGAACTGGCCCACTGGGCGATGCCAGCACCCATCACGCCGGCGCCGATGACTGCGATTTGTTGCGCAGGCTCCGCTTTGGCCTTCGTCTCGGCGCGGGCCTCGCCAGCGCCTGGCGCGGTCAGCTTTTTGGCCCGCTCCTGCAGGAAGAAGATGCGGATCAGGTTGCGACAGGCGTCGGTCCGGGCCAGCTCCAGGAACGCATCGCGTTCGAGGGCGAGCGACGCCGGAACGCCGCGGGAGATCCCGTCGGTGACCACGTTGAGTGCCTTCAACACCGCGGGGTAATGTCCGCGGGTTTTGAGGATGAGCTGCTTCTCGACCTTGCGCGCGATTAGTTGTGCGGCGAGGAAGTTGTTGACCAAACGGTGGCGCATCGGCGTGGGCCGGATCCGCAGGCTGGAGCCGCGCTTGGTGATGAGCTTCACCGCTTTCTCCACCAGGTACTCGCGGGGCACGATCTCGTCGATCAGCCCGCACTTGAGCGCCGGTTTGGACGCGAGCGTTTTGCCGGCGAGGATGATGTCGAGCGCCTTGGGCAGGCCAATCAATCGCGGCAGCCGAGTGGAGCCGCCCCAGGCCGGGAGGATGCCCAGCATCGTTTCCGGCAATCCGATCTTGGTGGCTTTGTCGGGCGAGGCGAGACGGTAATTGCACGCGAGGGTGATCTCGCAGCCGCCGCCAACGCAGGCACCGTGAATGGCGGCGACGGTGGGGATTTTGAGGGCGGCGATGCGGTTGAAGGTGTGTTGTCCGGCTTCAATCATCTCGGTCAACTCCGCGTCGCCGCGCGCTTTGGCCAGGGTGGTCAGGTCGGCGCCAGCGATGAAGATGGACTTTTTGGCGCTGGCGAGGACCAGCCCTTTGAGGTCGGCGTTGGACTCGACGAAATCAAGCTGGGCGTCGAGTTCCGACATGGTCGCCCGGTCAAAAATGTTCGCGGCGGAATCGGGGCGATCGAAGGTGAGCACGCAGACGCCGTCGTCGGTGACGTGACGATGAATCCCGCTCAGGAGCGGAGCGGTCGCCGGGATCGCGGCGGGCGTGATGGCCGCCGGGGTGGAAAGCGTGGATTTGGGAGTAGAGGTTGAGGTCATGGGATTAGATCCTTTCTAGCCAGATGGCACCGCCTTGGCCGCCGCCGATGCAAAGCGTGACGAGGGCGCGTTTGAGTTCGCGTCGGGCAAGTTCCTTCAGGCTGGTCAGGACCAGCCGCGCGCCGGTCGAACCGACCGGGTGGCCAAGGGCGATCGAGCCGCCGTTCACATTGAGTTGATCCTTCTCGACCTTGCCGAGATGCCGGGCGCGCCGGAGATGGCGTTGCGCAAACTCGTCCGATTTCATCGCCCGGATGCAGGCGACGACCTGCGCGGCGAATGCCTCGTTGATTTCGATGAGGTCCGCGTGTTCCACCGTCAGCCCGAGCTTTTCCTCCGCCTTGGCAATGGCGTAGACCGGACCGAGGCCCATGCGTTGCGGGTCGCAGCCCGCATAGGCGTAGCCCGTCATCGCTCCCAGTGGCGTCATGCCGAGCTGCGCGGCTTTTTGTTCGGTCATGACCAGCAGCGCGACGGCGCCGTCCGTGATCTGCGATGAGTTGCCGGCCGTGACGGTGCCGTTCTTGCGATCGAAGACCGGACGCAGCCGGGCGAGGGCTTCGAGCGTGGAATCCTTCCGCGGGCCGTTGTCCTCGGCCACCACCGATTTGGTCATCGGCGGGTAAACGGGACAGATCTCGTCAGTGAGTTTGGCTTTGGCTGCGATGGCGCGGGCGTGGGATTCCACGGCGAAGGCGTCCTGGATCTCGCGGGTGATGCTGAACTCGCGGGCCAGCAGTTCGGCCGTTTCACCCATGTTCAGGCCGCAGACGGGATCGGTCAGGCCCAACTGCAGACCGATGCGCGGCTGAAAATCGGCGGGGCGGAAGTTGGCCATCGCGCCGAGGCGCTGGCTGAGCGATTTGGCGCGTGCCAGCTGGCCGAACTTGGTGGCGGCTTGGTAGCTGAAGAGCAGGGGCGCTTGCGACATGCTCTCGGCCCCGCCGACCACGAAGATCTCGCCGCGCCCGGCGGCCATGCGCTCATACGCCTGCGTGATCGCCTCGAAGCCGGAGGCGCAGTTGCGATGGACGGTCATGGCCGGGACCTGCTCGGGAATGCCGGCCCGGAGCGCGATGACGCGGGCGACGTTGGCGGCCTCGGCTGGTTGGCCGACGCAGCCGATGATGACCTCATCGATCAGCGAGCGATCGAGGCCGGTTTTGGTGAGGAGCGCGTCAACGGCGATGCGCCCGAGCTCGTCGGCGGCGAGCCGCGCGAGGTCGCTGCCCATCCGACAGAACGGCGTGCGAACGCCGTCAACGATGACCAGTCGGGGTGTGTTCATTTGCATTCTCCGGGTTGGCCAGGTTTTGGACCGTGGCCGGGGGTTGGGAAAGGGGTTCGAGTTGGCCGGGCACGGCGAGCCCGTTGGCGGGCAGGGTGACGGGCGGCGGTGTGGGAACGTTCGGATTGCGGGTGCGCCGGTCGATGACCTTTTGCTCCTTCAACTGCGTGCCCACGCCGAGCAGATCGCGCATTTCGTTCGAGTCATGGAAAATGACGCGATTGGGGCTGACCTCGGTCCTTTCGACGAAGCGATTGTTCAGCTCGCGGGTGAGTTTGTCATTGGGCACCTCGCTGAGCATGTGAACGTGCAGGACGAGCTCATCGAGATCGAGCGGGTCATCGTTATGTTTCCGAATCTCGAGCTGCCAGGAGCCGACGTTGGGTGCATCGTCCAGCACATGCTCCAGCTGATTGAAGTCGACCAGCGTCCCTTTGATTTTGTCGAGCTGCATGGCCTTGACCTCGGAGTTCCGGGAGATCTTGCCCAGCAGGCGGGGAACGCACCGGCCGCAGGCCGGACAGGGCTCGTAGCTCAGACCGCCTTCCACGATGTCGCCGGTCCGGTAACGAAGCACCACGCTGCCGCGCGCGTCGAGCGGAGTGAACACCAACTCGCCGGGCTCGCCGTCGGGCACCGCCAGGCCGGTCTTCGGATCCACCACCTCAACAATGCCGAGGTCGGGATAGAGGTGATAACCGGTCGGGGTGCCGTCGACCTCGAAGGGGCACTCCGTCCAGGCCATCTTGGCTTCGGTGAAGCCGTAGGTCGCGACGACATCAACGGCTGGTGAGCCCAGCTTGGCGCAGAGATTGCGGAGTTTGCGGCGCATGCCTTCCGCGGCTTTCTCTCCTCCGAGGACCAGGCGCTTAAGGGTGTCGCAACGAACGCCTTCCTCCACGGCGCTTTGCAGGACGTGATAAAGGAAGGTGGGCATGCCGATGAGCACATCGGGTTTGATCTTTTGGATCATCCGCAGGTTGCCGTCGGTGCCCATCACCTTGCCGCCCCCGGTGCCCACCGTGAACACGCCGAACTCGTTGGACGCGTAGTGAGTCAGCCAGAAGGCGAGGTGCGGGGCGTAAGGAAACATGTTCAACAACCGCCAGTCCGGCTTGGCTCCGGCCACCTGCATGACCCGTCGGCCGGCCGTCGCGAGGTTGGCGAGGTCATGGGCGGAGTAGAGGAACGGCACCGGATCAGCGGAGCGCCCGGTTGTGCTGGTCATGAAGACCGGTCGAAATTCCCGTTCGAATTCGCGCCGGACCCATTCGCGGCCGTGCATCAGGGCGTTGAGAATGGTGCCCGGCCGGCGGGCGAGGACGGTTTGGTCGGGGATGATGACGTACTCGCGGGCGCGCTGGGGATGCTCGGGGGTGTTGACGAGGTCGAGCTTCGAAGTGAACGGGATGGCTTCGAGATGATTGACCGTTCGGAACGATTCCGGGGACAGCCCGTGCTGTTGAAACAGCTCGCGATAGTGGGCCGAGAACGGGACGACGACGTCCCGCAGATAGCGGCGGAGCTGGGCGGCTTGGAGCTCGCGAATCCGCTTTCTAGGCAGGCGATCCCACGCGGTGGTGAGCAGCGGTGTCATAGCTCGGAGTTTTGCGGCCCACGAGGGCCTTGATTTCATCCAGGTGCAGTTCCGCCTCCCGGCGGCCAATCGCGATGTACTTTCCGGGGCGCCGGAAGTCGTGCCAACGCCCGTCGAAACTCAGGGGGCGCAGCACCAGGTCGGCAAACATGCCGGAGTGCTCGGCCACTTGCATCTGCGCGCCGTTGAAGCTGCGCAGGATGGTGTCGAGCACATTTCCTGGGGCGAAGTAGTTCAGGTAACGGTTAAGGAACGAGCGGATCGGGTGCGTGCGTCGCCCCAGCCGGGCATCCCGCTCCTTCTCAATCGCCAGGCGCGACCGCAGGTATTCGGGAGTGGGAATGGTGTTTACGGCGATGATCTTTTCGATGCCCATTTCCTCCAGAACATCCACCGGGAGGGGATCGGCGATGCCGCCATCGATGTAGAGCTCGCCGTTGACCGAGACGGGCACGCAAGCGCCCGGGATGGCGCTGCTGGCGTGCACGGCTTCGGCCACCTCGCCCGAGGAAAAGACGACGCGGTCCAGGGTGGCGAGGTGGGTCGCGACGATGCGCAAGGGACGGATCAACTCGGCGAAGTGGACGTCTCCGATGGTGCGTTTCAGCCGTAGCTTGACCTTTTCACCACGGAGAAACCCTTGCCTGGGCAGGATGAAAGGGTCGATCAACTCAAACAGACCCCAGCGATGCTCGACCTCGCGGGCCAGCCGTTCCATGGCGGTGCCGTCGAAACCGTAGGCCCAGACCGCGCCGACGTAGGATCCCATGCTGCAGCCGACGATGGCGTCGATCTCAATGCCGTTTTCCTCCAGGACTTGGAGCACTCCAATGTGGGACAGGCCGCGGGCTCCGCCGGACGAGAGCGCGAGGCCGACGCGTCGTCGACCGACCTCCCGCGCCATCCGGCGGATGCCCGCGTTGAAATCCCGATCTGGCCAGCGCGTGAGTCCTCCGATCTGCCCGAGGCTTGGGCAGCCGTGGAGGCAGCTGTCGATCCGGTCCGAATTGCGCCGGAGCAGTTCGCCGGTCGGCGAGTCCTTTTCGCAATAGAGGATGGTCCGACGTGACCCGGGCGCTGCTTCCCCGGCTCCGCCCCCGGATTCGCGCAGCAACAGTTCGCGTTGATAGAAATCCTCCTCCCGGGGTGCCCCGAGGAGAAACACCCGGCTCGAACGGCGGTGGCATTCGAGGACGGTTGGAATGGCCAGTTCCGGTCCCGTCTGAATCACGACCCGGCCGAAGTGCCGGGAACAATGTTCCAGCAAGGCCGAGAGGCTTTGGTCGGGCTCCGTCGGGCCTCCGGCTTCGACCGTGAGGACCGGCAGATCCGCGTCCGTTACCTCCAGAAATCCACCCAAGGCGAACCCGTCGTTGGCGCCCGGGCGAAGCGTGTTCCAATGTTCCAGTGACAGGCGGGAGGCGGCCCGGCCAATCGAGATCAGCAGGACGCTCTCGCCGCATTCGGAACGGATTGACTGGGCGACGCAACGCGCGATGAACGAGGCTGGAACCTGATCGGAAAGGGGGGTCAGGGTGACGATACGCTCCAGGGCCAGGGTCGGCACTCCGGGTGAAGACTCCGAAAACCTCTGGAAAAACCTCGGATGGAGGCTTCCGCGCGAACCTGTGACTGAGGTGTTCATTGCCGTCGCATGGCGGCGACGGCTGTGCGCGGGGAGTAGCGTGCCCGGTCAGATTTTTCGTCCGACCTTCCGCGAGCCGTCGCCGGCTAAGTTAAATCGAGCACTGCTACCTAAGTTCATTTTTGCCTGTGGCTACTATAAGGCCATTTGTTAGGCCGTCAAATTTCGGGGCAGAAAAGCCAATGAAGTGTGCGCAAAAGGGGCAGGCAACCCGACGGTGCTTCAGGGAAAACCCCAAATGTCCGATACCAACCTGGATACGATCATGAAGAAGAAAGTGCTAATCGTGGACGACGATCCGGTGATGAGCTTTGTTTGCCAGCGACTGCTCAACAAACACGGATACGAAACGGATCTGGCTCCCGATGGCGCCCGCGGCCTGGAACGGCTGGCCATCTTCCGGCCCGATGCCGTGCTGCTGGATCTGATGATGCCCAAGGTTAACGGCACGGACTTCCTCCAACAGCTGCGCGCCCAGGAGGGATATCGCATGCTGCCGGTCATCGTCCTGACCAACGCCGCGGTCCCTTTCCTCATCGAACAGGCTTCCAACGCCGGGGCCACCCGGATCCTCGACAAATCCAAGTTCAACCCCGTCGCCATCATCGAGTTGTTGCGGGCCCAGTTGCACTCGGAAACCGACTCGCCGCGGGCCATCAATGCGATGAGCCACAGCGAGCCCTGGAAGGGCTGAGAACGCTCCCGCCCGCCTTTTTGGGTTTTATCCCCGTTCCCGCTCCGCTACGGTCGCCCGGTGAGCGACCCTCGACCATTTCATAACGTTGCCCTGATCGGCTTCATGGGCACGGGCAAGTCGTCGGTGGGTCGTCTGCTCGCTTCCCAGCTTCGGTTTGATTTTGTGGATACCGATGACCTGATCGAGCGGCGCGTCGGCCGCAAGATCACCGATATCTTTGCGCGGGATGGCGAGGCCCGGTTCCGCGAAATGGAGGGCGCGGTGGTCGCCGAGGCCGCAACCTGGCGACGCAAGGTTATCGCCACCGGCGGCGGCCTGGCGGCCCAACCCGGGAACCTTGCCGCGCTCAAGGAACACAGCCTGGTGGTTTGTCTCTGGGCCACCCCCGAGGAAATCTGGCAGCGGGTTCGCCGTCAGTCGCACCGCCCGCTGTTGCGCGATCCGGACCCGCTTGGGAAGATTCGGACGCTGCTGGCGGCGCGCAAACCGTTCTATCTCGAGGCCGACGTTCTCATCAGCTCCAACAACCGTTCGGTGCGCGAAGTCGCGACGCATATTCTTCACGAATTCGAAATGATCCGCCGGCCCGTCCGCCGTGAAAAACCTGAAAGAACGGATCCAGCAACGCGCCGCTGAACTCGGTTTTGACGTGTGCCGGTGCACCTCCGCGCTCGCGCCGGCGTCCGGTCCTCGATTGCACGATTGGCTGGCCCAGGGCCGGCACGGTGAGATGCTGTATCTCGCCCGAAATGCCGACAAACGCGTGGACCCTCAACGGGTTTTGCCCGGGGCGCGTTCGATCCTCACCCTCGCCGTCAGTTACCATGAGGACCAGCCGCCGTCACCCAAGCAGGGCACTGGCGCCGGCGAGGGGGCCGCTGGTACCGGCGCCGTCGGCGTGGTGGCGCGCTATGCGCGCCGCTCCGATTACCATGAGGTGCTGGCCGAGCCGCTGCGGCAGCTGACCGGCTTCCTCGCCGAACTCGGCGGGCCGGACACACGCTCGCTGTGGTATGTCGACACCGGCCCGCTGCTGGAGCGGGATCTCGCGCAGCGCGCCGGCCTCGGCTTTGTCGGCAAACACACCAACCTGATCAGCCGGCGATTGGGCAACTGGTTCCTTCTGGCCGAGATTCTGACCACGTTGGAGTTGGAACCCGATGGGGCGGAGAAGAACCGGTGCGGCAGCTGTGCCCGGTGCCTTGCGGCCTGCCCGACGCAAGCCATCACCGCCCCGTTTGAACTCGACGCGCGCCGCTGCATTTCCTACCTGACCATCGAACTCAAGGGCAGCATCCCGATTGAATTCCGACCCAGGATCGGGCGCCGGATTTTCGGCTGTGACGATTGCCTGGAGGTTTGCCCCTGGAATCGGTTTGCGGCCACCAGCCGGCTCATGCACGCCTCCTACCGGCCTGATTTGGCGGCGCTGGATCTCCTCGAACTGCTTTCGCTGGATGACGCGGCCTTCAAGGCACGATTTGCGGGGACGCCGATGCTCCGGGCGAAGCGCCGCGGCTTGCTGCGAAACGTCTGCGTGGCGCTGGGCAATACCGGAGATTCCGGGGCGCTGCCGGCCCTTGCCCGGGCCGCGATGGATCCGGAACCGCTCATTGCCGAGCACGCCCGCTGGGCCATTGAGGCGATTGAAAGCCGCCCAATTGAACGTGCGAAGTAGGTAGCTTGGCCGGAGTCTCGCGTCGGCCCAACCTGGTGAAGCTGACCCCTTTGCCCCTCACTCCCACTCTTGCTCTTGCTCTTGCTCTTGCTCTTGCTCTTGCTCTTGCTCTTGCTCTTGCTCTTGCGCTCTCCGGGAGGAGCACGATGAAGCTCAAAAGCAAGAAACGAAGGTTCATGGGAAGTTCTCACGAGCTCCAATCTCGTGCTCACGGGCCATGAACTGCGGACTGCTCCACCTCACCCGGTTCCGAGCTCGCTCGGGCGAGTTCGAAACCTGCCCTCTCCCCCGCAGGGCGGCGGAGAGGGTGTACGCGCCGGGCCGTTCGATTGACAGGTTGCCGAATCTCCGCGTCGCATGCCTTCTGGTTGAACCTCCGGTTCATGGAAGCGGCCCGTTCATTATTGACCTGCTCACGAGACATGAACCAGCGACGGCTTGGACGTACGGCGCGAGCTTCCAGCCGCTGGGCATCCCTGCGGGATGCCGGCCATTAGCCGGTGGTGACGCGAGGCACGAGCGGACACCACCGGAAAAGGTCCCCAGAAATCCGCACCGACCCCAGCCGGGGTCGCAGCCGCAAGGATTGACCGAAGGGCTGGGCTGGCATCCTTCCGGGATGCGCTGGTCTGGTGGAACGCGCCTCCGGTGGTGTCGTCGCTCCGCTCCGTCACCACCGGCTAATGGCCGGCAAGCCTCCGGCTTGCGCGCAATCGGTCCAAGGCAGGTTCATGGGAAGTACCGCTGACTGCCCGGGCGGAGCGCGGGCCGGAGACGATGCCCGAGGGTTCGTTCGTGCGTGGCCGATTCCACCCGCTGCGGGCCGCAGGCCCGCGCTCCGGAGGGGAGGTTCATGGGAAGGTCCAAGCGCTGTAAGAGCAGGACCGTCATTTCCGGAGAATGGGATGAACGGTCGTGAAGATCCGCAAGGTCGCGACTTGATGCAGAAACGAAACTATGCAGAATTGCTTTGTCATGGAGGGGATTGGCCGAGCTAACCCGTGGATCTTCGGCTGTCCTCTTTCGGTCAAGACGGCGGTCGAGTGGACAGTCATTGAGCGGTTTGGTTTTGTTGATGTTGATGAATTCTCAATTCCATGTCCGAGGTTCCTGGCTGCTGCTGGCGTGGCTCGCGCTGGGGTTACTTGTTCTTGGGCTCGCGGGGACGTATGCCCAGCCGGCCTCGGCCCGCGTCGATCCTTCCTTCGTCCGAGGTCCTTTGGGTTCCAGCGTCACCTTTTGCATCGAACCCGACCCGGGGCCAGCCGCGGTCTTCCAGTGGCGCAAAAACGGCGTCAGCCTGCCGGGCGAAACCAACCGATGCCTTCTCCTGACCAACCTCGCCATCGCCGACGGAGCGAGTTATCGCGCGGCGGTGAGCGACGCCACCGGGGCCCTTGAAAGCCAGGAGGCTACTTTGCAAATCCTCGTGAACATCCTCTCTGGCTCCGATGAGTTCAAAGGTGGCACCTCCATTGCCGCC
Source organism: Limisphaerales bacterium (assembly GCA_044230345.1). GTDB lineage: Bacteria > Verrucomicrobiota > Verrucomicrobiia > Limisphaerales > JADJPG01 > JBGARF01. The sequence goes on from JBGARF010000025.1 coordinate 56,892, forward strand.
GTCAGCAACAGCGTGCGCGGGGTAAGTTCCGCCGCCACGCGCGAGCCATCCGAGCCCCTCCACGGGCGCCTGTCGACCAGCAATTCCGTGTGGTATACGTGGACCGCCCCGGCTTCGGGCATCGTCACTTTCGATACCCGGGGTAGCACCTACGACACCGTGCTGGCGGTTTATACCGGCAGCGATCTTCCCGGGGTGGTTGAACTGGTTTCCGATGACGACAGCGGCGGCTATCACGCAAGTCGGGTCAGCTGGAACGCAACGGCGGGTGTGAACTATCGGGTGGCCATCGATGGCGCCACGGGCGAGACCGGCGCCTACGTCTGCAATTGGCGCCTTGAACTCACGGACGACCGATTGCCGGTAATCACCCTCCAGCCGCGGAGTCTGGCGGTGCCCGAAGGAGGTAGCGCGGTCTTTAGCGTGGCGGTCACGAACGCCGTGCCCGGTCTGGTCTTCCAGTGGTTTCACAACGGACTCCCGATTTCGAAAGCCACCTCCTCCAACCTCACGGTCGCCAACGTGCAATCCGCCGATCTCGGCCGATATCAACTGGCCATCACCAATTCCGCCGGGCGCAGCGTCCTGACAGCTCCGGCGGATCTTGAGATCGGCCCGAACCCTGCCGTCGTTTCTCGCGATAAAATTGCCGAACTTCCATCCGGAGGCGGCGGTGGCGGAGGCGGTGGTCCGGAGGATGGCGAAGCCGCAGGCTTTGCTTCGAGCAGCATCTCCGCCGGCACCTTCTCCCTCTCCGCCGGCACGGTAATCAACCAGCGTTTCTTCAGTGGCGGAACGCTGGATCGCTGCGAGCCGGCGCATTGCGGGGTGGCCGGAGGCGCCTCCCGATGGTTTCAGCTTTCGGCCGTTTCCGACGGAATTTGCACCATCGATACCCTGGGCAGTGATGTGAATACGATCCTGGCCCTCTACCTGCAGAACTTTTCGATCTGTACCAACCTCTATGAGCCCCTGGTCGAATGTAACAACGACGTGCTGGGCTCGTGCGATCAATTGCTGGTAACCAACGCCGTGCGCGAACGCGGCAGTCGCATCAGCTTTTTTGCACCGGCGGGAAGCGTTTACCGCGCCGTGGTCGACACCGTGGGTGGGGCGCGCGGGACCAACCTTCAATTCCACGTCCGGTTCGACGGCACGTCGACCGTGCCCACCAATGCCGTTGCCCTGGGCACCACCACCAACTGTCTGCTGCAATTGAGGGGCGGCACCGCGCTGTTACGGGTCGCCGCACCGTTCGCGACGCCCGGCAGCACGTTTCAATGGCGGTTCAACGGACGCCGTATCGCCGGAGCGAATCTCGATCGTTTGCTCCTGCCGTCGGTTGAATATTCCGACGCCGGCTTTTACTCGGTGGCGGTTCAGTCTGGCACCAGCCAGACGGTGTTGCCCGGAGTGATGCTGGTCGTGCTCGACCCTTGTCGAGAGGATGGGGCCGCTGGTCTGCCGGTTCGCGTGGTGGGAACTTCGCCCGAGACCTTGCTGCTCGAGTCCCGCACGTCGCTGACCTCGACTTCTGCCTGGGAAACCATTGGTTCCATCCCGCGCGCGATCGAGCCCGCCCAGTGGCAGTCCGGCGCGGGCGCAGGGCGGTTTTACCGGGCGCGACGGGCTGGTCCCTGACTCTGCGCTCTGCCCGACGATGACTCACCTGCTCTCATGGATGGGATCGGCTCCTCCCGGCGCGCGACCTTCGGCAACCGACTGGACCGCTCAAGATGAGCGAAAGCCACGTTGTGGTGGATCCATCGCGATCGTGAGCTTGCTGGTTCTCTTTTGGATCTTCGGATCACATCAGGCGTCCGCCCAGTCCGCGATCAAGGTGATCGCCATCCAGGGCACCAACTGGTGGATCGCCCCGAACGGCGCCGTCGATTGGGTCATGGCGTCCACCCGCACGCCCCAGGATGTCCGCCCGGGCGATCGCCTTCGAACGGGACGTCATACCCGAGTCTTTTTGCAGAATGGCCATCTCGGCGTGGTCCAGATCCCGCCGCTCAGCACGATCGAGATTTCATCCCCGCCCGATCCGGAGGAGTCCGTCTGGTTCAGAATTCTAAACGGGATGCTGTATCTGTTTCATCGGGGCTCGCCTTCAGACGTGAAGGTGCGGACTCAGGGTGCCTCAGCCGCCGTTCGCGGAACTGAGTTTGTGGCGGAGGCGCGCGACGACGGCGGTCTTGTCATTCGCCTGGTGGACGGCGAAGTGGAACTGCGCAACGCCCAAGGTGTCGTCGTGTTGAAGGGTGGCGATGAAGGTGTCGCCGCCGCTGGTCAGGCGCCTGTGCGCACCGCATCGATTCTGGCGGCCAACACGGTTCAATGGTGTCTCTATTATCCGGCGGTGCTCGACCTGGACGAACTGGCCTTCAGCGCCGAGCAAACAGCGGTGTTGCACGACGTGCTGGAGGCCTATCGCGCAGGCGACTTGATCCAAGCCCTCGCCCGATACCCGGTCGGGCGTCAGCCGCAATCTTCGGAAGAACAAATCTTCCGGGCCGCGTTGTCTCTGGCGGTGGGCCAAGTCAGCGAATGCGAAACCAAGCTGCAATCGCTCGATAGTCTAAAAGCTGCGGGCACCAAATCGGGGCGCCTGGCCGCCGCCGTTCGCTTGCTGATCGAAGTAACTCGAGGTGGCGAAACGTCTCCGGTCGATTCGCGTGATCGGGTCGGCCTGTCGGCGGTCGATGATCGTCGTCCGGAGGCAGCGAGCGAATGGCTGGCTGAATCTTACCGGGCGCAAGCGATGGGTCGCCTGCCCGCCGCCCGCGAGGCGGCCCGTCAAGCCACGGCTCGTTCGCCGAAGTTTGGTTTTGCCTGGGCCCGCCTGGCTGAATTGGAGTTTGGTTTTGGTCAAACGGCCGAGGCGGATGTGGCGGTGCAAAGAGCGCTCGAACTTGCCCCTCGCCACGCCGCGGCGGTGGCGTTGCAGGGCTTTCAACGTTGCGCCCGGGGCCAAATCGAAGCGGCGCAGGCGGCGTTCGAACGCGCGTTGAGCCTTGACCCCGGCCTGGGGAACGCCTGGTTGGGCCGCGGACTCACCCGGCTGCGTCAGGGTAAAACTCTGCCGGGGTTGGAAGATCTGGAAGTCGCCGCGGCGGTCGAGCCGCAGCGTGCCTTGCTCCGAAGTTATTTGGGCAAGGCTTTTGCCAACGCCGGCGATGGCCAGCGTGCGGTGAAGGAGCTGGCCCTCGCGCAGTCGATGGATCCCGACGATCCCACCGCCTGGCTTTATTCGGCGTTGCTCCACCAGCAGGAGGGCCGGATCAACGAGGGCATCCGCGATCTGGAACGATCGAAGGAACTAAACCAGCGCCGCCAACTCTACCGATCCCGTCTGCTGCTCGATCAGGATCAAGCGGTGCGTGGCGCAAACCTCAGCGCGCTCTACCGCGATGCCGGGTTGGTCGACGTCAGCCGGCGCGAAGCGGTCGATGCCGTCAACGCCGACTACGCCAACTATTCCGGCCACTTGTTCCTGGCCAACAGCTACAACGATCTGCGGGACTCGGGCCAGTTCGAGCTGCGCTATGAAACACCGTGGTTCAACGAGCTGCTGGTCGCCAACCTCCTCGCCCCGGCCGCAGCGGGCACGCTTTCGCAAACGGTCTCCTCTCATGAATATTCCCGGCTCTTCGTGCGGGACCAGCCGGGGTTGGTCTCGCTCACTGAATACAGCAGCAACGGCGACTGGCTTCAAAGCGCCGTCCACCACGGCGTCGAAGGCAATTTCGCCTACGCCGTTGAGGCTGACTACCGACGGCTCAACGGACGGCGTCGCAACAATGATCTCGAGCAGCTGACCCTGTCCGTGAAGCTGAAACAGGAGTTGGGACCAAACGATTCGCTGTTCTTTCAGGCGTTGTCGTACGACGCCGACGGCGGAGACCTGGGGCGGGTTTATGATGCCGGAAATCCCGCCAACGCCCGACCAGGATATCGATTCGAAGAGAACCAGGAGCCGCTGCTTTTTCTCGGGCACCACCATCAATGGTCGCCAGGCCAGCACACGCTCGTGCTGGCCGGACGCCTGCATGACCGGCTCTGGGTCACCGATCCGGCCCAGCCGATCCTGCTCGTGGGTCGCGACCCAACCAACAACATCACCGGCACGCTCCTCACCAGCCTCAAGGAGCGCTATCGCAGTGAACTGGAACTCTACAGCCTGGAGTTGCAGCACATCGCCCAGCTGAATCCGTGGACGCTGATCGCCGGTGCGCGCGGGCAGATCGGCGAATTCGAGACGGCCAGTCGACAGTGGGATTTGCGCGATAATTCTCCGGCCCTCCCCGATCCCATCGTGCAGCGGGTCGCCCCCGATCTGCGCCGGCTCAATGCCTACGCCTACGCTCACTGGCAGGTGATCGAGCCGCTCTCCCTGTTTTCCGGGCTCAGCTACGACTATCTCCAGTTCCCGGCGAATCATCGGTTCGCGCCGGTTTTAAGCGGCGAGGAAACCCGCTCGCAGTGGTCGCCCAAAGCCGGCCTGGTTTGGAAGATCTCGCCTGTCTCGACGGTCCGCGGTGCCTACACGCGTTCCTTGGGAGGCGCGAGCCTGGACCAAAGTTTTCGCCTCGAGCCATCCCAGGTCGCCGGCCTCAATCAATCCTGGCGCAGCTTGATTCCCGAATCGGTCGCCGGCGCCCAGGCCGGGGCCCGCCTCGAAAGCGGGGGATTGGAATGGGATTTTCATCTGCCCACCGACACCTACCTGGCGGTCCGAGGTGATGTGCATCGCTCCCGGCTCCGACGCCAAATCGGTGTGCTTGATCTGCCCTTCTTCGCCGAGCCCTCCCAGTCCGCGGAACGCCTGGACTTTCGTGAGGCGAGTTTGACGCTGACGCTGAATCAGCTGATCGGGAAAAGCGGCGCGCTCGGAGCCGAGTATCGCCTGAGCAACGCCCAGTTGGAGGATGTCTTTCCGGGCATCCCCGCGACCGTGCCGCACCAAATTCCGCCGAACGAGTTCAAGCCTCGTCAGGAGCTGGAAGGCACCTTGCATCAGGTCGACCTCTTCGGCGCGATCAACCATGCGTCCGGCTGGTTCGGAAGGGCCGATGCCATCTGGTCATCTCAGGCGAACCACGGCTACGATCCCGGCCTGGCCGGCGACAGCTTCTGGCAGTTCAACCTCCACGCCGGCTACCGCCTGCCGCGGCGCTGGGCAGAAGTTCAAGTCGGCCTGTTGAATCTGGCCAATCAGGACTACCGACTGAACCCGCTCAACCTCACCACGGAGCTGCCGCGCGAAAGAACATTCGTCGCCCGACTTTTGTTCAGGTTCTAGTAACGCCCGCATCCTGCGTGGGTTGCCAGCGCTAGCGCGTTACCCCCACCCGTTCCCCGCGTAAGATTGGAAAACCGCAGATTGACTGATGAACGCAGATAAGGACGGGGCTTTCGTCAAACGTGCGTCTCCGAGTCGTTATCTACGGGTTGTCGCAGATCCCAGTCGTCGATGGGTGTTCTGAACTCTGCGTCCATCGGCGTGAATCGCGGTTCAATCGTTTTTTCGGGAACGCTGCGTGTGGTTTTGGGCCTCCGCGCACTTGTGACGTCCTGCGCGTGTCGTTAGTTTACCGCCGTGATCGGCCCGACTGGCCCCATGGCTTCCAGGCTCAACAGAAGCGGAGCGCTGCTCGTCGCCGCCTTCCTGCTGGCCGGCTGCGGTCCTGCCCCGCGCGATCCCGAGCCATCGACGCGGCCGAACACCCATTCAACTCCGCCGACGGCGAGCGGTTCGGTCCCGTCATGGTTTGAAGACGTCACGACGGCCGCCGGACTCGACTTCGTGCATCAGGTTTCCACCAGCAGGCGATATCTGTTCTCCGAGATCATGGGCTCCGGCGCGGCCTGGCTGGATTTCGATCAGGACGGGCGCCTCGATCTTTACCTGGTCAATAACGTCGCACGACCGGCGCCCGGCGACTCCCAGCGCCTCCCCGAAGCGCGAAATCATCTCTATCGTCAGGAGGCTGACGGGCGCTTCCACGACGTCAGCGCCGGCTCCGGCCTCGACGTGATCGGGCCGGGACACGGCCTGGCGGTGGGCGATGTCAATAACGACGGGCTGCCGGAGGTTTTGCTGACCGAGTTCGAAGGCGTCCGCCTTTTTCTCAACCGTGGCAATGGGAAGTTCGAGGATGTCACCGGCTCCGCGGGCCTGACCAATGCGGAGTGGAGCGTGACGGCCGCGTTCTTCGACTATGATCGGGATGGCTGGCTGGATCTCGTGGTCGCAAACTACCTCGACTTCGATCCCAGTCAGCGCTGCCTTGATGCCCGCGGTCGGCCTGAGTTTTGCGGGCCGCAGGGCTTCCGGCCCACCGTGACCCGTTTGTTTCGCAATACCGGCTCGGACCGTTCGGGCCGCGGTCCGCGATTTGTGGATGTCTCCGTCTCATCGGGCATCGCGCGCGTGCCCGGGAAGGCGATGCAAGTCGTCTGCGCGGATTTCGATGGCGATCGATGGCCGGACATTTTCATCACGGACGACGCCTTGCCTAACCGACTGTTCATGAACCGTCAGAACGGCACCTTCGAGGAGGAAGCCGTCGGGCGTGGAGTGGCCTACACCGGGATGGGTGCGCCCGCTGCCAACATGGGCATTGCCCTCGGCGACGTCGATCAGGACGGACGCTTCGATCTCTTTGTGCCGCACCTGGAGGTGGAGAACCACACCCTGTGGCGACAGGTCGCGCGGGGTGTGTTTCAGGATCATACGGCCCAGGCGGGGCTGATGGCGGCGCCGTGGCACGGCACCGGATTTGGCGCGGTGTTCGGCGACTTTGACAACGACAGCGACCTCGACCTGGCGGTGGTTAACGGTTGCATCCGGCGGCCGTTGCCCGGTGCCAGGGTGTGGTCGTTGCAGAGCGGTATTGATGAGTTCTGGCGGCCATACGCCGAACCGCCGCAGCTGTTCGCGGGCGACGCGGGCGGGCGGTTCGTTGAAGTGTCAGCTGCCAACCCCGCAATGTGTGCCGAGGCTGTCGTGGGCCGCGGGCTGGCGATGGCTGACTATGACAACGACGGCGGGCTGGATTTACTGACCATCGGCATCGCCGGACCGGCTCGGTTGGTGCGGGGCCGAGGTGGTTCCGGTCACTGGTTGGGAGTGCGCGCGATCGATCCTGCGGCGGGTGGGCGCGATGCTTACGGCGCGGAGGTGATCGTGGAAGCTGGCGGGCGACAGCAGTGGCGATTGGTGCAATCCGCCGGCAGTTACTCGTCGGCCCAGGATCCGCGCGCGCACTTTGGCTTGGGCGCTCAGTCTTCGTTTTCCTCCATCCTCGTGCGCTGGCCGGACGGTTCGGAGGAACAGTTTCCCGGAGGATCGACCGACCGTTACCTTACCGTCCGCAAAGGGGCCGGGCAGTCGATCGCGTCGCCAAGCCTGACGCGAGCGGCGCCATCCTCTACCAACCCTGGGTCAGCGCCATTGGCGACGTCCTGGTCCGAACCCGCGCGGGCCGATTCATCCAAGGGACAGCCTGTGGCCGGTGGACGACCCCGGCTGGAGGTGGCAACGCAAGGAATCGATCCAGCAGTGGCGCGCCTGATTGCGGAGTCCCAGGCCGCGGTGCAACAAAAGCCGCGATCGGCGGACGCCTGGGGAAAACTTGGGTCGGTTCTTCTGCACTACGAGTATGCGCCGGAGGCGAGAAGCGCCCTGGCCGAAGCCGAGCGCCTGGCGCCTGCTGACCCGCGCTGGCCGTATCTGCACGCTTGGCTGGTCATGAACACCGATGTGCCGGTCGCGTTGGCGAAACTGAAGCGAGCGGTGGAACTCGCGCCTGCCCACCGCGATGCCCCCCGTCTGCGCCTGGCCAACTTGTTGGCCGAGCGTGGGGAACTGACCGCGGCCGAAGACAGCTTCAATGCCCTGTTGAAACGGACCCCGGGACATCCGGTGGCGCAGTTGGGACTCGCGCGCGTATTGCACCAGCGAGGGCGTCCGGGCGATGCCGCGCGACTCCTTGCCGCTTGCCTGGAAAACCCCCATACCCGCAAAGCTGCGCACGAATTGCTGGCCGCCGTTCAGCGGGCGCAGGGTCGCGAGCCGGAGGCTCGATCCGCGGCCCGGCGCGGAGCTGCCTTCCCCGCGGATCAATCATGGCCGGACCCGTATTGGGAGGAGGCGTCGGCCTATCGGGTGGGATTGAAACATCGGCTCGCCGACGCGACGGCGCGGATGGATGCGGGCGAGCCCGATCGGGCGATCGAGCTGTTGCGGAAATTGGCGGGAGATTATCCCGAGGATTCCGAGGCGTGGTATCTGTTAGGCTGGGCGCAGAATCAGCGTGCGGATCCGGTTTCGGCCGAGCGCTCGTTGCGTGAGCATGTGAAACGATCTCCAGCTTCGGCCAAGGGCATGGCGCAACTGGCGGTGGCCCTGCTCGCTCAGCGCCGGCCGGCGGAGGCGCGTTCCGTGCTCGAAGAAGCGGTGCGGTTAAAGCCGCTGTGGCGCGAGTTGCACTCGAATCTGGGCTTTGCCGTCCTGCAGTTGGGACAGCTCGACGAGGCGGAGCGGCATTATCGAAACGCGCTGCGCTGCGATCCGAACCACGTCGCGTCCCACATCGCAGTGGCCGAGTTGCTGTTGCGGCGTGGCGATGCCGCCAGCCGGACGGAAGCAGGGCGGTTGGTGGAAGCCGCCCGGGCTCTTTCTCCGGACGACCCTCGGGCCCGAGAGTTGTTTGAGAGATTGAAAACGGTCCGGGAGTAGAGCGATCTGGGCGTGGGTTGGCGGCTTGTCTCAAGTTGGGCGAGGTGGAAGCACGGGGACTAATTCCTTTCTCCTGCCAACACCCGTCAATTGATTATCATGGTGCCGACGGAGGGGGTCGAACCCACACACTCGTAAGAGTACCAGATTTTGAGTCTAGCGCGTCTGCCAATTCCGCCACGTCGGCCACCGAAATGATGGGGCATAGATACACCAAGGCTCCGCGGCACCGCAAGCATCCAGTTCAGGCTGTTTGGCCGGTCGGTCGTTGGCTCGGACTCAACGGCGGCCTGATCCTTAAAACCACGCGTAAGCAGTAAGTTCCTTTGAGGAACCGCGGATAATGCGGATTCCACGGATCAATTCTGATTTCGCGCCTCTCCCGGCATTCGATACACCCTGTCGATAATTTTCTGTGCCCCTGACTTTGGCCGCGAGCCCGTCTTTCTCCGCGTCCATCCGCGTCATCCGCGGTTCTAAGCTTCTTATACGTAGATTAGGCCTGCTCGACAGTCCCTGGAGCCTCGTTAAAGTCGGCGATGGTTGAGCGTCGCGTAGTTCGACCAGATCGGGAATCACCGCCAGCCGCAACGCTTGAGTTCCCGCCAGAACGGATTGTCTGGCTCGAAGCGACGGCCAGCTTCAGCAACGTATCGACACATGGTCGGGAACCAGTCGGCGGGAGGAATTTTCAAATCCTCCGCGTTCTCCGCGACCTCCGCGGTAAAAAAAGAAACCTCACGGCCGACGGGCCATTCTCTGCATTCGACGGAACCTCGAGTTTCGGCTAAAAACATCCGTGAGAGAAGCAGCGGTCCATGGGTGACCATGGACATATAAAATAGAAATAGGACAAACAAACTCATGGCTCCATCTTCGTTAAAATCCAACTTTACCGTCCAACCTCAACAGTCCGCAGCGCGTTCGGGTGTTCGCCCAGCCCGGCGGATCTGGGCATCACTCTTGGTCATTCCCTTGTTGGTCTGGCTTGCCGGTTGCAGTTACACCACGGCCAAGAGGGTCGATTGGCAGTTCGTGCAGGCGGTCGGAGGCATGGCCATCGGAACCCCTGAAAAACGAGCCGAGGGTGGCTGGCTCCTGCCGGTTCGTTGCGACATCTCGGGCTTGCAGGAGATCACCGTCAAGCCTACGACGATCAATTCCGCCCTGCTGGTCAAGGGGTTCAAAGTGTGGCGGATCGAGAATCGGATCAACCTCACGCTGCGGACCTCGCCCTTTGGAAAGACCAGCCAAACCACGGCGGCATTTTTGGGCGAACTGCCGCCCGGAGATTATTCGGTCTCCTACGCGGATCCGCAGGGTGCAACACATCCACTTGGTTCATTCAACATTCCAAAGTAGGGAAGGGTAGGCCATCGCCGGGGGCAAGGATGCAATGCCGCGCAGTTTGGCTTCGCGGTTTTCTGCTTTTGGCTCGACGCGCTTTCGGACACGCTTTGCCCCATGAATTTGTTGCCTTTCGGAACCTTGCCGGCGTATCGACCGCGTTCGTTTGTTCCGGCGCAGGTGAACTTCAGCGACTGGTCCCAGCTTCAGCCGCTGTTCGAGCGGCTGGCCAAAGATCTCGGCGACTGCACCACCCCGGCCGAGCTCGAACGCTGGCTGCTCAACTGGGGCGAACTCGCCGCCGCCATCGACGAAGAATCGTCCCGACGTTACATCGCGATGACCTGTCACACCGACGACGAAACGGCCAAGGCGTCGTACCTGCAGTTCGTCGAGGAGATCGAGCCCAAGCTCAAGCCGCAGGATTTCGCGCTGTCCAAGGCGTATTTGGCTCATCCTTGTCGCCCAGGACTGCCGTCGGAACGCTATCGTGTCTACAACCGCGACACGGCGGTCGAGGTTGAGTTGTTTCGGGCCGAGAACGTTCCCTTGGAAACCGAAGAGACCAAGCTGGGCCAGCAGTATCAGGAGATCTCGGGCGCGATGACGGTGCAATTCCAGGGCGAAGAGCGGACGTTGCCGCAGATGGCCCGATTTCTCGAGGAGCCGGATCGGGCCTTGCGCCAGCAAGCATGGGAGCTGACGGCGCGTCGGCGGTTACAGGAGGTGCCGCGGTTCGAAGACATCTTCGGGCAGTTGGTTGCCTTGCGCGAACGGATCGCCGGCAACGCGGGGTTTCCGAACTATCGCGACTTCGCGTTTCGCCGGAAACGGCGATTTGATTATACGCCGGACGATTGCCGCATGTTCCACGCGGCCGTCGAATCCGAGGTCATGCCGATCGTGCGGGAGATCCAACAGAGCCGTCGGCGGCAGTTGGGAGTCGACGCCCTCCGGCCATGGGACGCCGAGGTGGATCCGCTGAACCGCCCGCCGCTGCGGCCGTTTAAGGACGTCAACGATCTCGTGGGCCGATCGCAGGAAATCTTCGATCGGCTGGACCCCGAATTGGGCGCCAACTTCCAGCAGATGCAGCAGCGTCGGCTGCTCGATCTGGAGAATCGCAAGGGCAAGGCGCCCGGCGGTTACCAATCCACGCTGAACGAGGCCCGGTTGCCGTTCATCTTCATGAACGCGGTGGGCCTGCAGCGCGACGTGGAAACCATGCTGCATGAAGCCGGACACGCCTTCCATGCGCTGGCGACCCGGGAGGAGGATGTGTATCCCTATCGCCACGCACCGATTGAGTTTTGCGAAGTCGCCTCGATGAGCATGGAACTGCTCGGCAACGAGCATCTCGATCGGTTCTATGCGCCGGAGGAAGTCAAACGGGCGCGGCGGGTGCATCTGGAGGGCATCGTGAAGTTTTTTCCGTGGATGGCCACGGTCGACGCGTTCCAGCACTGGGTTTATGCGCATCCGGGCCATACGCCGGCTGAACGCACGGCGGCGTGGGTCGATCTGATGAACCGGTTTGGCGGTTTGACCGATTGGAGCGGATACGAGGATGTGCGCGCCAATTTGTGGCACCGTCAGCTGCACATTTTTCTCTACCCGTTCTACTACGTGGAATACGGAATCGCGCAATTGGGCGCGCTGCAGGTCTGGGCCAATTCGCGTCGCGACCAGGCCGGGGCGCTGGCCAACTATCGACGCGCGTTGGCGTTGGGCGGATCCCGGCCGTTGCCGGAGTTGTTCCAGTCGGCCGGGTGCTGCTTTGCGTTTGACGCCAAAACGATTCGACCGCTGATGGAGCTGATCCAAAGCGAGCTCGCGCGATTGTGATTCGGCGCCGGTGGTCGACGTCGAGCCGCGCACGGTGGTGCGTACGCGGCTGACAGCGCCGGCGGTTCGGGCGGCGGGGAACTCGCCGCGGCCAATGGGCAATCTGCTTGTTCCCGGATCCCGCGTAAGATTGGAAAACCGCAGATGGACTGGGATGACCGCAGGTAAGGACGGGGCTTTCGTCAAACCAGCGTCTCCAAGCCGTTGTCTATAGGTTGTCGCAAGTCCCAGACCTCGATGGATGTTCTGAAATCTGCGTCCATCGGCGTGAGTCGGCGGTTCAATCGTTTTTTTGGAAGGTTACGTGTGGTTTTGGGTTATTGCCCAGATCTTGACCGATTTCGCCACGGACAGTTTCCTAACCGAACGTCATGAGCCGTCATTCGCCATTTGAGATTTATCGTTTCGTCAGATCGATTCAGGTCGTGGTCTCCTTGGGGCTTCTCCTGTTGATTGCTTACGTCTTACTCGGAGGAATTCTCTACGGTGAGGTGAAAAAGGAAGTCGACTACCGATCGAAGTATGGGGAAGCGTGGGAAGCATCTTATGAGCGGGATATCGGATCCGTTGCCCAATCTCGATTTCGAGTCGGGATGTGTGCCGGCTGTTTGCTGCTGATGACATCGGGGCTGGTGTGGTTGTATCGACAGGTGCCGGATGCCAATCTTCTAAGGAGAAGCTCGCAAAGGCAACCAACAGAACGTTCCCCGGCCCGGAGTGATCGCGATCGCGCAAACAGATATGCCTTTGGAGGTGTGGCGACCGGAGTCTGCGGTATTTGCTTGGGAATTTTGATTGCCTCATTTCCGTCGTCGTTTGGACTTGGAGCATCCTTGGACCGCGACACACCAATCGTCATCGGCGGTTGTGTATTCTTTGTCGGATACTGCGCCGTGATCACAGGTTGCTACTGGTGGCTGAAGGCAAAGGCATGGAACGAAGTGCTCGTGGTTGTTGGGCTCTTTCCGTTGCTGCTTCTTTGCGTTCCGTTCGTGCGGCTGGCGCTTCTAGCGGTTCCTCAGGTCTTGATTGTTGGAATGGTCATGATGCCCTTGATCCTGATCACAGTCATCGCGGTCTTGCCTGACCGGTCAGGGTTCTCAAAGCGCCGTCGTCGAGGGCACCGCAATGTTTGAGCAAATCACAGTGATGAGGGGTGGCCCCCGTGAGTGAGGCTGACTGCTCCCGTGGATTTCGCATCATTGACGGCGGGCGGGCAAGCCGGTCAGCATTTCGCCATGAATCGCATTCTCGTGTTGTATGATTCGCGGACGGGGAACGTGGCGGCGATGGCGCGGTTGGTGGCGGAAGGAGCGCGCTCGATTCCGGACACGGAGGTGCGCGAACGATCCGTGGATGAAGCGGGGCCGGCCGATGTGCTTTGGTGCGATGGGTTGGCGGTGGGCAGCCCGACCAACATGGGAGTGTTGTCCTGGAAGATGAAGCGGTTTTGGGACGAAACCATGCGTGACCACTGGATGGCGATCGACGGCAAGATTGCGTGTGCGTTCAGCAGCGCCGGCGGCTGGGGTGGAGGCATGGAACTGGCCTGCCAATCGATCCTCACCGTGCTGATGAACTTTGGCTTCCTGGTTTTTGGCGTGACCGACTACGCGGGAAAAAAGATGACCTTGCACTACGGGGCCGTGGCGGCGAAGGAGCCGCGCGAAGAGGAAACGCAGGAGGCCTGCCGGATTCTCGGCCGGCGCCTGGCCGAATGGACGGCGGTGCTGCTGCATGGGCGCAAGGACCAGCATCCCTCGACCAAGATGTCCACCCGCCAAGCGCCGGGCTGACGCGGCTCAATTTCACGTGTCACTGCCGGGACTGGAATCGAAAATCCACGGATCAGCGGACTCGGCGTCCGCTTGGGTCTCGACGCCCACCCGTCCGAACACTGCGGGGCCGGGACACGTTGTCCCGGCCCTGAGTGTTTCCGTGCCTGCGCGTTTTCGCGAACTTTGGTGGTCGGCTATTTGCGGACCCGGAAGAACCGGGCGGGCGTGTTGCGATCGGTCGGGAACGTCGCACGGACGCGATTGTTGGTGGTCTCCAGCCGGGCGTTGGATGGACGCCACGGGCCCGTCAGCGAGTCGGCTTCTTCGACCTGATCGTCACCCGATCCGTACCACTCAAGTTTCAGCAGGTTCCGGGCAACCTCGGGGTCGAGCGGGATGAACATCTTGGGGTGATTGATGGCATCGGCTCCGACCAGGCACTTGGTCCACATGCGGGCGAAGTCGTCCGCCGAACGGAAGAGCGGACTGAGGTCAACGTTGTTCAGGCCAACGTTCTTCAGGTCTTGGAAAAAGTCCGGCATCAAACCGTAGTGGGCAAGTCCGTCAAAGTTATAGTCCCACTGCACCAGCTGCGTGGTGCACCGTTTCATGGGGGTATTCGTGCCGTAGATGCCATCGTAATCGTCCCACACTTTGAGAAAGTTGTGGTAACGACGAAGGCGTGTTTGGTCGTTGGTGATGTCGGAGGGTGGATTCTCTCCGAGAACCTTTTTGCGATAGGTCGCCTTGGCGAGCATTTGTTTGACGACGACATCGGGATCCGTGTCGGTGCCCGGATCGCCATTGGTGGGGCCGATGAGCAGGCCGCGCACGAGTTCCTTCACTCGATCGCGATCGTATGAATCGTGGAGGCCTTCGGTGATGGGTTCGACCTCATCGTGGGTCAACTTCGGTGAACGTTGCCAGCCCCAGCGGAAGATGCGGAGCGCCACGAAGAAGTCGCGTTGTTGTTTGTTGTAGGCGAAGCCTTTCAACACGTCGGCCGCGTGGTCGTCCTCGTCCTGATCGACGGCCCGGCCGTTGAACACGCCGGTGGTGCCGGGCCGGCCTTCGCGCGGAGCATAGGCAACTCCGTTGAACTGGGCTTTGATGTTGGCCGACCGTTTTTTCAGGGCTTCGAATTCCTCCCGGGTGCCGAACGCGCCTTGGGGACCGAAGCGTGGCCCGGGGCCGACCACATAACCATTGATGTCCGTTCCGAGCGCCACCTGGCCATTCGTGAAAAACTCAAGCGCGTAGAGCGCTGCTTGGGCAAAGCTCTTCGAAGAGCCGGGGTTGTTGTTTTTGACGTACGACGTGGTGTTGGTGCGCGCCAGCACCAGCGCCTCGTCGGCGGAACGGCGGTCGCCGTTGCCCCAGCCGAGGCCCATCAGACCACCCAGGTCGCGCACCCGCTCGAGTTGTTCCGGCGTCCGATTGTTTTCGCTCCCGTCGAACCGTTGCGCGCGAAAACTATTGTGGCCAAAATTCATGGGGTATCCACCCGGCACCTCCTCCGCCAGGTCGAGTGCCCGCATGACGCCCTTTTCTCCCATGTGGTCCAGGTCCACGATCATTCCCAGTTTCATCATCTCCTGGATGGCGAATTCTCCCAGGGGCGTCAGGCCCTTCGTGTTGCGGTGGCCTTCCATCACCCCGGGAAGATTAATCAAATCGTAGTTCGGATAATTGTCGCCCAACGGCAGAACATCGTCGGGCAGTTCCAGCGAAGCAAAGTCCCCGAAGAATCCGATGAGGGCTGGGCCTGCTGCGGCGGCGGCGGGCGTGGTCATAATCATGGGCAGGGTGGCTACGGCGGCGACGCCAGCCATTCCGAGACTGGAGTCACTCTGTCCGAATTTCCCCGCGGTGATAGCCTTGCCGGCGTCGAGAATCAGCTCGATCGGCGCATCCGGCCGCAAGAGATCCAGGGTGGCGCCAAGGATCTGGCTGGAACTGGGCAGGTGGGTGAGGCCGTCAAGGTTGGGGAGACGATATTTGATTCCGTTCCCCGCCGGTTCGATGGCCGTCGGTTTGCCGGTGTAGTATTTGGTGGCGATGGGAAAGACCGAGTTGTAGACGGCCGCGCCCCCAAACTTGTTGTCGGTCAGATGCACGGGAAAGATATAGCGCAGTCCGAGGTTGTAGAGGTCCTTGAGGCGCTCGCGAACGACTTCTTTGGACACGAGATCGGCGGGCTCTTTAATGGCCGGATTCGTCCCGTAATTGCCGATGTCATCGGTTTCCGATCCTATGATGATGGCCAGCTTGTTCTCGCGGACGATGCGACGAAGGTCGAAGGGATCGTAGGCAATCTCCATGAAATCGGCATGGCGGGCGACGAACAACTTCAGCTCGTTGATTTGGGAGTGCATGACGCTCACGTCATCGTAGGGCTTGACGGAATCGACCGTTGCTCCGGCCAGCAGTTTGTTGTGGACGGTCAGCGCGACCATCACTCGAAGGCCGCCGTCATAGGCGCGCCGCACCCACTCGAACCACATCTGTTGGTGGGAAATGGAGGTGAACACGGGCCACCGGCTGAAACGGGTCCAGAGGTTGTCGCCCACATCCTCCAGGCCTTCCCGATGCGGATCGACGGTGTTTTCGCCATCGAATCCGCTGATCACGAGCTTGCGCAGCATATTGCCGCACCCGTTGTCCACCCCGGGACCGCCGTGGTTGCAGTTGCAATCGGACAGCGCATTCTGGACGAGACCATCGGGCTCTCCGTGGAACACCTTCCGGCCCATCCCAAGATGCGACATGGGATGGGTATGGAGATCGGCCAGGCCCCAAACTGGGGAATCCCAGTCATACTGACGGCCGTCGAAATCGACCACGGACGGTCGGGTGAGGTTGCCGACGGTGACGGTCGTGGCGGCGGGCGCCAACGGTTGGAAGCGGAAATCGTCGACATTCAGGTGACCGGACTCTGATTGGTCGACGATGCGGAGGCGTCCGAGTTGTCCGACGTACGCCTGGGCGTTGAAGGATTCACGGCGCATGCGTTCGTGACCATGGCCGGTCGTGGCAATGACGACGCGAAACCAGCCGTGGGCGGTCTGGATCGCGCCCGGGGCGTCGGGTTCCGCTTTGACCAGCAGTTCCACGCGGAGGCGGTTTAGGTCGGAGCCGCCGCCAATCAGAAAGGTGATGTAGGGCTGTTGAATCCCAAACGGCTTTGACATCAAGGTGCCGGTCAGGCTGTCGCCCTGCATGGTTCCCTGGGGTGTGGTGTCGTCGGGATGATTTTCCGCCGTGCCGATCCAATGCGTGCCACGCTGGCCGATGGGGTAGGAGAGATCGCGCCAGTAGTCACCGCCGATCGCATCTTCGATCTGTTGCACCAGTTCCGGAATCCGGTGGACCTGAATATTGTCGCCGACCGTGGGCTGGGAATTGAAGGCTGCGCCGTTGCGGGTCCACGTCCGCAAGCCCAATTCAAAGCTCCAGTTTTCAGTCGGGTCGAGCACTCCCTCCGGGTGGATTTCGCAGGCCCAACCCGACACGACGGTCAGAGAGAAGCGTCGGATGGATTCGTTGCCCGAGGAGTCGGAGGCGAGCGCGGTAATGGAATGCACGCCGATGGGGAAATAGCTTCCGGAAGGAGGTGTGAACGTCAGCGTTGGAGCCGGATCCACGTTATCCACTGCTTTGACTTGGTCGAAATCGACGTAGGCGCCCGCCTGAGTGCCGACCAGAATACCCTGGCAAACCACGGTCATGGCGGCGCGGGAGATCTGGATGGAGGGGGGCAGCGTGTCTTTCACACGAACCTGGAACGTGCAGCGCTGCAGCGGGGTCGTGGCAGTCCCGATTCCGGCCGAGCAGTTCACTGCCGTCACCCCCATGGGGAAGGCATGGTCGGTGGGTGGCTCGCAGCGAACCCACACATCGCCGCCGCACCGATTGGTGGCGGTGATGCTGAACGCAACGGGCGCGATGCCATCGGCGCCGGCCACCGCTTCGACCATCCCCGTCGGGCAGGTCAGTTCCAGGCAGGCCGTGCATTCGTCAGTCACGATGACTGGAAAGCTGGCGGTGCGTGAATTGCCTGCGGCGTCGACAGCCGTGCAGGAAACGTGGTTGGTGCCGATGGGAAAAAGGCTGCCGGACGGCGGTGTGCAAGTGAGTTGCGGCGCGGAGTCGCAGCGATCGCGAGCCACGATGGTATAGCGCACCACCGCACCGGTGATGCTGGAGCACGGCGCGATCAGCCCGCCGGTCGCGACAATATCCGGGGGTTGAGAATCGTGGACCGTGACCGTGAACGAGCAACGGGCGGAGTTCCGAAGCGCGTCGGATGCGGTGCAAGTCACTGTGGTGATTCCCCGGGAAAAAATGCTGCCGGATGGCGGGGTGCAATTGGTGGAGACACGGGAGCCGCATTGCGTGGTCACGGTAGGTTCGAAGCGGACCGTCGTGCCGGTTTCGCCGGCGCAGGCGACCACGACATCGTCTGGGCACTGAATCTGCAGACATGGAGAAACCTGCGCGTGGGTGGGGCCGGCCATCAGCAGGAGCAGGCCTAGGACAAGCCGATGGAGGAGGGCTTCAGCGAGGGCAGAACCGGGACGAGGTGGGGTCGTCGATTGTGGTCTGGGGGCTTTGGACGGGATGTGAATTGGGGCAATCATATGGTTGTTGGTTGAGACTGTGTGCGCCAGCAAACTGGCGTCCTGCCTCTGCTTTTAAGGGAGCGGCGGCCTCGTTGCCTATAGAGCGGGCGGTCTAGGCCGAACGGCCTATGGCGGGCTGCGTCTTCCTGGTTTTCAATGCCTTCATTCGTGATACCCTTGCGTTCCATGATCCGGTTGGCGTCTCGCATTCTCCTCGTGCTGGGCAGCCTTTCCCTCCTGGTCGCGGGCGGGTTGGCACAGCCCAAATCGGAGGAGGCGCCGTCTTTGCTGACCAACGTGCTGGAGATCATCCAGCTTTCGACCAATGACTTCGCGGCGCGCCGCTATGAAGCAACGATTCAGGGAGTAATCATTGCCGTCTCGGTTCCCATGCGCCGGTTGTATGTGCAGGACGGTGCAGAGGCGCTGCCGGTCGAACCGACCGCACCGGTCGGGCGATTGAAAGTGGGCCAGCGCGTTGAAGTCCGGGGGACGGTGACGGCATCGACCATTCGTCACCGGGTGACCCGGGCCGTGGTTCAGGTGCTGGGCGATGGGGAACTGCCCACACCCGCCGCGTCCACCGTGGCGCGGATGATTGCGGGCAAGGACAGCATGCATTGGACTCGGGCGCGCGGCCAGGTGCGAGACATGATCATCAACCAGAATCGGGATTTGATCCTGAAACTCACCGATCAAGAACTCGTGTTTAGCGTCAGGATTCAGGAGCACGACCGCGTTCTTCCGCGGCATTGGATGGACTCGGAAATCGAGGTGACTGGGCTCAGCTATCCTTACAAGGATGAGTTTGGGCGCCCCGACACATTCACCTTCATCGTGCAGTCGACGAACTTCGTGCGGGTGGTGCGGGCGGGGTCGACCAACTTGTTCGATCGTCCGCTGCAAACAGTGGCCGAGGCGTCCCGGCAGCCGGACGCCTGGTTTCCGCTGGTCAAGTTTGCGGGCACGGTGGTTTTTCAACGTGACGAGCTGGTGTATCTGGCAAACGGCGACGACGTGGCGCGGGTTGTTCTTTTGCTGCGGTTTCAGCGGGCTTTCACTTTCGGGGGAGTTGAGTTCGAACCCCAAACGCCACTGGAGCCGGGCGAGCGAGTCGAGGTGATCGGAGCGCCGGTCACCAGCTATTACCGCAACCCCCAATTCATCCATGGCGAATTTCGACGCATCGGGCGCGGTCCGGAGCCGTCGCCGATAGCGGTCAGCTATCAGGACCTGCGGGCGGGCCGGCATGGGGGCCGACTGGTCAGCATTGAAGCCCGCCTGGTCGATCAGCGTTCGTGGGCCACGCGCAAGACCCGGCATCAAAGCTTTCTGTTGCAGTGTGACGACGGTGTGTTTCAGGCGCGATGGGAGAACGAGGAGGCGGCGGAGTGGAACCTGCAGCCGAATGCGTATGTGCGGGTGACCGGAGTCAATGAGGCGCAACGCGGCCAGTTTAATGCGCAGAACACCTTCGAACTTTTGTTGCGCTCACCCCGGGACATCGTTCCCGCGCCGGAACCTCCAGTCTGGTGGGAGCCGGAGATTCGTCGCCCATTGGTGGCCGCCGCCATTGTGACGGCCATTGCGCTGGGGTTGCTGGCGCTGCAGCGGCTGCACGTCCGGCGGCTTGAAGTGCAGGTGAGTCATCGCACCGCGGACCTGAGCGAGAGCAACACCAAGTTGCAGCGCGAGGTCGCGGCTCGGGAACGAGCGGAGGATGAACTGCGGGTGGCCCTGGCGGCCGAGAAGGAACTGAACCAGCTCAAAAGCAGCTTCGTCGCGATGGTCAGCCACGAGTTTCGCACGCCGCTCGAGGTCATCCTGTCCTCGAGCCACATTCTCGATCGCTATCTGGATCGGCTGCCGCCGGAGAAGCGCCGGGAGCAGCTCGAGGCAATTCGCGCCTCCGTTCAGCGGATGAGCGGGCTCATGGAGGACATTCTATTGCTAGGAAAGTTTGAGGCGGCGCGCATGGTCTGTCAGCCGGAGACGGCCGATCTCGCGGCCCTCTGCCGCCGTTGCGTGAATGAGATCCTGTCGGCCACGGATGGGGGATGTCCGATTCAATTGGTCGCCGAAGGCCTGGCCGAGCTCGCCTGGGTGGATGAATCCCTCCTGTGCCCGATCCTCATCAACCTCCTGAGCAACGCGGTCAAATACTCGCCGGCCGGTCAGCTGGTGGAACTGCGGGTGGTGCGGCAAGGGATTGAGGTTGAGATCGTGGTCCAGGATCGCGGCCGGGGCATCCCGCTCGAGGACCAGCCGCGTTTGTTCACCGCGTTCCATCGCGCCGGCAATGTCGGCAACGTTTCCGGAAGCGGGCTGGGGCTGGTCATTGTCCAGCGCTGCGTCGAACTGCATCACGGGACGATTCAGTTTGTCAGCCGGGAAGGTGTGGGCAGCACCTTTACCGTTCGCCTGCCGGTGTTTGATCCAAACCGCTTTCCGCCCGCCGCGAAAAAGTCGGATGCGTCCCAGGAAAGACGCCTTCCGCACCACCATGACCATGGGCAACCGCATTCGCCATGACCAAGATCCTCATCATCGAAGACGATTTTCAAACCCGGGAGAACCTGTCGCTCATCCTGCAGATGGAAGGGTTCTCTCCCACCAGCGCGGCCAATGGACGTGTGGGTTTGGCCATGGCTTGGAAGGAGCTGCCCGATGTCATCATCTGCGACGTGTCGATGCCCGAACTGGACGGGCATGAAGTGCTGCGCCGGCTGCGCGAGCGACCGGAGACGGCGGGCGTGCCTTTCATTTTTCTGACCGCACGCGGTGAGCGGCAGGACTTGCGTGCGGGCATGAACCTGGGCGCCGACGATTATCTGGTCAAACCGGTTGATCCTGATGACCTCGTGGCTGCGATCCAGGCGCGGCTGATCCGGCAACGGCAGAATGCCCGGGCGAATCGGGATCAGCGCGAGTTGGAGATCGATTTCAGCTCGGCCAAACCGCTCGAACTGCTGGGGTTGACGCCGCGCGAGGCTGAAGTGCTGCTTTGGACGGCCCAGGGCAAGTCAAATGCGGATGTGGCCACCATCCTCGGCATGAGCGACAAGACCGTGAAGATCCATCTGGGGCACATCTACGAAAAGCTGAACGTCGAAACGCGCACGGCCGCCGCGCTGCAGGCCGTGGAGGCGCTCTCGCGTTCCCGACCGTCCCGGTGTGATCCGCTCGGGAGATCGTGAAGGACGGATGCGCGAAGACCGCGTTGATCGGCCCGTGACGGGAGCGGTGAAGGGCGGCTTCAGGGACGAGAACCGGGAAGTGGGCCGGGATTCCACAGACTTTCGGGGTTGAGATCGGCGCCGCGTCGGAATGAGCCGTCAGCGCCGCGATGAAGGTCATCGTCGGTCCAAAGCAAGCGGTCTGGTCCGGCGGAGCGGATTTCGTAACGGCCGGCGCCCAGCGCGTGGAAGAAGAGTGGTGTGCCCCAGCGGTCGACCAGTTGGCCGGCGGCGTTCAATGCCGGATGGCGGTCGGGCAGGAAACGTTCCCGGGCGGAATTCGCCCCGCGAAAGAAGGCGGCCCAATCCTCGTTGGCGCTGAGGGGACGATTGGCGGTGGACTTCAGCAGCAGGAGTGAGTTCTGCATCAGATGCGACAGCAAAGTCAGATCGTTCTCCGGCGGAAGATTTGTCCGGGCATAGTCGCGCAGAATGTTTTCGCCGAGCAGGGGTGACGGTTGAGGGGGCGGCGGCGTCGAGGTGGATGGTGGAACGTCTGGCGAAGGGGGGCTGGAGCGGGCATTCGTCGTTGCGGGGCTCGATTGCACCGGGTCGGCGGCGGGCGCGGGTTTGCTTTGTCGCGACAGGATCAGCAGCCCGACCAGGAGGGAGAACGGCACCAAGGCGAAGACGATGCGTTTCAAGTGCGCACGAAGCCCAGCGGCGGCGACGTTGAGATTGGATTCCAGAAATTTCCAATGTTGGGGAGCACGGAGCTCATGTTGCTGGACGAGACGCCGAACCACCGCAGCAGCTCGGCAAAGTAAACGTCCGCCGACAGGCCCGGCAGGATGCGTCCGCCGCGCCCCACGTCGTCCGGTCCGTCCAGGGTGAGATCGGGATAGGTCCCGAAGATTTTTCCGCCGTCGATGCTTCCGCCGAACACCATCGCGTTGCCGCCCCAGGCGTGGTCGGTGCCCCGTCCATTCGAGCGCAGCGTTCGACTGAAGTCCGAGGCGCTGAACGTGATCACATCGTCCTGCAGACCCAGCATTTCCAGCGCGCGTTGATAGGCGCCGATGGCGGTGTCGAGCGTGGACAGCATCGAGGCCTGGGTGTTGAGCAACTCGCCGTGATGATCCCAGCCGCCATACTGGACGAAGAAGGTTTGTCGGCGCAGGCCGAGTTGCTGGCGAATCTTGATCGATTTCACCACGGCCTTCAGCGTGGTGGCGACATAGTTATTGGGCGGGAACAGGGCGTCGACGGCGGCGCCGAGCTGGGCCGCGTCCGAGTCGAACTGGGCCTGGAATTGTCGTTGAGCGTCGTCGCTTTGTTGCGTGAGCCGCGCGAAGCTTTCGGTGAGCAAATTGGCGTAGGTTTGATCCAGTGTGTTGCGCAACGTCGCGTTTTTGAGTCGGAGCGGATTGTTGGCGACGCCATCGGTGTCCCCGTCGAAGGAGAGTGCTCCGGTGGGAGTGATGACGAACTGGCTGGTTGAGTTGCCGACCTGCAGGATGTTGTTGCCTCCGAGCGAAATGCTCATGGAGTTGGAGCCTGCATTGTAGGCGCTGTGCAGGAGATCAGCGCAACGGCCGGCCCAGCCGCTGAGCTGGGCCATGCCCTGGGGCACCGCGGTCTGCCATTGTTCGATCTGATCGCTGTGCGAGAAGAGAGCTTTCGGGACGGGTAAAGCGGCGTTGCGTCCCTCCTCCCAGGCGTTGAATTGTGCCTTGGTGATGGGTTGCACGAGCGTGCCGACATTGGAAACGAAGGCCAGACGACGTTTGCCGGCAAAGGCACCGGTCCCGTTGGCCATGGCCTGAAGGTTGGCGCAAGAGGGATGAAGTCCGTAGGACGCCGAGGGTGCGCTGAGTCGTCGCAGCGCGTTGCGGTCGAGGGCGAGGCCGCCGGGCTGTCCAAACGGACCGCGGGCGATCGCATAGGCGTTGTAGGCGGCCTGCTCCCACGGCACGAGCACGTTGAAGGAATCGATGCCGCCGCTCAGAAACAGGCAGACCAACGCCTTGCTGTCGCCGGCGTTGCCTTGAGCGGCCACGCGATTGGCGAGGCGCAAATTAAGCAGCGTATTGAGCAGCGCGGCCGAGCCCACCGCGGCACAGTTCAACTGTCGCAGGAATCCGCGGCGATGCATTGGGTTCATGATGCTTTGGGTCCGCCTGTCCGTTGCTGGTTTGGTTTTCATCGTTGCACCGCTCCTTCCGGGCAGGTCGCTGCCAGGTAGACGGCGAGCCGAACGCGCATGACGCGATCATGGTCGGCGATCTGGCCGATGGCATTCACGAGCTGATCGCGGGTGAGAGCGGACATCGACCCGCTGCAGAACAGGAGATTCACTTCGTCCGCCAATGCCCCTGGATCGCCGGCAAAGGTCAGGAGGTCCCCATAGTCGGGTGGAAAATGGTATTGATCCCAGAGTTTGAGACCGGCCTCGGTCATCTCCCAGAGCTTGTTGGGAAACGAGATGCTCGAGTAGCTGTCGAGGATCTGAAACGCCGGGCCGACGAGCCCGAACTGGGTGAGCAAGCCCGGCGGCTGGTAGGCTGGCCGGAAGAAATTGAACACGCTGGGCGAGAAGCCGGGTTCCTGCAGGGCTGCTGCGTTGAACTCGCCCCAGGTCCACCACAGCAGATTCGGGTTCCGTTCGAGCCGTCCCACCCGGGCGATCGCCATGGCACGATGCACGGGCTCTTTCAACCGGCCGAACTCGCGCGCGCCGGCGAACCAGCGCGCATCGCGTGCTTCTTCGTCGAGCAGGATGGCCCGCACGACCGCTCCGAGATGGCCCCGCCGGCCAGTCGCGTCCGCCGCAAATACCGCGGCGACGCGTGCCACGTAGTTGGAAGAGGGATTGCTCGTGACCAGGAATTGAATGAGCTGACGGCTCACAAACGGTCCGGTGTTCGGGTGCTCGAAGAGATGCCGCAGCGCCTCGTCGACATCGCGCACGCCGTTCTCCGCCGTTGGGGCGCGGGCCGGGATGACATATCCCCGCAACAACGTCTTCGCTCCAAAGTCATGTTTCTGGGCAAACATCTGCATCGGGACAGCGTTGTCATCGTCGGTCCAGCCACCTTCGCCCCACCGTTGCCCGCCGAACCAGAGGCCGGTGAATACGCGGGCGAACTCGGTGATCGCGGCGTTGCCATAGGTGGGAATGGGTTGGCCGAAGGCGTCCGTCCGCCGACTGCCGTCAGGGTTGAGCTCCCACAGGCCGATGCTGAACAGCTGCATCACTTCGCGGGCAAAATTTTCGTCCGGATACTGGTTGATCTCCGGACGCGCCTTCTGGTTGCCCACGTGACTGAGATAGCGGCCCATGACCGGATGAAACGTGACTTCGCGCAACACGTCCCGATAGCTTCCGAACGCGTGTCGCACAAAGATGTCGTAGAAGTCCGACATTGCGAGCGGCTTGTGCTCAAGGTTGGGGTCGCGACGAGACGCAACCAGGATCTGGCTCAGCGCAAAGGCCACTCGCTGCCGCAACTGGTCCGGGCCACCGATGGCCGCGCGGGCAAACGGAGTCGTGCAGTTGTTTCCGTAGACGTATTGCTCCTGTTCGTTGAACGCATACGTCAGGTCGGTGCGCGGGCCATTGAAGTCGGAGAGAATCCGCTCGATGTACGGCCGATGCAGGGTGGGCGGCTGATTGGAGATCTGGTCGTCGATCCACGCAGCCAGACCCAGGGCCTGAACTCGATCGAGTTCGCGTGAGGTCGGTCCAAAGGTCGCCTGTTGCAACAGGCGCGCGGCTTGCAGGCGGGTCACTTTTCCCGAACCGGTTCCGCCGGGGCCGCCCCGCATCTTCTCGACGAACGCCGCGTAGTCCCCGGGCACGGATCCCGTGACGGCGCCCGCAGCATTGATGACCGACATCGGCGCTCGCACGCTGGCGGCCCGGAGCGGGTCGCTGCCCAACACTCCCTCCGCCCAGTCGGATAGGCCGTCGCCGTCGGTGTCGCGGTCATCGGTCGAGACGATGAAATACTCGGCTTTTCGGTCGTCGATGTGGTTGGTGAAGGTCACTCTGGCGACGCCGTTGCTCACCGACGTTGCGACGTTGTAGGCCGTCCAGTTGGTCAAATACGCGCTGGCCAAAAGTCGCTGTGTCTTCGCCGGCTGATGAGGCCACGAAACCGTCACGTCGTCGCTCTTTGGTGGGCGATCAATCGAGACCGTCATGCGAGATCCTGCGTCCCACGGATTGGTTCCAGCGCGGGCTTCATGGGCGTTGGAGGCACCGTCGCCATCCGCATCGCCATCTGAGAACAGGCCGAACGTGCGGAAGGCCACTTCCCAGGTGTCGGACAGTCCGTTCCCGTCGAGGTCTTCCCCCGACGGCCAGCTTTGCCCCGCGAACTCGGGGCGGCTGCTGCGTTCGAGTGGATCCGAGCCGGCGTTGCGTTCAACGAAATCGGAAATGCCGTCGCCGTCAGTGTCCGCCAGGCGCGGTTCGGTGCCGGCGAGAAACTCGTCGCGATTGTTCAACCCATCCTGGTCGGCGTCCGTGACGGCGTCGTCGGCGGAGAGCGGGTTGAAGCCATGCGCAGCCTCCCAGACGTCGGGCATGCCGTCCTTGTCGGAATCTTTTGCGGCCGCAAAGGCCGGGCGGGTGACGAGCGGTGTGGGCGAGAGGAACAGCTGCACACCCTGGTGCGCGATCAGGCTGGGCTGGTTCGTGACGCCGGCGTAGTCGGTCCAGCGGGTGGTCCCGGAGTCGAGGGCGTTGAGTGCGGTGCAACCGGGGAAGCTGCGGCTGACGACGACTGTGTTG
Organism: Limisphaerales bacterium; assembly: GCA_044230345.1. Lineage (GTDB taxonomy): Bacteria > Verrucomicrobiota > Verrucomicrobiia > Limisphaerales > JADJPG01 > JBGARF01. The sequence goes on from JBGARF010000025.1 coordinate 83,204, forward strand.
ATGGTTTGGTTGCGAATTTCGAAGGTCACTGTCCAGGAGCTGCTGCTGCCGGCGCGCTGGGCGAAGAGTCGGAACTGCAGCCGGTCGGAGATATCGGCCGGACCGTAGCCACTGAAACCCAGACGGGACTTTAGATCGACGGGCGCGCCACTGTAGTCGGTGTCCCAGATGGCGACGCCCGGCTGGCCCGGAGCGCTAAAGCCGCCAGCCGGGTCCGAATGGAAAAGATGAGTGAGCGCTCCGTTGTAGTGACGCAGTTCCATGGCAAACGTGCGCCACTCGGTCGCCGCGGGGTTACGCACCGCGAACGAGATCAACTGGTCCTCGTTCCAGATGTTGGGCGCCAACGCGCCGGCGCGGTGGTCCCAGACCAATTGCACGTTTTCCAAGTTCCACTCCCAACGCGAGGGCGACCGACGGAAAAGGGGAACGTAGCCAGTGAACGTTGGGCTGCTGGTCGGATCATAGGTGGGATCCGTGCCCAAACGCTTCTCCTCTTTGTCGCCGACGCCGTCGCTGTCGGTGTCCGCCTTGTTCGGGTCGGTCGGGATCGGCCCGTTCAGCTCAGCCCAATCCGAGATCCCGTCGCCATCGCTATCCGCAGTCAAGGCATTGGCCGCAGTTTCGATCCCATCGTTCAGGCCATCGCCATCCGTGTCGGCGAGCCGGGGATTCGAGCCGCGAGTGAACTCCTGAAGGTTGCTCAGGCCGTCGCCGTCGCTGTCAGCGGCCGCGAGCGTCGGTGTTCCCGGTTGCAGCGCATGTTGCAGCTCCCACCAGTCGGGAATCCCCGACGAATCGATATCGCCGGTTCGGTCAACAATCTGCACGGCGCAGATGCCCAGCGACCAGCCGTCATCGTTGGTCACAGTCAGGGTGATCGAACTGCTGGTGAGATTGGTGTAACGAACGAGGTTGGCCGCGGGGAAGTTTGTTTGGCCCGCCTGGGTCAGCACCCATCGTTCCTGCGGCGTGGTCGACGTGGTTCGAAAGAATCGGTCCGACGATGGATTTGCTCCGAGGCGAATGCGGCCTTTTTGTCCGTCGTAGGAGCCGCCCACGACGACGTGGAGGTCCCAATTCGTGAACGGCACGCCGGCGATGTTCAGTGAAACCGGATTGGTGCCGTAGGCCCGCAGGTAGCCGCTCATCAACTGCCGATCGGGATTGCCTCCGTTGCCACTCGCATCGGTGCCTTCCGCCGTCCAGCTCAAGGTCAATCCGGGAACCGCGGTCCCGTCGGCGCGAACCAATTGGCCGGAGAACGGCGAGCGCACTTGGGCCTGGCTGCCGGCGGAACGGTTCCAGCGCAAGGCCAGTGTTTCGTTCCAGCGGGTTTGCGGGATGATTCCTGCGGGCCGGTTTGAACCCACGGTGGAGTTCGGGTCCACCTCGGAAACGAAATGAATTCCGATCAGTCCGCGCAAAGGCGTCGGCCGGCTGGCGGCGTTGCGCGGATCTGTGCCCAAGCGTCGCTCCAGCGAATCCGGGTAGCCGTCGCCGTCCGAGTCCACCGCGCGCGGATTCGAAATGGGCGGACCAATAACCTCGTCCGCGTCCGAAATCGAATCACCGTCGGTATCCGCCACGTTGGGATTGGTGCCCGCGGCCAACTCTGCGGCGTCGCTCAAGCCATCTCCGTCGGTATCGAATCGGTTCGGATCAGAAGAATTGTTCCCGCCGTTATACTCCTGAACCGCGCTGAGGCCGTCCCGATCGCGGTCGGACTGCGCGTCGAGCGGATCCGTATCGCTCAATCCGTGGTCGACCTCCCACCAACGCGGCAGGCTGTCACCATCACTGTCCTCCAGTGCGCGCGGGTCGGCGTCCAGACGGATAGAGTCGAACTGGACCCAAAAGCTGGTGTTGACCACGGTGGGTCCGGCGCGAACCAGCTCGATGGTGTTGGGGCCGGCGGAGGACTGAACGCTGGCGGCAGAGAAATCAACCGTGAGACGCTGATCCCGATCCACCCGATTGGACCACAGAATCGTTGTCGCGCCCGCGGCGTTCCGGAACCGAATTACCAGGTCGTGGGGGCTGAGCCCCTCAACCAGTTCGTTGATCGGGGCGTGGAGCCAACCGCCAATCCAGGCGAGTTCGAGATCCAGGCGCAGCCGGGAAGTCCCTCCCGCCTGCGCGCCGGTCAGGAAAAAATGGATCCGATTGGTGTTATCGCCATCCATGATGGCCCGCTTGAACGCGAGGTCCGGCTCACGATTGGGCACGACCAGCGAGGCGGTCAGTCGGTTGAACCCTGGAGGAAACGTGCCGGCGAGGTAGAAGTCATCATCGCTGGGCGGATTATTGGCTGCCTGATAGAGCGGATCGCCCGGCAGACGCGTCACGCGGCCCGGCGGCGCATCGTGCACATAGTTCGGTTCTGAGAACTCGGCGACGGGGTTGTATCCAGCCCCAAACGGATCGTCTTCCATGCCAAGCTGCCAGACTGTCTCCGCCGGCGCGGTGTTGAGCAGCGCCAGTGCGACGATTCCGAGAAACCATCGACCGCCGGGATTGAGGGAAGCACAAAACCGTCCCGGGTCCCGCCGAGTTGTCTTCATCCTGAGTTTCCTGAACGAATTGAGGGTGCTGATGCTGACGTTTGCGTGCGCGGACGTAGGATAGCCGGCGCTCCGGAGACGAGCAAGGCGCGGATTTGAGCCTTTGAGCCTTTGAGCCCGCAGGACCGCACTCCAAGACGCTTCCCGAGGTCCGGGGCGGCGGCGATGTCCGCCAGGACTTGGCGTGCGCCAGTCCTCTAGTGGATCCTCACACGGTAAAACGCTGGAAACGCGGCGGGCGGAGGCAAGACGACAGTGGGGGTGGAAGCCGGCCACGCCACTCCCCCGACCGGAGTCCAGTGATCGCCCGTCAGTGAGTCCGAGGTTTCCACCGTATATTGCTTCCCTCCGAGATCGGTCCATTTGAGTTCGAAGCCCTGCGGAAGAGGGCGAAACTCGGTGATGACCGGGGCGTCCGGTGCGAGTTCAAGGATCACTGAACTGTTGAACGTACCCTGAAACGGAAAGTTGGTGCCTTCGACGCGGCTGTTCAGCGAAAGGGAATACCGCCCGGCCGAAAGCCGACCGCTTGCGCGCTGGATGCGAGTTCCCGGCCCCGTGAGGCCGCCACCCAATGCATCCCGCGAGCTGCCTGGATCCAGCAGGACCTGTCCGGTGGCGAATCCGCCGAATCCAAATCCTTGGGCAGGGCTCAACGCTTCGCTGCTGCTCCCGCTCAACGAGGACCTGAGGGTAAAACGGGCTGGCGCCGTGAGAGTGAACTCCCATGAATCGCGCGTATCCGCGGTGGCGTAAACACCGAACCCCAGAAGCGGATCGCGACTCGCGCTTCCCGTTCCGGCCAGCGTGATGCCGGTTGGCGACAGCGTCGCGTCCAGCTGGGACACGGCGCTGCTCGCGGGCCAGTTCGTGCCGCCTGGGTCGCTGACGGAGGCATTGTCGTGTGTGGATTCAAACGTCGAGAAACTCCGGGTGATCGACTGGCCGCTGCCAATCCGTCCGCAATAGGCGGTGTTTGCGCCGTTCCGGAACGTGACCACGATCTCCTGCGAGTGGAGTGGGGCCGCGAAGGCAACGGTGGCCAGGATCACGGAAGGGAGGGATGGGAGACAGGCAGAGAGATTTCTCATGGCATGGTGAGGGATGCGCGGGGTCGTGTTGTCATGGATGGAACAGACGGTAGAAGCGCTGGCTGCCGGCGGCCGCGTCGACGACGACGTGGTTGGTTCCGTCGACCGCGAGCGGCGAAGTGGACGTCGACCAATTGGGGGTGTTTAGATCGAGGTTGGCCTGGAGGCTGAAACCGACGGCGTTCGTTGGCCAGAGCAGTCGAACTTGATTTGCGGACAGAGGTTCGATCTGCAAACGGGGCGCGCCGTTTAACAGCGTGAAACTTTGGTTCTGGCCGAACACCGTGCTCAGGCCATTGGAGCCGACGGCGCGGAATTGATATTGCCCGGCAGCGAGCCCGTTGAGCGGCTGCGAAAAACCGGCCGTGCGGGAAATAGCGTTGACGGATTGCGCGGGCGTAACGTTGCCGTAGTTCGTCGTGGCTCCCCATTCAAACCAGACGCTGCTGTCGAGTCCTCCCGGCGTCGCCATGCCATTTAAGGTGACGCTCGGTCCGTTCAGCGCGGATGGCGGCTGCGCGCCGGAGAGCACTGACCCTACGCCGTTCAGGAGCGAGCCGGGAACGTTGGGACTGGCCGGAGCGCTGTCCGCGAGCGGCGCGTTGTTCGTTTCTTCGCAGCGATAATACAGCAGCAGTCCGGGCTCGGCACCGGTGAGACTGCGGTTCAGGTGGGATTGAATCTGGCTCTGGCTCAACGCGCCGCTCCAAACGCGAACCTCGTCGAGTTGTCCCTGATAGTTCCCATAGGTCAAACCCTGGATGGAACCGCCCAGGTTGGCGCTGGGATGAATGAACGCCTTGGTGCTGGGCAGTCCGGCCCGGGCGAGGGTTCCGTTGACATACAACCTCAGCTGGCGGTTTGAGCAAACCAGGGCGAGATGAGTCCAGCCGGCGACGGCATTGGAATAGACCAGCAACGACGGGAGATGATTATTGGCATGCTCGAATGCGCTGATGCCGTTGGTGCCGATGGACAGTCCGGCGCCAGCGTGGCCCGCGCCGTAGCCGAAGTCCCCCTGATCCGGAAACACAGCGTGCCGCTGGCCGCCAATGTCGGAAATGCCGGAGTTGTTCTCTGCTGTCTCGAGGCGCGACGCGGTGGGATTGGCCCAGACTTCGACCGTGAAGTTGTTGGCGACGCCGGGGAACAGATTGGTGCCCACGTGCACACGCGTGAAACGTCCGTCGAAATCCAGCGCCCGATTCGGAATCTCGGTGGCGGGCAGCGTGGTGATATTCAGCTGTGGAGTTACCTGACGGGTGAGGACGACGTCGTTGCCGGTGCCGCCGGTGTAGCTGATGGTGAATCGTTCGCTGCCGATGTAGAGGTTCGTGTTTTGGGGCAAGCCGACAAACGTGTCCTGCACAGGATCGACGCCATCGTTGTTGATGATGATGAACTGCTGGTCGATCGACGACGCGAAACCCAGCGAGCCTTGCAATGTGAGCCCGGTGAGACGGACGGCGCCGCGTGCGTTGATCTGGTCGTAGCCAGCGTCGGGCGATGGGCCGTTCAACTTGACGCGAAACACGCCGTTGGGAGCCGCGCCGACGTTGAAATCGCTGCACGTCAGAATTCCTGAGCCCGGCACCAGCGCGCTCGGAGTTGTGCCTGGCGCGACCGTCGCCGTGGCGCCGAGGGTTTCGATCGAGCCGACGGTGCCGATGCCTTGCAGCCGTCCGCCGTCGAGGACGCGGGTGGCGCTCTGGGGTTGCACACCATCGATTTGGATCGTGCCGGCGGCGACTCGTGTCACGCCGCGGTAAGTGTTGGTTCCCGCCAGCCGCAACGTGCCGCCACCGTCCTTCTCCAACTCGGCGGTGCCATTGTTTTCGCTGATGGCGGCCGTCAGGTTGCATTCGGGTCCGGCGAGCAGCGAAGAACCGCCTCGGGCCACCGTGATGCGATGGGAGCCTGGATCGAGGCCGATGCGTCCAGCGACAGTCGAGCCACCGAATCGTTGCGCACCGGGATTGACGACGATGCCGCCGCCGGCGGGCAGGACGAAAATGCCCGGGCCGGTTTGCACGTCGCCGCCGTCGTTGAGCGTCAGCGGGGGGCGGCCTTGCAAGTCGGCGCCGAGCCAATCTTCCGAGGCGCCGTTGAGATCCCACAAACCGCCGCCATTAACCGTGACGCTGCCTGCGATGGTGAAATGCGAGCGCTGCTCGACGCGCGAGGACGGGGTGATGGTCCCGGGCGAACTGGTGCCGATGATGAGGTGTCCTGGCACGGAAACAATGCCGTTGGGCTTGGCCAAGTCGAGAACGCCCTCGGCGACGAGCGTGTCGCCGGAGTAGGTATTATTCGCATTGCCGCGCAGGACGAGTCGTCCGCTGCCGAGCTTGGTGAGTGAACCTGATCCGCTGATGTTGTTCACCTGGATGCGGCTGTTGGTGCCTTCCGTGCGAATGGCCGCGGATCCAAGCAAGACAAGGTTGGTATTGATCCAGACATCCCCGATGGATTGAAGCGCACCGGCGGTCCCTCCCGCGCCCGAGCCGTCGACGGTAAAGGATTCCAACATCGTATCGATTTGGGTGCCGAAGGCCACCGTGCCCCCGCTGGAGACAATGGTTCCTTGAGCGGTGGCGCCGAGCGCGCTGTTGTGCAGGAGAGCGAGCGTCCCGGCTCGCACTCGCGTTGCTCCGCTATAGGAGTTCGCTCGATGCAATGTCATTGTCCCGGCACCGGCCTTTTCGATGCTCGTGCCCAAGCCGTCGGAAATGACGGCGTTGACGCTCAGGTCCGGACTCGCCGGGCCATCGTCGACGATGAACGCAATTCCGCCCGAGGAGCTGGACGACAGATTGCCATCGATCGTCGCCGTGACATTGGTGGGTTGGGTTTCGATTGTTCCGACCCCCAGGAAGCCGGAGCCGGTCACTACACTTCCGCCGTGGAAAGTGACCTTTGCGAATGAATCAGAAGCCCCATTTAGATTGGCCAGACCATTGGTATGAAGAATGAGTTCGGGAAAGCCGGGCGTGCCTCGATTGAGACTGTTTTGCCAGCGCACTTCGCACTGGGGACGGAAGCCGCCACCAACGATGAGGTTGCCGCGAAAAGCTGACCGCAAGCTGACGACCAACAGGTCGCAGAGCGAACGGGTCAGTCCTTCGAACGTTGACGGATCATCGCCGGTGCCTCCGGTGATCTGAATCCGGCTCCCCACGAACTCGAAGCCGCCCGGTCCAACGATCGGTCCGCCGAGGATGCACAGGTCACTCGAATGGACGACCAGGTTCGTGTCGAGTTCGATTCGGCCGACCCAGCCGCTGAATCCGATACTGCTCAAGAACGATCCGGCGGTGTTAACGGTGACGGGTTTGGTTCCGCGCACGGACAAGGTCTCATTTTGGATGAAGGTGTCGCGGAGAACCAGCGTGCCATCCGTGAGCGTGAGCCCGCTCGCCGATGTGCCGAGCGCGTCCTGATTCTGGAGTTCGAGAATCCCATCGTGGACTGAAACCGGCCCGCTGAACGAATTGCTGATCGCCAAAACCAGCGTGGCATTGCCGAACTTCGAAAAGCCGCCCTGGCCAACGATTGGTCCCTGCAATTGGAGGCCGGGGCCGGACAGGGCGTTATTCAGATTGAAAATGTGGGAGCCTGAGGGCAGGGCCAGTTGACCCTTGATGATCGGAAGCCGGCCATTCGGATTGGACACCGAGGTCGTGATGCCACGGCGCAAGGTGAGAGTCGTCCCGCTTGCATCCACCAACGTCGAGTCCGCATCCGCTGGCACATTGGTGAGCGCGAGACTGCCGATGGTTTCGCTGTGGCTGCTGAGCAACAATCGTCCTCCGCCCGTGATGCTCACGGCAGCGTCGTCGCCGATCTGGTCCGCCCGCTGCAGCCTTACCTCGCAAGCGTCGCCAATATGCAGCCCGCCGTTCACGACATTCCCTCCTGGTTGATCAAATGAGGCATGAAATGGGCGCCCGCTTGGCTCCAGACTCCGTTCGAAGAGGAGATATCCTGCGAAAAGATTGCCCTGACTTCCGCCGAAGACGGCCAGAGGCGTCTCGGTGGCGTCGCGATTCAGCAACCGGAACCGACCCTGTCCCGTGATGGTGGACTGGAACCGATACACGGAAGCGCCTTCACTGACGATGGTGAGATCATGCGCGGCCAGATTGACCGGTCCGTTGAATCGGAGGGTGTGAGTGTCGCTGATCGGGAATGGCTTCGTTCGACGCACCGTAATTGAACGGCCCAGGGTCAAAGCGCAATTGAACTCAATGTCTTTGGCGACGGTGCAGGTGATGTCGCCGGTGACAACCAATTCATTTCCGTTCAGAACCCAGGCTTCGTCAAAGAAACCCTCGCTCTCGTATTCGAATTTCATCGAACGAACGGTCAGCTCCGGGAGATCGTTCACCATGGTGCCAGGCGTGTCTTGGTTCACGAGTCCGCCGAAGACGAGGTCATCGCCGTCCTGCGGTATGCCGATGGGCACCCAACTGAACGGGTTGCTCCAGTTTTCGCCGGCGCCGCTACCTGACCAATAGCGCTCCACGGCGCGCAGCGCAGGCATGAAGCCCGGCTGACTGCAGGCCAGCAGGCCAAAGATCAACATGGCAAGGCGTTGCCGAATATGGGCGCCGGTCCAGGACGAAAACTTCGACTGTTTCATGGATCGAACGGCGCTCGATGGCCATTCACTCCCCTCTCCGTGATCCAGGCCGGGATGTTACATGAAATCGCGAAGAATCTTTTGCACGGCGCGGCCGTTGCTACTTTCGATCCGGCCAGTCCACACCCGCGTCCCGCAACTGTTCCCGGACCTTGGCGAGGTCCCACAACTGCAAGTCCCGCATGTCCACGGCCACAACGAGTTGGCGTCCGTCCGGGCTGAGCGCCAGCGGCGTCAGGCCGACGGGCAAGTGCAGGAGCGGCTCGAACGTCCGGCTGTCGTGCAAGGCGGCATGTCGGGCGTCGCGTGCGAGCCAGAACGCCCGGCCGTCCGGGGTGAAGATGAGCTGCGGATGTCGCTGCAGGAGGGCCGGCATGTGCCGCTGCCGAGCCCATTGTTGAGTGTCAAAGAATGTCACCCCAGTGCGACTTGCCACCGCGAGTTCGTTGCCGGCTGGAGTGAAGGCGTGCGCCAGCAGGTGGGAATCGAACTCGATCGATTGAACTGCGGCCCACGGATCCAACTTGGAAACCAACACGGTTTCGCCTTTGAGGGCTGCGTGCCATTGGCCGTTCGGGGAGACTTGGCCAACGATGTTGCCGATGTAGCGCGGAGTGACGCCGGGGCCGGCCACATCCGATCGAGGGACTGTGAAGGCGCCTTCGCTCGTGCCCAGCACCAGCAAGTTCGAGGTAAATTGCCCGGAGAAATATCTTTTCACCTGCGGCGCGGGGAGCGGAGCTACCCTCGGCGGCGATGATGGGTCCCGGCCGGGGCTGATGCGCCAGCGGCCATGACCCGGGGCCCAGAACGCGAACAGTTCCGTTCCGTCGGGCGAAAAATACGGCGTGGCGTGTTCCGCCTCGACCACGATGGTGGGCGGCGTTGCGCCCGCCAGATCCCACAGGCCCAGCCGGGCCAAACCGCCAACGGCCAGCCAGCGGCCGTCGGGTGAGAAGGCGCCGTGCCGCAGGCTGCCACCCAAGTCGGCATTCAGTTCGCGAAAGGGCGTTTCGTGCACCAATGAGTAAAGCGCCAGTCCGGTTTCGGTGAGAATCGCGCAGCGCGGCTGGTCACGATGGAACTGCAGTTGCGCGCCGTTCAATCCAATCTCAAACGCTCGCTGCCCGGTCCGCAGGTCCCAGCCGAGGATCTCCTGCTCCGCGCCACCGGTGAACAGGAAGTTGCCGTCCGGGCTGAACACCGCTGTGCGCGCCGCGTTCTTGTGGCGTCCCAACAAACTCGTGTCGCCGGTCGTGCGGTCGTGCAGATGCACTTCACCGTTGCGCGCGGCGAAGGCGATCCAGCGATCGCGCGCGTCCCACGCGACCGCGTCGATCCAACCGCTCGGCACGGTCCGCATCGCCCGGCCGGAGCTCGCATCGTGCAGCGAGGTGAACCAGGCTCGCTCGACCCGGTGTTGCACGAGGAAGGCTTTTCCGTCGGGAGAAAACGCCAGGTGATGAATGGAACCCGTGACAGCGAAGTGCGTCACGGGCGATCCGTTTTCCAGATTCCAGACCGCAACCGCGTTGGTTCCCGTGTCGGCGAGCACGATGGGTTGGCCGGGGTGAAACGCGAAGGCGCCCCAGCGCGAGGCGGGTGGCAGCGAGAACGGGCGGGCGGATGCCACGTGCCAGAACTCCACTCGCGCGGAGGCGCTGGCGACCTGGCGCTTGCGGATCACGCCGAGATATCGGCCGTCGAAATTCCACCGGGCTTCGATCGCCGGCTCATCGCCGGCCGGAGGCAGGGTGACGATGCGCTGGAGCTTCGATGCGGATACAATCTCGATCGCATTCGTGCCGCGTCCGATGGCCAGCTGTTCAAAAGTTGGATCGACGGCTGCCGCGGTGCAGTCGGCTGGGATAGAAAGTTCACGGTCGAAACGCAAATCGGGCAGGGCCAGCGCCGCGAGCGCCTCGCGTCGGAGCTCGACGGTGTTCGAAATGGTGCCGGCTCGACGCACCGCGTTGAGAGTGCCGATGCGGTGTCCCATTTCGCCGCTGCGCACGGTGGCGCGGGCTTGTTCGAGCAGGGCGGTGTAGAGCCGGGCTTCGGTCTGGCGCTCGGCGGATTCGGCACGGGCGCGCAAGGCGGCTTCCTGCCGGCGAGCGTGTTCGATCCGATACGTGACGATGGGCAGTCCGACGAGCACCAGGGCCAGCAGCAGCAGCCCGGCGGCGATGGCCGACGTCAGCGCGGGCTTGCGACGACACCATCGGACCAAGCGGCCGGGTGAACCGAGCGGGCGGGCATGAATCATCTCCCCGCGGAGAAAACGTCCGAGCTCCGCCGCGAGCTCACGCGCGGTGGCGTAGCGTCGGTGCGGCTCGGCTTCGAGGCACTTGAGACAGATTGTTTCGAGATCGCGGGACAGTCCCGGGTTCAGCAGACGCGGCGAGACCAGATGGCCTTCGCTGACCAGATGCAACGTTTGGGCCACTGTTTCCGCCATGAATGGTGCGCGGCCGGTGAGCAGGTGGTAGAGGATCGCCCCGAGCGAATACACATCACTGGCGGCGGTGGTCGGCCCGCGTTTCGGGTCGGCTTGTTCCGGCGGCATGTAGTTTGGCGAGCCGAGGACTTGACCGGTGAGGGTGAGATCGTCGTGGGGAGTTGGCGCCGTCCGCCCATCGTCATGCGTGCTGCATGCGTCGGAGGCCGGCCGTGTTTCCAGCCGTTTCGCGAGTCCGAAGTCGGTGACGTGAGGTGCTCCCAGCGAATCCACAAGCACGTTGGACGGCTTCAGGTCACGGTGCAGCACGCCGTGTTCATGAGCGTAGTGAACCGCTTCGGCGGTGGTTTGGATCCATTGCGCCGCCTGTCGTGCGGTGGGTGGACGGTCGCGGATCGCTTCGGCCAGACTTCCGCCCTCGATTAGTTCCATCGAGAAATACGGCTGTCCGTCCTGCACTCCCACCTCGTGAATGGCGACGATGTTGGGATGCGAGAGGCTGGCGGCGGCTTCGGCCTCGCGACGGAACCGGGCCAGAAAGCGTGGGTCGGCAAACACACCGCCCAGGAGCAGCTTGACGGCCACTGTGCGATTCAGCCCGGCCTGTCGGGCGCGATAGACCACCCCCATTCCGCCGCGGGCGATTTCCTCCTCCAACTCATAGCGACCGATCGAACGTGTTGGCGCTGGCGCCTTGCATGCGTCTGCTTCCTCCCGGACAAACGTTGCCAAGCGCATCAAGCAGGACGGGCAATTGTCGTGCAGCGGGCCGGCAACCGCCGTTCCGCACTGCGGACATGGTTTGGAATCGCCGCGTTCGTGCTTGCCAGACATGGATGCTTGTAAAGTTCTTTTCTCGATCGAAGGGCGCTTGTTACAGGCCCAGCGCATTGGCGGGCGGCGATCAACTTCCCAACGAGCGCAGGAGAAACCGAAGCTCATCCTCGGCGTCCTCGCGAGTGGCAACGGTTTTGCAGATCTCCTGCCGCAATAATTCCCCGTAGCGTTGTCGCAGGCGGTGCACCGCCACACGCACAGCGCCTTCTGTCATCGCCAGTCGTTTGGCGATGGGGCCGTACTCGGCGGCCGGGCGTTCCCCGGAAATCAGATGCTTCAATTCCTCGAAGAGCGGGCCTTTGCCCTCGGCTGCGCACGCCGCGCCCAGCGTGACCATGACCTGCTTCAACATGGCCATCGCCCATTGCCGTTGAAACTGGTCCACGGGTGTGTCGTTGGTCGCAAGTTCGAGTCGAAACTGTTCTTCGGCGCCCGTTGCATCCAGCGACACAAACTGATATTCGCCGCCGCGTTTCTGTCGGTGGCCCCGGCTCCATTCGCGGGCGAGGAAATAGTCGAGCACCGCCAGAAGAAACGTGCGGAACCTACCCTTTTCGCGGTCGGCCTGTCGGAGCAGATCTTTGGCGAGCAGCTGCGCGAAGAACTCCTGCGTCAAATCCTCGGCCGCATCCGGATCGTGACCCTTGCGCCGCACATAAACGTAAATGGGATACCAATACGCTTGGCAGAGGGTCTCCAGCGCCTTTTCGGCCGGTTCAATCTCACCCCCGCCGGCACCCGGGCCTTTGCTCGCGGCCAGGACGACGCTCCAGTGCGTGGTCGCAAAGACCCGCTGACCCGATGGCTCGGACGATTGCCGCGACGATATCATATGCCCGGTTTTAGCGGGTAAGATGGCAGAAATCCCATCGGGCGAACAGAGCGAATCTCGCTGTGAATCGCGTCGCCTGAAAGGGGGGGGGCGCCGGCTGGACAAACCCGGGGATCAACGAGATTCCCGTTCCCGCCGATAACGGGTATACGACATAGGCGACATGATCCGGACTGAAATCAACGGTGAGGCGAACGCGGGTGCCGTGGGGCAGGCCGGGCAGTTCCCAACCACGCACTGGACGCTGGTGATGCGGGTGCGCGAAGGCGGTCCCGTGCAGCGCGCGGCGTTGGAGGAATTGTGCGGCCTCTATTGGTATCCGATTTACGTCTTCCTGCGGCGACGCGGCTTTGCCCAGCACGACGCGGAGGATCTGACGCAAGGGTTCTTTGCGAAGATGCTGGGCGACGAGACTTTTGCGGCGGCGCAATCCGACAAGGGGCGGCTGAGGACGTTTCTGCTCGGTGCATTGGATCGGCACGTTGCCGACCAGAAGCGACGGCAGGGGGCGCTGAAGCGCGGCGCGGGCTGGCAGATCCTGGCCTTTGAAGAGTTGCATGCCGAAGAGCGTTACCGGCTGGAGCCGCTGGACCATCGTGACCCGGAATGGTTGTTCACCCGGACGTGGGCGCGTTTGTTGCTCGACGGCGTGCGGGCCAAACTGCAGGAGCAATTTTCCGAGACCGGCCGGGCCGGAGTGTTCGAGGCGGTGCTGCCGTTTCTCGTCATGGAGGAGGCGTTGCCTTCGTATCGTGAGGTGGCTGCCAAGCTGGATTCGAGCGAGACAGCAGTGCGACTGCTGGTCTTCCGATTGCGCGGCAGGTTCCGTGAGCTACTTCGGGATGAAGTCGCGCGGACCGTTGGCGGGCCGGAGGATGTGGAGGGCGAGATGGACTGGATCAAGTCGATCCTGGCGCAATGAGGCCTTACTCGCCGTCGCAGGGTCCCTGGCAACCGCCGCTTCTGGAGGAGATGCAGGCCCTGCTGCCGGCCTTCGAATTCCTCGCGCTGATTGGCCGGGGCGGCATGGGGGCCGTGTATCAGGCGCGCCAGCGGTCCCTGCACCGAATGGTCGCCATCAAGGTTTTGCCCACGGCATTGGTGAACGAGCCCGGCAGTGACTTTGCCCATCGCTTCCGGCTCGAGGCGCGGATGATGGCGCGGCTCAGTCATCCCGGGATCGTAAGTGTCTTCGACTCGGGCGAGGCGGCCGGCCTGCTCTACATCGTAATGGAGTATGTGGACGGGACGGACGTGGCGCGCATGATTCAACGTGAGGGCCGATTGGCGCCGGAGCTGGCCGGCGCGTTGCTGGGTGAGGTTTGCGATGCCCTGCACTACGCCCACCAGAATGGCGTGGTGCATCGGGATCTCAAGCCGGCCAACCTGCTCGTCACGCCGGAAGGACGCGTGAAGATCGCGGATTTTGGTTTGGCCAAGCATCACGATGATGCCGCGCATGGGCTGACGAAAACCAACGTGGCCATCGGCACGCCTGATTTTCTCGCGCCGGAAGCGTGGACTCCGGGGACGCCGTTGGATGCCCGTGCGGATCTCTATTCCCTCGGGGTCACGCTTTATCAAATGCTCACGGGCGAAGTGCCCCGCGGCCTGTGGAAGATGCCCAGTGTCAAGGTGGGTGTCGACCCGCGCTTCGACGACGTGGTCGATCGCGCGATGCAGCCGGAACGGGAGGCGCGTTACCAGTCGTCGACCGAGATGCGCCGGGATTTGGAACGGATTCGCACGGAGCCGCCGCGGATTGAAACTGCAACGGCCAGAGCGGATTCCTCGCCCGGCCGCTCGTCTGGCTCCCGGCCCGATTTCCCGAGGAAGCCGTGGCGTTGGAGGCTGGTCATGGCCGGCGTCGTGGTATTGCTGGCGATCGCGGGTGTCATTGCGCTGAAGCGTGAATCCAAGTGGAGTGCGTTCTTTGGCTCCGGCACCCGTCCTGAGCTGACACCGGCGGATGGCGCCGGCCCGAGGGCCGCTTCCGCGACAATTCAACCGACCGTTCACGACGCAGCCCGCTGGCTGCTACAGGAACGAGCGCAAATCAAAATCGTCCACGGAGGCAAAACCGTCGAAGTCTCCAGAGCGGAAGACATGCCCCAGGATGAATTTGAGATAATTCATCTCTGGTTTGATCGCTGGGAGCGGAGCCCACCGCAGCGTCCGCCGCCCGAGGTGGAGTTCGAGGTCATGCGCGCTGTTCGTTCGCTCCGCTTTGCATTCCTGCGCCTGCCCGGACTCTCGGCCAAGGCGTATGCCTTTCTGGCCGGCAACTCCCAGCTTACCGAGCTTCGCATCGACGCGGTTCGAACTGGAAGCGGCGAATTGTTGGAGTACATCGCCGGCCTCACCAATCTCGAAAAATTGTCCGTGCACGGCGCTCCGCTCACCGGTCCGTACTTGGAGAAGGTGGGGTGGCGGCATTCAATTCGCGGAGTGGAGTTCGTGGCCGCAACATTCGACGACGACGTCGCACGGGTCCTGGCGACCTGCCCGCAACTGGCCAAAGTGGAGGTGCATCAGTCGAGCATCAGTCGCCGGGGGCTGCAGATCCTTGCGTCGGTGCAGACGCTCAACGAACTCGGCGCCGCCGCGTGTCCGAAGGTCTCGGAGACGGACCTGGTTGAAGTGCTGCCACTCTTTGGCCAGCTCAAAGTTTTGGCGATCGGGTCCGGCAAATTTGGCGATCGGGCTGCGGGCGCGCTCGCTTCGTTGACCAACCTGACTCAGCTGCGCGTCGAAGGCAGTCGGTTGACCGACGCCGGGCTGAGGAGCCTGACCAATTTGAGCCGGCTCCGATTTCTTCGGGTCACCGGGACCCGCGTCACGGGCGAAGGGATCGAGGCGTTTCGTCAGGCTGTGCCGGAGTGCCGGATTGAGCACTAGTGTGCTGACCTCTAGGCGCGCCTGCTTACCAGCGGACTGCTTCACCTCACCCGGTTCCGACCTCGCTCGGGCGAGTTCGGAACCTGCCCTCTCTCCCGCGGCCGCGGGACGGAGAGGGTGTACGCGCCGGGCCGTTCGATTGACAGGTTGCCGGATCTCCGAGTCGCGAGCATTCGTGTCGGTCGTTCGGTTCATGGAGAGCGCCCCGTTCCTTTTTGAACTGCTCACGGGGTATGAACTGGTTGGCTGCTCGGACGGACCGCGGGCTTTCAGCCCGCAGCGGCGCGAGCCGGCGACGACGCCTGATTGTTCGTTCGTGCGCCGTCGATTCCACCCGCTGCGGGCCACAGGCCCGCGCTCCGCAGGGGAGGTTCATGGGAAGCTACATGGTTCGTTAAATCGCAAATCGGAGATCTGAATTCGAGAATGGGGCGGTTCATGGAAGAGCCTTCGCTGAAAAATCTCATCTTGGTTCGAAACAACTCCGACCTGCCTGCGAAAGACTTAGGTAGTGGAGTGCTGTGGGCGCTCCCGTTCAGACCAATGTTGTCGGCCTGCTGTTTTGTCTTATGAAGTTGCAACTTGTTGCGGTGGTGGATTGTACCGGGACCCGTCGCGGTCTTCCGGTGCTGGCCGCGGCCTTGGCCTTGCTCGCGTTGGTGGTGCCTGCAAAAGCCACTCTCCCTCCTGAGCCGGCCGCGCGAATCGGCCTTGAATCGTTCAATTACCCGGACGGAACGATCGCCGGACAGAGTGGTGGCGCCCTGTGGGACTGGGACAACGTCCTGGGTACGCACACGGGCGCGGGTTCGGATTGGGACAACGTCACCGGCTCTCCCTTGGTGCAGAACGGTGCGCTCGTGACCTTGGGCAGCGCGGCGCGGCGTGAGTACAATGGACCCGGTGAGGGACTTCCGAACACCACCGACGAAGGTCGAGGGGCGGTCAACGACCTGAATACGCAGAAGGTGGTCTACTATCGGGTCCGCATGAAACGCAATCCGGGCGCCGAACGAAGCGTCGTTACTTCGCTCGATTTCGGGGCGGAACGGGTTTCCTTCGGGGTCTTCACGGCGGGTGCGGCTTTTGGCATCGACGTCGCCGGGTCGAGAACGTTTTCGTTCGCCATCCCGCAGTCGAACCAGACTTATACGCTCGTCGCAAAAATCGATTACGCGGGCGATCGAATCCGACTGTTCATCGATCCCAACCTGGCCGGATCGGAACCAACCACGGCCAGTGTGGAGATGGCCTATTCCGGAACCCACTGGAGCACCGCTGTTCAACTGGCTGGCACCGGATCCGGCGCCACCACCTGGGACGACCTTGCGGTCGCCGCCTCGTGGGACGAGTTGCGCGATCCGGTACTCGTCACGACCGCAACCGACGAGGACGATGTCACGGCCGCTCCCGGTGTTGGCCGGGGCACTTCCCTGCGCGAAGCGATCAAATACTCGCCGCCCGGCAGTTACATTTCATTTGCCTCCAGCCTGACCGGCCAGACCCTCGGCCTCGTTGCCGGTGAAATCCCGATCACCAAATCGGTGCTGCTCGATGGCGGTTCGTTTTCTCCGGGCGTTGCTATCTCCGGCCGCGGCCAGTCGCGCATTTTCGCCGTTCAAGGCACGAACACGGCCGCCTTTTTTTACCGGCTTGCGTTGGTTGACGGGGCGGGCTCGTTTGGCGGGGCCGTTTATTGCAACCAGGCGAAAGCGCTGGGATTGAGCCAATGCACCGTGTCGGGGAGCACGGCCTCGTCCGGAGGCGGCGGCATCTACAACGCCAACACCCGGCTTTCGCTGACCCATTGCACGATCGTGGGTAACACCGCCCCAACCGGATTTGGCGGCGGCTTGGAAAATTTCCAGGACGGTCCGCCCATCGTCGTCAGCCTGAGACATTGCACAATCTCCGCTAATTCCTCACCCATTGGTGGCGGTCTTTACACGCAAGGCTCGATTGCGCTCCACCAATGCATCGTGGCTGGAAACACCGCCCTCGGCCCTTCCTTCGGTCCCGATCTTAGAAATGCCATCGGTCAGCTCACGGCGTCCGGCGCAAATGTGATCGGCGTCAACCACGGTTTGGAAGCGCAGTTTCCGACTGGCCCGCTTGCGGGTACGGGGAGCAATCCGCTCTCGCCCCGGCTCGCGCCGCTGGGCCACTACGGTGGTCCGACACCCACCCGACCGCCGTTGGCGGCTTCGCCTGCCCGGAACGCGGGTGGCGCGTCCGATCCCGGCGGCGTTGATCAGCGTGGCTTGGCCCGCTTCGTCGGCGGCGCCCTCGACATCGGCGCCGTCGAAGCCACTTCGGCCGTGGTCCAAAACTTAACGGATGCCGAGCCGGGTTCCTTGCGGGCCACGATTGCCGCCGCCCCGGCCAACGCGGTCATCGAGTTTGCTCCAGAACTTTCGGGTCAACGCGTCGTTCTCGCCGGCGCCGAGATCGTCATCGACAAGCCGGTGGCGATCAGCGCCGCCTCGTTGCCCGGAGGGCTGCTCGTCGATGCTGGGCTCAGCTCCCGTCTCTTCCGAATCACCACCAATGCAAACGGCGTCAGTCTCGATTCGTTGACGTTGACGGGAGGTAAGGCCACTGGAGACGGCGTCACGCTGGGCACGTATTTGGGCGGCGCCGTGCTCAACGAAGGGGATCTGACCCTTCACAACAGCACGCTGCATGGAAACATCGGCGGCCTCGGTGGCGCCATCTACAACGGCCCGGCCGATGGTTTACCGAACGACGTGGGAGCCCGTCTCCGGATCCATAACTCCACCCTCGCCGAAAACTCGGCGATCGAGGGAGGCGCACTCTACAACGTTCTCGGATCTTATCTGCTGGATCAGTCCACCATTTCCGGGAATGTCGCTTTCGGCGGTCGTCTGCCGGGACTGACCCTGTTCGGCAACGGCGGGGGGATCGCGGGCGCGTCGTCGCGGCCCACGATCCATCACAACTCCATCGTTGCGGGCAACAGCGCCCGGGATGAGCAGGATATTTATACCTCGCTGCTTGCTTTTACCTGCACCGGCAAAAATCTCATTGGACCCAACATCCGATCCGCCGAGTTGGATCCAGCGGCCGTCATCACGGTGTCGGATCCAAAACTGTTTCCGCTGGGCTACCACGGGGGCCCGACGCCGACGTTACATCCGCGGCAATCGTCCCCGGCCATTGATGCCGCGGGATCCGGTCCGGCAACCGGTCTGGACCAACGCGGATTTCCCCGGGTGGTCAATGGCTTTCTCGACATTGGCGCGGTGGAGGCGGGTCCCGCGATTCCCGTCAGCAGCCCGGCTGATGCGGGCCCGGGCTCCCTTCGCGCGGCCATCGCCACCGCGAATCTCGCGCCGGGACAACGGATCGTATTCGGTCCAGCCCTCGCCGGGGCCACCATCCCGCTGACCTCGGGCCAGCTCACCGTAACCCAATCTGTGATCATCGATGCGTCCATGGCGTCCCGCCCGGAGTCTCAAACGGTCGTCGATGCCCAGGGGCTTTCTCGCGTGCTGGAAGTGGGCGCTGGCGCCACCGTGACGTTGGACTCGATGTCTCTGGTTCGTGGAGTGGCGCCCGATTCAGGCGGTGGCCTGCGAAACTTCGGTAATCTCACGATTAACCATTGTTCCGTGTCCGACTGTTCCGCTCTGAATGGCGGTGCGATTTACAGTGAAGGGAACTTGGTGATCGATCACTCCACCATCGACCGCAACCGCGCCAACTACGGAGGTGGCCTCTACTCGGATACCGATCTTGCCGGCCTGCAGTCCCTCGTCCGCAACAGCACGTTTGCCCGCAACGAAGCGCTGATCAACGGTGGAGCGGTCTACAACTTTGACGGGCAAGTCCGACTGGCTCAGTTGACCATCAGCTCCAACGTCGCCCCGGCGGGCGGCTTCGGCGGCGTCGCCAGTTATGGCGATGCCTTAACTTCGACGCGGGTGGGCGGCACGATTATTTCTGCGAACGCCGGCGACGATGTCGGCTTGGTGGGTTCCTCGGCAAACAACTCGTTCACCAGCGCGGGTTACAATCTGGTCGGAGTCGGCCATGCCGTCAGTGCCTTCAATCAACCCGGCGATTTGTCCAGTCTGCGCAATCCGCGGCTGCTGCCCCTTGCGCGCTACGGCGGTCCTACCATGACCATGCATCCGGCCGTCGGATCTCCCGCCATCGATCGGGGTGGAGCGACAGACCCCGGCGGCACGGATCAGCGCGGGTTCTCCCGGTTCGTCCATGGTGCGCTCGACATCGGCGCGGTGGAGGCCGTCTTTGGTCCGCAAGTTCCCTATTTCGCGGTGGCCCAGAGCACCAACCGGCTGGAGATCACCTACGACCTCTTTGATCCGGAGGTTCAGTTTCTCCAGGTGAGGATCGAATTTTCAGCGAACTCCGGGCAAACCTGGGCGGCTGCGACCAACGCGTCCGGCGCGGTGGGAGATTCGGTGGAACGAGGGAGTCGCCGCCAGATCTCCTGGGACGTACGGCAGGCGCTCGGGCCGATCTTCACCACGCAGCTGCGGGTCCGTCTCGTCGTCACGGGAAACTCGGTGAATCCGACCGTCGTCAGCTCGGACAACCTCACGCTCGATACGCGCCCGCGGACGGTCACCGTTCTGGGGCGTGTGCTGGATTCGTTAGGCAATCCGGTGGCTGACGCGACGGTGGTGATCAACGCGCTTCCGTCCGTTTCCACCGCGACCGATGGCAGTTACTCGGTGCCGAATGTAGCGCGCGAGGGCGGCACATTGACCGTATCTAAAGCCATCTACTCGCCCCAAGCCCGGTTTATTGCGCCAATCGCTGGCATCACCCAGCACGTCGTGGACGACGTCAAGCTGACGCGGCTGGCTTTCCAGGTGACGGACATCACCCGTGATGTCGAAGGCATTTATTTGGGCGGCGATTTCTCGTTCGACGTTCGTGCCACCGCCCATATCGACTGGGGCGGACGCGTGCCCGGGCGGGTGGACTTTTATGTCGGCAACACGTTGTTGAAAAGCGTTCCGAATCCGGCGGGCAACATCGCGACCATCACCTTCAACACCGCCAATCTGGCGAGCGGCCTTCTGCCCTACTCGACGGTCGAAATGCGAGCCGAGGCGGTGGCGGCCAACAACGAGGTGAGCCGCAGCGCGAGGGAGACGCTCGAGTTCGTCGGCGTCTCGTGGTTGGATGCGCTGCCGTTGCAGGCCCAGCAGGTCGGCGGGTTCGAGCCACGCTACACCTTCTCGGCGAAGTGGCCGATCGAGGTCTTGGATTTTCTCGATCTCGACGCCCTCGGCGATCTGGGTGTGGATCTGGGAGTCAATCTGGGGTTGGTCTATGCCCCGCGCAGCGGCGAGTGGGAATTGTGGCTGGGCGACACGGACAACGTGCGGTCGAACTGGCGACCCCGTAGTTTCGGCGATGACGATGCGGGCGGCTTTACCATCGGCGGGCAAAAGCTTTCGCTCGATACGAGAGCCTTCGCCAGCGGACAGGCGTCGCGCCGCGGATTCGGGTTCAACCAGCTGAATGTCCAGACGACGCTCAACTACCATCAGCGTCTCGGCGAAGTCTGCCTGACCGATCTGCTTGATGAGGGCTCGGGCGCGATTCGCCAAGTGGGCAGCGTGCTTGAGACGGCTGGCTACGATTTTAACAGCCTCCAGTGCCTGCGGTTCGACCTGGACATCGACGGAACGCTGCGGCTGGCGGCAACGGCGCCTGCTGGTCAGTTGCGATTTCAGGATGGGAGCTTTACCGCCGGCGGCACCTTGTCGGCCTATTACAAACCGGAACTGGGACGGCTGGTGGAGTTTCTGGCCAAGCTCTCCGGAGGCATCGATTTGACCTTGGGTGTGCCGCGCTTTGAATACCGGGGCACGACCGTCCGCGCGGTGGCGGAGCTCAAGGCCGGCTCCACCATCCCGTTCGTTTCCAACCTGAGCTACGCCAACAAGTGGGTGCTGCTGGACAAGACCTTCAATACCGGTTCAGGAGGCGGCGGCGGAGGCGTCGTGACCGCCGCGGGCGTTCCCACTCTTCCCGAACATTTTCAAGCGATGGAAGTGGTGGACACGAAAATTCTCAGCGGACTGCCGATCGTGTCCGCGGACGAGACGTTTGTGGCCAACGACCGTCCGGATGTGGCCGGCGCCGGCGGCCTGGATCCAACCTTTCAACCCGCCAACTCTGGATCGGTAGGGGTGCAGACGAACCAAATCTTGGTCCGCAATGTTTCCGTCGAAACACGTCAGGCCATGGCGGCGAAGGGCAACGAGTTGATGCTCGTTTACAGCCGTTCGCTGACGCCGACGTCGCAGCAACTGGTCTGGTCTCGCTTTGACGGAACGACCTGGAGCACCCCAGCTGCGATCCCGGGCGCGGTCTCCGCGGCGATCTTGCAGCCGAGCATCGCGTATGATGGAAACGGATCGGCAATTGTGGTCTGGCAACAGTTCGCCTCGACGCCCGCCGCAGGAGCGGATGTCACGACGGTGACGAGCGGGCTTGAGTTGGGTTGGTCGCGATTCACCGGCGGTTCCTGGAGCGCGGCACAGGCCCTCACCAGCAACGGAATCTACGATGGCGAGCCGAGGCTGTGCGGCCCGCTGCCGGACGGAGACTTGCTCCTCGTTTGGCGCCAAAGTCTGCCGGGAGAATCCTTCGCGGTGCGCGGAACGTTATCCTCGAGACGCTGGGACACCGGCACGCTCGCGTGGAGGGTGGCCCAGGTGGTGGACAGTGCCTTCTCGGGGACCAGCGATTTCGACTGCGCCAGTGGCGACGGCAAGGTCGTGATCGTTTGGAGCGGGGATCTGGATGCGAACTTCGCCACCTCCACGGATTCGGAGATTTACTACCGCATTTGGCAGAACGAAAGCTGGGGCAGCGCGATTCGTTTCACGACGGACAACAATTCGGACCGAAACGCCCGGGTGGCAATCGGCCAAAGCGGCGCGGTGTTCATGGCTTGGGTCAGGAACAACGAACTGGTCTGTTCGAAAGACTTTACTTCGCCGGCGGTCGTGCAAGCGAACGTTGACGCGCTCGGCGCGGCCGGACTGCAGCTTTCCGTCGGTCCGACCGAGAACCCGATTCTGCTCTGGTCAGAGACGTTCGGGATTGGGAGCGACGGACGCTACGCAGTCTTCGACACAGAGGCCGGAGTCTGGGGCCAACCATCCGCGCTTTGGAAAGACGCCGACGCGGAGCGCAACGTGGCGATGGCCTGGGATCCGGCGGGACGTCTGCAGATGACCTATCTCAAGGACCGTCTGGTCTCGACTGCCCAACAGCTGACGGCCCTTGACGCCAATGGGGTTCCCGTGACGCTGACGGTTTCCAACGTCACGGAGACCGCGTCCGTGGATTTGGCGTTCACCAGGAAGTCGCTTCTGGCCAACCTGACGCTGCGCAAGCTCACCGTGGCGGACGAGTATTTCCTTCCCGGCAACACCATCGCGTTGAGCGCCACGCTGGAGAACACGGGCGATCGCGCGGTGCAGAATCCACGAGTCCAGTTCAAGTTTCTGCCGGGCGGCTTTCCTCCCGAGGTGTTGATCTCGAACGTCACACTTGCGGGTTGGATGCCGGCGCAGAGCACGCAGCATATCGCCGCGACCTGGGTGCTGCCGTCCAACATCAGTCAGGGACTCATCGTTGCGGTGGTCGATCCGCTCGGTGCGGTGGTGGAATCGGATGAATCCGCTGCGGACAACGAGAAGAGCCTGCAGCGGGGCGGACGCGATCTGGTGGTGGCGTTGAAGAGCAAAACCGTCTATCCCAATCGCACCGCTCGCATTGTGGGCAGTATTTTTAATGCGGGCGCACCTGCATCGTTCGCGTTTCCGAGCGCTTTCCGTGTGCGGCGTAGCGATGGTTCCGTGGTCGGTTCGGCGTTCTTACCGTCAGTGGCGCCCGGCGATACGGTCGATGTCGCCGTGAATCTTCCGGCCGGCTTTCAGACAAGCGTCATCGACACTTACACCATTGAAGCGGATGCCACGCAGTCGGGTGACGTCGATTCCTTGAACAATACGTCGCGCTTCACCATTGAGCTGACGCCCGAATATCTTGATCCCATCCCGGTCACCAACGGGCTCCAGCTCCGTTTGACCGCGAAAGCCGGGACGAGCACGACGGTGAATGGTGCTCCGGTGGCGGGTTGGATCGATCAACAGAACGGCCATGAATTCACCAGTGCCAATGCCGTTCTGCCCACCTACATCGCGGATTCGGGTGGCGGCCAACCCGCCATCGACTTCCGGCGCAACAGCGGGTTCATGGGAAGCTTTGCCTCGACGGCAGGGGCGACGATTGGGGATGCCACGATCTTCGTCGTCGGTCGCTTTGCCGGATACTCCCATCCGTCCAGCGATGCGTCTTACTTCTACTCGATTGATTCTTCGACGGGCGGGAGCGAACACAGCCTCGGACGACAGCAGCGAGCTGGCGTCGGTCCGGACGCCCTCTTTCACAACCGCGGCCAGCCGGCGCAGGCGACGTATCTTGGAGCCAATATCGTTGAAGACGCCGGCGGCGCGTTCACGCTTTACACCGCTACCTTCCGCGGCGCCGCCAGCGGCGGCGGAGTCTCTGCGTTGATCAATCGACAGGACGGCCAGCTTATCAACGTCAGCGGCTCAGCCACCTCGGCCTACGAGGCCGATCCCGCCAAGACTCGAATAGGTTTGTCGACGGCGAACGACAATGGGCTCGATGGCATGATCCGTGAAGTGGTGGTCTTTAACCGAATTCTCAGTTCCCAGGAGATGGAAGCGGTGTATGGCTATTTGGCCCGACGGTCGATGGCCGCCACGGGACCGGTCATCCTCACGCAGCCAGCGAGCACCGGCGGATGCGTGGGCGGCACGGCGAACTTTTTCGTGGCCACCGATCTGTCCACCGCGACCTACCAGTGGCAGCGACGACTCCCGGGCGCGAATGATTTCCAAAATATTTCCGGCGCGACGGCTGCCAGCTACAGCACGCCCACGCTCGCGCCGGGCGATGATGGCTCGGCTTTCCGCGTCGTGGTGACGGCCAACGGCACGAGCGTTACCAGTGCGGAGGCATCTCTCGCGGTGATTGCGTTCCGCTCGCTCACGGCTTTCTACGACTTCGACCATGCTGGCCTGGAGAATGCATCCCTGTATGGGGTCGCGTCGATTGACGAACAGCTCGGTGTGCTGGAGTTGAACCCGAACCGTCCCAACCAGTCGGGCGCGTTCCTGACCAGCGACCTGGCTCCGGGCGCCGTTGTGGAAGGATTCGCGGCGTCGTTCGAGGCGCGCGTGGAAGCCGGTTCGAGCGTGCCGGCCGACGGCTTTAGCTTTAACTGGGCGACGAATTTGCCCGCCGGCACCTACCCGAACGCTGAACAGGGTGCCGGTTCTGGATTGCGAGTGACCTTCGATACCTTCGGTGACACCGCGATCGAAGTCTTGTGGGCGGATAATCTGGTTGCACGTCGTTATCGGGGCGCTTCTGATCTCGTGCGTGGACCAGACTTCTTCCCCGTGCAAATCCGCCTCACTCCGGACGGATTCCTCGACGTGACGTATGCGTGCGAACCCATTTTTGTCCGGCTTCCCATTCCCGGCTATGTGCCCCAACGCGGCGCGAAGTTTGGCCTCGCGGCGCGCACGGGCGGCTCGTACGAATCACACGGGATCGATAATCTTGCCCTTGAGCTCTACTTCGACCCGGCGAGTGTTCCGGGAAAGATCACGAGCATCCAGCGTCAGCCGGCGGCCGGCGTCCGAATCGATGGCACGGGCGCGCCCGGCCGAACCTATCCCCTGGAGGTTTCCACGGATCTCATCAACTGGACCTTGCGCACCAATGTAGTTACCGACGCCGGCGGGCTTTGGCAGTGGGCCGAACCCAGCATCGTTACGCCGGCGCACCGCTTTTATCGACTGCGACGCGCGCAGCCTGTTTTGTTCAATACCGGGCTCAATGCGTCCGGCCTGCCGCTAAACGCCGGAGCCGTCGATCCCCACTACCGGCTCATCGTGAATGCAGACTCTGCTTCCACCAACGCTCTGGTTCACGGCGAGGTGTTCCCGATTGATCCCAACGGCCCCTGGCTGGCCAACAACGCGACATCGAAATGGTTGTCACCTCGCACCGACAGCCTTGCGGCCGCGAGTGGAGACTATATCTATCGCACCACCGTCGATCTGACCGGACGCGATCTCAGTCAGGTCCGCATCACGGGTCGTTGGTCCACGGACAACGCTGGTCGACTTCGGGTGAACGGAACGGACACGGCGTTCGTAACTGGCTTCGATCACTTCAACTTTTGGACAGCCTTCAATCTGAACGCGAATACGGTTCAGTTTGTCTCCGGCTTGAACACGTTCGACTTCATCGTCAACAACGCCGCCGGTGGTCCGACTGGCCTGCGGGTCGAGTTCACCGAGGTGGTCGCACCTTGATCGAGTGCATAAGTGCTTCCGAATTCGCCCTCACCCCGACCCTCTCCCCGGGGCCCCGGGGGAGAGGGTCGGGGTGAGGGCGAATCGCAAGCGCTTTCTCCCTTCAGCGGTCGTAACGAGATTTCCGAAACACGATAAGTTGGGAGCCTGCGGTCCGGCTGTTCCGGAAATTTTGCCATCTGCTTCGAGATCCGCAGGGCTGCATCAAGCCCGCTCGGAAACACAAGCCAGGCACGGTCAAAAGCCTATCTTTTACCCCCCATCTTTTACCAGAAAAGCGGCATCTTCCGACGGTTGGTAGGGATCGAACCGGCGCGCACACGAAGGACCAGAACTTGGGGTTCCGGCGTCCATGGCCCAAGGGTTGGGTAAAAGATGGCTGGTAAAAGATAGACCTCACGATTCGGCTCGGACGGAACAGCGATCATGATCAATGCCTGCACCCTGTTTGCGAGCTTGATGCACCCCTGTGAGATCCGCGAGTCCACGGCATTTGCCTTCACAGACGGCGGCGCTTTGCGTATGCATGCTCCATGCAAAGCACTCCAGCCTCTCCCAATACCGGATCAATCTCTCGCCGTGACTTCGTTCGAACCACCGCCGCGGGCACCGCAGGCCTGGCTGCGGCCGGGCCGTTAATCCTGACGGGCCGTGCAGCTGAGGTTGGTGCCAATGCGCGTCTTCGCTTGGGCGTGATCGGCTGCGGCGGTCAGGGCGGTGGAGACCTGGATGGGTTCCTGGCCAACTCCGAGGTGGACTGCGTGATCATCGCCGACGTGGACGACGCCCGGCAGGCCAAAGGCGCAGAGATCTGTACCAAGCGAGGCCGGCCCAAGCCGGAGACGGTGCGCGATTTTCGTCGGGTCATCGATCGTAAGGACGTCGACATCGTGCTGGTCGCGACGCCGGATCATTGGCACGCGTTGCCCACCGTCATGGCCTGTCAGGCGGGGAAGGATGTCTATGTGGAGAAGCCGCTGGCGTCGACGATCGACGAAGGGCGGGCCATGGTGACCGCCGCGCAGAGGCATCAACGGATCGTTCAGATGGGAACCCAATGGAAGAGCTGCCGGCATATGATCGAGGCCACGGATTTCGTGAAGGCCGGGCATATTGGCAAGGTGAGCTTGGCGCGGGCGTGGGCGTGGCTCGATTGGCAACCGGACATCGGCCGGCCGGCCGACACCACACCGCCGCCGGGCGTGGACTATGAACTCTGGCTGGGGCCGGCGCCGAAGCGTCCATTCAATCCCAATCGATTTCATTACAACTTTCGCTGGTTCTGGGATTATGCCGGCGGCCTGATGACCGACTGGGGGGTGCACCTGCTCAACATGGCGATGATGGGATTGCCGGTGGTGTCGCCGAAGACCGTGTGCGCCAGCGGCGGAACGTTCGTGCAAACCGACATGCGAGAGACGCCCGACACACAGATCGCCCTCTACGAGTTCCCGGACTTCCTGCTGGAATGGGAGCACAAGAGCGGCGTGGGCTTGGGCATGAACGGCCGTTCCTGGGGCATTTCCTGGAGCGGGACCGAAGGGACCGTCACGATGAATGACGTGGGTTGGGAGGTGCAGGTTGAGCGTCGCGGCAAAGGCAACGTGGATCCGGCCAAGCATGCAGGCAGCGGCAACAATGGACACGCCGCCCACGTGCGCAACTTCCTTGACTGCGTTAAATCGCGAAAACAGCCGGTGATGCACCCCGAACTCGCCCATCACGTTTCGAGCATCGCGCACCTTGGCAACATCGCGTTTCGGTCGGGGGCCAAACTCGAGTGGGACGCGGCGCGCGAGCGGATCGCGAATCATGCCGCCGCCGACAAACTCGTCGGCGTCCGCTATCGCAAGCCCTGGAAATTGCCCTACTCGCAGCGGGCCTAGAGCTCCCGGGCGTAAAGGTTCATCAACTCCAGCGCCGCCCCGGTGTCGCGCAGGCCGAAGGCGCCGCGGGCTTTGGCCTCGGGCGGCAACGGCTGTCGACGCAGGATGGCGTCACCCCGACGGAGGGTGACTTCATTGCGGGAGACGGTGATCTGGTATCGCTGGTGGCTGCCCGGGGCCGTGTGCGGCAGCTCAAGTTCGACGCCGCGAACCAGCACCGCCGGCGTCGCCGGAGCCTGGCCTTCGGCGGGCTTGGTCGTACGACAATCGAGCACGAACTCCGCATCGCCGTATTCCTTCTCCGTCCAGAGCGTCGCGTCGGGGTCGGATTGACCAGCGCGGAGGCTGAGTCGTTCCCCGCGCACGGCCCAGCGCTTTGCCGTGGCGGCATTCGTCTTCCAGCCCCGCAGGTCCAAGCCGGTGAAGATGGTGCGAAGCCCCGTATCCACCGGCGCCACGAGATTCGTGGGCGGATTCGCGGAGGGCAGTTCCTTGATCCGCACGTTCCGGAACTCGACCGGAGCGCCCTCCGATTCGAGGGCGAGGTAGCCCTTGCGATAATTGCAGTCTTCGCCGCCCGAAACTTCCTTACCGTTTACGCTGAGGCGCAGCACGCCGTTGGTGCAAACGATGCGGTAGTGATTCCATTCCGGAGTGCCTTTGCTGCGGTCTTCGGATGGAAAGCTGCGATCGCCGTGGTGCCGGCCGAACGGTTTCATCGAGGCGCCGTGAATGGGAAACACATCGCCATGGGTGGTGAACCAATCCGATTTCTTGCCCGTTTGCTTTTCGTAGGACTCGGCATAGCCGTGGTCGAGCACCTGAACCTCGATCCCGCGCAGAAAGGGAACGCCGGGTGCGGCGATGGGAGTGCCCCAGATGAACACGCCGGAGTTGCCGCCCTTGCTGAGATGTCGCCATTCTACTTCCAGAATAAAGTTTTCATATTGGCGCGGTGTGCGCAGCGCGCCGGTGGGACGGCCGGTGCAATGGATTACGCCGTTGCTGACACTCCAGGTCTCGGGCGCGCAGTTGGCGTTCACCCAGCCGTCGAGGTTTTGGCCGTTGAATAAGGGGGCGAACCCATCCTCGTCGACCGCGAGGGCAGGGGAAGCTGCGCAGGCGAGCGTCAAGACAAGTGAGAGAGTGGCACGCGTAGTTGTCATGGGTGGAGGGTGCGCGCAGTTCGCTGGAATTGCACGTGCGAAGCTTTCGCTGGTTCAAGTCTGGTGAGGAGGTCAAAAAGGAACGGGCGGCTTCCCATGAACCTGCCCGGAGCGCGGACCTCTGGTCTGCAGCGGGTGGAATCGGCGGCGCACGAACGAACCCTCAGGCGTCGTCTCCGGCTCGCGCCGCTGCGGGCTGAAAGCCCGCGGTCCGTCCGAGCAGTCAGCAGGTTCATCTCCCGTGAGCAGGCGTAAAAAAGAACCGGTGGCTTCGCAAGAAACGACGAAACGACAGGTAGGGCCCGCTCTCCGCAGCGCGCCGCCGTTGCGGTCAACTTCACCGTTCTTCGAGCATGACCGGGTAAGCAGTTCGCAACACGTGTTTGCCGGCGGGCGGCGGAGCGCCCGCCCTCACTGAATTTCAGCCGCCGAGTGTCGTTGGATCGGTCACGTTGCCTTTGTTGAACTCGACGTATTCCTCGGTCAGGTCCGCCGCGTACATCACGGCGCTGGCCTTTCCGAGGTTGAGACGGATCCGCAGTTCAAATTCCTCCGGTGCCGCTGCGCGACATAAATCGGCGTAGGAGACCGCGGTGGGCTGGCCGCGCCGCAGGCTCCAGAGCACCTGCCGGGAGCCGGGCGCTGCATAGCCAATGTCGACTTTGTTCTCCACCACCGTGGCCGGGCTGTAACCCAGCGCGTCAATGATGCGGCCCCAATTCGGGTCGCCACCGTGCCAGCTGGTCTTGACGAGGGCGCTGTTGGCCACGGCGCGAGCCGCGGCATCGGCATCGGCAAAGTTCTTCGCGCCTTCGACCCGCACGGTGACCACGCGATGGACGCCTTCGCCGTCGCGCACGATCATTTTCGCGAGCTCCAGGCAGACGTGAGCGAGCGCGGCTTGGAACGCGGTGAAATCCGGGGAAGTGGCGGAGGCGATGGTGTGATTGCCGGCGAGTCCGTTGGCGAGGACGAGCACGGTGTCGTTGGTGCTCATGTCGCCGTCGACCGTGATGCGATTGAAGCTGTGGGCGACCGCTTCGCGCAGCGCGGCCTGGAGGGGGCGGGCGGCGATGGCGGCGTCGGTGGTGATGAAGCAAAGCATCGTGGCGTGCAGGCCCTGGGGGATGGCGGCGGGGCGCGCGCCCGTGGCGCTCATGCCGGGCTGAATCATGCCGGCGCCTTTGCAGATGCCGCCGATGCGGATCGTTTTTCCGCCAAGCTTCAACTCGACCGCGATCTGCTTGGGTCGATTGTCGCTGGTCATGATGGCTTCGGCCGCCTGATCCGCGTGAGCGGGTTCGGTCCCGAGAACCTTGGCGGCGGCGGCGATGCCCTGACGCACGTTCGGCATGGGCATTTGCACGCCGATGCGTCCGGTCGAGCCAACGAGCACCAGTTCCGGGCGAAGGTCGAGGGCGACGCCCGTCAGCCGGGTCATTTCAAGTGCATCGCGCTGGCCCTGGCGGCCGGTGCAGGCATTGGCGTTGCCCGAATTCACCACGACGGCCTGGGCGCGGCCGGCCTTGACGCGTTGCGCGCACACCTTGACTGGGGCCGCGCAGATTTGGTTCGTGGTGAACATGCCGGCGACGGTTGCCGGGCTTTCGGAAACAATCAGGGCGAGATCCCGCTTGGCGCCCTTCTCGGAGCCCTTGCCGGTCCCGAGTCGTTTGATGTCGCAAAAAACCCCGCTGGCTTTGAATCCCTGCGGCGCCGTGATGGATCCTGGAATCGAGTTCAACTTGTTCTTCATGAAACGAACGGTTTTCAGGGTGAGGAGTGAAACAGCAAAACGCCATCGTCGCCAAGGAGAGATTGACAGGGCCCGGTCGCTGAAGTTCCCCCTTTCCTTGGAGAGAGGGTTGGGGTGAGGGAGGATCGCGACGGCGGTTCGCGTTCGTCCGTTGCTGCGACCTATTCGAGGTTCATGGGAAGCCCGCCGTTCTTTTTAGACCTGTTCACGGGACATGAACCAGCGGACCGCTCCACCTCACCCGGTTCCGACCTCGCGCGGGCGAGTTCGGAACCTGCCCTCTCCCCCGCAGGTCGGCGGAGAGGGTGTACGCGCCAGGCCGCCCGATTGACAGGTTGCCGAATCTCCGCGTCGCGAGCCTCCGTGTCGAACGTTCGGTTCATGGGGCAGCTCCGTGTTCCGCCAAGTCGCAAATCGGAAAACTGAAATCGGAAATGGGAAGCAAGCGCGTCCTTGCTTCGCCCGCTGGGGTTCGGGCAACGTCGGATCCCAAACGCCGCCCTGCGCGAGGGTGGCAATGGATTGAGCATGCAGCGCTTTTACGATCAAGTCCGGGAGGCGGTCGCCGCCGGCGAGCCGTTTGCCTTGGGGGTGTTGGCCGGCATTCGAGGTTCGAGTCCACAGAAACGCGGAGCCAAAGCGCTGTTTTTCGCCGATGGCCGGATCGTCGGCACGTTGGGCGGCGGCTGTTTGGAGGCGGAGATTCAGGATCGGGCGCGTCGCGCCTTGCGCACGGGTGAGGCGGCCAGTTTTGACCTGGTGCTCGATCATGATTTTGGCTGGGACGACGGTCTGATCTGCGGCGGGCGGGTTTCGGGTTTGATCCTGCCGCGGGCGGCGGAGGCCGCCCCGCTCTGGAATGAGCTGGCGCGACGTGAGCGTCCGGTGAACTGGGGAGTGACGGCGGAGTATGAAATTCAAAAGGTGGAAGACCGGCCTGACGCGCGCTGGCTCTATCAGGAAACGGCGCTGCCGGCGTGTGCGTTCTGGATTGCGGGTTCAGGTCATGTCGCCCAAGCCGTGGCGCCGATGGCGATCGAGCTCGATTTTGACGTCACCGTGTTTGACGACCGTCCGGTGCTGGCCAACACCCGGCATTTTCCCACCGGAACGCGATTCCGGGTCGGGCCGTGGGAGGAATTGCTGTTGGCGACCGTTCCGTCGGAGCGCCCGTGTTTCGGACTCGTGGTTACCCGGGGCCATCAGCGCGACGCGTTGGTGCTGAGCCGTTGGATTCAGGAATCGTTTGCGTTCCTTGGGATGATCGGCAGCCGGCGCAAGGCGCGGTTGATTCTGGACCAGTTCGTCGAGGATCGAACAGCCACGCCGGAACAAATCGCGCGGGTGGTGTGTCCGGTGGGAATCGACATTGATTCGCGAACGGTGCCGGAGATCGCGGTGAGCATCCTCGCCCAATACATCCAGCAACGCGCGCGGGTCGTCCGGGACTGGGAGAGGTCGATCGCTCGGGAGCGAAGCGTGCACTCGTCATGAATCGGAAGTTGGGATTTGGGGTGGTGCTGCTGGCGGCCGGAGGGTCGACTCGCATGGGGCGGCCCAAACTGCTGCTGCCTTGGGGGCCGACGACTGTCTTGGGTTACCTCATCGACAGCTGGCGTTCGCTGGGCGGGTCCCGGATCGTCGTCGTGTTGGCGGCGGGCGACACGGCGGTTGCGGCCGAACTGGATCGGCTGGCAACGAAGGCTGCCGAGGTGGAACGAGTCATCAATCCGGAGCCGGCTCGCGGCATGTTCAGCTCGGTGCAGGCGGCTGCCCATTGGGCGATCGGCCAGACTGACCCTGCGGTTACGCATTGGCTGGTGAGTCTCGGTGATCAACCCCATGTTCGTCGGGAGACTTGGGAGCTGTTGTTGGCGCAAGCTGACGCGCATCCAGATCGGATCTGCCAGCCGGCCCGGCAAGGACGAGCCCGTCACCCGGTGGCCTTGCCGGCCGTCTGCTTTCCCGAACTGGTGAGCGCGCGGGAGGCGACCTTGAAGGATTTCCTGGCGGCGCGCAGTGCGCAGCGATTCACCTTCGAGAGTGACGATACCGGGCTCGATCTCGACCTCGATTTCCCGGCCGACTACGAACTGGCCCTTCGGCTCGCCGGCTTCCGGTGAGCTGGTTCGAGTGGCCACCGGGAAACGTGTGCCTTGGGCGGGACAGTGCCGAGGTCGGAGGTTTGGCGCCGGATTGTCCCGTTCCTCGGCACGACATGGGACAGCGTGAGACAGATCGCGGATGATCCGGGGCAAAGAAGAAGGCTGGCGGTCGACTTTCGTCAACCGCCAGCCTACAACTCAATCTCAGCAGGACGCCGAACTCGACGTTCAGCGCGTAACGGTGGGACAAAGATGGGACTTTTTGCCTGCCTCATGAGGAAGCAGACGGCGAGGAACAACGCGTAACTCCGGTAAGGCGGAATATGGCGTTTGCTTCATGCCGTCTTAAGAGCAACGACGATGCCAACGCCAGATGGGGGCGGAAATTCGGGGAGATGAGACAGAACAGAGGACGGCGACCCGCGATCTGGGCAATGATTGCCGGCTGGAATTGCGCGAATTGCCGGGTGCCGTCGAAGGAAATTCCGGGGCGTCAGTCGAAGCGGTCGCTGGTAATAGACGAGGGAGGAACTGCAGTAGACGGCGGATTGCTTGGAATGATCCTGGACCTGAACTTGGAACTTGGAACTTGGAACTTGGAACTTGGAACTTGGGCCAGGGACTACTTGAACTCCAGGTCGACGCGGTTTCGTTCCAGGCTGGTTCCTTCCTTGAAATACAGTTCGTGGAGCGCCTTGTTGTAATCTGCGGCGGCCTGAATTTCTGCGGCGCTGGCGTCGGTCAGATCCTTTTGCAGGCGCAGGACGAAGAAGCTTGAGACCCGACCGACATCGAATTTCTTTTGTTCAGCGTCGAGGGCTTCTTCCGCGAACCGGCGGGCGACGCGGGTGGACTCCGTCTGTTCGTAGGCGCTACGAACCTTTTTCACGGCGGTATCGATCTCCTGAAGGATGGAGTCTTCGCGGCGTTTGAGGGAGAGGATCGCGGCGACCTGTTGGTTCTTGGCGCCTTTGTACTCGGCCCGGTCTTTCTTGAAGGTCAGCGGGAACGAGAGCGTCACGGCCCCTCCGTAGTAGGGAAACCGATTGTCGGCGATGTGATCGAACGATTCGGTGGTGGACTCGGCGAGGCCGTTCCGGCCGTAGGTGCCGACCAGGTCCAAGGCTGGATAGAGCTGGTTGCGCCGGTATTGGAGTTCGATCTTGCGCTTCTCCACCTGCTCCTTTTCGGCCAGGTAATCGGGACGTTTCTCGAGGCCGTTGCGCCAGGCGTCCGGCAGGCTGAATGCCTGATAGGTCGGCACCAACTTTTCTGATGGGATGACCGCGCTGCGTTGGATCTGCGAAAAATCGTGGGAAATCAGCCCCTTGAGCGCGTTTTCCGCTTCTTCTACGGCGAAGCGGGCGGCGGTCAGCTGCGCTTTGGCGCTGGCTTCCTGCGCTTCCGATTCGCGACCAGCCAGGGGCGCAATCTGGCCGACTTCAATCTTGGTCTTGTACTCGGAGACCAATTGCGAAGCCAACTCCAGCGCCTTTTCCCGCGTCTTCACCTGATCCCGTGCGGCGATCAGATCGTAATATGCCGTCGCCACGCGTTGCAGGATATCCATCGTCAAGAGACGCAGCGAATGCTCGGCGATCTTGAGGTCTTTGCGGCGGAGTTTGATGGTGACGCGTCCGGCGTCCGTCCAGAAATCGCGGAGCAATGGCTGCGTGACGCGAAGTTCCACCTGGCTGCTGTATTGCCACGGGATGTTTTCGGGCGGGAGCGTGTTGGGCGGCGCGGGGAAGGGGTTGACCTGAACCGTATTACCGCTAAGGCGATTGAGTGAGCCCCCGAGCTCGTAGCGGGTTCCGGTCGGCAAAATACCGTCGAGCCCCAGAAAAAAGTCTTCGTTCCATCGCTCGCCACCGGGGAGGGGAATGGAGCCGAACGCGGGATCGATGCGGCCGATTCGTTCCTGAAAGCGCTGTCCGCCGCCCGCCTTGAAGTTCGGGTCATAATAGCCGAGGGCGCTGTCCACGGCCAGCCGCGCATTTTCCAGCGCCAGCGCACCACCGGCGCGCAGGTCCAAATCGGCCGAGTTACCCAAGGCCACCCGATCGCCCACCTGCAACGTCAGGTTGTCCTTCAGGGCCATGCGAATGCAGTCATCAAGCGACAGGTTCATCGTTGCGGCGTTGGTGACGCTGGCCGTCGAATCCTGCCCGGTTACTTGGACGGCCGCAGCCGCCGACACCAAGCCTACCCAAGAAAGTCGAGTGAATTGCATTGCGGACCAACCCTGCCGGAATTCCGGTGACACGTCAACCGCGCGGCACGTCTCGGGTCCGATTGAAAGCGGCGGTCAAGCGCCACGAGATCGTGGCTGGTAACGCCCGCATCCAGCGGGCCGGTGGCGACGCATCGTGCGGCGAGACCGAGTTGGCGAGAGTGTTTTCGCGGAGGGCGGCAGGGATGCCGTCCGAATCGGCACACAGGACGCGGGCGTTGCCATTGACCGCCGCTTCCAACCGCACCTGGATGGCTTCTGACAGTTGACGCTGCGGCCCTTTGCTGCTGTTCTCTGCCGGTGTTGCATCTCATGAAACCCCTATACCGACAGTTCTCTGCGAGGCTGGGTTTGGCGGCCGCCGTCCTGTCCCTTTTTCTGCCCGCTCCGGCCATCTTCGCGCAAAAGGTCAATGTCAACGAACTCTCCCTGCCCAACGGGCTTCGGGTGCTGATCGTGGAGCGGCGCGACGATCCTACCATCGCGGGTGGTTGGGTTGCTCACGTGGGCAGCGCCAACGAGCGCCCCGGGATCACCGGAATCGCCCACCTCTTCGAGCATATGATGTTCAAGGGCACTCCCACGCTCGGCACCAAGGATTATCCGAAGGATCTCGAGATCATCGCCGCCCAGGAACGCGTTCGGGAACAGATGCGCAAGGAGGAATCGAAGATTCGCGCTGCCTATCGCCGGGGTGAGATCGACGATCCGCACAAACCGGAGAACAAGTCCGCCCGCTATCGCGAGCTGGAGAAGGAATTCAACGGCCTGATCGAACAACAGCGCCAGATCATGGTGAAGAACGAGTTCGATCGCGTCTACACCACCGGCGGCGCCTCTGGCATGAATGCCTTCACCTCAACCGATCTCACCGGCTACTTCATTACCGTCCCGGCCAACAAGCTCGAGCTCTGGATGTGGATGGAATCCGAGCGTCTGCTGCGCCCGGTCTTCCGCGAGTTCTATGCCGAGCGCGATGTGGTCTTCGAGGAACGCCGCATGCGCACCGAGTCGACGCCCCTGGGCAAGTTCGACGAGTCGCTGGAAGCGATGATCTGGACCTCGCACCCGTATCTCTGGCCGACCGTGGGCTGGCCCTCCGACATTCCGGCCATTTCCAAGCAGCAGGCCGACGAGTTTTACAGCCTCTATTACTCGCCCCAGAACATCACGCTCATCCTGGTCGGAGATCTCGATGCGAAGAAGGCGCAGCCGATGATCGAGAAGTATTTCGGTCGCATTCCTCGGGGCCCACAAGACCCGCCCGAGGTGGTCACTCTGGAGATGGACCAGCTCGCTGAAAAACGCATGTACGCCGAGGCGGAGGCGAATCCACAGGTGGAAATTCACTGGCACACCGTGCCGTGGGGCCACCGCGATTCTTATCCGCTCAACATTCTCTCGCAGATCCTCTCCACCCGCACCGGCCGTCTCTACAAGGGGCTCGTCCTTGGTTCCCAGGTGGCCACCGAAATGCAAGCGGGACCGGATCACCGCAAATACGCCGGCAAGTTCGCCATCAGCGGCGAAGCCAGCGAAAAGCACACGCCCGAAGAGGTCGAGCAGGCCATTTACAAGGAACTCGATCGGCTGAAGAACGAGGATGTCCCGGAACAGGAATTGCAGAAGGTGAAAAACAACTTCGCCGCGGCCGAATATCGACGGCTCGTTTCCAACATGCCCATCCTGATGCAGCTCATCATGGCGGACGGCCACGGCGACTGGCGTGAAATCAATGAAGCCGGCCCGAAACACCAGGCCGTGACTGCCGCGGATCTGCGCCGCGTCGTGAACAAGTATTTCACGCGTGAGAATCGCTCCGTGGCGATCTACACCCGCAAGGCTTCGTCCGGCGCCGCCAACTCGGCCTATCCGGAGCTCGCCGGGCTGCCCGCGGAGCAAAAGAAGGCCTTCCAAACCGTCGTCAGCCGCATCAAGCAGGAAAAAGACGCCGCCCGCTTGAAAACGATGCTGGGCACGATCGAGCAACGCGCCGCCCAGGCCGACGAAAAAGTCCGGCCCGTGCTCGAGCTCCAGAAAAAACTGATCCAACAGCGCCTCGAAGAACTCAAATAGCCCGGGCCCAGCTTCATCCCCGTCATCTCCCTTTGATTCCATGAGACCCAGCATCCTCCTTCCGGCCACTTCGCTCGCCGCGTCGCTTGCCTGCCTCGTCGTAGTCCTCTCCGGTCAGCCGTCCAGCTCGCACGCGGCACCCGCTGCGGGCGCCGGCAGTGCCCCCGGCAAGACCGAACGGGCCCGCGCCGTCCGTTTCCCCAGCGGCATTCCTTCGCGCCCGGAGAAAATTCAATTCCCGCCGCTCAAGTACGAGCCGCCGGATCCGAAGGATTACCGCCTCCAGCTGGCCGCCGGCCCGGTGACCTACATCGCCCCGGATCGCGAACTTCCGCTTGTCTCCCTCACCATCCTGATCCGCACCGGCGATTACCTTGAGCCGGCCGGCAAGGAGGGGGTCACCGACCTCACAGGCTATCTGCTCAGTCGGGGCGGCACGAAGGCGCGGTCGGCGGAAGAATTGGAGGAACGCCTCGCGTTCCTCGCCGCGAGCCTGAACTCGGCCGTGCGCGACACGCAGGCCACTCTCTCCCTAAACCTGCTCTCCAAGGACCTCGACGAGGGCCTGGCCATCGTGCGCGAAGTCCTGACCGAACCACGGTTCCAGGAAGACAAGTTCAAGCTGCGCGTCAGTCAGATGCTGCAGACCATGAAGAGTCGCAACGACGATTCCTCCGAGATCGAATCCCGTGAGCGCGACATGCTCGTTCACGGCGAGAAATTCTTCGTCAACCGGCACACCACCGAGGCCACGCTCAAGGGCGTCACGCTCGATGACGTCCGCGCCTTCCATCGCCGATGGTTTCACCCCGCCAACTTCGTGGTGTCCGCCAGCGGCGACTTTGACCGGGCCATCCTTGTGCAGAAGCTGGAGAAGCTTTTCGCCAACTGGCCGTTTCAGGGTGACAAAGCGCCGGCCGTTCCGACCGACTCAAGATTCGCCGAGCCGGGTGTCTATTTAATCGACAAGGATGTTCCCCAGGGGCGGGTCTCCATCCTTCTGCCGGGCATTCTGCGGGACAACCCAGATCTGCAGGCCATCCGCGTGATGGATGACATCCTCGGTGGCGGTGGGTTTACGTCGCGCATCATGAACCGGGTTCGCTCGGACGAAGGCTTGGCTTACTCGGCTTTTTCCCACGTCGCTCCGGGCACTTACTATCCGGGCCTGGTTCTGGCCGGATTCCAATCCAAGTCCCGGACCGTGGCCTATGCCGCCAGCATCGTGATTGAGGAGCTGAAGCGGATTGCGAACGAGCCGGTCACGGCGGAGGAATTGAACACCGCCAAACGCAGCTTCATCGACACGTTCCCGCGAAATTTCGCGACCAAAGCGCAGGTGGCGAACGCCTTTGCCCAGGATGAGTTTACGGGGCGTTACGCGAAGGATCCCGATTACTACAAAACCTACCGCGCGAAGGTTGAGGCGGTGACGGCCGCGGACGTGCAGCGCGTGGCGAAGAAGTATCTGGATCTCTCCAAGCTGGCGATCCTGATCGTGGGCAAGGAGGAAGACATTCTCAAGGGAACCCCCGAACACCAGGTCAACCTGCCCGGTCTGGCCGGCGGCCGTCTGACCCGCGTGCCGTTGCGGGATCCGATGACGATGCAACCGCTGAAGGACGGCCACTAACCTGACTGCTTTTCGGACCCGCCGAGGGCGGCCGCGGAAGGTGGAAAAGCGCTTGCGATTCGCCCTCACCCCAACCCTCTCCCCCGGGGAGCCCGGGAGAGGGAGGAACGATCGCTGCCTTTTTGACCCTCGACGCCCGTCTCGGTCTGGCTGCGCGTGGACGTTTGCGGCGCGGGCGCACCGCTACGCCGCGATCTGGTAGAGCTTGATCTTGTTGTAGAGCGTCTGGCGGCCGATGCCGAGGCGCTTGGCTGTCTCCAGCTTGTTGCCGCCCGTTTCCCGCAAGACCTCGATGATCTTGTTCCGCTCCATCGCCTCCATCAGCGTGAGGCTTTCGTCGGTGCCCTGCTCGGCGGTGGCTTCATGGATTGAAAGGTCGTCCGCCTGCACGAGCGGGTTTTCGCACATCAAAACTGCCCGCTGAATTTCGTTTTGGAGCTGGCGCACGTTACCGGGCCAGTCGCAACGTTTGAGCCGCTCCGCCGCGTCGGGTGTGAAGTCGGAGATGACCCGGTTGGCCTGCGCGGCAAAGCGCTTGAGAAAGGCCCGCGCCAACGGCAGCACATCCTCGCGCCGGTCGCGCAACGGAGGCAGGCTGATGGAGATGGCGCTGATTCGATAAAACAAATCCTCGCGGAGCTTGCCGTCGCGGATGGCCTCTTCCACCTGACGGTTGGTCGCCGCGATGATTCGGCAATCCGTCTTGTAACTCGTGCGTCCGCCGACTGGCCGGACCTCTTTTTCCTGC
The DNA here is from genome assembly GCA_044230345.1 of Limisphaerales bacterium. Classification (GTDB taxonomy): domain Bacteria; phylum Verrucomicrobiota; class Verrucomicrobiia; order Limisphaerales; family JADJPG01; genus JBGARF01. The sequence goes on from JBGARF010000025.1 coordinate 122,562, forward strand.
AGCACGCGGAGCAGCTTGCTCTGGGTGTCGATCGGCATTTCTGACAATTCATCGAGCAGGAGCGTTCCGCCTTCGGCCTGTCGGAACAGGCCTTCGCGGTCGCCGGTGGCTCCGGTGAACGATCCTTTGACGCTGCCGAATAGCTCGCTCTCGATCAGCTCGCGAGGCAGGGCGGCGCAGTTGATTTTGATGAAGGGCCCTTTGTCGCGCCGGCTCAGCGTGTGGATCATGTCGGCAATGACTTCCTTGCCGGTGCCGCTTTCGCCGGTGATCAGGACCGAGACGTCGCTGGGCGCGACGCGTTCGATGGTGCGCATGACCTGCTTCATCTGTCCGGAGTGGAAGATGGGCGAGTTGTCGCCGCTCATGCGCTTGAGGGCGTCGATCAGCTTGGTGTTTTCCTGGGACTGCTGCTTTCGCTCCAGGGCGCGCTCGACGAGATTGAAGATGCCGTCGTTATGCGGCTTGGTCTGGAAATGGAACGCGCCTCGCTTGGTGGCCTCCACCGCGTAATCGAGCGTGCCGTAGCCCGTGAGGACGATGGCCTCGGTCTCGGGCCACTGAGCCTTCAGAACGCTGAGCAGCTCAAGGCCATCGGCGTCCGGGAGTTTTAGGTCCAGCAGCGCCACATCCGGTTGAATACCGGTCAACGAAGCCTTGAGGCTGGCGCCATCCGAGGCCTCCAGCACGTCATAGCCACGCGACCGAAAACTGTCAGCCAGGAGCGTGCGGAGCTCCTGCTGATCATCGACTAACAAGATCTTATGCTTCATACCTGACACAACGCCCGTCCAAGGGTGCAGGCTCGGACATTAACGCGCTTCCGTGCGGCTGAGACTCCTGAGCCTGCGGTATCTGTGAAATACTATCGGCACCGATTGTGCCTTCTAAAGCGACATTCACGATCCCGTTCATGGACAGGAGGAAGGAAATGCGACCCAACGGGCCGCCGGTCGCCCGGGTGGCTGGGGCCCCGGCTGGCTGGCCAACCTTCTGGTGCAGATGGGCCGGTCTGCGTGGCTCGGCGGCTCAGCAACTCGGCGGCGGATCGTCGACAACAGCATTGCCTGCCTCATCTTTCCTGCCAGACTCGCCGGCATGTTCGCCCGCCGCCTCAGTTCAGTCTTCGTTCGCGCTTTGGCGTCGCCGGCCACGTTCGTGGGGTTGGTCGCAGCCGCCTTGACCGCCGCCGGCCGGACCAACGGTGCGGAAGCCATCGATTTCAATCGGGACATCCGGCCGATCCTCTCGGACAACTGCTTCAAGTGTCACGGGCCCGACAGCAAGGGCCGCGAGGGCGGTCGGAAGCCGCTGCGGCTCGACTCCCGGGAGCACGCCACCGCGGAGTTGCGTGACGGCCATCAGGCGATCCTTCCCGGGCATCCGGAGCGCAGCGAATTGGTCCGGCGGATAGACGCTTCGAGCCCGGACGACCGCATGCCTCCTCCGGAATCGGGCAAGATCCTGTCGGCCCGGGATCGTTCCATGTTGCGAGCGTGGATTCAGCAGGGGGCCAACTATGCCCGGCATTGGGCGTATGTGACGCCTACCCGCCCGGCGGTGCCGCGCGTGAAGCAGAAGCGTTGGCCGCGCAACCCGATCGATGCGTTCATTCTCGCCCGGCTGGAGGCCGAGCGATTGAAGCCCGCGCCGGAAGCGGACCGTTCCACGCTCATTCGCCGGGTCTCGCTTGATTTGACGGGCCTTCCTCCAACGCTGGAAGAGCTCGATCTCTTCCTGGCGGATCGCAGTCCGGACGCCTACGAACACCTCGTCGATCGACTTTTGGCGAAGGAGATTTATGGCGAGCATTGGGCCCGGCTCTGGTTGGATCTGGCCCGCTATGCGGATTCTACGGGCTACGCCGACGACCCGCCGCGCACCATCTGGGCCTATCGCGATTGGGTCATTCGCGCGTTCAACGCCAATGTGCCGTTCGACCGGTTTACTGTGGAACAACTCGCCGGCGACCTGCTGGAGAACCCCACGGATGATCAGTTGGTGGCGACGGCGTTTCATCGCAACACGATGACGAACAACGAGGGTGGCACGAATGACGAGGAATATCGCAACGTTGCGATCGTCGATCGCGTCAACACAACGATGGCGGTCTGGATGGGCACGACCATGGCGTGCGCGCAGTGTCACAATCACAAATACGACCCCGTCACGCAGGAGGAATACTTCCGGCTGTTTGCGGTGCTCAACAACACGGCGGATGCGGATCGCGGCGACGAAAGCCCGGTGCTCCCGCTGTATACCCACGAGCAAAAAGCGCAGCGGGCCGGATGGCAGGCGGAGATCGCCCGCCTGGAAAAAGTGCTCCAGACGGCAACCCCGGCGCTCGCCGCGGCCCAATCCGAATGGGAGAAAACATTCGCCGCGGATCTCGCCTGGGAGATTGCGGTTCCCACCACCGTCAAATCAAAGGCCGGCGCCCGGGTGGAAAAAGAGACCAACGGGGTTGTTCGCTTCGCTCGTGGTGGAAAGACCGATGTCTACACGCTCGAGACAGCCGTGACCCCAGGTGAAACCATCGCTGCACTCCGCTTGGAAACCCTGCCGGACGAAACCTCGCCCCGAAAGTCAGTGGGGCATGCCGACGGCAATTTCGTCGTCTCGCGTGTCGTCGCGACCGTTGCGCCTGCGGCGAATCCCTCGGTCCGCGGGCGATACCTGAGAATTGAACTGCCCGGTAAGGAGAAGATTCTGTCCCTGGCCGAGGTTCAGGTTTTCAAGGGGGCGATCAACCTTGCGCTGCGGGGTGAGGCGCGCCAGAGCAGCACGGCTTTCGATGGTCCGGCGCGATTTGCGATCGATGGCAACACGGATGGAACTTTTGATCAGGCCCGATCCACCACGCACACCGGATCCTCGACTGACCCGTGGTGGGAGGTCGACCTGCGCGGGGTCGAATCGGTGGATCGCATCGTCGTTTGGAATCGGACGGAATCGGCCGAACGGCTGAAGGGTTACCGCATTCAGCTGTTGGATGAGAAACGCGGTGTGGTTTGGGAGCAGGCCGGCCAGCCAGCGCCGGCGCCGAGTTCCGAGTTCCGGCCGGATGGCGCGCGCAACCTGCCAGTGGCTTCCGCCCAGGCCGATTTCGCGCAGAAAGATTTCGGCGCGGCGAGCATTCTGGGGAATACCGACCCGGCGAATCGCGGCTGGGCCATCGCGCCTCAGCACACCAACGCGCATGCCCTGACGCTGACCCTTGCGACACCGATCGTGGTCGGTCCGGGCTCGAACTTGGTGGTGACGCTTGAGCAGCTGTCGAAATACGAATACGCGACGATTGCGCGGTTGCGCGTGGCCCGGACGTCTGACCGGCGCGCCGCCGAGTTTGCACGCGTGCCGGCGGCGCTGATGGCGGTTCTGAGGACTGAGTCGAATCGTCGAACCGAAGCGCAACGCTCTGAGTTGGCGGCATTCTACCGTTCGATTGCCCCCGCGTTACAAGCCGATCGTGATGGTCTTGCGCTGTTCCGCAAGAAGCTCGACGAATCCAAACCGTACACGACAACGCCGATCTACCGCGAGTTGACCGCCGACAAGCGACGCGCCACGCGGCTCCAACGGCGCGGGAACTTCCTCGATGTCGGCCCTGAAATGTCCGCTGGGCTTCCCGCCACGCTGCATGCGTCGCCGGCCCGTGGTTCCGTCGATCGCCTTGCACTCGCGCGCTGGCTGGTGGACACCAACAATCCGCTGACCGCCCGCGTCACGGTGAATCGTCTCTGGGAATCAATCTTCGGCACCGGCCTTGTCCGCACGACGGAAGAGTTTGGAGCGCAGGGCGAGCCTCCCTCCCATCCCGCCTTGCTGGACTGGCTGGCGGTGGAATTGACCGACCGCCACTGGGACTTGAAACACATGCTCCGCCTGATGGTCACGTCGGCGGCGTATCGACAGTCATCGCGCGTCACGCCTGACCTGGCGGCCCGCGATCCAGACAATCGACTGCTGGCCCGCGGCCCGCGATTCCGCCTGACGGCAGAGATGGTCCGGGATCAGGCGCTGGCGGTCAGCGGTCTGCTCAGCGCGAAAATGTATGGACCACCGGTCAAGCCGCCCCAGCCGAAACTCGGACTGAGCGCGGCTTTCGGCAGTGCCACCGACTGGGAAACGAGCGCTGGTGAAGATGGGCATCGTCGGGCCATTTACACCACCTGGCGGAGATCCAATCCCTATCCGTCGATGGCCACCTTTGACGCGCCCAACCGCGAGGTTTGCCTGCTGCGGCGTGAACGTTCCAATACGCCACTGCAGGCGTTGGTAACCCTGAACGATCCGGTCTACCTCGAGGCTGCCCAGGCCCTGGCGCGCCGCATGATGGCGGCTTCTTCGACGCCAGCCGGCCGGGTGCAACACGGGTTCAAACGATGTTTGAGCCGGGCCGCATCCGCCGCCGAGCAGGACGACCTGATCGCACTCTTCGAAAAGGCGCTCCCGCGATTTCGTGCGGACCCAACCAAGGCCCGGGAGTTTGCCACCAAGCCGATTGGTGCTCCACCCGCTGGGGTGGATGTCGCCGAGCTTGCGGCGTGGACCGTCGTGGGCAACGTCCTGTTGAACCTCGACGAAGTCCTGATGAAACGCTGAGCTGCCATGAACCTGAACTTGAACCAGTCCGATCTCCTCCGGCGACAGCTCCTGACGCGGCGGTATTTTCTGGGCCAATCGGCGCTGGGCCTGGGCGCTCTGGCCCTCGGTTCGCTGGTGCCCGGCGCGCTGCAGAACGCCGCCGCCGCCAAAGCCGTCGCCGAGCCCCCCAATCCGCTGGCGGTTCGACAGCCGCATCATACCGGGCGCGCCCGTCGGATGATCTACATCCATCTCACCGGCTCCCCGCCGCACCTGGATCTTTACGATTACAAGCCTGAGCTGGTGAAACGCGATGGCCAGGATTGTCCTGACGCCTATTTGAAAGGCAAACGGTTCGCGTTCACCTCGGGAACGCCCAAGTTGTTGGGCACGCGGAGAACTTTCAGCCAACACGGACGCGGAGGCATCTGGCTCTCCGACGCGATCCCGCATCTGCACACGGTGGCGGACGAGTTGTGCGTCATCCGGTCGATGACCACGGATCAGTTCAATCATGCCCCCGCCGAGCTGCTTGCCTTCACGGGTTCGCCGCGTCCGGGGCGTCCGTCGATGGGTGCCTGGGTGACATATGGCCTCGGCACGGAGAATCAGAACCTGCCCGGGTTCGTGGTGCTGATCTCCAGCGGTGTCCAGCCAAACGGCGGGCGCAACTCGTTCGGGAACGGCTTTCTTCCGTCCGTGTATCAAGGCGTGCAATGCAGATCAAAAGGCGAGCCGGTGCTCTATGCGACCGACCCGGCGGGCCTGGATCGGGACATCCGCCGGATGAGCCTGGACACCTTGCGCGGATTGAACGAGCTGCAGGCCGCGGAGCTGGGGCACCCGGAAACCCGCACGCGCATCGCCCAGTACGAACTGGCCTTCCGCATGCAGACGTCCGTCCCGGACGTGATGGACATCAGCCGCGAATCCGCGGGCACGCTGGCGGCTTATGGCGCCAAGCCGGGCGAAGCCAGCCTGGCCAACAATTGTTTGCTCGCGCGGCGGCTCGTCGAACAGGGCGTGCGCTATGTCCAGCTCTTCGACTGGGGTTGGGACTTCCACGGAACCAATCCCGCCGAAGACATTCGGGACGGCCTGACGAAAAAGTGTGCGACGATGGATCGGCCGGTCGCCGCGTTGATCCGGGATTTGCGCCAGCGCGGCCTGCTGGACGACACCTTGATTGTGTTAGGCGGAGAGTTTGGCCGGACACCGTTCCGCGAGGGGCGGACGGCCAAAGGCGATATTTTGGGACGCGATCACTATCCGGATTGTTATTCGATGGTCGTGGCGGGCGGCGGCGTGCGGGGAGGCATTGCCTACGGGGAGTCCGATGACTTGGGCTTCAGCGTGGCCCAGGACAAGGTGACCCTGCATGACCTGCAGGCCACCCTCTTGCACCAGCTCGGGTTCAACCACGAGCGGCTGACCTTCCGGTTCCAAGGCCGTGACTACCGTCTGACCGACGTCGAGGGCGAAGTGATTCGGGGCATCATCTGACCCCGCTCGCGCTGCGTCTACCGCCCGCTGCTTTTCCGGACGGCCTCCTTCTTTTCCTCGAGCTCGTCGGCGATTTTTTTTCGCTCGATGGCGAGTTGTTTCTCAAGCGAGGTGAGCTCCTCCATATTGCCTTCGGCTCTTGCCTTGCTGATGGAATCGGTCAGTCCGATTTCGCGTTCGGCCAGGCGGGCTTTGTAGCGGGATTCCAGCTCGGCAATTTCGGCTTTTTGTTTTTCGGTGAGCTTGATGGAGGGCGCCTGCTTTTGCAGACGTTCCATGGCGAGTTCGTAGGCGCTTTTCATTGGTAATCGTAGAGATTTGAGTCGCGGGAATAGCTGGATGCGCCGCCGCCATAGCCGCCCATTTCGTCGTCCTCTCCCGGGCCGCCCAGCGCATCGCCGAGCACGTCGCCCATGTCTTCCTCGATTTTCTCGGGATCCTCGCCCTTTTCCAGGCGGCGAATGGCGACGTCCATTTCCTTCGGCATCATGCCAGGCGGCATGGCGTCCTTCATCTTTTTCATCACGTGCGCCATGTGACGGGGATTATTTTCGTCGAGGTGATCCATGTCCTTTTCGAGTTCGGCCATGGCGCGCATGACCTTGGGATCATCGAAGTCGGGCGCGGGACCGCCTTCATCCTCGGCGCCTCCGGGCGGGGCGGCCGCGGGTTCGGCGAGACCGCGAGGCATGGCGAAGCGGCTCATCTGCTTCTCCATCTTTTTACTGCCGCATTTCGGGCAGACCGGGGGCTTTTCCGGGCTGATCCGCTTCGAAAAGAAGCTGAAGATGACCCTGCACTTTGGGCATGAGAATTCGTAGATGGGCATGGCGATATCAGTTCAATCGTTGCCGGGACCATAGCGAAGTTCACCGAGGGAGAGAAGCCCCATTCCTGAGCGAGTGGCCCGGCCAGACCCGGTGCATAGCGTCCGCACTCTTGCGGAACGTCAGCCCTGCCTTCACCCACTTTTGATCACAAGCGAAACCTGTTCACCGAGGAACCGTATGCAGTAATCCTGCTCGTACGGGTCTGTGGGGGCGGGGGAGGGTAATCTCCCCCTCTACCCGGACCTCCATCGCCTGCCGCGGCCGAGACAGGGCTGCATCAAGCCCGCTCGGAAACACAAGCCAGGCACGGTTAAAAGCCTATCTTTTACCCCCCATCTTTTACCAAAAAAGCAGCATCTTCCGACGGTTGGTAGAGATCGAACCGGCGCCCACATGAAGGACCAGAACTCGAGGTTCCGGCGTCCGTGGCCCAAGGCTTGGTAAAAGATGGCTGGTAAAAGATAGACCTTCTGGTCGGCTCGGACGGGCCAGCGATCATCATCAATGCCAGCACCCTGTTTGCGAGCTTGATGCACCCCTGCGGCTGAGACGGGTGTGATTAAAGACGGGTGATCCAACGAACCGTCTCATCCCTCATCCCGGCCTTCTTCCCGTTCAGGGGAGAAGGAGGCGCGGCGGGCGTTCGTGGGCCAGCGGGCGCGCGTGGGGCGCGAGCTTGACGCATTGAACCATCACCCGCTTTTAACCGCACCCGGCCGAGACCACGTGCCGAGACCACGCTTGACGCTTCCACCAAAGCCCCATAATTTCGCCGGCGCGATTGGTGGCCGTAGCTCAGTTGGTTAGAGCCCCAGATTGTGGATCTGGATGTCGCGGGTTCAAGTCCCGTCGGTCACCCCAACCTTTTTTTCATCACGTCGTCCCCGCGCTCCATGAATCCCAACTACTGCAAAAACACGATGAACCGGTGCCGGGCCCGCATGCCTGGCCTCGCTGCGCTGGTCGTGGCTGTGATCGTGACCGGACTGTCGGGTTGCAGCCAATATCCCCGGGGAACAGACGCAAAGGAGGGCTTTGTGCCGCTCTTCAACGGGCGGGATCTTTCCGGTTGGATCCAAGGCCCGGACCAATCCTGGGTGGTTGAGGACGGCGTCATCACCTTGAAGCGGGAGTTTGACGGTCAGGAGCACAACCGGGATTACCTTTGGGCCCGCGAGGTCTACGGCGACTTCATCGTCGAACTGGAGTTCAAGGTGCCGGAGAAGGCGAACAGCGGGATTTTCCTGCGCACCGCGGACCTGCGGGATCCGGTCTACACCGGAATTGAAGTGCAGGTGGCCAACTCGTATGGCCAGACCAACCTCTCCCGAACCGGCACCGCCGGGGCGATCTACGATTGCCTCGCTCCCGCCAGGAATGCGGTCAAGCCTCCGGGCGAATGGAATCACTACCGGATCACCTGCCACGACAACAAGATTGTCATCGTGCTCAACGGCGTGCCGGTCATTGACCTGGATTTGAATCAGTGGGCCGAAGCCAACCAGAATCCGGACGGGTCCAAGAACAAGTTTGGAACGGCCCTGAAAGCATTTGCTCGCCGCGGTTACTTTGGGCTGCAAGACCACGGTCGTCCGGTGTGGTACCGCAACATCCGGATCAAAAAGCTGAACTGACGTTCCTGGGACTACCGCATTACTCCACGCAATTAACTCATGGCACAGCATCGGGTCGGCATCATCGGTGGCAGCGGCTTGTATCAAATCGAGGGTTTCACCCGGCAGCAGTGGGTCACGGTGAAGACACCTTTTGGCTCGCCCTCGGATCAATTTCTCACCGGCCGCCTGGCTGGGCGCGAAGTGGTGTTCCTGCCGCGACACGGGCGCGGCCATCGCCTCCTGCCCAGCGAGCTCAATCATCGCGCCAATATCTGGGCCATGAAACGGCTTGGGGTCGACTGGATCGTCAGTGTCAGCGCTGTGGGCTCGCTGCAGACCCGCTACAAGCCGTGTGATCTCGTGCTGGTGGACCAGTTTCTCGACCGCACAAAACAGGCGGCCAATCATACCTTCTTCGGTCGGGGCATCGTCGCCCACGTGGCGTTCGCCGAGCCCATCTGCGAGGAGTTGCGTCTATTGTTGCTGGAGTCGGCCAGCCAGTTGAAGTGCCGGGTTCACAATGGCGGCACTTACGTGAACATGGAAGGACCCGCCTTCAGCACCCGCGCTGAATCGATCGCCAATCACAAGGCCGGACTGGACGTTATCGGCATGACCAACCTCGGCGAGGCTCGTTGCGCCCGCGAGGCCGAGATCGCCTACGCCACCCTCGCCATGGTCACCGACTACGACTGCTGGAAAATCGACGAGGAACACGTCACGGTCGATCTCATCGTCGCCAACCTGCAAAAGAATGCCGCCGTCGCCAAGGCCGTCATCGCTGACGTTCTCCCCCGTATTCCCGCGGATCCCGGCTGGCCCTGTCACGCGGCCTTGCAGAACGCAATCATGACCGACCCGAAGTTTTGGCCGCCCAAGATTCGGGAGGAGCTGGCGCCCCTTCTGGCCCGAGTCGGGAAACAGTAAGTGAGTCAGTGAGTCAGTGAGTCGGTGAGTTGGTGAGTTGGTGAGTTGGTGAGTTGGTGAGTTGGTGAGTTGGTGAGTTGGTGAGTTGGTGAGTTGGTGAGTTGGGGCCGGTGAGGCCTGAGGATGGATTTGAGCGAAGGCCGCGTGGGGCTGGCGCGTCCAAGGCAGCATGAAACCCACGCCATTGCGCCCGGCATCGCCGCTCCGCTCCCGACTGCACTCTGCGCTTTCTCGCCGCCAGTTTCTGCGCCGGGGAGCGGCTGCCACCGCCCTTTTCCAGGTGGTGCCCGGCTCCGTGCTGGGGCTGAACGGCGCTCTGCCGCCCAGTGAACGCCTGAATATCGCTGGGATCGGCGTGGCCGGTCAGGGGGGCAGCGATCTCGGCCAGTTCACCGAGCACAACATTGTCGCGCTTTGCGATGTGGACTGGGCTCATGCGGCCGGGACCTTCAAGCGCTTTGCCAAGGCAGCCCAATACAAGGACTATCGCAAGATGCTCGATGCCCAAAAGGACATCGACGCGGTCATTGTGGCGACGCCGGATCATCAACACGCGTTCGCTTCGATGTGTGCGATTCGTCACGGGAAACATGTCTATTGCGAGAAGCCGCTGACCCATTCGGTCTGGGAGGCGCGTCAGATCGCCGAGGCCGCACGGAAGGCAAAGGTCGCGACGCAGATGGGCAATCAGGGTCAGGCGAGCGATGCGACCCGGCGGCTGGCCGAGCTCATCCAGGCCGGTGCGATCGGCGTGGTGCGGGAGGTGCATATCTGGACGGATCGCCCTTCGAACGGCTTGTTCAACGAGTACTGGCCGCAGGGTGGCACGCGGCCCAAGGAGCGGCCGCCAGTGCCGTCCACGCTCGACTGGGACCTCTGGCTGGGGCCGGCGCCCGCGCGCGATTTTCATCCGGCCTATCTTCCGTTCAAATGGCGCGGCTGGTGGGATTTCGGGACGGGCGCGCTGGGCGACATTGGCTGTCACACCTTTGATCCGATCTTCCGTGCATTGAAGCTCGGCGCACCCGACACGGTCGAGGCCAGTTCGACGCGGGTGAACGAGGAGATGTATCCGCTGGCCTCGATGGTGACCTACGAATTTCCGGCGCGTGAAGGCCGGCCGGCGATCCGGTTGATCTGGTCGGACGGCGGCATTCGCCCGCCGCGGCCGCCGGGCTTGGAAGACGGGCCCTTGATGGGCGCGACGGGGGCGTTGCTGATCGGGGATCAGGGCGCGATCCTCAATTCGCAGCGGGGCTACACCGTGTTTCCCGAAGCTCGGCGGAAGGCCGTGGGAGAGCCGCCCAGGACACTGCCGCGTTCGCCCGGGCATCATCAGGAATTTGTCAACGCCTGCAAAGGAGGCCCGCCGGCGGGATCAAACTTCGACTGGGCCGGGCCGTTGACCGAGACGGTGCTGCTGGGCAATGTCGCACTGCGTTTGAAAATGCGGGAGGAGTTGACCACGGAAAAGCTGCGTTGGGACGCGGCGGCGTTGCGCTTCACCAATTCGGAGGAGGGCAATCGCTTTCTGCGCCGTGAATATCGGGCGGGCTGGACTCTTTGAGCCTATGAACTTGGCCGCCACGCTGGTTTCTATCGGACTGCTCTCAATCTTGCTCGGGGTTCCCCGCGTCCACGCGTGGGACTACGAAGGCCATCGATTGATCGCCTTGCTTGCGCTGCGGACGTTGCCGACCAATTTTCCGGCCTTCGCGCTGAGTCCTGATAGCCGCGAACGGATTGCGTTCTTGAGCGGCGAGCCCGATCGCTGGAGGAATTCCCCGGACACTCCGTTCGCGCATGCGCACAAGCCGGATCACTTCTTCGATGTCGACGAACTGCCGCTCTACGGGCTCAGTGTGACCAACCTCAGCCCCTTCCGGTACGCAGCGGAGGCGCAGTTCCTTGCCGGACGGGCGGCCAATCCTGGACGGTTCCCTCCCGTTGATTCGGCGCGGGATCCCGATTTGACCCGGGGCCGGATCGGGTTTCTTCCGTGGACGATCACCGAGCATCAGGGGCGGCTGAAGTCGGGCTTTTCCTATTTGCGCGCGTTCGAGGAAGCGGGCAGCGCGGAGGAACAGTCGAACGCACGCCAGAACATTGTCTACGGGATGGGGGTGATGGCTCATTTCGTTGGGGACGCCGTTCAACCATTGCACACGACCCGACACTACAACGGTTGGTTCGGAGTTAATCCGTCGGGCTACACCACCAACCGCACGTTTCACTCGTGGATCGATGGCGGCTATCCCAACCGGTTGGCGTTGAACGTGGAGGCATTGGCCGGGCGCCTGCGACCGGCGCATCGCGTGGCCCTGGAGGAGACCGGAGCGAGCCGAACGAACCTGTTTCCGGCGATGATGAGACTTTTGCAGCGGAGCCATGAGCAGGTTGATGCGGTCTATCGTCTGGAAAAAAGCGGTCGGCTCGGGAGCACGGGTGAACCGTCCGCCGAGGGTCGGGGGCTGATGGAGAAACAGGTCGTGGAAGGCGCGCAAATGTTGGGTGATCTATGGCTGACCGCGTGGCAAGATGCGCCGCCGGACTATTTCTTGAAGGCGCAACTGGCCAAGCGGCGACTGAGCGCAGGTCGATCGCAGCAAGAATAAGGTCACCAAGATGCGGCAAGCGTGGTCTTGAAACGGGATGGGATCCTGCCAATCTGACGCCTGATCGGATCTCCAACCCAAAACCATGCTTGTCGTATGAAGCTGAATTGTTGTGCCTTTTTTTGCCGGGAAAACCTCCATCCCCTTGGTCGCTCTGTCTGGTCAGTGCCTGCCTTGGTGCTCACCGGGCTTTTGGGCTTGGTGCTGACCCCGGTCCACGGTCAAGGTTTGGTGAATGGACTTCGTTACCCAGGGACGCTTAGCGCGGGCAACACCCAGGCGAATTGGACGCTGCCCGCCAACGTTGGGGATCAGATCCTGCTCCGTCTTGGCGCCGAAACTTTTAATCCGCGCATCGATCTGTATTCGCCGGCGGGGGTCCTGGTTAAGTCTGGATTTAACGCAACCGGTGGCGGTCGCGATGGCGAACTGACCTTCGTGACCACCAACGCCGGCGATCACACGGTCAGGGTCAGCAGTTACTACGGAAATAATTTCGGCAACTACGCGCTCAGCGTGGCGCGCATGCCGGGCGTCGTTCAGGTAAGTCCAGGAGATCAGGGCGGGCCCATGACCAACGGCGTCCAACATGCCGGAGTCATCGACGTGGGTGATTTGGACCTCTGGACCTTCGAGGCGGTGGCGGGCGATGCCATCGTCGCGCGCATGGGCGCGACGGGCTACAACCCGCAAGTGCGCCTCTTTGGTCCCACCGGTCTGCTGCTGGAAACGGGGTCCAGCGTGGTCAACGGCGGACGCGACGCTGAACTGACGTTTCGCGCCACCAACACGGGATCCTACACGCTGGTGGCGAACGCCTACTACGGCAACGGCACCGGGCCATACATTGTCTCGCTCGCGAAGGCGCCGGGGCTGGTGACGAAGTCGCCAGGGGATGACGGCGGACCGATGACCAATGGCGTGCAACATGCCGGAGTCATCGACGTGGGTGATTTGGACGTCTGGACCTTCGAGGCCGTGGCGGGGGATGCGATCGTCGCGCGCATGGGCGCGACGGGCTACAACCCGCAGGTGCGCCTTTTTGGTCCAACCGGCCTGCTCCTCGAAACGGGCTCCAGCGTGGTCAACGGCGGACGCGACGCTGAACTGACGTTTCGCGCCACCAACACGGGTGCGTACACGCTCGTGGCGAACAGCTACTACGCCAATGGCACCGGCCCCTACATCGTCTCGCTCGCGAAGGCGCCGGGAGCGGTCACCAAACTGCCAGGTGACGACGGCGGGCCGATGACCAACGGCATGCAACACGCGGGAGTCATTGAAGTGGGTGATTTGGACGTCTGGACCTTCGACGCCGCTGTTGGCGATTCGATCATTGCGCGCATGGGTGCCACTGGCTACAACCCGCATCTGCGTCTTTACAGCCCACTGGGTATCCTCCTCGACACCGGTTCCAGCACGGTCAACGGCGGGCGTGACATTGAGGTTACTTTTCGCGCCACCAATACGGGGTCCTACACGCTCGTGGCCAATGCTTACTACGCCAATGGCACCGGCCCCTACGTCGTCTCGCTCGCCAAGACGCCGGGGCCGGTGACGAAATTGCCGGGGGACGACGGCGGCCCGATGACGAACGGCGTGCAGCATGCCGGTCTGATCGACGTGGGTGATTTGGATGTTTGGACCTTCGACGCCGCTGTTGGCGATTCGATCATCGCGCGCATGGGTGCCACTGGCTACAACCCGCATCTGCGTCTTTACAGCCCACTGGGTATCCTGCTCGACACCGGTTCCAGCACGGTTAACGGCGGGCGTGACATTGAGGTTACTTTTCGCGCGACCAACACAGGATCCTACGCGCTCGTGGCCAATGCTTACTACGCCAACGGCACCGGACCTTACATCGTCTCGCTCGCCAAGGCGCCGGGGCCGGTGACGAAACTCCCGGGGGACGACGGCGGGCCGATGACGAACGGTGTGCAGCACGTCGGGAAGATCGAGGTCGGTGACCTGGACGTCTGGACCTTCGACGCTGCGGCTGGAGATTCAATCGTCGCGCGCATGGGCACCACGGACTACAACCCGCATCTGCGTCTTTACAGCCCGCTCGGCATCCTGGTCGCCTCGGGAGTCAACACGCCGACCGGAGGGCGCGATGCCGAACTAAGTTTTCGCGCGACCAACTCCGGCTCCTACACTCTGGTGGCAAATGCCTACTACGCCAATGGCACGGGGCCCTACATCGTTTCGCTGGCCAAGGGTCCCGGAGCCGTCACGGTTTCGCCGGGCGATCAGGGCGGGCCGATGACGAGTGGTTTTCAGTACAAAGGCCAGCTGGCCGTGGGCGATCTCGATGTTTGGACGTTTACGGCGGCGACCCGGGACAACATTTTGCTCCGGCTGGGCACCGCGGATGCCAACCCGCAGATTCGCGTCTTCGGCCCCACGGGCGCCGAGGCGGGAGTGGCGTTCAATTCCCCGATCGGTGCCCGGGACACGGAACTGGCCTTTCAAGCCACCAATTCCGGTGTTTATACCGTGGTGGTCAACAGCTACTACAACAACGGCGCCGGTGACTACATTCTGACCTTGGCTCACCTGCCCGGCTCGGTCGGCGTCGCGCCGGGCGACGAAGGTGGGCCGATGACCAACGCCGTGCCTTACGAGGGTTTGCTGGAAGTGGGTGATCTAGAAGTTTGGACCTTTCTGGCCTGCCGCGATACCCCGTTGTCCCTCCGCTGCGATCGGCTCACCAGCCCCTCGACATTTACTCCGCGGCTGCGTCTCTACGGACAGTCCGGTGCCCTGCTGGCCTCCGCTCCGGCTCTCGCGAGCGGCACGCAGGCAAATCTGACCTATCGAACGACGAACTCTGGCATCTTCATGCTGGTGCTGAGCTCGTTTAATCTCGGCCAAAGCGGCACTTATCGGCTGACCGCCCTCGGGATCACCGACGATCAACTCCAGCTCTGTCCGCCGGCTGTCGTCGGGACGAACTACTACCTGGGCGGGTTCGGTGGTGTGCCGGGCGCCGGATTTGTCGTGCATACCAGCACCAATGCCGGCCTGCCGTTCGCCGAGTGGCTGCCCTTCGTGACCAATCAGTTCAATGCCGACGGGATGTTTGAACTGCTGCGACCGATGGGGCTGAGCCCGTCGGGTGCCATCGATCGCCGGGAGCCGCAACGCTATTTCCGGCTGCGCTTGCCGTAAGCCCGCTGGTTCAAGCGGGGGCTGCCCGGCTTGTCAAAATCCAGTGGCCATCTCGATCGGCGACTGGCACCATGCCGACATGTTCCAGGCCGCAGTGCTGATTTCCGGACGCGGCTGGTGGCTGCCCGCCGCCGGCTTCGTGGGAATCGCGTTGCTGTTGCTGATCTGGTCCTACCGCAATTCCCCGGGCAGCAGCGGCCTGCGGTTGACCTGCCTGACCCTGAAGCTGCTCGGCTTGCTGGCCCTGGCGGCCTGTCTGTTGGAACCCTTGTGGACCAGCGAACGGGCCCGGCCCGGTGCCAACTACTTTGTCGTCCTCGCTGACAACAGCCAGGGGATGCGCATCCACGATCGCGGTGACGCCAAAGCGCGCGGCGACCGACTCAAGCAACTCCTGACCACTGAACCCTCCGCGTGGCAGGATTCATTGGCGGAGAATTTCCAAGTCAGACGGTATCTATTTGATTCGCGCGTCCAAGGGACCAAGGACTATTCCGAGCTCGATTTTCAAGGGCGCTCGTCGGCCATCGGGTTTGCGGTGCGCTCGATTGCGGAGCGGTTCCACGGCCAGCCTCTGGCCGGAATTCTCCTCCTGACCGACGGCAATGCCACGGACCTAACCGACGCCAACCTGGGCGCCGAAGGGTTGCCGCCGATTTACCCGGTCGTGTTTGGAAACGATCAGCCGGTGAACGACATTGCCGTGCAAAAGGTGGCCGTGAATCAAACTTCATTCGAGGACGCCCCGGTCACCATTCAAGCGGAAGCCACCGCGACCGGTTTCGCTGGGGAACCATTGCGGGCGCGTCTGCTCAAGATTGCGCATGCGTCCAGCCTGGGGCCAGCGACGAACGCGGGCGCTGCCGCGGCCCGGGCTGGTGCCCTGACCAACCGGCCGGTGGCGGGTTCCGTTGCCGATCGCCTGACGGCCGAGCAGACGCAGAAGGCCGGGGCCGAACCCACCTCGTTCCGGTTTCAGTTCAAGCCGGAGCAAAGTGGGGTTTCGTTCTATCGGCTGCAGGTTCACACCACGAACCATCCCGGTCCGGGCACGAACGCAGCCGCCTCCGTGGACGAAGCCACCCTCGCCAACAATGATCGGATGGTGGTGGTTGACCGCGGGCGCGGACCGTATCGGGTGCTTTACGTGTCCGGCCGCCCGAACTGGGAATACAAATTTCTGCAGCGCGCGGTGATGGAGGATGATCAAATTCAGATGGTGGGTCTGATCCGCATCGCGCGGCGTGAACCCAAGTTCGAGTTCCGTGGCCGCGCCGGCGAGTCCAGCAATCCGCTCTTCCGTGGCTTCGGCAATCAGTCGGCTGAAGACACCGAACGCTACGACCAGCCGGTGCTGATTCGCCTCAACACCCGGGACGAGTACGAGCTGCGGGGCGGATTTCCCAAGCTGCCCGAGGAGCTCTACGAGTATCACGCCGTGATCCTCGACGATCTCGAGGCCGAGTTTTTCACCCCCGACCAGATGGCGCTGCTGCAAAAATTCGTGTCCGAACGCGGCGGCGGGTTCCTGATGCTGGGCGGCGCTGAGTCGTTTCACGAAGGAAAGTTCAACCGAACACCCATCGGAGACCTGCTCCCCGTATACCTGGATCAGGTGCCCGATGAAAAGCCGCCGGGCGACCTCAAGCTGACCTTGACTCGCGAAGGCTGGCTCCAGCCTTGGGCCCGCCTGCGCAACAATGAATCCGACGAACGCCGACGGCTCGACGAGCTCCCGGCTTTCGGCGTGCTCAATCAGGTCCGCGGGGCCAAGCCCGGCGCGAGCGTCATCGCTACCGTCACCGAGAAAGAGCGACAGCATCCTGCGCTCGTCGTGCAGCGCTTTGGCAGCGGGCGATCCGCAGCGATGATGATTGGCGACCTTTGGCAGTGGGGTTTGAAGGACGAGGCCCGGCATAAGGACATGGACAAGGCGTGGCGCCAGCTCACGCGCTGGCTCGTGGCCGATGTTCCCAACCGGGTTGAGATGGTCGCGGAACCTCAGCGCAGCGATCCCAACCAGGCCGTGGTCCTCCGCGTGCGCGCCCGCGACAAAAGTTTTCAACCGCTCGACAATGCGGCCGTCTCCATTTACGTGCAGGCTGTCGGCGCCGCCACTGCTGAGTCGCCCGGGACGAACCCCTCCGCCAAACCGGTGGCGGTCAAGCTTACGGCGGAACCCTCGGCCACTTCGCCCGGAGTTTACGAAGCCACGTATATCCCGCGGGACACGGGCGGTTACCTCGCCGAAGTGCTGGTGACCGACTCCGCCGGCGTCGAAGTCGGGCGAGCCGAAACGGGCTGGGCTTCCGACCCCGCATCCGACGAGTTCCAATCGCTCAAACCCAATCGCGCCCTGATGGAATCCCTGGCCCGACAAACCAAAGGGGAAATGATTGCGCCGGCTGGCCTGGACACTTTTGTCCGGGAATTGCCGCAGCGGAAGGCGCCGGTCACCGAAACATGGACCGCGCCGCTGTGGCATCAGCCTGCGGTGTTCCTGCTGGCCCTGCTGTGTTTCGTGGCCGAATGGGGCCTCCGTCGCTGGCGGGGCATGGCTTAGCCGGAACGATTCAGTTGCCTTTTCCAGACCGGAACGAAAGAACGGTGTAATCCGCGCCGTGTGTCTTCTTCTTACTGAGGGGGCGGCTTCAAGCCTTGGGAAACAATGGGCGTCGCTGTGGAAAGCGCTGACCCTGTGACCACATGTCTTGTGCCGTGCCGTATCCCAAATCTGAAAATCGTGTCCAGTGAACCCTGTATTGCCCATGAACCGAAAACATCCCATCACCAAAGTTGGAAAAGTCGGATTGCTGACGCTGCTCTCCGTTTCCCTGATTCAGTCCCCCGCGCCGGCGGGCGAAGCCTTCACGCTCGGCTACGAATATGCCCCCACGCCCAGCGGGCCGTGGCGGGCCGTGGCTCCTGATTCCGTCCGCATCAGCCCCACCGGCGCCATCACGGTTGAGACCGACGCCGGCTCCGCCGCCTTCTTTCGGCTGCACGTGGCGGCCAACGGCCGTGATTCGTCTGTTCCGGTGGTGACGATTTCGCAGATTCCCGCAGCGACTTTGCTGGCGGCCAGGAATCATCTCACACGACTGGTCGCCTCGCCGGACACCGAGTCTGGCGATCAGTTGACTGACGTTGACCTCGCCCCCTTTGCTGCCCCGCTCATGGATTCCGGCAACGGTCAGGGGCCGTCGCATTATGAGTTCAAGTTTATCCGGAAGCCGCAGGCGGCGCGTTCGACCGGGTTCAGAAAATTCGACTCGTCCGAGACGGGTGAATCCGCTCGCGGCTACATGATCTGCTCGGCCAATGGCAAGGATCTGCCCGTGGTGGAATTTGCCACGGAAGGCGGGACGCCGGTCGAAAGTCTCCTGCGCAAATGCGGTGATCAAACGCCGGCGCGAATCGTTCGCTATGGCGCCGGGTTTTGGGTGGCGGAGAATGGTCGGGGCGAGCTGATTGCCAATCATGGGACAGAACCGTTTCGTCCGCCCACCGGCATCCTCGAGCTGACCTCCCAAACCATCGTGGGCAACGGTGACAGCGAGTCCGGCCAGCAAGACATGCCGCCCGGTGGCGGCAAGCTCATCCCGACTTACTACCGCAGCTATACGGAGTTCAAAACCGACTTCGAGACCAATCGCTTCTACCAGATCCTGCGGAACCGCCGGGCGGAACATGCCAAGGCGTTCTGGGACGCCGAGCGGGGCATCTTCCCGGAGGTTCTCCGGGTGGCCGATGGCCAGACCGCCAGCTTCCTGCCGGGCGTGCAAGTCGATGCAGTGACCCTCGAAGTGGAATCCGGTGAACGCGCCATCGCGAACGTGACCCCCATCCTTCGCTTGGGCGGCCTGCGTATCCAGGGCATCACGCCGGGCCGAATGGGGATCAAGGTTCGCGTCAACGAAACCGTGACTCGTTATCTGGTCGAAGTCACCGGCGTGGTTGCCGGGGTGGCCGGCGGCGCGGCCGGCGGTGAACCGGAAGGTTTTGCTCCGGCCGGCTCGGCGCCGCACTGGAAAACGATCACGGAAGCCTATGCCGGCGCCTGGTCTGATCAGATGCGTTGGTGGCAACTCAAGGATCCAGACTGGTGCCAGGCGGTGGGCTGCGGCCCGACGGCCCTCGGCATGCTCCTCGGTTGGTGGGAGAACGAACACAGCGTGGAAAGCGCTTTCTACACCGCGGCCAACTCGTTCTCCTCCATCAGCACGGTGGATGCCCCGCAGTTCCTGGACACCGCCTCCAAGAAGGCCAAGGTCAAGGCTGCCTACCGGCTGCTGCACGAATACTGCGACGTGATCTGCGATCCGTTTAGCGACGCAGGGGCGACGATGCCGTCTGATTTGATCGAAGGTTTCTTCACTTACCTTCACCCGGTCGCCAGCAAGATCGGCCTCTCCTCCATCCTCTATGGCAAGGGCCAGAATCTCGTCGGGTACTCCTACTCTTACGCCTATGACTTCTGGGGCGACGACTGGGACAGCTCCGGTTCGCGCGTGGCCAACGGCATCAAGTCCGGGCGCCCGGGTGTCATCGGACTCGGCTGGCTCTGGCACTATGCCGTTGCCTATGGATATCTCCGGCAGGATTACGTCACCACCATCAATGGCACCGATCAGTATCTCGGCCTCCGCAAACGCTTCCTGAAGTGCAATGAAGGTTGGGGCAAGGAGTCGCCGGCCTGGTACTCCGCCTACGATGTCTTCCTCGGCCTGAGTGCGAATCTCTGGCAGAAGACAGTCCCGACGCAGTAGGCCTGACTAAATCAATCCCACGCAATCATTTCATCCCCGGTCGGGCCTCGGCCCGCCGGGGATGAATCCGTTCTTCCCATGAACCGGAGGCTCGACCAGAAGGCACGCGACGCGGAGATTCGGCGACCTGTCAATCGAGCCGCCCGGTGCGGGTGAGGTGGAGCAGTGCGCTGGTTCATGTCTGGTGAGCAGGTCAAAAAGGAACGGGGGGCTTCCCATGAACCTCTCCTCCCCGGAGGGGCCCTCTCCGCCGCCCTGCGGGGGAGAGGGTGGTTTCGACTCGCGCCAGCGAAGTCGGAACCGGGTGAGGTGGAACCGTCCCCGGTTCATGGGCCAGTGGGCACGAGTTCGGAACTCGTGAAAGCTTCCCATGAACCGACAAGGTAGGGCGCGCTCTCCGCAGCGCGCCGCCGTTGCGGTCAACGTCACCATTCTTCGAGCACGACCGGGTAAGCAGTTCGCAACACGTGTTTGCCGGCGGGCGGCGGAGCGCCCGCCCTACCTGACGTGTCCAGTTCATGCCCCGTGAGCATGTTCTAAAGAGAACGAGTGGCTTCCCGTCAACCTGCCCCCTGTTCGTGCTCTTGCTCCTCCCGAAGAGAGCAAGAGCAAGAGCAGGATTAGGAGCAAGGGGAGGGTTCGTGGCCGAGCTCAGCGACGGGCCGGCGCGGTCAGTCCTCGACGTCGTCCGGCGCGCTCTCCGCTCCGGCTGCGGCTTCGGGTTTCGGGCGGAACAAAACGACGACATTGCCCACCAACGTGATCAGGTGGCTGCCGGTCTTTTCCGCCAGCTGCGGGGCCAGCGTCTTTCGTTGATCCTTGAAATCGTCGAACTTCACTTTGACGAGGCCGTGGTGCTGCAGCGCGTCGTCGACGCTCTGCACGAAGGCGGGTGTCAATCCCTGGCGCCCCATCTTCAGCATGGCCTTCAGGCGTTGGGCAGTCGCCTTGTGCTGGCGGATCTCGGCATTGGTCAGGGAGGTCATTTCAGATTTCAGATATTTCAGATTTTCTATTTTCAACTTTTGCTCGGCATTGGCTCGACCGTTCGCCTTGTGCCGGGCTGGTCTCCCCTTCGCTCGCGGCGCGGGAACAGGCCGCCGGGCACAAATTAACCGGTCGGCGAAGCGCTTGACTCGTCGGGCACTGCCGGCGTCTCACTTTGATTCCGAAGACCGCAGCATGGCATCGCGTCGTGCCTTGAATTCCGATCCCGGCTTCCACTGCGGATAGCTTTTGCCTTGGGCCACCTGCCAGGTCACTTCAAATAAAAGCTTCAAATCGTCTGCCGCACCCGCGAAGTCCCAGTCGTCCTTCACCTCGTCGCTCACCTTGTGGTAATCGCGCTCGGTGTATTCGTCGAGCTTTTGCTTGCCGTATCCCTCCGGTTTGCCGAGGACATGAATGCCGCCTTTCAGGTAGAGGCCGGGCACGCCCAGTTTGGCGAACTCGAAATGATCGGAGCGATAGAACCGCCCCTTTTCCGGGCCGGAATCGGGCGAGACCAATCGTCCGGCGGCGTCCGCCGCCACCTGCAAAATGTCCTCCAGCGTCGATTGTCCGTGCCCGATGACTTCGATGTCCTTGGTGCGGCCCCACGGGTTGAGGCCGTCCATGTTGACGTTGGCCAGCGTGTGGCGGAGCGGATAGAGCGGGTGTTCAGCGTAATACTTGGCCCCCAGCAGGCCTTTCTCCTCGGCTGTCACGGCCAGAAAAATCAGCGTGCGTTTCGGAGCGGGTTGCAGGCGCCCGAATGCCTCCGCCAGCTCCAACAAACCCGCGGTGCCCGTGGCGTTGTCGAGCGCGCCATTGTAAATGCGGTCGCCCTCCAGCTTGTCATTGCGTCCCAGGTGATCCCAGTGGGCCGAGACCACCACGTATTCCTGCCGGAGCGTTGGATCCGATCCTTCAATGCGAGCGACCACGTTGCGGGAATCGACCGGACGCAGCGTGTTGCGGATGCGGAATGAAGCCTTCGCCGCCAGTGGCACCGGCCGGAAATCCCGGCGCACCGCGGCTGCCTTGAGCCGGGCGTAGTTTTGTCCGGCGGCGGTCAGCAACTCCTCGGCCTTGCTCTGCGACAGCCAGCCCTGCACCGGGACGCGATCCAGATTCTGCCCGGGTGACTGCAGATCGAAATTCTCACGCGTGTTGCTGCCCACGAGAACGAAGTAGGGATAACCCGCCGGCCCGGTCTCATGCACAATCAAAGCGGCGGCCGCGCCGCGGGCGGCGGCGATTTCATACTTATACGTCCAACGTCCGTAGTAGGTCATCGCCCGCCCCTTGAACACGCTGTCATCCAGCTTCGCCGAATCCGCCGCATCCGGCACCGGCGGATCCCCAACGAGCATGACCAGGGTTTTGCCCCGGACATCGACCCCTTTGAAGTCGTCCCAGTCATATTCCGGTGCGACCACGCCATAGCCGACGAAGATGAGGTCGGACTTTTCCACGCGCACGTCCCGCTGGAAGTGAAGCGAGTTGGCGATGCAATCGAGCGGCCCGGACACGGGCACCGGCTTGCCGCCGGCGTCGAACTCGATCGTCGGCTCCCCGGTCACCCCCATGAGCGGCACGTTCTGCAGGTACGTGCCGTCGGGATTGCCTGGTTTCAATCCGAACTTTTTGAGCTGTTGGATCAAATAGTTGATGGTCTTTTCCTCGCCCGGTGAGGCGGGCGCGCGCCCTTCGAACTGATCCGAGGCCAGCGTTCGTACGTGCGTCATCAAGTCGGCCCCTCCGATGAACTCGGCTGCGACCTTTCGGGCGTGATCGAGGCTCCCCACCTCCGCCGCGTGGGTGCACGCGGAATGCCAGGCAGCGACGAGGATGAGAGGCCAACGCATGCGGCCGACAAGCCTCGATTCTTTGGCCCGTGATCGCTGGACGCTGTCCGTCGGGAGCGCGGCGAACCTGGACGCCCGGGCTCCGGGCGAAGGCTGCGTGGGCGAAGTCCCGAGAACCGTGTTCATTTTGTTCATTCAGTCCTTTTTCTCCCGGACCCGAATCGCGAACGCTTCGCGCGGGTTCTCCACCAGCAGCTGTCGAACTTCGGCTTCGGAAAAGCCGGCGGCGCGCAGGGCGGGAATCAGTTCGGTGAAAACCGTGTCAAACGGCCTGAACGTGCCGCCGTTCGGCTGGTCCACCTCATACCAGCCGGCGTCGTGCGAGACCAACACCCGGCCCAGAAACCCACGGGTCTTCATCGCCTGGATCATCGTGATGTGCTTTTGCAGGTCTTTCGAGCTCACGTGATCGAACTCCACCCAGGCCCCTTGCTCCGCCGCGCGCAGATGCGAGTCCTCATCCGCTTCATTCTGCGCGTGGACCCAGATGAACGCGTTGCCGGCAACGCCTTCCTCGCGGAGCGTGGCCAACTCGTCGAGCGCCGCCACCCCGTCCCCCGTGTGGGCGGCAATGGTCAGGCCGCTGTTCAGGTGGGTCCGCGCCGCCGCCCGGATGAGCTTTCGGTGGATGTCCGAGAGACGCCCAGAATCAACGCCAATCTTGATGAACCCCGGCCGGATGCCAGTTTCATCAATGCCGTCCAACCACTCCGCAATCCACCGTCCGCTCAATTGCAGAATTGAATCAGTGAAGGCGTGCCGCGGCAAAAACTTGTTCCGCGCCGCGCCATAGTAACCGGTGTTGGTCAGAATGTGCAGATCCGTGGCCCGGGACAGGCGTCGCAGCAGAATGACGTCCCGTCCGATCCATTGCGGTGTGCATTCCACCAGTGTCTCGCAGCCGAGATCCTTCGCCTGCTGTACAAAGGGCAACACCGCGTCATAGACCACATCCTGGTTGTAGCGATCGCGCGAGATTTGATCCGCACCCACAAAGTCCAACAAGACATGCTCGTGCGGCAAGGTGGCCCCGAGTTCCTGCGCGGCGATCCGTCCTCGCACGGTCATGACCTGCAGCGGGCCCGTCCCGTTCCGGCTGCCGGGCCATGTCCGGCAACCCGTTAACACCCCCGCCGCCACGCTGCTCGTGGCCAGGGCGGCGGACTGCAAAAACTCGCGACGTTTCATACAGCTGCGATCGACGCGAACAGAAACCGTGGATCATGGAGGCTGGAGCACTGCGACGCAGGTGGGCGAGAGGTCATGGCGTGGATTTCAATCTTGCCCGACCGGAACGTCAAGGCCCTAGAGGCATCCCTGATGCCACAGGGTGCGGTTAAAAGCGGGTGATGGTTCAATGGGTCAAGCTCGCGCCCCACGCGCGCCCCCTGGCCCACGAACGCCCGCCGCGCCTCCTTCTCCCCTGAACGGGGAGAAGGCCGGGATGAGGGGTGAGACGGTTCGTTGGATCACCCGTCTTTAATCACACCCGATGCCACAGGCAAGAATCCGGACCGCAGACGCACGCCGATAAGCGCAGCTGAAAACTCGGGATCTTTTGGTGCGTCCCGAACCAACTGCGTCCATCCGCTTTCATCCGCGGTTACTATTCCGGTCTCTGGGGTTACGTGCGAACGAACGAAGGCGACGGGAAAGGCATGGCCCGGCCTTGCCAATTCGATACGGTCCCCACTTACTGACGACATGAACGCAGGCACGCCCGGTCAGTCGATTGTCTCGTGGTGGATTACCTGGGCCGCCATCCTGGCTGGCCTGCCGATGTTCTATGTCTTTCTGCCGCCAGCGAGCGGGCTCGCGTCCGGAGGCGGTCTCAATCAAAACCTCTGGCCGCTCGCTTTGATTCCGTTCGTTCTCGGTACGGTGGTTCGTTGGGTCATCCTGCCGCGAATGACGTCGGCCCAAGCCGCCATGCCCGTTTTCGTCGTGGGCCTCGCCCTGTCGGAGATTTGTTGTTTCTTGGGCACGTTTCTTTTTCCGGCGGCCCGGAACGAGCTGTTTGCCGGCAGCTTCGTTGGCGTTCTGCAGTTTATGCCCCTGTTCGCTGCGCGGTTTTATCGATGAGTAGTCCGGGCTTGGCTTCGGCGTCGCGCGCGGCAAAGTCGAAGGCCATGACAACCCGGTTTCCGATC
The DNA here is from genome assembly GCA_044230345.1 of Limisphaerales bacterium. GTDB lineage: Bacteria > Verrucomicrobiota > Verrucomicrobiia > Limisphaerales > JADJPG01 > JBGARF01. The sequence continues at coordinate 147,582 of JBGARF010000025.1, forward strand.
TCGATGGCTCGTGGCCTCATTTTGGTTTTCATCGCCTGCGCTTTGTCGTCGAAAGCCGCCAGCTCCGGCGCTCCGGTCGCCACCTGGCAAACGGATCAGGCGACCTTTGCCCTGGGGACCAACGGCGTGTTCGTCGCAGTTTCTCCGCGGGCGGCGGAGCGAAACCTTCTGGCTCCGGGCCAGCCCGCGCCGGTGTTGAGCCTGCGGTTCACGGGCCGCACGGAGTTGCAGGCTCCCGTCGCCGCCACTTGGGACGCGCCGGCTGCTCTGCTTACCCTTCGCTACGCCAACTCGGGTGCTTCCGCGATCGTCCGGGTGAATTCGAAGCCGTCCCATCTTCGCCTCGAACTGAAGGAGGTTCGACCCGCGGATCTGGCCGGGCGCCTTGAGCTGGCGTTGTGGGGACCGTATCCGATCGCGCTTCGTGGCGCGGTGGGCGAGGTGGTGGGTGTGGTGCGCGACGATGCCTTCGCGGTCGGCGTGCAAGCGCTGAACCCGAAGACGCTGGGCGGGTATCCGGAGAACGACGAAGGCAGCGCTGACCGCCCCTATGCTGCGCGCAAGACGGACTGGGGCGGCGTCTTGCAGGCCTATTCCCTCGATCGATCGCGGCCCAGATCGATCGCCGTCTGGAACAAGCGCGCGCCGAACATGCCGGTCACACCACTCCCCGGCGAAACCGCAATCGGATCGGCCATTGCCGTCTTTGGCTGCGATGCGGTCAGCGTGTTGGAGACCCTCGGGCGGATTGAAGTGGCCGAGGGACTGCCGCATCCGCTCATCGACGGTCTCTGGGCCAAGGTTTCCCCCGAGCGGGGACGGTCTTATCTGATCGCGGACTTTTCGGAAGCGGACATCGACGAGATGCTGGGCTACGTGAAGCGGGCCAACTTGATGAGCCTCTACCATGGCAACCCGTTCAAGAGCTGGGGGCACTACGTGCCGAGCCCGAAATACTTTCCCAGCGGCGTGGCGGGCGTGAAAATGTGTGCCGCCAAGGCGAAGGCACTCGGCATCCGGCTGGGCGCCCACACGCTCTCGAACTTCATCAACACGCACGATCCCTATGTCACTCCGGTGCCGGATCCGCGTTTGGTCCGGACCGGCACCGCCCGGCTGATGGCGGACGTCGACGCTCTTGTGACCGAGCTCCCCGTAGCTTCACCGGAATACTTTGCGCAGCGGACCGGCAACGAGCTGCAGACGGTGGTTATCGAGCAGGAGTTGGTGCGGTACCGCTCGGTTTCGACGGCGGCGCCCTGGAAGCTGCTGGACTGCCAGCGGGGCGCGTATGGAACGACGGCGTCTGCGCATGCGAAGGGCGTCGAGGCGGGCAAGCTGATGGATCATTCCTACAAGGTCTTTTTCCCGAATATCGAGATGCAGACCGAGATTGCGCGCGGACTGGCGAGGCTGTTCAACGAGACCGGGTTGAGCCATCTGGATTTTGACGGGCACGAGGGCTGCCTGGCGTCGGGGCAGGGGACCTACGGAAACGAACTGTTCGCCAAAGAGTTTTTTGATCACCTGGATCATACGGTGATCAACGGGACCAGTCCGCCGCTGTCCCATTTTTACTGGCACATCAACAGCTACTGCAACTGGGGCGAGCCGTGGTATGGCGGCTTCCGCGACAGCATGCAGGAATATCGCATCAACAATCAGGCGTTCTGCGAACGGAACTATCTCCCCAAGATGCTCGGTTGGTACCTGCTCAAACCGAACACCTGCCTGTCGGACATGGAATGGATGCTGGCGCGGGCGGCGGGGTTCGACGCCGGCTTTGCCCTGGCCACGAGCCCGGGCGCGTTGCGGACCAATCCCGACTCCGGCCCGATTCTCGACTCGATTCGGGAATGGGAACAAGCCCGGCGCAGCGGCGCGATTCCGTCTGCCCTGCGCGAGGCCTTGCGCAATCCCAAGCGGGAATTTCATCTGGAAGCTGTGGCCGGCGGTGGCGGTGGCTGGAACCTGTTTCCGTTTCATGATTCGCCCGAGTTCACGCACGAAGCGCAGGCGCGTCAGCCCGGCGAGCCAACGGGTGCAATGTGGGAGTTGGTGAATCCGGATCAGCCGCAGCCGCTGCAGTTCAAACTGCGCGTGCTGGGCACCAACGGTTCCGTGGCCAATCCCACCTTTGAGATCGATCATTCGGCGACGCTGGCCGTTCCGGTGGAACTCAAGGGCGGCCAATCGTTGCTGGTCGAGGCCGACGCGATCGCGCGCGTCTACGACGCCAAGGGCAACGCAGTAAAAATCGTGCCGCTAAAAAAGGCGCTGCCATTAGTGCGATCGGGCGCCAACCAAATCCAGTTTGATGGGGAAATTCAGGGTGATCCGGGGCCAAAACTGGTGGTGACGTTCAAAACCAAGGGGAGTCCGATCCGGGTGGGGAAGTAGACCTCCCCGCGGCCGGATCGTGCCGGCGCTAAACTTTTTTTAAAAAGTTGGTTAGATCCGTCCAAATTTCGGCAATTGGATAGTGTAAGTCCGTTGCGAACCCAACGATGCGTTTCATTGCACAGAGACGCATCCGCGATCCCCAAGGCATCGGGCTGACGCCAGGGAGGAACGCCGGGTCGGGGAGGGAACCTCGACCCGGCGACGTTTTGTCGAAGTTGCGGCGTAAGAATTTTTCAACCGCAGATGCGCGGCGATAAACGCAGAGAAAGCCAGGTCGCTCTTCCCAGGTCGCTCTTCAAAGGTGACGACTCGGGCCAGGGCAGGGCTGATCACGCGATTGATCCGAACTCCGCGTCGTAGATCTTTCCGCACTTGTCGCACAGGGCCTCCCGGAGGTTCATCTCGGGCAGCCATGAATAGATTGTCCGGCAATGCTCGCAGGGCATGACGTACCCGCGACCGCTTCGCTGGTGCGCTTCGCGCTCGGCGTCGGAGGGTGAGGTCAAGTCTTCGGCTTCGAGGCGGCTCAGGGCCTGGGCGTCGACGGTGGCGCTTTTCGCGAGGCGATTGGCCTGCGCGGTGACGACTGCTTCGAAGCAGTTGCGGACGAGGCGGGCATTGCCGAAGTGTTCGTCGCGCTCGCGGCTGAGGAAGTGGAAGTGATGCACGATTTTCTCGCGCAGGCCCGGGGTCAACTCCAGGCCGTTGCGACGGCACATTCGCCCGAAGATTTGGCAGAGCTCCAGCGCGGTGTAGTCCAGGAATTCGATGCGGCGCGAGAAGCGGGATTGCAAGCCCGGGTTGGAAGTGAGGAATCGATCCATCTCTTCAGGATATCCCGCCACGATGACGATCAACCGTTCGCGGTCGTCCTCCATCCGCTTGAGCAGGGTTTCAATCGCTTCCTGGCCGAAGTCTTCGTGATCCTTGACCAGGCTGTAGGCCTCGTCGATGAAGAGGATCCCGTCGAGGGCACGGTCGATGACGGCGTTCGTGCGCGGGGCGGTTTGTCCGACGTATTCCGCGACCAGCATGGAACGGTCGCATTCGACGAGGTGCCCTTTGCGGAGGACGCCGAGCGATTTGTAGATGCGCGCCATCAGGCGGGCCACCGTGGTTTTGCCGGTGCCGGGATTGCCGGTGTAAACGGAGTGGTAACTGGTCGGAATGGGCTTGAGGCCCTGGGTCAGCCGAAGCTGCTGGACGCGGGCGAAGTTGGCTGTCTCCCGGACCTTTTCCTTCACGTCAGCGATGCCAACGAGCTGGTCGAGCTCCTGCAGAACCTGTTCGAACTGGTTTCCATCCGGGCCCGAGCCCTGGGCTCCGAGGCCGGGCTGTTCCCGACAAAGCGCGTCCAGCTGGCGCAGGAGGTATTGGATGAACCGGTTTTCCTTGGGCGAAACGGTGCCGTCCAGCGCGGAAAACGCCTCGCAGACATCGCGCACGATTGACTCGTAGTAGAACACCACGAGGCTGGGCAGCTCCAGCCGGCCGAGCAGGCGGACAATCTCGGCAAAGATTTTGTCGAGGCCGGCATTGGCGTGGGATTGCACGGCTTCGTGCAGCTTGTTGACCTTTTCCTGGGCCCCGTTGAGGTGCTCGCTGATCACGTCCTGAAGGTGCAGGCCGCGTTCGGGCTTGTGGCCGCGATTCAGTCCGCGGAGGCGATCCTTGTGCGGGCGTCGGTAAAGTCCGACGAAGCCTCCGGCCATCTCCTCCGGCTTGGGCGAGTAAAGGCACGCGACCCAGAATTGAGCGGCGGCGTCGGTGACCAGATTGAAGTTTTCACGCGGAAAGAAGACGGACCATGCGCCGCCGACGATATTTCGCACCGCGTCGAAGAGCGCGGCCAACAGGTCGACGGTGCCCTGGGCTGTCTTTTCGTAGGAAAGATGCGGCACGGTCAGGATCTCGAGCAGCTCCGAAAAGAGCCGGGCGCTGAAGAGGCAGCGGGCGAGTTGTTCGACGGAGGGCGCGTCGCATCCGGTGACATCGGCAACCTCCGCGAACTGCAGCCTCAAGTCGCGGTAGGCACGGAGGAATTGCGCGTCGATGGCCAGCACGCGCGAGGTTTGTTCGGCGGTGATCAGGCCGAGTTCCTGCAGGCGGGTGGTGGCTTCCAACGTGGTTTGTTTGTTGAAGATCGTCAGCTTCTCGCGGTCGAACGGATGCAACCGCCGGACCGCCGGGTCGCCCGCGATGACCGCAAGCAGGCAGCCGGGCAGAAGGGGATGGGTTTTAAGGTCTCGGACGAGTTTGTCCATTCGCTGTTGGCCGCAGACGGTAGGTGTGCCGGTCCTTCGGGAAAAGCCAAAAGATGAACGCTCCCGCTCCGAGGGTACGATGGGAAGCGGCGGTCCAGCGCAACATGATCGTGGCGTGTAACGCCGTCTCCCATCGCGCCCCAGACTCCTCTCAACGGCGAGAGGGCCGGGATGGGGGTGAGGGGTAAGACGTGTTCTGATTTGCGTCCATCGGCGTGAATCGGCGGTTCAATCGTTTTGCAGGAAGGTGATGGGTGGTCTTTGGCATCCACCCCCGGCCTTGACCGGCTCCGTCGAACCTGCCAGACAAGTCCCATGAACATGACCCTCCTCCTCGGCGCAGCCGTCGCCCTGTCGGCGGTCTCGGCCCGTGCCGGTGACCGCACGATTCATTCCTTCAAACGAATTCAGGCCAGCGAACACTTTTGGGGCGAAGGCGCCAATGCCGGCGATTTCAATCACGATGGCGTGACGGATGTCGTGTCCGGGCCCTATTGGTATGAGGGCCCGACGTTCACCGCGCGGCACGAATACGCGCCGGCCACCAAGAGCTTCAAACGCAAGCAGGCCGACGGCACCGAAGAGGTCATCCCGGGATACAAAGGCGCGCTCAGCAAGGAGAACGATTACTCCGAGAACTTTTTCGCCTTCACCCACGACTTCAATCGCGATGGCTGGACGGACATTCTGATCCTCGGTTTTCCAGGCAAAGAATCGTGGTGGTTCGAAAATCCGAAGGGCCAGGCGGTGGCCGGGCATTGGAAGCGGCACGTTGCCGTGCCGATCACGGACAATGAGTCTCCGACGTTTGGAGATCTGACCGGCGACGGCCAGCCCGAGCTCATCTTTCATACGCGCCTGATGGAAGGCACCAACTCCGTCAGCTACCTCGGCTATGCCTCGCCCGATCGTGATCATCCGACTGCCCCCTGGACCTTTCACAAGATCTCCACGCCGGGCAAATGGCATTGGTTCAACCACGGCTACGGCTATGGCGACGTGAACGGCGACGGACGCAAGGACATCCTTGAAAAGGACGGCTGGTGGGAGCAGCCGGCCTCGTTGGTCGGCGATCCCGTCTGGAAACAGCACAAGGTCACCTTCGGCACGGGCGGCGCGCAGATGTATGCCTACGACGTCAACGGCGACGGTCGCAATGACATCATCACCAGCCTCGCCGCCCACGGCTACGGTCTGGCCTGGTATGAGCAACTCGCGGATCGGTCGGCCAACGGAGAGATCCAGTTCAAGGAACACATTTTCATGAACAAGGAGCCAAAGGAGAACAAATACGGCGTGCGCTTCTCCCAGCTGCACGCGATCGATTTGGTGGACATGGATGGCGACGGCCTCAAGGACATCGTCACGGGCAAACGGTTCTGGGCTCATGGACCGACGGGCGATCCGGACCCGAACGGAACTCCCTATGTTTACTGGTTCAAGCTGGTGCGCGGCGCGGATCATTCTGTGGATTTCGTGCCGTATCTCATCGACGATTTTTCGGGCGTTGGCACCCAAGTCCTGGCGACGGATCTGAACGGTGACGGGTTGCCTGAGGTGGTCGTGGGCAACAAGAAGGGCACCTACGTGCATTTGCACTCGGCCCGGAAGGTGAGCGAAGACGAATGGGCCAAGGCCCAGCCCAAGCCATTCGCGCCTTGATTCGGGAACGCTTTGAAGGGGTCGGCCGGCTGTATACACCGGCAGGCTTGGCGCGTCTGCAGCAGGCCCATGTTTGCGTCGTGGGCATCGGTGGAGTCGGCTGCTGGGCGGCGGAGGCCATCGCCCGGGCCGGCGTCGGCCAAATCACTCTCGTTGATCTGGACGACGTGTGCGTCAGCAACATCAACCGTCAGCTGCACGCCTTCGACGACACGGTCGGCCGCGCCAAGGTTGAGGTGATGGCGGAACGAATTCGAGCGATCAATCCCGCTGCCGTGGTTCATGCCCGTCAGATGTTCTTCACGGCTTCCACCGCGGCCGAGTTGCTGGCGCCGGCCTACGCCCACGTCATCGACGCGATCGACGGCACGACGAACAAGAGTTTGCTGGTGGCACGCTGTCGCGAGCGCGGTCTGCCGATCGTGGTGGTGGGCGGCGCGGGTGGACGTCGGAATCCGACGGCCATTCGCGTGGCCGATCTGGCGCGATCCACGCACGATCGGCTGCTGGTGGCGGTGCGCAATCGGTTGCGCAAGGAGCATGGATTTCCCAGTGGCGATGCGCTTTTCGGGGTGGATTGTGTCTATTCGGTGGAGCGCGCCGTGATGACCGGGCCCGATGGCGATTCCTGCGCGGCGGGCGAGCCGGGAGCACGATTAACGTGCGAGGGTGGCTATGGATCCGCGTGTCACGTCACCGGCGCATTTGGCTTCGCTGCCGCCGGACATGTGCTTGGGAAGATTTGCGCGGGATAGGCTTCTGGGTGGTGTTGTTGTTCGCTGGGTTCGATTGTTTTTCGGAACCGTCTCACCCCTCACCCCGGCCCTCTCCCCGTTGAGGGGAGAGGGAGGAACATCGCGCCTCGGTGTTATACGAGCCCATCGAATCCCGGGAGCGCGTCGTCGGTTTGTCCAGACGCGAACGCATCGTCGTTTGCGTTCGATCGTCGATCGTGCCCGGACCATCAACCACTCCCCGCAACCGGGCGTGGGCCGGGGTGAGGGGTGAGGCGGTTCGTTAGGCCCGCGGACGCCCGCCTCACGGAACACCCGTCACGCTCGCAAACTCCTTCATCACCTTCTCCGCGCCGGCGGCATAGGCTTTCTCTTTCAGCAGCTCGACCTGTTTCCGATCGGAACTGCCGCGGGTGAACGCAGTGCTCCAGGCTTTGTCGGTGAAAGGTTCCGGCGTGAGCACACGCCAGTTTCCCGATCGAACATCAATGAGGGCCAGTTTCAGCCGGATGCGCATGTGCTGGGCTTCATCCGGAATCATCCAGCCCGCGATCGGAACCCAGGAAACCGTCTTGGTCTCGAGCTTCCGTCGCGCGGATTCCAGCGTGCCCCAATAACACAGAATGTTTTCCGCGCCTGCCCGCGCCGCGGCCAGCCGCAGATTTTTTCCGTAGCTGAACGAGGGCGAGGGTTCAGGATCGGCCGCGGTTCGCTGTCGGGGCGGCACTCCGGAGAAGGGCACGATCTGAAACTCGTTCTCCAGGGCCGCGACCATCGGCGCATCCGGGAAGACGGCGCCCGATTGGACCAGCAGCACGCGACTGCCGGGTTTGAGCGTCACCGTTCTGGCGGCATCGAGAGCCCGCGCGATCTCAGCGTCGGTCGTGGTCTGATCGCGATCCACGCCTAACACGTCGAACTCGTTGAGTTCACCGCGATATTCAAAGCCAGGGTCGGTCGGGCCGGTGCTCCGCGTTTCCGTCGCCGCGGTTCCGCTGCCTCCATGATCCGCACTCTCCGCCATCGCTCCTGAGTTGGAGATGGATCGGGTGCGGGCGCACCCGGCGAGGAAGAGGACGAGGCCGAGCGTCGCTGCGACGAACCGGCCGCTGATTCGAGTGGGATGAGAGGTCATGGTGGTGGCTCGCCTGCGTTATTGTTCCTGCACGGTCTTTTGGTGGTTCACACCCTCCGGCACGGGAACGGCTACGGGAACCGCCGTTCCCGGGGCGCCCGATGTTGCCCGCGAAGCGTCGACCGCCACGAACGCGGTGTAGGCCGACATCAAGTTGTAGTCGAGTGCCACGCGCCGAATGCTCGCGGCAAGTTCATCCTCCGTGCCGTTCAACTGCCGATCGGAAAGGGCCGCAATCTTCATTCGCGCCCAAACCGCCGGCAGAGCCGCCTGCGCACGACCGTCTGGCGGGGGGGTGGTGAGCGGCACGGTGACGGCCACGGACTGGCCGCCGGCCCGCCCTTGAACCTGAATCGGCCGAGCGCTCGCGTTTGCCGCGTCAAAGCGCCCGGTCAACACCACGGGCCGTCCGACGAACAAGTCGGGCACCCTCGCGGGATAGACTTCGGTAACGTTCAGTCCGCCCCAATCGACGACAGCGTCGGTCAGCGCAGGGTGGCTGATGCGATCGAAGAACGCGTCCATGACTCGGCCGGCGTCGTCGCGCAGGCCCAGATAAGCCACCGCCCCCCGGCCCAGGCGGGCCAATCCGTCGAGCAGGTATCGATTCGGCGACGAACCCACGCCAAAGCTGAAGAGCCGCGACGCACCCAATCGCTTTTCGACTGCGGCCAGGATCTCGGTGTCGTTGCCGATGTAGCCGTCGGTGAGGAAACTGACAAAGCGCAGACGCTCCGGATCGTGCGGGAAATCGAGGGCGGCTTTGATGCCCTCGATCATCATGGTGGGCCCGTCGCCCGTCAGGCTGGCCAGGTAGTCCAATCCGCGCCGAACGTTGGCCGGCGTGGCTTCGAGCGGCTTCGCCCCCAAGGCAGAGGAGCGCTCCGAGAAGTTGATGATCTGGAACGAGTCGCCGGGTTGCAGCCGGCTCAAGGCCCGACGAATGGCCGTCTTGGCCTGATCGATCGGTGCGCCGGACATGCTGCCTGAGCAATCCAACACGAAGACCAGCTCCAACGGCTGGCGCGTCAGTGTCTGCAGATCGGCCGGCGGATAGAGCATCAGCGTGAAGTAACCGCCGCGCTCGTCCCGGTGCGTGAGCAGCTCTGACTTGATCCGATCGCCGGCGACGCGATAGCGCAGGACGAAATCTTTGTTGGGGATCTTGTCGTCCTGATTTAACGCCACACTCATTCGGCCCGCCTCCTGGCGCGTGGGCGTGGTGCGATGGCTGGCGCAGGACGTTTCCTCAATGGCCACGCCGGCATCGATGTTCACACGCAGGCCGATGTCGTGTCCGCTGCGTTCGTGCGGCGCAAGGTAGCGGACCTCCGTGCGGTGGCCCGAGGGGTTGGGGTTGCTTCGGGCGACGGCGCCGATGCCGGTGCCTTCGAGCGTGGCTGGATTGAAGCGCGGCCCGACCACCATCGGAAAGACGAACTCATACCAGCCGTCATCGTAGGCCAGGGTGTGGAAGTAACGCAGCGTGACGTCGATCGCCTGGCCAGGTTCGAGGTTGGCGACGGATTGCGTGAAGATGTTCGGGCGTTCCTGGGTGAGCAGCGACGCCACGTAGCCCTGTCGCTTGGCCTCCTGGTAGATCTGCTCAGCCTCGACGCGTTCGCGGATGATGCCGCGGATGCGACGTTCGCCGATCGTCATGATGAACTCGTTGACGGCGGCGTTCTCGGGCAAGGGGAACACGTAGATCGCCTCGATCTTGTTGGTGTGAGGATTCTGAAATTGTTGGGTTAGCTGGACGGAAGCGATGTAGCCGGCGATGTCGGCCTGCACGTCAGTGTGTTTGAGCGGCATCGGAACCAGTTCGTCGTCGACCTTGGCGCACAAGGCGCCGCTGTTCGGTTCCTGGGTCGGGCGCGGATCGGGGTTCGAGATCGAGCGGGAGGCGGCGATGATCCAGAGTTCCTCGTGGCGGGATGGACGGGAGCCGGGGAGGGCGGGGGCGGAACGAGCTCGGCCAAACGGCGCGGTCCCAAGTGGGCCGGGCGAAGGATGTCCGACGCCGTCGCCGATGCCAGCGATACCGTGACCGGGGATTTGAGTGGTTTTATCGAGGCCTTTCTGACATCCAGCCAGAGCGAGCGCGATCAGGCAGAGCAGAAGAACGACAATTCGCGAAATGCTTCCGGGTCCGCCCTCATCCAGACGATGTTCGCTCGTCGTGCAGCTCGACAATGGTTCGCGATTCGCCCTCACCCCGACCCTCTCCCCCGCCTGTGCGGCCGTAGCCGCTTCGGCGCGGCGAAGGCCCGGGGAGAGGGGGAACGTCAGTGGCCGCGAAGAGATTCGATCGGGCGCAGACACGCAGTCGCTGAGTATTGGGTGGCGTTTCATTTCTGGCTCCTTTCCTGGACGGTAACTCGGATGGGGATGGGCTGGCCGCCATGGGTGGCGGCGGTGGTGACATTCGCAATAAAACCGGGCTGGACCGGTCCGGACACCTGGCAGTGCAGAGATGCAATCCGCACCGGGCCGCGAGGCAGTCGTTCGGGCGTCGCCAGGCTGAACGCGCCGAGCACGACGCGTTCGGTCTGCATCGCTGCAGGGTCGTAGTAGGGCGGCGAACGGAACGCGGCAGGTTCGCCGCCTTCGATCCCGACAATCTTGACCAGCCCGTTCGTGGCCTTGACTTCTATCTGATAGGCGGCCAAGGCGCTCGTTCCGGCATCAGCGAAAACGTCCACCACCAGGAACCGTGGGCCGTTGCGGGCCGGCTCCTGGGCTGACACCGGCCGCGCGGCCGCACCGAGCAATAAAAGCAGGATGGTGATGAGTGTCTTCATCAGCCTTTCGTCACCTTCACGGCGCGGGCGGCCACGGCGTCGACATCGCGTTGATCGACGAGGCCGTCTCCGTTGATATCGAGAGCCTGATCACCGCCGGAGGGAGCAGGGCTTTGCAGGCGTCGGGCCAGAGCAAACGCGTCGAGGATGTCGACCTGTCCGTTGCGATCGATGTCCTCCCGGGCGATGGGGAGGCCGGGGCTTGGACGGAACAGATAGGTCAGGCCGAGGCCGAGCACGAACGCTGCGGCCATGGCCACCTTCGGAAATGGAAAGAAGCGTGGGAAAGGAGCGAGGCGCCCGTGGGCAGCTCTATCCTGCATTGTTGCACGCGGATTGGGGCCATGAACCGCGGACGGCACCGACGGAACGAGCGCGCGAAGGTGGGCCCGAGCCGCGGCCCGGATGGCGTCGTCGACGGACCGGGGCATCGGCGGTGGACTGGGATGCAAGGCGCGGAGGGCCGCCGTCAGCCTGGGGGCATCGTACTCGCCTTCGGATGATTCCGATCGATCGCTCATGCGTTCACTCCTTCAGTTCAGGAAATGGCCAAAAGGTTCATGGGTCGAGCAGCGTCCGGGTGGTGGCGTCGGCCCGCAGACTTCCCAAGGCATGGTGCAGTCGCGATTTCACGGTGCCGAGCGGCACTTCGAGGGCGTCGGCAATTTCCTGAAGACTCAGGCCGTCCACGAACCGGAGCAGCAGCACCTCACGCTGTGCGTCCGGCAACGCTGCGACGACGCCTGCGAGTTGGGCCCGTCCGTCCGCCCCATCCTGGGCTGCAGCTGGGGCGGGAAGATGAGTGAGATCTAAATCGCCGCTGTCCTGCAGGCGCGCGGACTTCCGACGGGCGGCGATGGCGAGGTTCCGGACCGCCGGGTAGAGAAAACTGCGAAACTGGCAGGTCAGTTTGAACCCGGGAAACTTGCGCAGGACGTAGAGGAACGTCTCCTGCAGGACGTCGAGTGCGAGGGCGTGATCGCCGGTCAGGCGATAAGCCAGGCCGGCCACCCAGTCGCGGTGCCGATGATAAAGCGCGTCGAACGCGTGTTCGTCGCCCCGGTTTATCCGGGCGATCAGCGTCTCGTCTTCACTGGAGAACTCGTTCGGTGTTTCGGCCACCGTGTCTTTAGTGAACGGGTCGGACAAAAGGTTCAAGCGCGCGCCGGGCGCCCTGATCCCCGCGTAAGAATCTTTGACCGCAGATTTACGCGGATAAACGCAGATAAAAACGGGGCGAACCCGAAATATCTGCGTCCATCTGCGTTAATCGGCGGTCTTCAATTCGATTTCTCGGGGTCGCACCCGGATTGGGGAAGCGGTTCCTGGGTTGCCTGTGGTCAGGCTCGAGGGTTAAGTCACCGGCGGACTGGCCGACAGTTAGAGCGGGCCCCTTGGATCGGGCCCGCGGCCATGCAATCGATGCAGCTTCTGCTTTATCCGACGCCGGAACGTTGCCTCCAACGGGGAGGCATCATCCTGCGTGCCCTGGTCTTTGTGGCGGGGTTGGCAGCGGGATGGATCGGCTGGCAGTCGTTTCTCGATCGTGGTCGCGCCACACCAGCCAGCCGCGTGGAGGCTCCAAGTTCTCCGGCCGGCCCCTTCGCCAATGCCCCTCGCCCGAATCCAACGATCGCGGCCAATCAGGCTCTTTCGGCCGCCACCAACGGCGCGCTCGTTATTCCGGTTCGCGACGCTTCGGGAACGGCGCGTGAGCCGCTCGTTCTGGTCCCGATTCGTTCGGAGCGCCCGGAACGGGTAGAGCGGTCGGACCGGTTGGAACGACTCGATCGGCCGCCCGTCGAGACGCTGTCTCCAGCGACGAATCGGTTGGTGAGCGTCCGGGAAGCTAAGTCGGTCTCGCCGCCCGCGGTTTTGCGTCAGGCATTGGTGGCGCCCGCGGTCGCGACACCATCCGCTCCGACGTCGACGGTCAGCTCCAACCGCCTTTCCCGGGGCGGAAGTTTGCCCAGTGGCACCAAATCCGCGACCAATCGGGCGGCGGCTTTGCCCGATCGAACGTTGGAAGCCCAGGTGGCCCTGGTTCGGAACGGGATTTCGCCGGGATCCATTGATGGGGTCATGGGCTCGCAAACCCGGACGGCCCTGCGGGCTTTTCAGCGGCGCGAAGGGTTGCTGATGACGGGTAACCTGGACGAGCCCACTCTGGCCCGGTTGGTGCCGGAGGGCGGGGCAGCCATTTACTCCAGCTACGTGGTGACCTCCGAGGATCTGGAGCGGCTTCTGCCGTTGAGCCCAACCTGGCTGGGGAAATCGGAGCAGGCCCGGCTCGACTATGAGTCCATCCTGGAACTGGTGGGCGAACGAACCCGGATGCATCCGAACCTGCTGCGCCGCCTGAATCCCGACGTCAACTGGACTAACGTCGCGGCCGGGAGCTCGCTCCGCGTGGTCGATGCGCAACCGCCTGACGCGGCCGAGAAGGCTGCGGTCATGCGCATTCGATTGGCCGAGCGCACGCTGCAGGTGTTTGGCGCGACGTCGAATCTGCTCGCGCATTTTCCGTGCAGCATTGCGCAGCGAGTCGAGAAACGCCCGGTCGGCGAGGAACTTCACGTGGCCGTGGTGGCACCGAATCCGAACTACACCTTCGATCCGGCAGTGTTTCCCGAGTCCGCCGAGGCCCGGGAGCTTGGCCGCAAATTGATCCTCCAGCCCGGGCCGAACAATCCGGTGGGCAGCGTTTGGATCGGCCTGGACAAGCCGGGCTATGGCATCCATGGCACACCCAAGCCCGAGGAAGTGGGTCGCACGGAATCCCACGGCTGCTTTCGTCTCGCCAATTGGAACGCGCGTTATCTGCTCGATTTGGTGGCGATCGGGACGCCAGTTGAAGTGTTGCCTTAGCCAACGATTCAGTTGGGCGGCGGGCTGGGCTGGCAGGCTGACCAACCAATCAAACGCACCGGCATTTTCGAGTTGCACGGGCATTTCGAAAGAGGATTCTTGCGCCATGAAATCCTCCCAGCCCCGCTTCAACGGGTTCTTCGGGCTCGCCGTCACCTCAGCGCTGCTCCTGTCGACCTCATTCGCCTTCGCCCAATACAAGGCGCCCAGTCAATATTTTCGCAAGGACTCGCCCGGGGTGAACCGTGGCGGCACCGCGCCCAATCAGCCGGGCACGCCCTCGGCGCCCGCGGCTCCGGCTGCTCCGACGGCCCCCGTTCAGCCGAAGTTCAAGGACGTGGCCGTCAACGCGCAGTTCTATTTCCTGGTGGACACCAACCGCGCCTTCCCGTGGACCAAAGTGACTGCATCGACCGCCAAGAACGCCCAGGGATTGACCCGGCCCATCAACGTGGAAACGCCCGTGCAACGGTAACGACCGGCTTCGAGGCCTTCGCCGACGGGCCTCACGGGCTGGCCCTCGAAGGCGGGAGTATCGTTCGGCGGCAGCGAATCTCCGTGAAACCTCGCGGCCGGGCCGCCGTCCAACCGTCCAGAAAACCAGCATCGGATCATGACCAAATCGACTCATCAGTTCTCCCGCCGCACGTTCCTGCGCGGGGTCGGCGTCACCATGGCGTTGCCTTGGATGGAATCTCTGACGGTCTGGGGCGATGTAGCCCCGGCGGTGACCAAGCCGGCCAGCGAGGCGCCCGTTCGCCTTGCGGTGCTGTTTTCCGGCAACGGATTTCATTCGAAGGAATGGTGGGCCAAGGGTGAGGGCAAACAGATGGAGCTCGGCCAGGTGCTGGCGCCCCTCCAGGATTTTCGGGAGAAGATGCTCTTCATCCGCGGCCTCTACAACGAGGAGGCGTTGAAGGGCAACATTCACAGCTCGCAGACGGGCAATCTTCTGTCGGGCGCCCCGCTGGCCTCCGGAGGCGAGATTCGCTCCGGCACCAGCATCGATCAGCTCCTCGCGCAGCGCTACGGCCACTCCACCAAGGTCTCCAGTCTTGTGCTGGGTTGCGAGAAGTCGAATCCGTCGGTGCACAAAAACTATTCGATGCTCTATAGCTCCCATATCTCGTGGAGCTCTCCCACCTCGCCGACTCCCCTCGAATTGTATCCGGCCTTGGCGTTCGACCGGCTGTTCAAAGACTCGGTCAGCAAGGGCGACAAAAGCGTGCTGGATGCGGTGCTTTCGGACGCCAACGATTTGCGCCGCCAGATCAGCGCGAGCGACCGGAACAAGCTGGACGAATACCTCGATTCTGTCCGCGACGTGGAACAGCGCATTGAAAACGCGGGCAAGAAGGGCGAGTTGCAAGGGTGGCGCCCGACGCTGGAAAAGCCCAACCTGCCGCGTCCCGCCGACGGCATACCGCAGGACATCGGTGAGCACATGCGCCTGATGTGCGACATCCTCGTGCTCGGGTTCCAAACCGACACGACCCGCCTTTGCACGCTCAAGCTGAACAACGATCACAGCGCGCTGCGGTTCCCGAACCTCGGCGTCGACTACATGATTCATCATCTCCTTTCGCACAGCGACACCGCGGACTGGCTCAAGGTGAATCAGTTCTTCCTGCAGCAACTGGCGTACATCGCGCGCAAGCTCGACGCGATCCAGGAAGGCCCCCGCACCGCACTCGACAACACCATGCTGCTCTATTGTTCATCGATGTTGACGGGAGGTCATGACGCCACCCAATTGCCAGTGGTGCTGCTCGGCGGCGCGGGCGGTCGCATCAAGGGCGGCCGTGTGCTCGATTACAAGGGCAAGCCGGAACGCCAGATGTGCCGCCTCTATCTGTCCATGATGGACAAGATGAACGTGCGCCTGCCGAAGTTTGGCGACGCCACCAAGCCGCTCGAGGAAGTCTGAAGGAGTCTGCGATTTACGATTTACGACATTCACGATTTGCGAGCTGCGCGAAGTAAAGGCTGCGGAGTGGGAGGCGAAAGGGGTCGATCCGGGATCGGCTTTGTCGTCGGGCGACGCCGCCGCGGCCCGCGCGCAACCCGCTTCCGGACGGCTTTCACGGCGTTGGTCGTTTTCCTTCTTGCGGCCGTCTCCTGCCTGCCGGCGGCATCCGCTCCCTCGGCGCAACGGTTCGTTCAGGATCGATTCGCCATCGGCTTCTGGGTTTCGCCCCGGACGGACGACGACCTGGATGCGCGTTACGCGGAGATCGCCGACGCCAATTTCACTTTCGTCATCGGACTGTGCGGATCGAAGAATCCCCCGCCTGCAGTCGAGCAGCTCAAGTTATGCGAGAAACACGGGCTCAAAGCATTGATTTCCGTCGACGGCAGGGAGGTAAACGCGTTGCCCGATGGACCCGCTTGCTGGGGTTACTCGATTGTCGATGAACCGAACGCCAGTCAGTTCGCGGCCTTGCGGAAGACCGTCGATGCCTTGCGCCAAGCCCGACCCGGCCGCCTTGGCTACATCAACCTCTTCCCCAATTACGCCAATGCCGGGCAGCTCGGCACCTCGACCTACGATGAACACGTCAGCCGGTTCGTTCGCGAGGTGGGACCCGATGTGCTCAGCATGGATCATTATCCAATCTTTCGTCCGGGTGGCGATGGCCGGGACAACTACTGTCGCAACCTCGAGGTGATGCGCCGGGAGTCCCTCGCGGCTGGAATCCCCTTCTGGAATTTTTTCAACAGCATGCCCTACGGCCCGCATACGGATCCGACGGAAGCCCAGCTGCGCTGGCAGATTTTCACCGCCTTGGCCTACGGGGCGAAGGGCTTGATGTATTTCTGTTACTGGACTCCGCGCGGTGCGGAGTTTCCCAAAGGCGGCGCCATTCTCACCGCGGACGGCCGACGGACCCGGCATTACGACGAGGCCCGGCGCCTGAATGCGCGGCTCAAAAATCTCGGCCCAACCTTGATGCAGTTGACCAACACCGCGGTCCAGCGCGTCAAGCCCGGGCCGGCCGGAACCAATGCTCCGTCCGAATCGCTCGCCGGTAGCGGTGTTCGATCGATCCAGGATGAGCACGGCGAATTCTTAATCGGGACCTTTCGCCACGCGGACGGCCGGCGCGCGGTGCTGTTGTGCAACTATCATTTTGCCTATAGCACCTGGCCGACCGTGGCCTTCGCCGCCGAGGCCGCGGACGTGATCGAAATCGATCAACGAACCGGCCGCGCCGGGCCCCTGATCGATGACAGCCCCGACCTGCCCGGGTTGCAGCTGTCCCTCGACGCCGGCGAAGGACGGCTGTTCCTCTTGCCGTCAGAACTGCCGCCCCCGACCAAGTCCACTGGACGCAGTCCCTGATCGCCGCAGACGGTTTATGATTTTTCATCTGACGGATGCGGCCTCGTGCAACGTCTATGCAGGCATCACTTGTGCGATGAAATGACGAAGACCTATGACGATTGTCGAACACCAACGCTGCGCAGGTCTGACCCGCTATGTCCGGATCGCGGTGGTGTTGGCGATGGTAATCTTCTTGAGCCCGCCTTTCGGCCAGTCGGCGTCGGCCCCCGCCCCCGCCACGAGCGCACATTGGTCGTTTCAACCCGTTCGTCGACCTGAAGTGCCGTTAGTTGAATCGGCCGGTTCAACGTCCGCCCATCCCATCGATGCGTTCCTTCTGACCGGCAGGGACGAGGAAGGTGGCACGTTGGCGCCTCCCGCCGATCGCAGGACCCTCCTGCGTCGTGTGAACTACGACCTGCTGGGCTTGCCGCCAACTCCGGCGGAGGTCGACGCCTTCGTGGCGGACCCTGCGCCCGATGCATTCGATCGGGTGGTGGAGCGGTTGCTGGCTTCGCGCCATTACGGCGAGCGCTGGGGAAGGCATTGGCTCGACGTGGTTCGCTATGCCGATACCGCCGGGGAAAATACCGATCACCCGCTGCCTCACGCCTGGCGCTATCGAAACTGGGTGATTCAGGCGTTCAACCGGGATCAACCCTACGACGAGTTCATCCGTGACCAGATTGCCGGCGATCTGCTGGCCGCAGCGGGACCTTCCGACCAGTATGCCGAACGCGTGGTCGCCACCGGTTACCTGGCCATCGCCCGACGATTCGGCCATGACATCGATAAGGACATGCATCTCACCCTGGAGGACACCATCGATACCCTGGGCAAATCGGTGCTGGGCCTGACCCTCGGTTGCGCGCGTTGTCACGACCATAAAAATGATCCCGTGAGTGCCCGCGACTACTACGGGCTCTACGGAATCTTCGAGAGCACGCGCTTCGCGTTTCCCGGTTGTGAACCTAAACAGCAGCCGCGCGACCTCGTCCCGCTCTGGAGCGCCGACGAGATGTCGTCGCGCCGGAAGCCTTTCGAAGAACAAATGGCTGCCTTGGACGCGCGCCTGAAGAAAATGACCGACGCGCAGGCCGGAGTCGTTCGGGCGCTGCGCAACAAGGCCACCAATGCGGCTAACCTTCTCGCCCGGGGCGAATTCAAGGACGGCGGCGAGCAAAAGCTATCCACGAACGCCGAGCCGATCACGGTCAACGTCAAGACAGGCGAGATGATTCAGCTGACGGTGTTGCCCCGGGCCAACTACGGCGCGGACACCACCGTGCTCGAGTTCACCGTGGACGAGGTTGCGGAAAACGGCGCCGCCGGTCGGCGATGGAACCTGGCCTCGGATGTCGCCGGTGATTTTCTTTCGGGCAACCCGCATGCCGATCGTCAGGGCCATCCTGCGGTTTGGTGTTTTCTTGATCCCCGGAAAGGTCTGCAATTGCTGGCGGAAAAGGTGCGGGACCTCGACGGTCGCAAAGGCCTTCATGTTTGGCGCAATGGCGACAACCCGTCGGCTTTCGTCAATTCGACCGATGAACCGATCAAGGCGTGGACCACGCTCCCGCCGAAGACGTTTTTTGTGCACCCGGCGGCCGACGGTCCCGTGGCCGTGGCATGGCTGAGTCCGTTGACTGGCTCGGTCCGAATCACCGGACGCGTGGCGGACGGGCACGCGGGCGGCGGCGATGGCGTGGCGTGGGCGTTGGAGCATGTCGCCGCGGATTTGGGAAGCGACATGACCCGGCTGGCCAGCCTCGCGGCGGAGATGCGTGAACCCCTCAGGCTGCGAACCGAGCTGAAAGCGCGCGAGCCGCGCGTCCCGGTTGCCTACGCCGTTGCGGAGGGAGCGGTGAAGAACACACGGTTGCAGAAACGTGGCGATCCGGAGCAACCGGGAGTGGAGGTGCCGCGCAAGTTTCTCGATCTGTTAGGCGGCCAGATCGTGGCGGGCACGAATCAAAGCGGCCGCTTGGAGCTGGCCCAGTGGCTGACCAGCCCGACCAATCCCCTCACTGCCCGCGTCATGGTGAATCGCATCTGGCAGGGGCATTTCGGCAAGGGACTGGTGACGACTCCCAACGACTTTGGCCGACAGGGCCGTCCTCCGACGCACCCTGCCTTGCTGGACTGGCTGGCGAGCGAGTTCGTCCGATCCGGCTGGAGCGTGAAGGCCATGCACCGGTTGATCCTCAGCAGCCACGTCTACCAACAAAGTTCAGGCGTGGCGGGCCCGGGCGGGCCTCCAGTAATCAGTGGTCAGTATTCAGTAGATCGGTCCGCGGTCGCTCAGTCCTCGGTGGACCGTCAATCGAGGGGGAGCGCAGACGGGAAGGCGCAGCTTCCTTCCACTGGCTCACTGAAAACTGACTTACTGAATACTGATTTCTCGCCTTTTCCCCGTCGGCGGCTGTCCGCCGAGGAGTTGCGGGACACCCTGCTGGCCGTGACGGGCGAGCTCGACCGGACGCCGGGCGAGGCGCATCCGTTTCCGTCAGAAGACAAGTGGAGCTTTACGCAACACGGGCCGTTTGCGGCGGAGTATGACTCGATGAAACGCAGCGTTTACCTGATGCAAAAGCGGAACCGGCGGATTCCATTCTTTGCCTTGTTCGATGGCGCGGATCCGAATGCGAGCACGGCGAAGCGCGATCTGACGACGGTTCCGACGCAGGCGTTGTATTTCATGAACGATCCGTTTGTCCATGCGCGCGCGGAAAAGTTTGCGGGACAGGTTCTCGCCGCTGGCCACACGGATGCGGTGCGGGTTGTCTACGCCTGTCGCCAGCTGTTCGGCCGTTCGCCTACGGATGCCGAGCAGGCGGATGCGGTGCAATTTCTGAGTGACTACGCCGGGGGCGGCGGTGCGGGCGATGACGTCCGGCGGAGCGCCTGGTCCGCGCTGGTCCGGGTGATGTTGGCCAGCAATGAACTGTTGTATGTCGACTAAACCCATCGTAACGCCCGCATTCCTGCGGCCCGGTGCCGCGGCATCCCTGCCGCGCCGTCATTTCCTGCGCTCCTTTGTGGCCGGATCTGTTCTCTTGCCCGGCATTCTGCAGGAACTGCTCGCGGCTGACGCCGCCCGCGGTGCGATCGACCCGCTGGCGCCCCAGTCGCCTCATTTCAACGGCCGCGCGAAGAACGTCATCTTCCTGTTCATGACCGGCGGGGTGTCGCATGTCGACACGTTCGATCCCAAGCCGCGACTTTTTTCGGATGTTGGCAAGGAAGTGAAGCTGGATCATCCGGAGATCAAGAATCGTCCGGGCTACGAGCGGATCTTTCTTAAGCGTCCGCAATGGGAGTTCTCGCCCCAGGGTCGGTGCGGCACGGAAGTGAGCACCTTGTTCCCGCACGTGGGCCGGTGCATGGATGACATCGCGCTCATCCGTTCGATGCACACCGATCATTCCAATCACTACAACGCGACGCTGGGGATGCACACGGGTTCGTTCGCCTTCGCCCGGCCCAGCATCGGATCCTGGGTGAGCTACGGGCTCGGAACCGAGAATCGAAACTTGCCCTCGTTCGTCGTGATCGCCCCGGCGCAGACGTATGCGGGGACGCAGGTTTACGCGAGCGACTTCCTGCCCGGCGCGCATCAGGGCACGCTGGTGGTGCCGGGGGCCGAGCCCGTGGCCAATATCCGGCCGCGGGTGCCTATGGATCGCCAGTCGCTGGAACTGGCCGCGCTCGATCGCTGGAACCGGCGCCATCAAGCTCTGCGCGGCGACGACCCGGCCCTGGCCGCGCGCATCAAGACCTTTGAAACCGCGTTCGGCATGCAGATGGCCGTGCCGGACGCGTTCGATTTCGGCCGAGAATCCGACGCCACCCTGCGGCTCTACGGCCTGGAACGTGGCAGCACGAAAGGATTTGCCTGGCAGTGCCTCGCCGCCCGCCGGCTGATCGAACGCGGGGTGCGGTTTGTGGAACTGATCGACACGGGTTCATCCGGCAACTGGGATTCGCATGGCGACATGATGGATCACGCGCGTCTCGCGAAAAATGTCGATCAACCCATTGCCGGCCTGCTCACAGATTTGAAGTCCCGCGGCATGCTTGAAGACACCCTGGTCGTCTGGACCACGGAGTTTGGGCGGACGCCGTTCAACAACACGGCGGAAGCCAAAGGGCGGGAGCATCACAACTGGGCTTTCAGCTCCTGGCTCGCCGGCGCCGGCGTGCGACCCGGCATCGTCTATGGCGCCACCGACGAATATGGCGTGCGGGTCGCGGTCGATGGCGTTCACGTTCACGATTTTCATGCCACCATTCTGCACCTGCTGGGCTTCGACCACGAACGCCTGACCTATCGCCAAAGTGGCCGGGACTATCGCCTGACCGATATTGCCGGGCACGTGGTGAAGGGCGTGCTCGCGTGAACGAATGACGAATGACGAATGACGAATGACGAATGACGAATGACGAATGACGAATGACGAATGACGAATGACGAATGACGAATGACGAATGACGAATGACGAATGACGAATGACGAATGACGAATGACGAATGACGAATGACGAATGACGAATGACGGAACATCGTTTAGGGCGCGATGGCGGTGGCGGGCTTTCGGTCGCTTTGTCAACACTCGATCGGCCCTCGGGCTCGGACCGGACCGAATTCGTCATTCGTCCTTTGTCCTTTGTCATTTCCTCACCGCCCTCCTGCTGACCGAATCGGTGGCCGTGGCTCAATCCCCGCCGAAGTTGCGGTCTGGGACATTTACGCTGACGGAAAGCGATCGGCGCTACTGGGCTTTTCAGCCGGTGCAACGCCCGACCGTGCCGTTGCTGAAGTCCGGCCGGGCAGGTCATCCCGTCGATGCTTTCGTGCTGGCTCCGCTGGAAGCCCGGCGATTGGAGATGAACCGTCCGGCCAGCCCGCGGGAGTTGGTCCGGCGCGCGACGTTTGATCTCCTGGGCCTGCCTCCCACGCCCGAGGAAGTGGCGGCGTTCGAGCGAAACCCAACCGATGAAGCGTGGGGAGCCTTGATCGATCGTCTCCTGGCCTCGCCCCACTACGGCGAACGTTGGGGCCGTCATTGGCTCGATCTGGTGCGCTTCGCTGAGAGCAATGGCTACGAACGTGACGGCGCCAAGCCGAACGCCTGGCGATACCGAGATTACGTCGTCGATTCGTTCAATCACGACAAGCCCTACGATCAGTTCATCCGTGAGCAGCTGGCGGGCGATGAGTTGGCCGATGAACGCCTGGCGTCGGTCGCTGGGACAGCCAGTTGGCGCGAAGCCATCGTGGCGACCGGCTTTTACCGGTTGCATGTGTGGGACGATGAGCCGGACAACACGGTGAAAGCGGAGTTTGACGATTTGGATGACATCATGGTGACGACGGGCACCGCGTTTCTCGGCCTGACCATCGGATGCGCCAGGTGTCACGACCACAAATACGATCCTCTCAGTCAGAAAGACTATTACTCCATGCTCAGCTTTGTGCGGAGCATTGATCCCTACGGTTTGCATCACACGGGCGGCGGTGGGCGCGGCACGGGCCGGATCCAACGCCGGTTGGCGTCGGACGCCGAGTTGGCCAAGTGGGAAGCCGAGAAACGACAGCGGGTGAAAGCGGTCGAGGAACGCGTCGCCCGTGAGTCCGACGAAGAGGCGAAGAAGCGACTGGCTGGTGAGCTGAAAAGGGAGCGCGAGATGGAACCCCCGTTTGAGCAAGCGCTCGCGGTGGCCGAGAATGGGCCGCTGCCCAAACCGACCCATGTGCTGGCACGGGGTGATGCCCTGTCGCCGCGAGCAGAGGTCGCGCCGTCTTTTCCCACCGTGCTGGGGTTGGCGGCGCCGGCGCTTCCCGAACGGCCGGCCGGCGCCCGAACCACCGGTCGCCGGACGGTTCTCGCCGACTGGATCGCCAGCGCCCAAAATCCGCTGACCGCCCGGGTGTTGGTGAATCGCCTGTGGCAGCACCATTTCGGTACGGGCTTGGTGGCGACTCCGGATGATTTTGGACTGACCGGCCTGCGGCCAACAAACCAACCTTTGCTGGACTATCTGGCGGCTGAGTTTGTGGCCGGCGGCTGGCGCATGAAGGCCATGCATCGGCTAATCCTAACCAGCCGCGCCTATCGCATGTCCTCCCGGGCCGAGAGTCGTCGTGCGCTTGCACTCGACGAAGGCAACGCCTTGCTCTGGCGGCAAAACCTGCGTCGGCTCGAGGCGGAAGCGGTGCGGGACACCATGCTTGGCGTCAGCGGAGCGCTTAACCTGAAGCAGGGCGGCCCGAGCGTCTATCCCACGCTGCCCAAGGAAGTGCACGGGACCCAGGACGCGGCTGGGAAAGGTTGGGCGGACAGTCCCGCCGATGAACAGAATCGGCGCAGCGTTTATCTCGTGGTGAAACGCGCGCTGAAAGTTCCGTTGCTGGAGTGTCTCGATTTCGCGAACAGCGCATCCGCGTCCGGCACCCGACCGGTGACCACCATCGCGCCGCAGGCCCTCATGCTGTTGAATGACGGATTTGTGCAGCAACAGGCCGAGGCGCTGGCTGGCCGGCTTTTGCGAGAGGCGGGCGATGATGAGCGACGCCAGATCGAACGAGCCTTTTTGCTCGCGGTGCAGCGCCGGCCGACGCGGACGGAGATCAACGCTGCCCGACGGCTGCTGGCCGACCAACGAGGGCGGGCCATGGGCGAAGGAGCAGGGGACCCAGCCCGCGTTGCCTTGCGCAGCTTTTGCCGCGGGCTGCTGAACCTGAACGAAGTGATCTATATCGACTAGATGAACCCATCCGATCACGTGCCCCGCCCGCGCCGCCAGTTTCTTTGGGAAATGGGCGCGGGCTTTGCCGGCGTGGCGTTGACGTCGCTGCTGGATGGTGACGGCTTTTTCGGAAGCCAGGCTCGCGCGGCTGCAGCGACGGCGGACGGGGCGGGGTTGCTGGCGCCCAAGGTGGTGCATCGGCCGACGCGCGCCAAGTCCTGCATTTTCCTCTTCATGTTTGGCGGGCCGTCCCAGCTCGATCTGTTCGATTACAAGCCGGAGCTGCAACGGCGCGACGGGCAAACGATCGACAATGAGTTCCGTCGCAACACCAAGACCAAGGCTGTATTGCAGGCCAGCCGCCGGACCTTTCGTCAGCATGGCCGGTCCGGACTGTGGTGCTCGGATGCGTTGCCGCATCTGGCGCGGCACATGGACAAGCTGGCGGTGGTGAAGTCGCTTTACAGCGATTCGTTTGCGCACGGCAGCGCCGTGCTGCAGATGAATACCGGACGCATTCTCCAAGGGCATCCGTCGGTGGGAGCGTGGCTCAGCTACGGCCTGGGGACACTGAATCAAAACCTCCCCGGCTACGTGGTCATGCTCGACCCGCGCGGCGGTCCCACCACGGGCGCGCCCAACTGGTCAGGAGGTTACATGCCCGCGGTGCACCAAGGCACGGTGCTGCGGACGACGGGCGATCCGATTCTGAATCTCCAGCCTCCCGCCGGGACGACGCGCGAGCTGCAGCGACGGGAGATCGATTTCATCAACCAGCTCAACCGCGAGCATCAGCAGACACGCCCAGGCTATTCCGAGCTGGCCGCCCGGATCGCGAGCTACGAGCTGGCGTTTCGTCTGCAGTCGACCGCGCCCGAAGCGCTGGACTTGTCGAGCGAGGATCCGCGGACCTTGGAAGCCTACGGCATCAACGAGCCGAAACCCGACTGGCATTCGCTGGCGCAAGGCCCCGCGCCGTTCGGACGCCAGTGCCTCATCGCACGGCGTTTGGTCGAACGCGGTGTAAGATTCGTTCAGCTCTACTCCGGTGGCGGCGGTGCGGGCGGCCAGAACACCTGGGACGGTCATCACGGCATCGAGGAGAATCTCAAGATCCACTGTCCCGAAGTTGATCGGCCAATCGCGGCGTTGCTCTCCGACCTGGAGCAGCGCGGGTTGTTGGACGAAACTCTGGTCGTCTGGGGCGG
This sequence comes from Limisphaerales bacterium, assembly GCA_044230345.1. GTDB lineage: Bacteria > Verrucomicrobiota > Verrucomicrobiia > Limisphaerales > JADJPG01 > JBGARF01. Next base: position 172,731 of record JBGARF010000025.1, read on the forward strand.
CGAGTTTGGGCGCATGCCAGTTTCCGAAACGTTCAACACCGGTGGGAAACCGGGCGGACGCGATCATAATCCGAAAGGTTTTACCTACTGGCTGGCCGGTGCAGGGGTGAAGGGCGGCACCAGCTACGGCGAAACGGACGAAGTCGGCGAGGGTGCCGTCGTGGATCGGTGTCATCTCCGGGATCTGCACGCGACCATCCTGCACCTGATGGGTCTGGACCACGACAAGCTGACTTATTTCTACGGTGGCTTGGAGAACAAGCTGACCGGCGTGATCGAAGCCCATCCGATCCGGGGCGTCCTGGCGTAATCCGTGTCCCGGATGATGTCTGGCGAGCGCCGCTCTCGGCGACGGCCGATCGCTGTCGTTTGAAGGGTTCAGCTAAGTTCGGGTGAGAGTTCAAGACGATGAGCTCGCGTCCCGCGCGCAACCGTTGGTCAACGAGTGCCCGACGCGCCTCCTTCTCCCCTCAATGGGGAGAAGGCCGGGATGAGGGGTGAGACGGTTCGTTTGATCACCTGCTTTTAATCGCACACGTCGTCCGAAGATGGGTCGTCTTAAGGGTGGCTTTCGGAGGCGACTTCGGCTTTCATGCTTTGCGCCCACGCTCGTCACACGATCCGGGTCTGTGGGCAGTGAGTGTGCAACTGGCGGAAACCAATTCTTCAATGAAAACAAGGAATCGCGAGCTCGGCCTTGGGGAAAGCACCACGTCGCGTCCGCGTGGAAGGGTGACACGAGTCTTCAGTTTGCTCCTGCTTGTTGGGGCACTGTTTTCGGGTGCTCTCCCGGCGACGGCACAATTGGGCATGTTGCTGCATCCCACCAACACCTTGTGGAGCTTCTGGACCAATGGAACCAACCCCGGTTATGGGCTCGCTCCCGGCTCGCCCGCATGGGCTCAACCCACCTTTGACGATACGGCGTGGCCGAAGGGCCGCGGATTGTTCGGCAATGATTCCGGTTACCCCTACCCCTTCCAGACCGTCACCCCACCGCCGTCTGTCGCCGTTCGTTTCTATGCGCGAACGCATTTTAACTGGAACGGGAACATTCATGGCGTGACGTTGCGCGGGACGAATTTCGTCGATGATGGCGCGGTGGTGTATCTCAACGGAGTGGAGATTTATCGCATCAACATGCCGGCGGGGCCGACCAGTTTTGAGACGCTGGCGCCTGGCACCCTTGCCGAACCGGTCAGGGTTCCGCTCTTGCTCAGCCTCGACGCGCTGACCAACGGCAATGCCAACCCGTTGGTGGCCGGTGATAACGTGATTGCCGTTGAGACCGCCAGCAACACGCCGTTTAGCGCTGATACGGTCTGGGGTTTGAGCCTGTATGCCGGAAGTGACCCCTGCCTTCCCTTGGGCCTGATTCGGCCGAATCAGACCAATGTGCTTGAGTGCGCAAGCGTCACGTTTGCCGTGACGTTCGAGTTTGGCTGCCTTGGGCCACGGACGTACCAGTGGTTTCGAGATCGTGGTGCAGGCGAGGAAATGATCATCGGGGCGACCGAATCCGCCCTCACCTTGACCAACATCTCGAGGACGGACGCCGGGCAGTATTACCTGCGGACCACTGCTGGGGCTGGGACGGTCGACAGTGCGCGAGCGGTTTTGGCCGTGACCCCGGATACGGCAGGGCCGGTGATTCTTTCGGCCGAGGTCGAGGATGATGGATACGGCATCCGGATTACATTTGATGAGGCGTACTTGCCTGCACGGAGTGGTGGGGCAGGGGATGCGGTGGATACTTGGCGAGTCCGCTCGATAGGGGGCGAACAGGTTGCAGTGACCAGCGCGTTCTCGGAGCCAGCTCGGCCCAGGCAAGTTCGCCTGACTTTGGGCAATCCCCTTACTCCCGGCGTCGCGTACGAATACGAAACGACCAGACCGATCGCCGATGCTTGTCTCGGGCTGTCCGCACCCGCCGGCCAGCGCGGACTGGTTCTTTATCGCGTCAACGTCATTCACTGGACCGACGGTCGCGACTGGCGCTTTAACATGTCGGGGAACACGCTGGGGATCGAGTGGAGACAGGTGGGCTACGACGACAGCTCCTGGGAAATTGGGCCGCAGGGGTTCGGCAACGAGCCGAATGGTTTTCCGGATGCCCCGGACTCGCAGCGGACTCAATGGAGGATGTTGGCGCCGAATTATGTCTCCTATTTTCGGACGCGATTCACGGTGCCGTCCGGGGCGTCGAACCTTCTCTTTCGAGCTGCCGTTGACGATGGCGCCGTGGTCTACGTGAACGGGACCGAGATTGGCCGAATCAACGCTCCGGTTGAAATGCCGGGGCCGGTTTTCCCGATCGAGGAGGGACAAGGCTACCTGCCTGCCGAAGGCATTCCAATTCCTTCACAAGTGCTTCGCGCCGGAGAAAACATTCTCGCCATAGAGTTGCGTCAAGCCACCCTGTTTGACGCGGACGCCCTGCTGATCTGTTGGCTGACCGCATCGCTGCCGGGGCATGAGGATGAGTTGGAGATCTTGACCCAGCCGCAGAGTGTCTCGCTCGCGGAGGGACAAACCTTCACGTTGGCGGTGACAACCACCTCGACGCGAGCGTTGTTTCAATGGTTGAAGGATGGAGTGGAGATTCCCGGCGCCACCGCTTCAACCTATACGAAGGTGGCGGACGTCAGCTCGGCCGGGGTTTATCGAGTTGTTGTGTCCACCACCAGCAGCTCGCTCGTGAGTGAGCCGGCCACCGTCATCGTGCGACGGCAGATCAAGGCCTACGCGAGCCAGTGGAAATATCAGATTCAGCCCCAGGACTCGACGCTCGAGGGTGTGGCCTGGTACGCCGTCGGATTTGACGACTCGGCATGGCCGTCGGCCCCCGGCCCATTTGGAGTCGAGACGACGGCTTCCACCTTGGCGCGGATACCGGCGATCACGACCCCGTTGCCGGCTCCTTCACCGAGCCAGCTGACGGTCTATTTTCGATCGACAGTAAACGTGCCTGCTCTCGCAGCGGACGAGAGTTTATACCTCAGCCACGTGATTGACGACGGCGCGGCCTTCTACGTCGATGGCAACTTCGCCTTTGCCTATAACCTTGATGCCCGACTGCCGATTCGATCTGCGACGCTGACTCCAGGAGCGCCGTCCGTTGATGGAGATGCGAGAGAGCTGATCGTGCCCGTGACGCTGGCTCCGGGCGAGCATCTGCTGGCCGCGGAGGTGCACCAAGCCGGCGCGACCAGCTCCGACGTGGTTTTTGGCGCTGAACTGACTCGAGGTCCGAAGCTTCCGCGCCTCAACATTCAATACACTGGACCGACAACGGTCCTAGTAACCTGGACTCCCGCCGTCGGCGTGCATCTCTACTCCGCTCCTTCAGCTGCGGGCAACTTCACCCTAGTCTCAGGCAAACCTCAGGGATCTTTGAGTTCCAACTTGGCGGTTGATGGCCGGGTGCGATTTTTCCGACTGGGCTATTGAAGCGGTCGCCTGCGGTTTCTAGGCGGACGGAACGGTTCGGTTGGACAACGGCGTTTTAGTGGATGGGTCTGGCTCTTAATCACCCCACCACCCGCACGCGCAGATCTCTCAGCACATACAGCTCCTTCGAATCAACCCCGCGCATCCGACGCCCACCGTCCTTCCGCTTGGGCCCATACCGCTTCCGCTCCGCCTTGAACACCCCATCCACAAATCCCTTCGTC
>JBGARF010000026.1:0-173355 GCA_044230345.1 Limisphaerales bacterium
GCCGATGGACGCAGATTTCAAACGATCAATCGAGGACTGGAATCTGCGACAACCTATAGATAACGCCTTGGACACGCACCAGCAGGCGTCGTCTCCGGCTCGCGCCGCTGCGGGCCCCGCAGTGCGGGGCCCGCGGTCCGGCCCGGCCGTCCCCACGTTCATGTCTGGTGTGCAGGGGTAAAAAGCACGGGCGGCTTCCCCTGAACCTCCCGGGACTGAAAGGGGGACAGCCACGAAAAGGCGCAAAGGGCACAAAAACAAAACTCGGCTCTTGTGGCCTTTGTGCCCTTTCGTGGCCATTCCAACGCTCGTGCCGAATTCGGTACGGTTCCGCGGTTCATTGGCCCGCGGGCACGCGTTCGGAACCCGTGAAAGCTTCCTGGCCCATCTTCCTCCTTTTGCTTTGCCAGGGGCTTCCCTAGTCTCCCGGCATGAAGCGCGACTTTGTCTCGGTGGAAGAGTTTTACACCCAGCAAGCCAGTGCCCTCCAGCTGCAGTTGATGGCGGGCGCCACCGGCCTCAAGCGCCTCATTCGCGAACCCACCGTGAACCGCCCCGGACTTGCCCTCGCCGGTTTCACGAAATATTTCGCCAGCAAACGCGTGCAGGTCATCGGCTCAGCTGAGGCGACCTACCTGAAATCCCTGCCCAAGGAGGAGCGGACCAAACGCTATGATCTCATCTTCAGTTACAAGATTCCGTGCATCGTTTTCAGCCGCAGCCTGCGGCCGGATCGTGACTTCCTCCGCGCCGCCGAAAAGGCCAACGTCCCGATCTTTCAGTGTCCGCTCATCACGATGCGGTTCATCAATCTCGCCACGCTCGCGCTCGAGATGATGTTCGCCCCCCGGGGCAGTGAAATGGGCAGCATGGTCGACATCCTCGGCGTCGGTGTCATCATCCGCGGCGAAAGCGGCATCGGCAAAAGCGAGTGCGTGCTCGCCCTGATTGAACGCGGCTACAGCCTGGTGGCTGACGACATCACCAAGGTGACCCTGCTCGACGGGCGTGACGTCATGGGATCCAGCGCCGAACTGACCCGCAATCACATGGAGGTCCGCGGCATCGGGATCATCAATGTTGCCGCCATGTTCGGCATCCGCGCCATCCGCCGGGAGAAACGCGTGGATCTCGTGGTCTCCCTCAAAGCATGGGAGGAAGTGCCGGACGTCGACCGGCTCGGCATGGAGGAGGCGCACATCGAGATCCTCGGCATCAAGGTGGCGCACATCATCATCCCGGTCCGCCCCGGACGCGACATCGCCCGTCTGGTGGAAGTCGCCGCCTATCAAACCAAGCTCAAGCAATCGGGCTACAATCCGGCCAAGGAATTGAATGACCGGCTCATCGCCCAGATGGCCGCCCGCCCCGTGGTAACCGGGATCTCCTGAGGCCATGTCGTTTCTCAATCCCATTCTGCTCGGAGGTCTCGCCGCTGTTTCGATCCCGATCATCATCCATCTGTTGAACCGGCGGAAGTTCCGCCAGGTCACCTGGGCCGCCATGCGGTTCCTGCAGAATGCCATCGAGCAAAACCAGCGCCGCTTGCGGATCGAAGACATGATCCTGCTGGCCCTGCGCTGTCTCCTGCTCGCCCTGCTCGCCCTCGCCCTCGCCCGCCCGGCCATTCTCTCCGAAGCCTCCGCCGTCTTCGGCCAAAGCCGCGTCACCGGAGTCATCATCCTCGACAACTCCCGCAGCATGGGCGTCAGCGACGGTGTCGCCACCCGCTTGGAAAAGGCCAAAAAGGCCGCCGAGGAAACACTGGACGCGATGCCGGCCGGCAGCGCCACCGCGGTTTATCTGGCCAGCGACATCGTCAACAAGGTCATCCCGGAACCGACCTTTGATCTCAACCTCGCCCGCAAAGCCCTCCGCGAGGCGCCGCTGACCGATCGCGGCACGGATGTTGTCCCGGCACTGCAAGCAGCCCTGGACGCATTGAAGGATCGGCTCGCCATCCGCCGTGAGGTCTTCCTGATCACCGACGGCCAGGCCGCGGGCTGGCGGCAGCTCAACGAAGCGCAGCGCGCCCTGGAACGTTCCAAGGCCGATATCCAAACCCAAATCATCCTCGTCAATGAACACGAGGAAAAAAATCTCGGCGTGAGCGACCTGCGTCTCGCCAGCGGGTTGACCCCCGTCAATCAGCCCCTGCGTTTCGAAGCGCGCGTGACCAACTACGGACGCGAGGAGGCCCGCCACACCCGCGTCAGTCTCAGCGTCAACGGCCAACCTGCCAGCGACGAGTTTTCCCTCGACTCGATTCCCGCTGGCGCCACCAAGGGCGTCACGCTTTTCGCCCGTCTGCGCGACGAAGGCTTCCATTCCGTCACCGCCCGGATCGCCGAGGATCGACAGCCGGCCGACGACGCACGGACTGTCGCCGCCCGCGCGATCAAGGAGGTGCGCGTCCTCCTCGTCGACGGCGAGCCTGGCAACGAGCCGCGCGAGAGCGAGGTGTTCTTTTTGCGCAACGCCCTCGTGCCCGTTCCAGCAGATGTCGCCCCGGATTATTTCATCAAGGCCACCGTCGTGGCCGGCAATGAGCTTTCCCAGGCGCGCTTCGACGACTTCGATTGTGTCGTCCTCGCCAACGTCCCGGACTTTTCCGATGCCGTGATCAAATCATTCGAAGACTACCTCCGGCGTGGCGGCGGCCTGATGATCTTCCCGGGCGAACGAGTGAACACGGCCTTCTACAACGAGCGCCTGTTCAACCGCAGCCGGCTCCTGCCGGCCGCGTTTGGCCCGGCCCGCGGCGACGCCGCCCAGGACGAGAAGTTCTTCAGCTTTCAGGAAAAGGATTACGATCATCCCATCGTTTCGATCTGGAACGACCCCGGGAGCGGGCGCCTGGGTTCCGCGCGCTTTTTCAAAACGCTGGAGTTGAGGCCTGCGGCGGAAGAAATCGCCGCCACCAACCGGACCACCACGCCCGCCGGAGCCGCCGGCGCGGAGGCGGGCCTCGCGCGGATCGTTCTTAAATTTTCCGACGGCACGCCGGCGGTTGTGGAACGGCCCTGGGGCCTCGGGCGCGTCGTGCAATTCAGCAGCACCGCCGACACGGCCTGGAACGATCTACCAGTGCGTCTCGGCTTCGTCCCTCTGCTGCATCGCGCCCTCGGTGCCGTGGTGTCGCGTCAGGACGAGGGGCTGAACATTCGCGTGGGCGACAAGTTCGCTCGACGCGTTCCGGTGGAGTTTCTCGACAAGGACCTCAACGTGTTTCCGCCGCGCCAGACCACCGTGCGCGAAGTGCGTCGCATCGAAATGGTCAACGGCTGGCCGATGGCGCAATCCGGCCAGACGGACCTTGCCGGCCTCTACGATGCCAAGGTCACCGAGCCGCCTCTGGCCTTGAAGTTCGCCACTCAGGCCGACCCGGGGGAATCCAGCCTCGACGAACTCTCCCCGGCCCAACTGACCACTCTCAAGTCCGTCGCCACCGTCGTCCCGTGGACCCCTGGACTGTCCCTTAAGGGCCTCGTGGAAAAAGGGCGGACGGGCCTCGAGTTCTGGCTGCCACTTCTGCTGGTGTGCCTCGCAATCGCAGGAGTGGAGACATTCCTGGCCCAGTGGTTCAGCCGGTCCCGATAAGCCCCCCGTGCGCACAGGGAGCTCCCTGCGTTCCGCCGTCGCCGTCCAGACCGTCAGACCCTCAGACCGTCAGACAAAGGCCTTCTCAAGAACACTCGGTTTTGCTAATAGACCGGGGTTCACGCCATGAAATCACCCGCTCCCGTGCCCCCTCGAGTCCTGTTGTTTCTCGCCTTTTGCCTCGTCGCTGCTCAACCCCGGAGCCGCGCAGCCGAGCCTCGACTGCGTCCCCTTCCGGTGAACAGCTGGCCGGGCTGGCGCCGAAGCGGGTATGCGGAGGGCGCATGGCACCCCATCGTGACCACCAACGTTGCGACCATGCCGTTCGATTTCGTGGATCTCGAAGTCAACGTCATCCGCCAACCGCAAAAATTTTACCGTGTCCGCCAACCGTGATTGCTTCGCCACGTCCGCGGAGGTGACGACTCAATAGTAGGCGTGCGCACCCTTCAACTCCCATTCGTCCACCAACTCCGCCGGAAACTCCTTGAGAAACCGGGATGCCTGCTGCATGGCGTCGCCCCCGTATCCCGGGCTGACCCGGATCAGCGGATAGCTCAGATACAGCTCATTGCGCGCGCGCGTGATCGCCACATAAAAAAGGCGGCGCTCCTCCTCCTCCCCATCCACGGACTCGACCGAACGAGACGAGGGAAACAGCCCGTCGCAGAGCATGATCACAAACACCACGTCGAACTCGAGTCCCTTGGCCTGATGGATGGTTGAGAGCCGGATTTTCTCCTCGTCCTTGGCCTTGGTGCCAGCTTGGGCATCTTCGGCTTCGACATTCGCCAGCAGCGACATCTGGGTCAGGAATTCCTCCACGCTCGTGAACTGCTGCGCGAAGGACGCGAGCTGTTCGAGTTCCTCCAGGCGCTGACGATAGTTGGCGAAGTTATCCTGCAGATAATCCTCGTACCCCGCCTCAAGGACGAGCTCGATGGTTTTGGACGGGTTGTTTCTGATCTCGTCTGCTTCGAGCTGGGAAATGGTAATGGCAAACTCTGCCCAAGCGGTGGCGGACTTCTTGGGCACGGCGGCCGAGCAACGTTGCAGGGCGGCCGCCAACCCGGGCGCCGAGGCCGGCACCGGGGCCGTTTGGTCGGTCGAGTTTTCCGGATCCCAGGCGTCCACGGCTCGCGCCGTCCAGTCGGCGTTGAACTTTTTCCAAATCTTGTCCGCGCCCTTGCCGCCGATGCCGGGCAACATCTGGACGAGCCGCTTGAAGGCCAGTTCATCCGTGGGATTGGCGATCAGCTTGAGATAGGCCGCCACGTCCTTGATGTGGGCCTGTTCAAAAAAGCGGATGCCGCTGGTGATGCTGAACGGGATGTTGCGCCGGGCCAGTTCCAGCTGGAGTTCGAGCGCGTGAAAGTGGGAACGATAAAGGACGACCATCTCGTTCAAGGAGACACCTTCCTCCCGCAATTCGAGCGCACGCTGCGCCACGAACGCCGCTTGCTGTCCGGAATCGCCGCACACCACCAGGGCCGGCTTCGAACCCGGCTTGCGCGCGGGCATCAGGGTCTTGGCGAACTGATGGATGTTGGGCGCGATGGCCGCGTTCGCCAGCGCCAGAATCTCCGGTGTGCTCCGATAGTTCGTCTCGATCTTGTAGGTCTTCGCCGCCGGGTAACGCTTGGGAAACTCCATGATGTTGCGAAAATTCGCCCCGCGCCACGAATAGATGCTTTGCGAATCGTCGCCCACGACCATGACGTTCTGATGCCGCGCCGCCAGAAGATCGATCAAATCGGACTGGAGGCGGTTCGTATCCTGGTATTCGTCCACCAGAATGAATTGGAATCGCCGCTGGTAAACCTCAGCCACGTCGGGATGGGCCCGCATCAACTCGAGCCAGAGCGTGATCAAATCATCGAAGTCAACCACGTTGGCCGCCCGTTTGCGCGCCGCGTAACGCACCGCCAACTCTTCGATTCGAGGCGCAAGCTCGGAAAAATAGTCGTAATCCTGCGCCACCGTCTCGGCCACCGACCGCCGGGTGTTGGCCGCCTTGGAAAGCACATCCCCCACCACGTCAGCCTTCGGAAACCGGGTCGCCTTGACGTCGATGTTCGCGTCCGCCAGACAGGCTTTCAGCAAATCCGTCGAGTCCTCGCGATCCATGATCGTGAAGTCCGGGCGATACCCAATCGCCTCAGCATGCCGGCGCAGAACGCGAGCGCCGATCGAATGAAACGTGCCGCCCCACAAGGCATGCAGTTCGCTCCCGAGGAGATCGGTGACTCGCCGCATCATTTCCCGGGCAGCCTTGTTGGTGAAGGTCAACAGGAGAATCCGTTCCGGCAACACACCGTGTTCAAGCAGGAACGCCACGCGATAGGTCAGGGTTCGCGTCTTGCCGGAGCCGGCTCCGGCGATGACCAGCGATGGCCCGGGCGCGGCCGTGACCGCGGCATGCTGCTGCGGGTTCAGCTCGCCGGCATAATCGATCCGCAAAGGGACCGGCGACTGAAACGGCTTCAGCACATACTCACGCGACATGCCGGAAGGTTAGCCGGGGCGAGCCGGGCCGGGAATGGAAAACTGCCCGAAAACTGGCTGATCAGGGATTCTGCAGAAACTGCCGCCGAATCTTCTCGTCGAGCCGGTGCAGGTTCTGCTCGATGCGCACGAGATAGGGATTCGGACCTTCCGGATACGGGGAGTTCAAATACCGATAGATGGCGCCAAAATCCCGATCGATCTTGGGCCGCACGTAATCGGACCAAAACGAGCGCGTGTTCCGCATGAGCTGGTCCACGTTCTGATAGCTGCGCAACGGACCGCCCTCCCCCGGACGATGCGCTGCGGCTTCCGCAAATTCCTGAAACAGGATCGGCAGTTTGTCGACGTAATCATGCGCCGCCATCTGGCCCAACAAATCCGCGGTGGCCAGCGCGTAGCCCAGACGCCGCTCGGTTTCGTCGCGGAAGGGAATCGCGGCTAGATCAGCATTCACGCCCGTGCAGGAAATCATATGTCGCACGGTGTTGATGTCGTCGGTCGAATAACCCTTGCCCGCCAGAAACACCGCGGCGAAGTCCGCACTTCGAGCGACGTGGATGTAGGTGTATTTCGCGCCCGTGCCTTCGGGGTCAGAGCGCTTCTTCAGATACCCGCTGTCGTGAAAGAGTATGGCCAGCAGCGCGAGTTCAAACCGCCTTGGTGTAATTGGGGGATCGTCGCTTTCGCCCGGCCCGCACTCCGCCTCGCACCAGCCATGCAGCAGGCGCGCCAGGCAAAGCGTGCCCTGCAAGGTGTGCTCAAAATCATGATACCGTGCGTCGATCGCCTGATAATCCGCATAGCGTCCGTTGAAACATTGGGACGCCCAGTCGAAGGCGCGGGACACAAACGTCGAATCGGCCCCCGGATACAGACTCCGATGAATGCACCTCACCTGCTCTTCCACCTCCTGCGGAATCCGCGTGTCGACCGGTCCGAACATTGGCTTCAAGTAAGCCCAACTTGACCAATTGGGCAATCGCAAGTTTGCCGTCGCCCTGTCGCCCCCGCCTTTGGTTGAATGCGCCATGTCTCGGCATCACCACCGAACCCCGTCCGCCGACCCTACGTTGGCCGCCACCAGACGATCCACCGGTGAGATTGTGCGGCGGGTGTCCGTGTATCTGCGCCCCTACCGCTGGATGGCGCTGGGCACCATCGCCTGCGCCATTCTCTCGACGCTCTGCACCTTTGCTTTTCCCAGCCTGACCCAGCTCATCATCGACCGCGTGATCATCGAGCGTCAGACCGAGTTGCTCGCCCCATTCATGTTGATGCTGCTGGGGGCGTTCCTGCTGCGCGACGTGTTCAACAGCCTTCGAATCCGGCTGAACAATGCCTTCGAACAGGACGTGATGTTCGACATGCGCCGGGAGGTCTTCGGGCGACTGCAGCGTTTGCCGGTGAATTACTTTGACCAGCGGTCCTCCGGCGATTTGATGACCCGAGTGATCGAGGACGTGAATTCAGTCGAGCGAATCCTGATCGACGGGACCGAGCAGGGAGTGGTGGCGTTGCTCGGGGTCTTTGGCGTCCTTGGCTGCCTGTTGTATCGCGACGTGACTCTCGCGCTGGTGGCACTGATTCCCCTGCCCCTGCTGAGCGCGGGTGCGTTGTGGTACACTTTCACCGCCCATCGCCGTTACCGAGCCCAACGCGAAGCCGCCAGCGCCATGAACGCCCTGTTGATGGACAACCTCCAGGGGATCCGCCAGATCAAGGCCTACAATCAGACGGAGCATGAAGATGCACGATTCCGGGACCGGGCGGACGATTTGCGAAAGGGCACGCTTAGCGTCATGCGCGTCTGGGCGACCTACAACCCGGCCATGAGTTTTTGCGCCGCCTTGGGGACTGTCCTCGTGCTTTGGGTAGGCGGGCAGATGGTCGTGGCCGGCACCATGAAACTCGGCGAACTGATCGGTTTTCTGTTTTTCCTGGCCCTGTTCTACGAACCCATCGGCCGCCTCCACAGCCTCAATCAAATGCTCCAGGCGGCGCGCGCCGCCGGAGAACGGGTGTTTGACATCATGGATGCCACCGCTGAAACCGACAACCCGGCTCGAACCGGCTCGTTTGCAGCGCCTCCCCGGGGAGAAGTCATCTACCGGAACGTTCACTTCGGATACAGTTCACAACGCACGGTGCTCACGGAGATTTCCCTCCATGCCCAGCCCGGCGAAATGATCGCGCTGGTCGGCCCCACCGGCGCCGGCAAATCCACGCTGGTCAACCTTCTGCCCGCCTTTCACGAACCCACCGGCGGAAGCATCACCATCGACGGACACGACATTCGCCACCTGAGCCTGCCGAGCCTCCGGAGCGCAATCAGCGTGGTCAGTCAGGAGCCTTTCCTGTTCAACGGCACCGTCCGGGAGAACATTCTCTATGGGTGCCTTGAGGCACCGGAAAGCCGGGTTATCGCAGCAGCCCAAGCCGCCAACTGCCACGAGTTCATCTCGCGCCTGGAGCACGGCTACGATGCCCGGGTCGGCGAGCGCGGCGTCAAATTGAGCGTCGGTGAAAAGCAACGCATCAGTATCGCCCGGGCGCTGCTCAAGGACGCTCCCATCCTTATCCTCGACGAAGCCACCGCCAGCGTGGACACCGCCACGGAACGCCTGATCCAGCAAGCGCTGGAGCGTCTCATGGCCAATCGGACGAGCTTCGTGATCGCGCACCGGCTCAGCACCATCCGCGCGGCCAGCCAGATTCTGGTGCTCCGGGACGGTCGAATCATCGAACGCGGAACGCACGAGTCTCTGCTCGAGAAAGGCGGCCTTTACGCGCGGCTCACCCAGGTCCAAAACACGACATTCATCGAGGAAAGTTTCCAGCGTCTGCCCCGGAGTTCTCCCGAACCGGTGGAGTGATGAATCGTCGTGCCACCAATCCATGAAACTCCGAAAAAAAACTAAAAAAAAATTGAAATCTTTCGTGACAACCTGCCGTGGCACCGCTAATTGTTTGAGCACAAGATTCGCCGCGGGCGTTTCAACTCTGGGTTAGCGGCAAGAAGATAAAAGGACTAGCGAGGTGGGTGGTCGACGTTGGGTTAAGTCGACAGGCCGAAAGCTCAGAAGCCGTTCTTTGAAGATTGTAGTTTTGAATTTTGATTCGGGTGGCAGAACGTTTCTTCAGCGGGGTTCCCCAACCCCCACCTCCTTGGCGTCTGTTGCCCGAATCACTTTTTTTGTACCTCATCGTTGTTCGCTCCTAGTTTGTCCTTTTCCTCCGGCTCCCCCACTCGGTGACCTCGGTTTGCCGCTCGATCTCTGCCAAAACCCCTGTTACGGTCCCGCCCCTTGTGACGTCGGATATCGAAGACAACACCACGCCCGCCCAGCCCGGCCCGGGCGGCAAAACCTCTCCTCCCTCCTCCGAGCAAGTTCGGGCCGCAACCGAATTGCTCGAACAGGTCGCCGCCAATCGTGCCCTGCTGGCCGGGCTTTCGCTCGAAGACCGCACCCGCCTGCTTACGGCGGCGGGCGACATCTACTGTCCCGATGTCCGTGAGCGCCGGCGACTGGTCAAGGCCCGCATCCGGCAGCGCAAGGCGGACAAGCAACAGCAGGATCAGTCGAAGCTGAACGAGACGGGCATTCGGCAGCTGCGCCGGCAGAAGGTTTTCACCACCCCCAACGTCTTTCCCCCGGTAGGATTTACGCAGCAAGACGTGAAAGACAACCCCGACTTTCACGAAGTCGTGGAACCGCAGAACTGCTACATCTGCAAGCAGGACTATTCCGTCATTCACCATTTCTACGACCAGCTCTGCCCCAGCTGCGCGGAACTGAACTACCGCAAGCGTACGGAACTGGCAGACCTGCGCGGACGCGTTGCCCTGCTGACCGGCGGACGGGTCAAGATTGGATATCAGGCGGGCATCAAGCTGCTGCGGGCCGGAGCGCACCTCATCGTCACCACGCGATTCCCGCGTGACTCCGCGCAACGCTACGCCGCCGAGCCCGACTTCAAGGAATGGGAGCATCGCCTGGAAATCTTCGGGCTGGACCTCCGCCACACGCCGAGCGTCGAGGCATTTTGCCGGCACATGCTGAACACCCGTCAGCGGCTGGATTTTATCATCAACAACGCCTGTCAGACCGTTCGTCGTCCGCCAGATTTCTACGAGCACATGATGGCGCAGGAAACCGCGGCGCTGAAGGATCTGCCCGAACCCGCGCGCCGGCTGGTCGGCGGCTACGAAGGTCTGCGCGGCTATCACCTGCTCCCGGAAGGCGACGCCGCGCTGGCCCAACGCAAAATGTCGACCGTGGTCGGCATGACGCACGCGGCCGAGTTGTCGCAGATACCGTTGTTGCCGGACGAACTGGCCGCCCAGAAAGATCTGTTCCCCGAAGGCCGCCTCGATCAGGATTTGCAGCAGGTCGATCTGCGCGATCGCAATTCGTGGCGCCTGTTACTCGACGAGGTTCCCACGGTGGAGCTGCTCGAGGTGCAGCTCGTCAACGCCGTCGCCCCATTCATCCTCAATGCCCGACTCAAGCCGCTCATGCTCCGGACGCCGGAACGCGACAAGCACATTGTCAACGTCTCCGCGGTGGAAGGGCAGTTCTATCGCAAGTTCAAAACAACGCGCCATCCGCACACCAACATGGCGAAGGCCGCGTTGAACATGATGACCCGCACGTCGGCCGCTGACTATCAGGTCGACGGGATCCACATGAACGCGGTCGACACCGGCTGGGTGACCGATGAGGATCCAGTGCACATCGCCGCGCGGAAACAGGACGAACACCGGTTCCATCCCCCGCTCGACATCGTCGACGGAGCGTCGCGCATCGTTGATCCCATCATGGACGGCATCAACACCGGGCAGCACATGTGGGGCAGGTTCCTGAAAGACTATCGGCCGACGGACTGGTGATGGGTGATTGGAGCGAGCCCAAACGTAGGATGGAACGAGCCTGCGAGTTTGGAATCGCCGATGGCGAGCCGGACCGACACACTCCACGGGTCGTGAATGCCATGACCATGAACTGCCATGCGTGCGGCGCCGCCGTGGCGGGCAAATCCCCTGTCTGCGCGCACTGCGGCGCCCGGTTGGCGACCATCGCCTGCCCGGCGTGTTTCAACCTGATGTTCCAAGATGCGCGCTACTGCGCGTCGTGCGGGAGTCCGGCCGCGCAATGGACTGCGACCGCGTCGGATCGCCTCTGTCCCGGCTGCCAGGAACCGATGCTGGCAGGTCGGCTTGCCGAAGTACGCCTGCACGAATGCGGTAAGTGTTTCGGGATCTGGCTCGATACGGTGACCTTCGACCAGATCTGCCGAAGAGCCGAGAGTTACGCCTCCGCCCTCGGGCCGGCGCAAACCCTGCCTTCGGCTGGCCTGGAACCAGTTCGCTACGTGCCGTGTCCCGAGTGCCGTCAGCTCATGCACCGGGTTAACTTTGCCCGAGGCTCCGGGGTCGTCCTGGACGTCTGCCGCTCGCACGGGACCTGGTTCGACTTCGAGGAACTGCACCGAATCGTCCGTTTCATCCACGCAGGAGGCCTGGACCAGGCTCGCGCGCGCGAAAAGGCGGACCTGGTCCAGGAACGCATCCGCACCCAGGCCGCGCGGAATCAATCCGAGCCGACGCACTACGACAGCGCGGTGGGAGGGGGCTCCCCGGAACTCCTGATCGATGTCGCCAGCGCTGCAGCTCAAATTCTGGTCTCCATATTCACTCGTCGCTGACCGAATTCGATTCAACGGATCGACAGCCTCATCATCGCAGCCAACTCCAATGCACCTGCAAAACCTGACCGCCGAGCTGGAACATGCACTCTCCGAACTGCCGTGCTTCGACATTCACACTCATCTGGTCGGCGGACGCCTCGGTGCCCGTGGCCTGCACGACGTATTGCTGTATCACATGGTGGTCAGTGATCTGTATGCGGCCGGTTGCCCGGACGGCGGCCGGCTGACGCAATACCCAGGCTGGCCCGATCGGCGTGAAGCCCAAGCCCGATTGAAATCGGCCCTGCCGTTCCTCCCGCACATTCGGAACACCAGTTCCTTCTGGGGCGTTCGCCTTATCCTCGAAGAACTCTACCAATGGCGCGAGCCGATCACGGTCGACAATTGGCAACGCCTCGATTCCCTCGTCCGCGAGCGGGCCGACGATCGGACGTGGCACCACCACGTGCTCGATCGCTTGCACATCCGTCGTTCCGGCACCGAGCTCGCACGCCGTGGCCCTGGCGAGGATGACGAACGCCTGCAATACGCGTTGGAATGGGGCTTCTTCACCCGCTGTCAGTGGGGCGAGTTCGACACGGCCCTCTACGAACTCGAGCGTTGTTGGGGACGGACCCCGGAAAGCCCGGCGCCCATCGGCGCCGGCCAACGCCCGGCGACTGACCGGACCATCACCAACCTGGCCGACGTCCACGAGGCCGTTCGCCACTATGTTGGCGCCATTCCCTACGGCCGGATCCTTTCGACCGCGACGCACCTTTCCACGGACATCGAGTTCCGGACCGTGAACGAGGCCGAGATGGAGCGGGCGTTGCGCTGCCGGGCGACAGCCGGCCCGACCGAGCGCGACGTCTATGCCTCGTACGTGCATGAGCTGTTTTTGACCGAGCTTGAGCGGCGTGGAAGGGAACTGGTTTTCCAATTCAGCCTGGGCGCCGAGCCCCTGCCCTACGAAACCGGCAGCCGGCTCAACCAACGCACGATCGGCGAGCTCGGCGCCATGATGTCCCGCCATCCAGGACTGCATTTCCAGTGTTTCCTCTCGAGCCGACACGCGAACCAATCTCTCTGCACCCTGGTCCGAGAATTGCCCAACTTCAGTCTGGCTGGCTGCTGGTGGCACAATTTTTTTCCGGACACGATCCGTCAAGTTATCGCCGAACGCCTGGACATGCTGCCAGTCAACAAGCACGTGGCGTTCTTCAGCGATGCGTACTGCGTGGAATGGACCTACGCCAAGGCTGTCCTCTTGCGTCGTCAGCTCGCGCGCGCGCTCGCGGACAAGGTGTCGCAAGGACAGTATTCGATGGCCGACGCCGCCGGCATCGCGCGCTCGATCCTGTTTGAGACACCAGCACGGCTGCTCGGTTTCCGAGAGCATCCGGGGAACGCGTAGGCGGCACTGGTGCCGGTTCCTTCGGAAAACCGACGCGCGATTGGGCCAAATTTGTCGGCCAAATTTGTTTGGCTGGATTTCCCCAACGCGACCCGCCATTCTTCGCGCATGAAATTCATTTTGAGTACGCACAACGTAACCTTGACCAAGGCGATCGAGGATCATGTGCTGGTTCGAATCGACAAGCTCGAGCATTACGACCGCTGGGCAGTGGACGCCCGGGTTACCTTGGAACATGACAACACCAAGGCGCCAGAGCGGCAGTTCAAGTGCTCCATTCGATTGGGCGTTCGCGGCCCGGACCTTTACGCCGAAGACTACGATGGGGACCTGTATGCGGCCATCGACAAGGTCACTAAGAAAATCGAACAGCAAATTCGCAAGCGCCACAGCAAGGCCAAGGCGAAGAAGCACACCGAGGCCGCCGCCAGCAAGCGACGCCGGCAGGACGCCGAGCTTTAGGCCATCTCCACGGAATTTTGAGGCGGCGAACGGGCCCGGGCCTGTTCGCCGTTTCGCTTCTCCAGGGAACGACCTGACATGAGCCTTTGTCTGCGAGCGCGCGTAGTGCTGCCCGTCGACGCCCCGGCCATCGAGAACGGAGCCTTGTTGGTTGACGACGAGCGCGTCACTTGGTGCGGCCGCTGGTCGGACCGGCCAGCGACGGCGGCCTCCAGCGCGTTCATCGATCTGGGCGAACACCTTCTGCTCCCTGGACTGATCAATTCGCACTGTCATCTCGATTACACCGGCATGGCGGATCACCTGCCGCCGCCGCGGTCGTTCACCGACTGGATCAAGGCCCTGGTCGCGTTGAAGTCCTCGTGGACCACCGCCGAGTTCGCCGCCTCCTGGCAGCAGGGCGCGGCCATGTTGCTGCGCACGGGCACGACCACCGTGGCCGATGTTGAAGCCATGCCGGAGCTGCTTCCAGCCGCCTGGCAGGCTACTCCGCTCCGCGTAATCTCGTTTCGGGAACTGATTCATCTCAAACCCGGTGCAGGCAATCGCACCATGGTCGACGAGGCGGCCCGTCAACTGGACACGCTGGCCAAATCCAGTCGCAGCCGGGTTGGCCTTTCGCCACATGCGCCGTATTCCACCACGGCTGAACTGCTCAATGATGCAGCCGACGCCGCGCGTCGGCACGGCTGGCGCTTGATGACCCACGTCTCGGAAAGCGAGGCCGAGTTCGAGATGTTCATGTACCGGCACGGCCCGATGTTCGACTGGCTCAAGGGCCAACGTGACATGTCAGATTGCGGGCTTGGCTCCCCCATCCAGCATCTGGAAAGAATCGGTTACCTCGACGAAAACCTCATCGCGGTTCACGTCAATCACCTGTGGCGGATGGATGCCGGCCTGCTCGGACGGAATCGCGTCAGTGTCGTGCATTGCCCGCGCAGCCACGACTATTTCCGGCACCTGAAATTTCCAAGGGAGGAACTCGAATCGGCCGGTGTCAACCTCTGCCTCGGAACCGACAGCCTCGCCAGCGTCCGCAAGGACGGACCCGAGCCGATCGAGCTCGATCTGTTCGCCGAAATGCGCGCCCTGCAGGCGACGTCGCCCGGGCTTGATCCGGAAATCATTCTTCGCATGGCTACGCTCCACGGTGCACGCGCGCTGGGTCGATCAAACGACCTGGGACATCTTTGCCCGGGTGCCCTGGCCGACGCCATCGCCGTCCCCTTCTCCGGATCCGTCACCGACGCCTACGAGGCCGTGGTGCAGCATCGCGGCCCGGTGGCCGCGAGCATGATTGGCGGGCAATGGGCAATTCCCCCAAACGCGCTCCCGACGCCGCGCTAGAGGTTCCACCTCGTGCCCCATGGCCCCGTGGCCCGCCGACCGCGCACCTGCTGGAAGTTGCCGCCGCACGGAACGGCGTCGTCGCGCGGCAAAGCGGCGCCCGCACGCGCGGAGCAAACGACTCCAGGCCAAGCTTCTCCATTTTTATTAGCGCTCCACATTCACCTCATTAGCTATGCTGCACTTCATGTGCTATGATTGAGCCGTTGGTTCAAGTGGCTCTTTAATATCCTGAGGACGGGAAAACACCGGATGGATTATGAAATCCTTCACCATGTGCTGGTTGTTTTTGGCCTTGGTTCTCTCCACCACGGGATGTCGTTCGCTATTCCCTACGGAGTCCAAGACTTCGCGAACTCCATGGCAAAACTACGAGGAGGCGCAGGCGGCGTTCGACAAGATCACGCCGCACCAAACTTCTCTCGAGGACCTCAAGTCACTCGGGTTCGACCCGGTCTCCACCCCAAACGTCAAGGTGCTCACCTACCTCGACCTCATTGAACGATTCATTCCGAACCAATCGATTACGCTGAAGGATCTTCAACCCGACGTACGCGCCTGCATCGAGGCGAAAGACACCTGCCACGCCTATGAGCTCGAGCTGGACATCTCGCGCAGCAAACGCTACGGCAACCTTGCCCTCGACATGTTCGGCTTCAAAAAGAACACGCGCGTGACCGGCTGGAGTTTCAAGGCACTGATCATCATGAAGGACGATCGTGTCGCCTACAAAATCCGTTCCGGGCAGCCCAATATTGAGCGCTATGAAAAGAAGCTCCGCCCCCTGGGCCCGTTCCAGGAACTGGAAAACCTGGTGACCAAGGTCCCGGGAATGCTCTGAATCTCCCGGCGGGGATCGCCGCCGCATCATCGGAATTTTCATGCTCAACCCTAACGAACAGCATGAATGCCAAAAGATCCCCGCCGGGTAACGTTTGCCGGTCTGCCGTTTGCCGGACCTCCGCGCGTGGGCGCCACTCGGAACGCCAATTTCTTCACCGGCCATTTGCCAAACCGGCATCGGCTTGCCTACATAGGGCATGACGAACGCGAGTCAAAGCAGCGCAACGAACGTGGAGCTGAAAGCCTGGGTCGAAGAGATGCGGGCATTGTGCGAGCCGGATCGAGTCTTCTGGTGTGACGGCAGCGAGGCGGAAAAGGCGGCCCTGACGGCAGAGGCAGTCCGCAGTGGCGTTCTCATCCAGCTCGATCAGAAAAAATGGCCGGGGTGTTATTATCATCGGTCGAACCCCAACGACGTCGCGCGCTCGGAACACCTCACGTTCATCTGCACCCCCACCCGGGAGGAGGCCGGTCCCACCAACAATTGGTGCGACCCGGAGGAGATGTATCAAAAGATGCACGACCTGGCCCGGGCGTCGATGCGGGGTCGGACGATGTATGTGATCCCTTACCTGATGGGCCCGCCGGGTTCGCCGCTGGCCAAGGTCGGCGTCGAGCTCACCGATTCTCTCTATGTCGTGCTGAACATGCGCATCATGACCCGCATGGGGCAGCAGGCGCTCGATATCCTCGGCCACCGTCGGGATTTCAACCGGGGCCTGCATTGCCTGCTGAATCTCGATCCGGATCGAAGATTCATCGCCCACTTTCCCTACGACAACACCATCATCTCGGTTGGGTCTGGCTACGGAGGCAATGCACTGCTGGGGAAAAAATGCTTCGCCCTGCGTCTCGCCTCGTATCTTGGTCGCCGCGAGGGCTGGCTCGCCGAACACATGCTGATTCTCGGAGTGGAATCGCCTCAGGGCGAAAAAATGTGGGTGGCCGCCGCCTTTCCCAGCGCGTGCGGCAAGACCAACTTCGCCATGATGGTTCCTCCCGCCCGCTTTCAAGGCTGGAAGGTCTGGACGGTCGGGGACGACATCGCCTGGATGAAGCCCGGGGCCGACGGGCGTCTCTACGCCATCAATCCGGAGGCCGGCTACTTCGGCGTCATGCCCGGTACGAACTGGAAGTCGAATCCGACCGCGATGCAGATCATCCAGCGCGACACCATCTTTACCAATGTTGGGCTGACCCCGGGCGGCGATGTTTGGTGGGAAGGCAAGGATGGCGCACCGCCGGCCTCCTGCCTCGATTGGAAGGGCGATCCGTGGACACCAGCATCACCGGAAAAATGCGCGCATCCCAACAGCCGGTTCACGTCGCCGATGCGGAACAATCCCTCGCTGGCGCCCGAGGCTGAAACGCCCGGCGGCGTGCCGATCTCCGCGATCATTTTCGGCGGACGCCGGGCCACCACGCTCCCGCTGGTCTTCCAGACGTTCAACTGGATTCACGGGGTGTATGTCGGCGCAATGATGGGCTCGGAGATGACGGCCGCCGCCTCGGGCGGCAAGGGTCAGGTGCGGCGTGATCCCATGGCCATGCTCCCGTTCTGCGGCTACAACCTGGGCGACTACTTCCGCCACTGGATCCGGATGCGCCGTTACCTGCGCCACATCCCGCGCATCTTTTGCGTGAACTGGTTTCGCCGCGATGCCACCGGCAATTTCCTTTGGCCCGGTTTCGGTGAAAACATGCGCGTGTTGAAGTGGATCATCGATCGTTGCAACGGGCGGGCGGGCGCGGAGGAAACGCCGCTCGGCTGGGTGCCACGCGCGCAGGACTTCGATCTCGGCGGCCTCCCGGAGTTCACCCCTGCTCATCTCGACGAGGCTCAATCAATCTCCGTCGACGAATGGAAAAAGGAAATCCTGGAGGAGAATGAGCTCATGTTCAAACTGCACGACAGCATGCCGAAGGAGCTAATCTTCCAGCGGGAACTGCTGGTGGCGCGATTGTAGAACGACGTTGCGGTGTGGCGACGCGACCAGGAGGCCCACAGGCGTCAATGAAAAGTCAGGCTGGCACAGGGCTGCTAGCCCGCCAATCCGCGAGCTCGACCCAACAACCGTCCCGCCTCCTCAATCCACTCGGGCCCGGGCAGCGCGTAGGGCCGGAAGGTTTCGAGTTGTCCTTCCTGGGCGTTGAAGAACAGGGCCCGATGCAACCCCAGTCCACTGGCCTTCGGACTGTCGATCAGACTGGCGCTGTCGTTGGCACTCATCTGGAACAACACCCGCAGCTCAAATTCACTCAGCGCCTTGCGACTCAGGAATCGGTTCAGATTGTTGAATGTGTCGCAGCTGGCCATCACGTGAAAGCCGAGCCTCGTCCCCTCGGTCAGGATGGAGTTGAGCAGCAAGGCCGGGTTCGGCGGTGCATCCGGATCCGGACTGCTGAAACCAAAGTCCTCCTCCCAGCGCAACTTGGTGAAACGCTGGATGCCATGGATGAAAATGAAAATCGGCGGGCCTTCCGCCCCCGTTGGATCTTCGGAGCGCCGCGCCATCTCGTCGGCCAGCTCCTTCATCACCCCGGGCAAATCGCCCGGCTTCGCCATCGTCAGCCCGTGAGGAATGAGCTGCAGCACCCGATCGAGATAGTCCCGCGGCGGCGTGCCCGGCGCGCTGCCGTCACACACGATGAATCGCGCCGTCCCCGCTGGGAATTGAGCCGCCAGCGCGAACAAGGCGAGTGCGAACATCGACAGCGTCGCCTCGTCCCGCTGCCCGACGATGAGCAGATTGTTGCCGCTCTGACGCTGAAAAACGGCCTCCGTTGGGCCCTTGATCGAGTTGGGCGCGCCCAGCCAGATGCGCGGCGTCAGCGTGGCCTTGGTGGACGGCGCCGCCAGCAGGGTTGACAGCAGCGCGTTCTCACGAATCTCGGACGGCGCATTGCCTTCGAACACGATGGGGCCGGGATAGAACTTTCCGCTCCGACCGGCCAGGCCCCGCACGCGATCGAGGGCGGCGTCGCGGGTTTCGTCGGCCAACCAGACCACTTGAAACGGGCTGTTGCCTTCCACGGCGCCAGCCGCGTCGTTGTAGATACCTTCGCCCGGACGCGACAGCAGACGTGGCGCCGGGTTGCTGTCGTCCATGATCAGGTAGGCATCCGCCTCGTTGCACTGCAGGGCAATGCGCACCACCATCTGACCCAGAGTCGTGCGCGCCATCGTGTAAGCACCGCCCAGCGTTTGTGACCCCAGCAGCGCATGAATGCCAAACGCGCGCCCCTGGCGCACGATACGGTCGAGCAACAGCGACGCAGTTTGGGCGATCTTGTCGTCTTCCACGAAGAACTCCTGAAACTCATCGATCAACAGCAACGTGCGCGGCATCGGCTCGTTCCCGCCGGCTTTCTTGTAGCCGGCCACGTCCTGCACGCCCAGCTTGCGGAAGAGATCGCCGCGACGTTTCAGCTCATCGTCGAGTTTCTGCAGCACGCTCAGGCCGAACTCGCGATCGCTTTCGATCGCCACCACGCGGGCATGGGGCAGTCGATGGGAGGCGTAGCACTTGAACTCGACGCCCTTCTTGAAATCGATCAGGTAAAACTCCACCTGCTCAGGACTGCACCACAGGGCGAGGTTGGTGACGACGACATGGAACAAAGTGGACTTGCCGGAACCGGTCTTGCCGGCCACCAGACCGTGTTGTCGGGTCCCTTTGCCCAGCGCCAGGTACTGCAGCTTGGTCGCGCCGGTCCGGCCGACCGCCACGCGGAGTTCCTGGGTCGTCTCGAGCGACCACAGCTCGCCCTCGCCCGGCGCCACCTGCTCGAACGGAACCTCCACCCGGTTCGAGTCCCGGCTGCTGACGCCGACCTTGTGAATGAAGTCGGTGGCCAGGTCGGCGGCCGGGGGCGGATCCAGCACCACGCTGGCGCCGGGGATGAGATTGTCCGTGAAGTGGAACTCGCGTCCCTTGGTTAGGCTGACACTTCCCTGCCGCAAATCCTCGGGGGCGAAATCCTGGGGCAAGGGTTGACGTCGATCCCAATGGATCAGCGTGTAAACGCCGCAGCGAGCGCCGCTGGTGGCGATGCTCAACAACCGCTTGGCGGCCGTCTCGCTGAAGGCATTCGGAAAATCCGCCACCACAACAAAATGATACTTCTCAGCAATCGTGCCCGCCTGGCGATTGTAGTCAGCGATGGTCGCGTAGTCGCTGCGCAGATACATCTGGATGACCTTTTCCATGTGCTCGTTGAGGTCAGCCAACTGCTGTTCGATCTGCTGCGTCTGCGTCCAAATCCGGCTGTTGATCACATGCTCGGCGTAGTCGGCCATGTGCATGACGCCGGAGAAACTCTGGCCCAGTCCCACTGGATCGATGACGGTGAAGCTCAGGCGTCCGGGCGGCGCCCCGGCGAGGAGGCGAAGCACGATGTTGTTCAAAGTCGCGAGTGCATCTTCGCGGCCTGAGTTGTTGGTCTCCAGCAGGAGTGACCCCTGCGCCGGATAAACAAGCGTGAGCGGCAGCGGGAACTTTGCCGGCCCGGGCAACGCCAGCCGCGCATCCTTGGGCAAACCCTCCGCCAACGTCGCCAAATCGATCTCCAGCCGGGCAAAGCCGGCGGCATGCGCAAACTCAGACGGGGCTTTCCACGCCTCCACAAAAGACCGAGTCCAGGGCGGCGAGAGGCGGGCCGCCGCAGCATTGAGTGTTTCAATCTGCTGGTAGAGCGGCCCGAGGGCGTTCTTCCATTCCGTCACGAGCGGCTGCCAGCGCGCGTCGAAGTCGGCTTTAAGTTTGCCCTCCCGTTCGGCCAGGAAGGCCGTCAGCTCGCGGGTTTGCCCTTCGCTCACCTGCCGCAACCGGCTTCGGTCATCGGCATGCCCGGCATCAAGCGCCTGCAACTGCGCGCGATGCAACCGATCGTTGGTGGCGGCCGCCCGTTGCGCCTTGGCTTCCATGGCCGCCGGCAGCGTTGCCCGATCATGCTCCGCCTCGTCCAGCATCGTCTGCCAGTCGGCGGAGATTCGTTGGCCCGTCGCTTGAAACTCACCCTCGATCCGCTGCTGCTCGCGATCGTGGCGTTCGGTGCATTTCATCACGCACAGCGCATGGAGTTGGCGGGCGCGGGCGAGCGTTCGCGCGATGCGGCCAGCCAACGGCGCCCCTTGTCGACCGGCCAGGAAATGGACGACGAACAGGAGAACGATTAAGCCGCCGGCAATCCCCCCGGCAACAGGGAACGTAAAAGACGGTTGGGAAGCTTTAAGGACCGGCACCAACCCGATCGGCACCAAGGCCAGCACGATCCAGAGTGGCCAAAGACGAACGAGCGCCGGCAAAAGCAGCTTCCGATACGACCGCACGTCCGTCTCGACCTGATCCAGCGCAGCCCGCAAATCGGTGAACAGCTGATGCTCGTCGCGGTTTTGATCGGGCGCCGTGTCCGGAGTCGCTTCGGCTAACTGCCGGCCAAAGCGGGCGAAACCTTTGAATGCGGACTGAGCGCCGTCAGTGGTGGCGGCGAGTGCCTGCTGTTCCCCATCGAGCGCTGCCTGAAACTCCTTAAACGCCTTTTCGTTCGCGGCCAGGCCGGCCTCGCGACCGCGTTGATTCTGCAGTGTTTCCGTCTGCAGCTTGTGCTTGCGCCGCCCTTCCTTGTCTTCAATCCACTGGGCTGCACGCTTGTTCAGCGTCTTGTGAAACGCCCCGATGCGCGCCTTGCGTTCGTCGTGACGCCGATCGACCCGCTGGCGCCGAGCAATGAATTCCTGTTCGAGGGCGGCCAATTCCGCGGGTAGGCGCGCCCGCAGCGTCTCAGTCTCCTGTTCGCGCTGGCGCTGCAGCGCGCCGGCTTTGATCGCGTGTTCCCGCAGCAGGGCATCCTCGCGCCGCGTCAAGTCGCGCACAGTCGTCCGCAGCCGGTCCACCAGTTCCAGCGTCTCGGTTACACCCATCGCGTCACTCACACTCATGCCTGATTTTCGCCAACAGCTTGTCCAGTTGTTCCATGACGTGCAGGGATTTGTCGACGCTCGTCTGCAATTCGATCAAAAAATCCCGCTCAAATTCATCCGCCTTGTCGTCACGCCACGACTCCTTCGTCTGCCGCCAACGATTCATCAAATCCTTCGTCAGCGCCCCAATTCGTTGTCCAGAAGCACTCATTCGTCACTCATTCGGTGTCAGATGTTAGGTGCCATGTGCCATATGCCATGTGCCATATGCCATGTGCCATGTGCCAGGTGTCAGGTGTCAGGTGCCATGTGTCAGGTGTCAGGTGTGGCGGGCATGGAGGCTGGCGCTTCGGCGGCTGCGGATGTCGTTGGAGACGGGACTGACCCCGACGGGCCCGACGGCAGAACGTCGGCGTAGGCCCCCAATTGCGCGACCACCCGAGCAAGGTGAGCGCTGGCCTTGCCGAGGTCGCTCGACAGGACCGTATGAAGTTTTTCGAGCTGCTTGGCCAGGGGTTCAACCACGGTGGCAAATTCCCGATCCCAATACTTGAGACGTTTCAGTTTGTATTCCGCCTCCTCGACCTGACGCTTGGCCCGGGTCACCGCCAATTGTTCAGCCGACGTTTCGTGGCGGATCACCGCCATGCGGGCGCTGGCCAGGGTGGCTTGAGCCTGCTCGAGTTCCTTGCGGCGACGGCGGACCAATCCTTCCAGGACGGATCGCTGGTCGTTTTCCAGCCAGAGGCGCATCCGCAACACCTCCGAGGTCACCTCCTCCAGCGCCGGCCGCGCCTTGCTTACATAAACGATCAAGCTGGCGCGAAACTCGTCGATCGCCTCCACCGACGTCACGTGCGCTTTCTCGGCCATGGCAGTTAGCGCTGGTTCAAGTACTCCTCAATCCGCTGGGCTTTGCGCAGAAGATACGGCGTGTGCTGGTTGGAGACCTCGGCGAAGCGTTTGAGCGCCTTGAGCGTGTCGCGAAACTCCTCGGAAAACTTGGAATGCTCCTGGTCCTGCCAGGTGTCGCCCAAGGCGGCGAAACGCGCCTGCAAGGCCGACATGCGATTCTGGAGATCGGTGTTGAAGCGCTTCAGTTCCTCGGCGAACCGTCGCACCTGCTCGGGATCCATGATGGCCTGCGGCATAGGATGATGGGGATTGGAGGTATTTTGCGGTTTGCGATTTTCGATCTACGATATTTCCGACTCGCGATTCGTCATACGCCAGGTTTCGTGTCGGCCGGACCGTCAAATAACTGGGACGGTTGCGGGCTGACGCCGGCAATGTGGCTGGTTTTCCGTCCGCTGGCAAACGCTGGATCGACTTGCCTTAACCAAGGCGCGGTTGACGCGGAGGAGTAGGACTGAAAGTCTCGCCGCATGATTCATTTTGAACCCGGCCGCCCGGCCGTCGAATTTGCCCCCATTCGAGCAGTCCCTTTCCTGGCCATGGTCATCGCGCTGCTGGGCTTCGGGCGCTTCCCGGCCCGCGGCGCCGACCAACTCCTGGAGATCGAACAGAAGGTCACGCACGGGTATGCCACCAACGACGGAGTGCGCCTTCACTACGCCCGTCTCGGCGAAGGGCCGCTGGTGGTGATGATTCACGGGTTTCCAGATTGCTGGCTAACCTGGCGTTCGCAGATGGCGGCCCTGGCCAAGGACTATGAAACCGTCGCGCTCGATCAGCGGGGCTACAACCTGAGCGATCGCCCCAAGGGCGTGGAGAACTACGATCTCAAGCTGCTCGTGTCCGACGTGGCGGCCGTGATTCGCGCGCGCGGACGCGACAAGGCGATCATCGTGGGACACGACTGGGGTGGGATCGTGGCGTGGACCTTTGCGATGACCCGGCCGGAGATGACGGAGAAGCTGGTGGTCTTGAATCTGCCGCACCCACGCGGTCTGAGCCGAGAACTGGCCCACAATCCGGAGCAGCAAAAGAACAGCGCATATGCCCGGCGATTTCAGCAGGAGGGCGCGCACACGAACCTGACGGCCGAAGGGCTCACATTTTGGATCAAGGATCCGGCAGCCCGGGCGCGTTATGTGGAGGCGTTTCGGCGATCGGATTTCCAGGCCATGCTGAACTATTACAAGCGCAACTACCCCCGCGAACCGTATGTCGAGGACACTTCACCCGTGGTCAAAGTGAAGTGCCCGGTGCTGGTGTTTCACGGTCTGAAGGACAAAGCCCTCGGCGATGCGGCGCTCAACGGCAACTGGCGGCACGTGGAGCAAGATTACACCCTGGTCACCGCACCCGAGGCGGACCATTGGGTGCAGCAAGACGCGGCGGACCTCGTGAACCGCAGCCTGCGCGCCTGGCTGGGGCGCTAAGCCGGAACGATTCAGTTGGCCGGCAGCCGTTTGATTGATCGTCTTGCGAAGGCCTTCTGTCACCGCCCGGCGGCAGGAGCGGGGCCGACCAGCGGATTCAGCACCGCCTGATATTCCTTCTTCTCGCGAAGCCCAACCAGGTTCTGCACCGGCTTGCCGTCCTTGAAAATGAACACGGCCGGGATGCCTTCGATCCCATATTTCTGGGACAAGCTGGACTCGTCGTCGACATTAACCTTCCCCACCACGACGCGGCCTTTGTATTCGTCCGCCAATTCGGAAATGGTCGGAGCGAGCATGCGACACGGCCCGCACCACGGTGCCCAGAAATCGACCAAGACAGGCTGGCTCGACGCCAGCACCTGTTGCTGAAAGTTGGCCGCGGTGAGTTTGACGATGTTGGTATTGGACTCGTGCTGGGCGGAGTTGCTGCCGACCTGCGCACAGCCGGCGGCGAACATCGAGGCGCAAGCGAATGCACCCAACAGAGGAAGCGTGTTTCCAGTTCGTTTCATGCATTCAATGGTTGCCGGTGGCTGGATTCTACGCAAGCCCGGGGACAACCGTATTCGCGGCCTTGAGTAGTCCTGCCTGGCCTTAATATCGGCAGGACTCCGGCTGAACTTTGGACTCCGTTGCGATCGCCCGCACCGGACGAGCTAACGGGCGGCTGTCCGGCCGGCGGTCAACTCCAGCCCTGCCCAGTAGCCAAACTCAAAATTCCAATCGTTGGCGGCATTCTCCAGGCGCAAGGCCACCGACTGACCTGCAAACGTTTTTAAATCCACCGAAATCTCTTTCCACCGCGGCCCTTCGCGGTTGATCAGCTGCTTTAGCAGCAAGCGCCCGTTGACCAGGACCCGGAGCTCCCAGTCGCCCCGATCGTGAGCCGCGGCGGCAAACCGCAACACGCCCCCGGCCACAGGCACATCCAGCATCCGCTCCAATCCAGCCGGGGTCCGTTCGTTCACCGGATGGGTCATCAGCACGTTGCGACGCCCGTGAAACTCGGTCAGCTTTGCCGGCGCGCCCTCGAACGACGGGCAGTTCACCTTCCATTCCGGATTCCAGAGGGCGACGGATTCCAAATCGACCGGCGGCTGGGCGGAGGCGCTCTTTTTCTGTCCGGCATTTTCATCGCCTAACAGCTCGCGGCGCAAAGCCGGACTCCACGGCCGCTTGTCGCCCGGCGGATTGAGCAAATACCAGACGAGGTCGCGCAGATCCTTGTCCGCCATCTGTTCCAATCCTTCCGGCATGAGCGACAACTCCGAGGTGCGGATGGCGGGCTTGCCGTTGGCCTCAGCGATCTCGCTGCGGGCCAGGATGTGTTCCGTCGGGCCGGAGGCGATCAGGCGCAGCCGGGTGGGCGCATCTTCCACGATTCGCCCGGTCACACTCCGGCCATCCTTCAATTCCACCTCGGTGGTGCCGTAGCCATTCCCCACGACCTCGTTTGGATCGATGATGTTATGCAGCAACGCATCCAACGAACTGCGACCAACCCCACTCAGGTCGGGCCCCACGTCCGCTCCTTCGCCATGGAGCTTGTGACAGACAAAGCACGCGCGTTTGGCCACCTCATGGCCGTTGACCGCATCGCCTTCCGCGGCGAGGACAACCCGGCGCTTCTCGGCGATGAGCTTGAGCTTGTCTTCACCCGTGGCGCGATACTTGCCCAGAATTCGATTGGCATGATCCACCACGGTGGCATCCGCGCTCCGCGCGAGGGCACGCCGGGCGGTGGCCGAGACATCCTGCGGATCAGCCACCTTGTTCTCGATCGCCGCCATCAAAGCCCGGCTCCATTTGCTGCGCGTGACGAGCACGTCGGCCGCCGCGCGCCGGGTGGGCAGGCTGAAATTTTTCCAGGCATCAGTCATGGCGTAACCAATCTCGTCACCGCCGAACACGGAGAGCGCCTGGACGCCGGCCGCGAGCACGGGCTGGCTGGATTTTTCTGACTTGAGCAACTGCAGGAGCGCGAGGCGGGCGACCTCATCCTTGGTTTCCCGGGCCGCCTGGATTCCTTTGAGGCGTTCTTCCAAGGGCGCCGCGGCGTCGTTGACGCGCCCGATGAGAACCCGGCTGGCCGAGGTGTCGCCCAGCAGTGTGGCCAGGCGACGGGCCTTGTCGGCAATGGCCGGATTGGCCGTGAGCTTGGCGAAGATCGGCTCCAGCGGAATGGTGGGCGGGACGGCCTTGGCGCGAAAGCCGGCGATCAAACCGTCCAAGGCTGCGTTGGCCAGATTGGATTCCGACGCGAGTCCGCCCAGCACGTTCATGGCGTGATTCAAATGTTTCTCGCGCAAGGCAGGCTCCGAGAGATCGCAGATCCGACGCATGAGCCGGGTGAGGATGTAGTTGTTCATGGGCCATTCGGGGAGGTTCTTGTCCTTGGCGTTCTCCATGAAGCCGAGGGCATGTCCCGCGTCGAACGCGACCAACGGTTCCAGTGCCATCCAATAGACGAAGGGCAAAACCGGATCGTCGGGATGAAACGGGCTCTTGTGCAGATCCGACAGCACGCCCCCGCTGACGACCTCGTGCAGTGGAACAGCCGGCGGAGTATCAATCGTGTAAGCGCCGGAAGTGAATCTGCGCGCGGCTCCGGCCACGGCCAGACGCACCGAATCGTCCTGGTCCAGGGCCAGCTTCGCCAGCGCCTTCATGGAGAAGCCGGATGGATAACCGCGTTCACCGATCAGGCGTGCGCTCCACGCCCGAACCGCCGCCGCCGGATCCTTCACCGTCTCCTCGAGCAACGTCTCCTCCAGGACACCCGATGAATGCAACGTCCAGAGGGCAGCCAACCGCGCGTCCGTGGTCGACCCTTTCGTGGCCAGCGTCTTCAGTCGGGTATCCGGGTGGAGCGTGCGCACCAGCGCTGGATCCCGACGTTCGGTGATCACCCGTTGCGCCATGCGGCGCTGCCAGTTGTTGGAATGTTCCAGGCGGGCGGCCAGTTCGTCGGTGCTGAGCTTGGTCAGATCCATGTCGCGCGCAGGCCGGCTGGGCACGGCTTTGCCGGGCTGGTCTCCCGTCCAAACCACGCGCCAAATCCGGCCCAGCTCGCGATCGACCCCTTCCGGATCGGCCTGAGCATTCTGGTAGCACGGGTATTTGTCGCTCCAGTCCATCACCCAAAGCGCGCCGTCCGGCCCGGTCTGAAGACTGACCGGTCGGAACCACTGATCGGCACACACGAGGAAATTGCCCGCACCTACTTCCCACGGGCCGCGATCGTCGCCCAGCAGTTTGGTTTCCTTTTCCGCCTTATAGGTTGACCCAACCGGGACCAAGCGATCGCAGTTGAGGGCGCTCTGATGAATGTTCCCAAGCAACACCAAGCCCCGCCATTCCGCCGGCCATTGGTCCCCTTGATAAACGCAGATGCCAGCGTGGGCGGCCCGGAAGTGGCGCCAGTCAACGATGGCTGGCAAGCCTTTGCTTGGAAGCTCGCCCGCGTAGCCGTAGGGGTTCGCCCAAGTCCCACCCTGACGGTTGTACTGACCGCCGGGCGCGAGATGAAACAGGTGATGAATGACACACGCGCTCACGAACGCGTCGCCTCGCTCATTCCAGTCCATACCCCAGGGATTGCTGGTGCCGTCCGCGACAACCTCGAACTTCTTGGTGATCGGGTGCAGCCGAGCCAGCGCAGCGTCGACCTGCACGCCATCGTCTTCAGGATTGTTCGGGTCTTTGACCTTCGAATGCGTAAAGACGCCGTGGGTCATGTAAAGCCAGCCGTCCGGGCCCCAGGCAAAGCCATTCAACAGCTCATGCCGATCTTCCAACCCGAAGCCTGTCTTCAGCACGGTGGTTTTGTCTGCCCGATCGTCGCCGTCGGTATCCTCGAGAAAGTAAAGATTAGGCGCCTGACCGAGGTAAACCCCGCCGTTCCCCAACGCGATTCCGGTGGCCAGCGAGTAACCTTCCGCAAACACGGTCACCTTGTCCGCCCGGCCGTCGCCATCGACGTCCTCCAGGATTTTGACCCGGTCGCGGCCCTTCTGGCCCTGCGCCGCGCCTTTCGGATATTCGTAAAGTTCCAGCACCCAGAGGCGTCCGCGCGCGTCCCAGGTCATCGCCACCGGGTTGACCACTTCGGGCTCGCTGGCGAAAAGGCGAACCTCGAACCCCTTTGGCACCTTAAACTTCTTTTCCGTTTCCGCGGGGTGCAGCGGCGGAGTCTCCACCGCCTTGTAGACGCCGGAGAGCTGTTTGCCAGGCGGGTTGTTGGTGTAGATCGGGAAACCGAGGCTTTTGCCGAGATCAGGACGATAGTCGGCGGCGCCCAACGCGAAGGGGGAGAGCGACAGGCAGGCGGAAAGGACGATGAAATGACGGCGACCGCGGGACACGAGGTGGTTCATAGCTGTGGGCGGCAGCCTACCGGGCGCATGCCCGCCACGACAAGACTAACGAGCTCGGTAGCTCGGCCCGGCTAACGCCACTCAACGCTGCGCTCCCGGCACCAGGATCAACCCAGGCCGTTCGATCGTCGTCGAAAAAACCTCCTCATCGCAAAAGTCCGCCCGCCCCCGGCGCTCATCTCCGTCCAAAAAACAAACGCAGTCCAGCTGGGCTCCCGGCCCGCCGCGCTCGAGGACAAACTTTCGAACCAGTTCCGTCGGAGGCAGCGTCTTGCGTCCCATGACGTCAACGAGCGGGAAGCGGAGGGCGCCGTCATAGGCGCGATAAACCAGTTCGGTGCAGACCAGCCGATCGGAGGTAAAGAAATCAAAATCAAAATCGTAGGCCTTGCCGAGATGAGTGAACGCCCGCGCGATGGCCTCTCGAATCTGCGCTTCGTCCAGGCGGGGACGCATCGCCGCAGCCGCATCGGCCACCCCAATGCAGTGCTCGAGCGTCGTCATGCGAACCCCTTCCGGAACCGCCTCGAGGATCAGGTGCTCATGGCCGCGCGAGTCGCGGGCGGCAAACTCGCGCCAGCGAGCCATCACCCTGGCATCACGATCCAGTCCCAGCCGAATCAAATCATTAGTGTCGCCCACATACAACGCCGCGTGTGCCCAGTAGCCCGGCATGAACGCCCGCGAAAGAAACCAGTTCTGGCGTTCGATCAATATGTCCCCAGGCCGCAGCTTGGCCCGAAACTCGGCCAATTGCGCAGGCGCGATCATTGGTCGCCCGTCGCGCGGCTGCCGAAATCGCGTGCTGCCCAGCCACGTGGAGACAAAAGACTGTCCACGGTAAGCCAGCCCCCGGGTCATCCGACCCGCCTCATCGATCGGCTTGACCAACGGGCTCGTCGCCACCTCCGCCATCAGCCGTTGCCGGGTGGATGCATGGCCCTGAACGACCGCATGAAAACCGGCGTGCGGCGCGTTCGTGGTTAGATTCAGCCGGGCAAATTCGGGCCCGGACGCTTGATAGCGAACCAAGGATTCGTCCATGAACCGGCGCACCGCGTCCTGCTGCAAGTCAGCCCGAACCCGATCAAACAGGCCGGGCGGCAATCCCCACGCCGCATCGCCCTCGTTCAACTTCCGCACCGAATCAGGGTGCGGGGCAAATCTCACCACTAACTCAAGTGATGCATCGGAGATGGCGGAGGCTGATGCCACCAAAACAAGGAAAGCGCGCTGGCGCAGCCGCTCATCGGCCATTTCCTCGTATCTTTGGTACTTCCAGCTCAACCCCAGCAGCGTGGTCCGCAACGTCAAGTAGCCCAGCATCGCCCGTCGAATGGCGTCATCGTCAGCCTGGGAATAAAAATCACGGCGGCGGCTGAGGAATTCAGCCTGCAGCCGGTCGGATTCAGTCTTCAGCCGCTTCAGACCACCGATGGCTTCCACGAGAATCAGTTCATCCGCGGCGACCGTCGCAGCCACGGTCTCCGCTGAAGCCGCGCTCCACGCTGGCGCCGGGCGACCGAATTCCGCGAGTTCGTCATCGGCGAGCCACGTCCGAAGCCAGGCCACGACAAAAAAGGCAACGACCGCCACCGCCATCCAGCCTGACGCGGCCCAGGCCAAACGCCGCCATGAGAATGAATTTTGCGGTAGCGGTTCCGCGGGATGGTGCCGCGAAAATTCAGCGCTCAGCTCCTCGAGAGCCTGCTGCAATTCCGCGTATTCGCTGCGAACGGCGGCCAACCGCTTCGGTTGGGCGGCCAGGAACAGACCACCCCACCACCCGGGGCTCGTGCGTTTGACCCTACGCCAATAGCGGAGAGCGAGCAGTCCGGCGAACGGCATCGGCACGAGCCAGGCCCACGCCAGCCAGGGCAGGAAATAGCCGGAGATCCACCAGGCATGAAGGGCATACCAGCCGGCGTAGATCGGAAGGCCAACGCCGACTCGCGCCAAAGCCACCACACTGCGTCCCGGTGCGCGAAGCAAACGCGCCAGTCCGCGGGTGATCAGAAATGGAACCAAATGGTGGAGCGTCCCGACCAGCACCAGGAGGAGTCCCAGCGTCATCAGCGTCCCCTCGGACACCAGCCGCGCGGCGAGCCGCCAACCGCGCCAGCGTAAGACGGCCGAACGAGGATTGAGCCCAACCGCCTCAAGGCGGGCGCGCCCGTGCTCAATCCGATTCGCCACCGATCGCGCCCTTTCCGGATCGGCCCGCGAAAAATGATTGATGGCGTCGGCCAGACGTTGCCGTTGGCGAAGCCAGGCGAACGGATTCCGCCGGCAATTGTCCGGCGGCGGCAACAGGAGTTCGAGATCGCGGAGGAACGGTTCACAGCTGGGATCGTCCAGGTCGACCACCAACTGCCGCAGACGACGGTCCACTTCGGTCGACAGTTCCCGGGCCAGCGACCGATCCCGGAGCTCGCGCTCAACCGGTTCGTCGGGCGCGATGACCGGGCTCCGGCTCTTACTCGCCTCCGCCGCCTCCGCAGCCGCATCCGAACGGTCGACCCATGCGTTGACATCGATAGGTTCACCAACGCGGATCCAGACGGCACTGCGGAATTGTTCCTTCCGCTGGTAGTTGAGGCCCACCGGCACCAGCCGAAGCGGGCCGGCCCCGGCGCGCACCGCCTGAATCGCCAGCCGGGCAGCGCCGGATTTGATTGGCTCGATCCGGGGCGCGTCGTGGCTCTTGCCCTCGGGAAAAATTCCCACGGCCTCGCCCTGACGCAACCGGTCTGCTGCTCGGCGCAGCAGTTCGAAGTTCCGATGCATCAGCCTCGGATCATCGTCGCGCCGGTGGATTGGTACCATGCCGAGGGCGTGCAGGAGGAGGCCGACGACCGGCAGCTCAAACAGGGTGGCCTTGGCGAGGAATCGTACCGGGCGACTGGCCACCAACCCGACCAGCACGGGATCAATCAACGAGTTCTGATGATTCGCGGCCAGGAGCAGCGGGCCGGCGGGAGGAATGAATTCACGACCGGAGATTTCGATATCCGGATAGTAGACTCTGGCCGCAGCCCGGGCCAGACACCGGACCAATCGGCTCAAGATCCCATCGCGAACGGGGTGCTCCACGTCGTCAATACCCGCCAGTTCCAGGCGCCTTAGCGGTCCGAGCCGGTTGGATAAGCTCAATCTCGTAGCCTTCGGGCGCATCGATGAAGGCAATCCCGCTTCCGTTTTCTTTCAAATGCGGCCCATCCGAATACTTGATGCCATGCTTTTCCAAATGCCGGCCAAAGTCCTCGAGGCTTTCAATCTCGAACGCAAGATGAGTGAGGTCCGGTTGCACCTGAACCGGGCCACTGGCTGGAAACGAGCACAGCTCGATCAGCTCTTCGCTGCCGGGTGTTTTTAGAAACACCAGCTCGGAGCCGCGCGGCGATTTGTGCCGCCGCACTTCTTCCAAGCCAAGAACGTCACAATAGAATCGAACGGAGCGTTCGAGGTCATTCAGTCGATAACGGGTGTGAAGCAACTTGCGCACTTTCATGCCGACGAGCTTAGCCAACGCGTTCCCAGTGGCGAGCCCGCGTTTTGCCGCCAGACGCCCCGGCTCAATTCTTCTCGAGCACTCGAGCGGTCTTCGTTCTCGCGCGGGGATCACTGATTTGGATCGGGACCAGGCCGGCCGCCGCAAGCGGGGCGTGTCGGTTCTTCACGAGCCCGGTGTCGATCTAAATTCAAGGTGAGCAAACCTCAACAGGCTGAACCTGAACCATCATTTCCTTCATCCTTACCCCAACCATCTCGCAACGAGGCTCTTGCAGTTCAACTCACCCAAAAAACCAAAGCTGGCACCGCCAGTGCTAAAGGAATCTTGCGCGCTCAATGAATCACGCACCATGACCCGTTAAGTCACCCAGCCACATCATCCTGTATGAAAAAAGTCGAAGCCATCATCAAACCTTTCAAGCTCGAGGAAGTAAAAGACGCTCTCGGCGACGTGGGCATCGAAGGAATGACCGTCAGCGAAGTGAAAGGATTCGGCCGGCAGAAAGGCCATACTGAGATCTACCGCGGCAGCGAGTACACGGTGGACTTTTTACCGAAGATCAAACTCGAACTTGTTCTGCCGGACGGCAGCGTGGACACCGCCGTGGCCGCGATCGTCAAGGCGGCCAAAACGGGCAAGATTGGCGACGGAAAAATTTTTGTTTCATCCGTTGAACAGGCGGTGCGCATTCGCACGGAGGAGAAAGGCGACGCAGCAGTTTAACCCCCCGCCCGGCAATTCAAAATCTGACCTTCATGAAAAACCTGTTTCTCACTCTTGCACTGCTGACGGCCTTGGTCGTCGGACGAACTGAATCCCGCGCCGCCGATGCGCCTAAAGCACCTGAGCCCACCCTCGAACAGAGAGTGGCGGGCTTGGAAGCCTACCTCGCCAACACGGATCCGACGGCGCCGCTCAAGGACAAGGACGGAAAAATCCCGGATGGACTCGTGACGGTCGCAACGTCCAACTCTGGCCCCGGTCACAATGGGTTTCAGATGGTTTGCGCGGCGCTGGTCCTGTTCATGACCCTGCCCGGCTTGTTCCTGTTCTACGGTGGCCTGGTGCGGAGAAAGAACATTTTGTCCGTGATTGCCCAGTGCTTTGGCATTGCGGGCTTGGTCACGATCCTCTGGTTCCTGTTCGGCTACAGCTTCATCTTCGCCGACGGCGCCGGAGCGTGGGTGGGCGACTTCAAGAAATTTGCCATGCTGGATGGAGTCGGCCCGGCGCCCAACACCAATTACTCCTATTGGGCGAGTCACAGTGTGTTCAGCATGTATCAGCTGATGTTCGCCATCATCACGCCCGCGCTCATCCTGGGCGCCATCGCTGAGCGCATGAAGTTCTCCGCCATCCTGTTGTTCATGACGCTCTGGATGGTGGTGGTTTACTTCCCGCTCGCACACTGGGTCTGGGGCATCAACGGGGTGATGAACGGAGTCTGGAATGCCGATGCCAAAATCAAGGCCATCGACTTCGCGGGCGGCACCGTGGTGCACATGAGCTCCGGTTGGAGCGCCCTGATCCTCTGCATCATTCTGGGCAAGCGCCTCGGCTTCGGCAAACAGCCCATGCCTCCGCATAGCATGACCCTGTGCGCCGTCGGCACCGGCATGCTTTGGGTGGGTTGGTACGGATTCAACGCCGGCTCCGCGGTCGCCGCCGACGGCATCGCTGCCAATGCGTTCATGACCACCACGATCGCCGCCGCCGTGGCCTCGTTCGTCTGGGCCATGCTGGAATATATGCTCCGCGGAAAGCCCTCGATCCTTGGCTTCTGCTCGGGCGCCGTCGCCGGTCTCGTCGTGGTGACTCCAGCGTGCGGCTTTATCACCGCGGGCGGTTCGTTCGTAATCGGCATCCTCGCCGGCATCGTTCCGTTCTTTGCCTGCACCAAGCTGAAATCTGCGCTCGGCTATGACGACGCGTTGGACACGTTCGGCGTGCACGCCGTGGGCGGCACGATGGGAGCGATTCTGACCGGCATGCTGGCCCGTAATTCGGCCAACGCCAATCTGGCGACCAACCTCAAGGACTACGTGAAGGACACCTTGTTCCAGCCGCTGCTGGCGGAACAGCTCAAAGCGGTCGCCATCACCCTCGTTCTCTCCATCGTCGGCACCGTGATTATCGCTTACATCGTGAAGGCGGTGGTCGGGCTCCGTCCGAGCGAAGAAGTCGAAACGGTCGGCTTGGATCTCGCCGAACACGGCGAAGAGGGCTACCACGGGGCTTGACCCGCTCCCTTGGGATTCCTCTCAACCCGCCCGCGCCGGCTCGTTCGGCGCGGGCGGTCCTGTTTGGAGCGCCAGTGATCGAGCAAGTGATTGGGTCAATAAATTGGAGACATCACACGACCTGAATCACCAATGCCGTGGTGTTGTCGCGGCCGTCGTTCTGAACCGCGGTATCGACCAAGCGACGGGAGATGCTTTGGTCCGTGGCCGCAACGGCATCCCCTGCCGGGGGCCGCAGTAAATCGGTGAGCTGATGGTTATAAAGCCCCTCGGTCAGGCCGTCCGTGCAAAGCAGAAAAATGTCACCGGGCTCGTAGGCCACCGCGCCCACCTGTGGATCGACGAATTGGTTGCCCCCACCCAACGCCTTTTGCAGCACGTTGCGACGCGGGTGGGTCCGGGCCTCACGCTCGTTGATCTGCCCCTGGCGAAACATCCAGCCCACATAGGTGTCGTCCTGGCTGAGTTGCTTCAATTGCTCTTCGCGCCCGCCCAGATAATAAATGCGGCTATCGCCAATGTGACCGAAGAACATCCAACCCGGCGTGAACCAACACAGACTAAGCGTGGCCTCCATCCCACGACATTCGTCGTAGCTATTGCCGACATAAACCAGCGCCCGATGAATCTGGGCATAGAGCTCCGTCAAGATATCGGCGAACCCAGCCTTCAAGCCCGTCGCCTGTTGCTTGAAGGATCGCGGCAACATCCGGGTGATCTTCTCCACCGCAATCTTGCTCGCAAACTCACCCGCGAGCGCGCCCCCCATGCCGTCACTTACAGCGAAGGCAAAATCCGTCGTGCCGGTCGAAGCTTCGCCATGCTTTCCCAGGTGTTGAACGTCCTGATGGTTAAAGCGGAGGCCAAGAAAAGAATCTTCATTGTTCTTTCGCACCTTCCCGCGATCCGTCCATCCAGACCACTTCAAGGTGACCGGCGCATTACGGTGATGGTCAACTGTCTCTTCCATGGGTCCCAGTTCAGTATTCAGTATTCAGTATTCAGTATTCAGTATTCAGTATTCAGTATTCAGTATTCAGTAGTCAGTAGTCAGTAGTCAGTAGTCAGTAGTCAGTATTCAGTAGTCAGTAGTCAGTATTCAGTAGTCAGTAGTCAGTAGTCAGTAGTCAGCACCAACCCGCGCATTTCGTTAAGCGCCGCGTCCATCGACTCATCGCAAAATGCCGCCCTGATCAAGCGGGCTTTGGCTCAGCGTCGAAACCGGGCAGAATCGTGGCAAATTCGAAATCGATCACGCAAAACCTTCCGTCGGACTGCCGGTAGGTGACATTTCGCATTTCCGGATCGTCGTGCCGGACGCCGAAACGTTCCAGCTCGTCGAAGATTTCCTTCAACCGGGCCTGATCCAAATGCTCCACGCGCCCCCCGCAATTGGTCGTGATGATTTTGCACTGCTCGACATTGGCCTCGAGCAAGCGCGGAACAAATGGACAATTCTGCGCCGCCAGAAAGCGCAGCACTTTAACCTCATTGTCGAATCGAATCTGGGCGTTCGACCCGTGGTAGTGCTTGATGACCCGACCATCGAACGTCAGGTTCACCGTCGCTCTCAGCGTGTCTTTGACTTTCAGCATAGGCCGCGCGCGGCTCGGATCATGAACTGTATCGATTCGACCAATGAACAAAAACGCGTCTGAATTTGCACACGCCGACAATATTTCGCCAGCCTATCCCGAGCGATAATCCATGTCTGGCTTGGGTCATCGCCGATGCAAATACTTGTCCTCGAGGATTAAAGACCCAGGCTGCTCGTCTGGCGATGGAAATCGCTTGCGGCATGGCACCCCCATTGCTAGAACCGCGCACCGTTTCCGTATTGCACCGGAAGCACTGGCGCGACCAGTCCGGATGACCGGACAGACCTGAATAACCGGACGATTCGCAAACCGAATCACCGAACCAAACACAGACGCACATGCCGAAATACAAACTCGAATACCTCTGGCTGGATGGGTATGAGCCCACCCCGAACCTCCGCGGCAAAACCAAGATCGAGGAGTTTCCCAGCTTCCCGAAGCTCGAACAGCTGCCGATCTGGGGCTTTGACGGCAGCTCCACCCGTCAGGCTGAAGGCCGAAGCTCCGATTGCATGCTCAAGCCCGTCGCCGTCTATCCCGACTCGACGAAGAAGAACGGCGCCATCGTCATGTGCGAAGTGATGATGCCGGACAAGAAAACGCCCCATCCGAGCAATTCACGCGCAAACATTCCGGATGATCCGGACGCGTGGTTCGGTTTCGAGCAGGAATATTTTCTCTATCGTGACGGCAAGCCCCTCGGTTTCCCCGACAGCGGCTATCCCTATCCCCAGGGCGAATATTACACCGGTGTCGGCTACCGAAATGTTGGCGAAGTGGCCCGCGAGATCGTGGACACGCACCTCGACCTCTGCCTCGATGCCGGCATCAACCACGAAGGCATCAATGCCGAAGTGGCCAAGGGACAGTGGGAATTCCAAATCTTCGGCAAAGGCTCCAAGAACGCCGCCGATCAGGTTTGGGTCGCGCGCTACCTCCTGCTGCGCCTCTGCGAAAAATACAAGGTGGACGTGAACTTCCACTGCAAGCCGCTGGGCAAGGACGTCGACTGGAATGGCTCCGGCATGCACTCTAATTTCTCGACCAAGCA
Organism: Limisphaerales bacterium; assembly: GCA_044230345.1. Lineage (GTDB taxonomy): Bacteria > Verrucomicrobiota > Verrucomicrobiia > Limisphaerales > JADJPG01 > JBGARF01. The sequence continues at coordinate 36,919 of JBGARF010000026.1, forward strand.
GCTCCGCGAAGTCGGCGGCAAGGACTACTTCGAACGCCTCATGGCCGCATTCGACAAGTATAAGAACGAGCACATCGCCGTCTATGGCCCGGACAATCACCTCCGTTTGACCGGCCTCCACGAAACGCAGTCGATCGACAAGTTCAACTACGGCGTCGCCAACCGTGGCGCGTCCATCCGGGTCCCCCACAGCTTCGTGGATAACAATTATCGGGGCTATCTCGAAGATCGCCGCCCGAATTCCCAAGCGGACCCATACAAGGTCGCCGGCCGCATCCTGCAGACGATCGCCACGGTGCCGAAGTAATCAGCAGAGCCGTTTAACATTTCACGCCCCTTTCGCCCGGGCTGCCCAAGCTGGAATTATCCGGCGGGGCAGCCCGGTTTTTTGAGGGGCAGGAGGATCAAGCTCGACCACGAAACGCATCACGCCCGTTCCACGCACACCCGCACACGGCGCCGGAAGCGGCACGGGCTAACCGTCGCCGTCAACGTCCGAGTTCCTCAACCGTCCACGGCATCTCCCGCTGCAGGTGCGCCCGACGAACCGCCTGCACGTCGGCCGCTTTGACCGCTCCAGCCCCGCCCCCAAAAACGCTGCGAACATAGGTCAGCACATCCGCCAATTGCTCATCTTCCAAGCCGCCCAGCGCAGGCATGGAGATGGCCCCAGGTCCGCCATAGCTCTGGCCCGCAACTGCGATGGGCCCCTGCAGACCGTGCAGAACGATTCGGATGAGTCGGGTGGCATCACCCCGCACCCATTCGCTTCCCGCCAGCGGCGGATAAACCCCAGCCAAGCCTTTTCCTTCCGGTTGATGGCAAGGCAAGCACGCCATCTCGTAGACCGTCTCGCCCGCCGACGGCGGCTTCGGCGGATTGCCGACCAGCTTCTGCAAATACTCTGTCTGTGCGGGGCTGCCCAGGCGGAGCTGCTTGGCCGCAAACACTGGCGCCCAATACGACTGCAAGGCGCGCGCACTTTGATGCATGGCGTAGATCAAAAACGGATCCGTCGGGCGGTCGAGCGCCGCGGTCACCACTTCCACGGCATCAGGCGACCTGACATAACTCGCCGCGACCACGGATTCCAATCTCACCCTGGGGTGACTATCCTGCACCCGAAGTCGCAGGAGGTCCAAAGCCGCCGGCAGCCGATCCGCCCACGCGCCGGCCACGCGTGCTCCATAGGCACGCACACGAGGATCCTTCGCCTCGAGCAATCGGGCCAACAAACCCGGCCGAGGCGCTTCGTGCGCCTCGAACACACCGGTCACCTCCAAAAGCAGCCGCTCATCTTCGGCCGCTGTTCCGCGCAATACCTTCACCAAGGCGTCAGCCGCCGGAAGAACCTCGCCCGCCGGCGCGTCGAACAACAGCCGCTTGGCCTGATATCGTGTCCAACGCTCCGGGGAACGCAGTTGTTCCAAAAGCGCCGGCGGCTTCATCGCGGCCAGGTCCGGCTGACGAACAGGTTCACGCCCCTTCGCACTGACCCTCCAGATGCGGCCATGGGTCCGGTCACGCTGCGGATCGGCGTAGCTGACCTGATAGTGGCCGATCACCGGATTGAACCAGTCGGCGAGATAGATCGCGCCATCAGGACCGACGCTGACATCAACTGGTCGGAACGCCGAATTCGTCGACTTCACCAAGCGCGGCAGTTGCGTCGTCTTGAAGCCGGAACCTGCATCCTGAAAACGGTGCACCTCCACGACACCTCCAAAATAACCGCCAATCAGAGCGCAGCCTTGAATGTCCTCCGGCAATGCGCGGGTGCCAATGATGTCCAGCGAAGTCGTCTTGGGCGAGGTGTCAAAAAGAGGCCCGACCGAATGATACTGCTGGGGCGAATTCGCATAGGAAGCATTCGCGTCGGTCGTCGAGCTGCTGCCGGTGGGACTCGCCCCGCGCACCATCCCGGGCACCGTCCAGTACCCGTGCGGGCGATCGCCTGATTTGTGAAAGACCTGGCCAAAATCGTCGAAGGAGATCCCCCAGCAGTTGGCTCCAGCCATGCCGCCGCCGAAAAAACCTTCCAGCCGCAGCTGGCGCGGACGCATGCGCCAGACCGCCGCCCGATCCAAACGCGAAACTCCCCAAGGCGTCTCCACGCGGGACATCGCATGAAGCCCCTGGGAAAACCACAAGCTGCCGTCCGGTCCGTGGCAGATGCTGTTGACGAGCTGATGCGTGTCGCCAATGCCGAAGCCCGAGAAGATCACCCGCCTTTCGTCCGCCTTGCCGTCGCCATCCGTATCCCGGAAATGCAGCAGCTGATCAAAATCGCAGACATAGACCCCGCCGTCGCCGGGCTCGACTCCCTGCACCATGGTCAATCCGTCGGCAAACCGCCATGATTTGTCCGCCCGACCATCGCCATCGGAATCTTCCAGCACCAGGATGTAGTCCGCTGGAGGCACGCTGGCCAACGACTGGGGATAGGTGGGCGAGCACGCCACGTAGAGGCGTCCCTTTTCGTCCCATGAAAATTGCGTGGGCTTGACGACCCCCTCTCGTTCGGAGGCAAAAAGCTGGATCTGATAACCGTCCGCCGCGGTCATTGTGGCGAGTTGTTCCTCGGGCGAAATGGCTTTGGCTTCCTCTGGGGAAACCGGCGTGCGCGGCCGTTCCAATGGCGCCGGCTGTCCTCCGCGCACCAGCGCATGCACGCGCGCATCCGCCTTGTCCACGAGCGGACGTTGCGCCTCAAACGCCTCCCGCAACGACGGCCCCATCCCACCCGCTTTGCCGTATTTCTGGTCCATGCGATCCCCGTAAACAAACGACCAGTTGGCCGGACGCCAGCAATCGAACCACAACCGGTTTTTTTCGACGATCGCCTGACGCACGGGATCGAGAGCCGCGGAGGAGGATGCCTCCACGCCGAGACTCCGCGCGACCGACTCGGCCACCACGCGCAGTCCTTCCGGAGTCAGGTGAATGCCGTCTTCCGTCAACCGACGCAGCGCCGGCCGCTGGGCCAGGGCTTCCACCAAATCCACGAATACCGCCCCGCGCTGGCGCGCGATTTCGCGAACGGCCCGCGCATAAGCAGCCACATCCGTGTTCCGCGCCGTGAGATCTGGGGCGTGCGATACCAGCGGCTTTTCGAACGGCATCGGAGAAATCAACACGAGACGGCGTGTGCGCGCCGCAAATTGATCCAGCAACCGATGATAGGCGGTCGTAAACTCCGCCAGGCGTTCCGCGCCATCCAATGCCTCCATTTGCCCGAACTGGGCGATGACCATCGTGGCTCCGGCAGCTTCCAGCTGCCCCGCCCATGGGCCGAAATTGAGATCGCGCCACTGCTCATAAACCGTGTCGGCCTCCCACGCCATTGATCGAAACCGCGGCGCCTGGCCGGCGAAACCCGACGCCAAAAGCGCTTCGAGTTCGCCCGCTTTTTGTTCGCGCACCAAATTCTCCTGCCCGGCGAGGACGACAATCTCTCCGGCGTTGACCTGAAACTTTCGGTCCGGAAACGGAGACGGCGGCAGCCCCGGTTGCCCATCACCAAACCGCTTCAGCACCTCCGCCTGAGTCCGGCCAACCGGGGCTCGCAGTTCCTCGATGGTGATGTCACGAAATGAAATCTCCGCCTTGCAATTGCCGTGGATCTGCAGGGCGATCAGCCCGTCGACGTCGATCCCGGGCGTGGTCTCAACCCAACGCGCGGTGCGCTGGCCATTCAGGCGAAGCTCGATCTCCGGCCCGCGCGCCACGACCTCGTATCGGTTCCAATCCCCGACCTTCTCCAGCCGAGCGACCAGGTTGGTGTCGGCCATGACCAACATCTTGTTGCGGCGCGATTCATCGTAAAGGCACCCGGAAAAGCCGGCGCCAATGTCCGCCTGGTAGCCGGACATCTCGTTCGGCGGATTGGCAATTCGACGACTCCGGAACTGCACGCCGCCATTCACGAATCCCTCGGTTCCCGCCAGCTTGTACTCAAAGCGCAGATGAAAATGAGCATAAGTTTTCCGGGCAGCGAGAAACTCATTGCGCGGGTTGCCCTGCAGCGAACCGCCGACGATGACCCCGTTCTGCACCCGCCAGACCCGGTTGGTTTCCCCTTCCCAACCGGAGAGCGTCACCCCGTCAAACAGCGCGACGGGCGCCGCTGCCGCAGACACCGCCAGGAATAGGCTCAAGGAAAGCAGGCGAAGCCCGCCCCGGCGCTCGCGGCCCGACATGCTTTGGGGTGCTGACGAAGGCGCGGGCCTGCTGACAGGCCATGAACCCCGCATTCCCCTGTTGTTCTTATTGCGGGTCTTGCTCCCTTCGGAAGGAGGCGGCAGAGATGGCTCGTGGGGAAGGCGGTTCATCGGGAAAGAAATTATTCTTTCAGCAATCGGTGTGGTCATGGTGTTGGTAGGGTCTCAACCGCTCCGGCAATCGCTATCGTTTTCCTGCGCGCGGCGAGCGCTCCGCCGCCGCGTGGCAAGCATCTGCGACCTGATGCAGGCTGGCGAGGAAAGGCTCACGCTCCGCCCCCGGCAACACTTCGAGCACTTCGGACTGCAAGGCACGCGCGATGACCCGGGCCGCTTCGAACTTTTTCCGGCCCGCACCCAGCAGCTGAATCCGGTGGGCCCGGCGATCTTCTTCGTGCGGATCGCGGCGAATCAGGCCGGCCCGCTGCATCCGGCTCAGCAAAGACGCGACCGTGTTGGGATCGCTGGACATCCGTTGGGTCAACTCCCGCTGGGTCAGTCCGCCAGGCTCGGCCTCCAGCAACGTTCGCATCACGGTGAACTGGTCTGGCGTGATCTGCAGCGGGGTGAGGCGCCGACGAAAGGCCTGATTCAAACTGAACCAGGCGCGCCGCAACAGCGGTGGCAGCCGGCGGCGGTCGGGAGCATCGATGTCGTGGAGCGGAAGAGCAGACGATCGAGCACGGGTGGATCGGTCAACGTTCTGAGCCATGGTTCGGGTCAAGATGGACAAATCATACGTATAGGTATTATTCCGATTGCAATCTTTTTTCCGGGCTACAATAGTCTTCCGCACTTGCGGCACCATGCCGCCATGGTCGCGCATCAAATCATGAAACTGTCGCTCTCCGCCTCCTCCGGCATTCTGGCCGTGACCCTCGGCACCCTCCTGTTGTCGCCCTCGCCCGCCCCGGCCGCCGCCGTCACCGGCTGGCTGGATTGGCGCGGACCGGATCGCCTCGGCACTTCCCGCGAAACCGGCCTGCCCGACCGGGTGGACGCAAAGTCCGCGCTCTGGACCGTCAATTTCCCCGGCCAGTCCGCGCCGGTCATCGCCGATGGCCGTCTTTACATCAATGGATTCCTCGGCGAAGGCCCGGATCTACAGGAGGTCGTGTCATGTTTCGATGCAGAAACAGGCCGCCTGCTGTGGGAGCATCGGGAAAACGATTTTCTCTCGGACACCATCTACCTCCGCTACTCAACCTCAAGCCCCGGGATCGATCCCGAAACCGGCAACGTCTACGTGCAAGGCACGCAGGGCCTGTTGATGTGCTTTGATCGGGACGGAAAGCTTCTGTGGAAACACTCGTTGATGGAGGAATACGGGCGCCTCACGTTTCCTAACTCCCGCACGGCCAGCCCGATCATCGATCAGGATCTCGTCATCACCCGTGGCATCACCTCGGCTTGGGGAGCACACGGCGCCGCCGGCGATCGCTTCTACGCCTTCGACAAAAAGACGGGCGAACTGGTCTGGAGCAGCGCACCAGGCGCCCGGCCGCAGGACAACACATTTTCTCATCCGTGGCTCGATTTCTGGCAGGGGCAGCGCGTGCTCTATTCTGCCGGGGGCGACTGCACGTTGATCGCAATCAATGCCCGCACCGGAGAACCGCTCTGGCGCGTCCCCATCGCCAAAGCCGGCGCCAAAGGCGGCATCAACGCCGCCGTCATCCGGCACCGCGACAATCTCATCGTCACGCACGAATCCGAAAACCTCGACTCATCCGAGATCGGCCGCATGGCCGCGATGAAAATTCCCTCCAGCATCACCAAGACCAACCCGTTGGTCCCGCATATTTTCGAACCGAAAGACCTTGAGCAATGGCGCAACGAAGTCGGCTCGCTGGCCTCTTCCCCCATCCTCGTCGGCGACACCGTCTACGAGGTCAACGGCACCGGCGACCTCTGCGCCGTGGATGCGAACACGGGCAAGGTGCTCTGGAAACACAAGCTCGCCATCGAACAGCGCCAAAGCTCGCCCATCTACGCCGACGGCAAGATCTACGTCGCCATGTATATCACTGCCCAGGGCGCGGAAAAAATCGCCGCCGGCGGTGGCGACTCCGGTGGCAATGGTGACTTGTTTGTCATCAAGCCCGGCGCCACAGGCTGCGAAATTCTCAGCCACGCCGTCCTTGATGGCCGCTGTTACGGCACGCCCATCGCCTACAACGGCAAGCTCTACGTGCAAACCGACCGCAAGCTCTATTGCTTCGGACGCGCCGGGCGCAACCCAGGGCTTCCGCCGGAACCCGCCCCGTCCGCCTGGCCCAAGCCCGGACCGAAAAAGTCCCTGCAACTCATTCCCTACGAAGTCATGCTCAAACCCGGAGGCTCCCAATCCTTCCGCGTCCGCGCCATCGACGCCCAGGGCTACGTGGTCGAGGAATCAGTCAATCCAGCCTCGCTGCAATGGGAGCCCTACGTGCCACCGGGGGCGTTGGTGCGCGCGTTCATGAAAGCCAAGGTGGGGGCCGACGGCGTGCTGACGGCCGAGCCCGACAACATCCCCAGCGCGGGTCAGTTCCAGGCCTCGCTCGGCGGCCTCAAGGGCTATGTCAAAGGACGCGTTCTCTCCACGCTGCCCATCAAACAAAATTTCGAATCCTTCGAGCTCAGCAACACGACGACCAATACCGTGGAGCCGCCAACCAAGTTTAACTATCCGCCCCTGCCTTGGAACAGCGCCCGGTTCCGCTTCGAAGTGCGGCAGGCCCCCGGCGAGGACGGCACCAAGGCGCTTTGCAAAACGATCGACAACAAATTATTCCAGCGCGGCACGGTGTACATCGGGCATCCCGACATGAAAAATTACACGATCGAAGCGGATGTCTTCACCGAAGGCAACCGACGCAAGATGTCCGAGGCGGGCGTGGTCAACCAACGCTATTACATCATCCTCAAGGGAAATTCCCAGGAGCTGGAGATCAGCTCCAACCAGGAACGCATCAAACAGGCCGTTCCGTTCAAGTGGTCGCCCAATGCCTGGTACCGGATCAAAGCGCGGGTCGATGTCGCAGCCGACGGCAGCGGCGTCGTCCGCGCCAAGGCCTGGAAACGCGGCGAAGCCGAACCCGCCACCTGGGCCATCGAAGTGTCCCACAAGTCCGCCCACCCCAACGGCTGCCCCGGCCTGTTCAGCTTCGCACCCCAAGATCAACGCACCTACCACGACAATATCGTCGTGACCGCGAATTAGAAACGGCCTCGTGAACAAAATCGTCCAGCGGCGGTTTCGCCTCTTTTCATCCACCCAGTTGTCCACTCCGTTGAAACCATAGCCTCATGAAACCCCTCCCTCGTGTCACCGCCGCGCTCCTCGCCTGCGGTCTGCTTTCTTCGTCCACCTTCGCGGTCGACTGGCCGTCCTGGGGCGGCGGCGATCCCGGCCGCAACATGTATTCGCCCGCGCGCGGATTGCCCGAGCTCTTTGACGCCGGCAAACCCAAGTCGGGCTCCGACGACATTGATCTGGCCACCACCAAGAACGTCAAGTGGGCCACCAAGCTCGGTTCACAAAGCTACGCCAACCCCACCATCTTCCAGGGCAAGGTCTTCGTCGGCACCAACAACGAAACGCCCCGCGACAAGCGCCACCAAGGCGACCGTTCAATCCTGATGTGCCTCGACGAGAAGACCGGCGAATTTCTGTGGCAGCTCGTGGTGCCGAAGCTCAAGTCGGGCAAGGTCAATGACTGGGAAAATCTCGGCCTGTTCTCGTCGCCCCTGCACGATGGCAAATACCTCTACATCGTCACCAGCCGATGCGAAGTGCTCTGTCTCGACATGAACGGCATGGCCGATGGCAATGACGGCCCCTACAAGGATGAGGCCAAATACTCGGTGCTCGACACCGGCAATCCGCCGGTTGAACCCGGCGCCAAAGACGCCGACATCATCTGGCGCTACGACATGATGGACGAGCTCGGGGTGTTCCCGCACAACGCGTCGAACTGCAACATCCTGATGATCGGCGACCTCATCTACATCTGCACTTCGAACGGCCAGGACTGGACCCACGTAAACGTGCCCTCGCCGAATTCGCCCAGCTTCATCGCGCTCAACAAAAAGACCGGCCAGCTCGCTGGTGAAGACAACGCGCGCATCGGCCCCCGGATCCTCCACGGCCAATGGTCGTCGCCCTCCGCGGGTCAGGTTAACGGGAAATGGCAAATCTACTTCGGCGGCGGCGACGGCGTGCTCTATGCCTTCGATCAAGCGCCCTCCAAAGGTTCCGGTCAGCCGTTCCCGCGCATCAACACCGCCCCGGACGCCAAGTCCACCAAGTCCGACGACAAGGACGACCCCGAGGTCAACTACTTAAAAGCCGTCTGGTGGTTCGACTGCGTCCCGCCCGAATACAAGGTGAAGGACGGAAAGCCCATCAAATATCCGGCCGCCGAGGGCCCCAGCGAGATCAACTCCACGCCTGTCTTCTACAAGGGCAAGGTCTACGTCGCCATCGGCCAGGATCCAGAACACGGCGAAGGCGTCGGCCGGCTGCTCTGCATCGACCCCACCGGCACCGGAGACGTCACCAAGACGAAGCTGGTCTGGGACTACAAGGCCATCAAACGCAGCATCAGCACGGTTTCGATCGACCCGGCCACAGGCCTCCTGTTCATCGGCGATTTTTCGGGGTTCGTGCACTGCCTGGACGCCGACACCGGCAAGATCAACTGGGTGCATGACATGAAGGCCCACATGTGGGGCTCAACCCTGGTGGCCGACGGCAAGGTTTATGTGGGTGACGAAGACGGCGACTTCACGGTGCTGGCCGCAGCCCGGGAGAAGAAGGTGATCAGCGAGACGAACCTCGGCTACCCCGTCTATGGCACGCCCGTCGTCGCCAACGGCGTGATGTATGTCCTCAACCAGAGTTATCTCTACGCCTTTGCTGATCCCAGCAAGGCCGCCAAGGACGAAGTGCCCAAGGTGAATCTGAAATAAACTGGCGCCGCCCCGCCGGGCTGCATGCCCGGAGGCATTGCGCTCATTTTTGAACGAAATCCTGAACCGCCCGAGCTCCCGCATATCATGACGACTGCCGTTTCCCCGCAGGCCATCCAACAGGCCCAGGCCCAACTCGACGCTCACCTGCGCGAAATCATCCAATGGCATTTCAGCCCGGAGACGGGCTGTCCATTCTGGCTCGATTGGGCCAAGAAAAACTTCGACCCGCGCCAGGAAGTGAAAGTGTTCGGCGACATGCTGAAGTTTCCGCACTTCCAGGATGAATGGCTGCGCGACCTGCAGCCCGAGGTCTGGGTCCCGGCTGCCTTCAAAGGGAAACCGTTCAACATCTTCGAGACCGGCGGCACCACCGGCATGCCCAAGCAGCGCATCGGCTGGAATGACTACAAGACCGACTACGAAGAGTTCAGCGGCAAGGTCAGCGACGAACACTTCCCGCGGGGCCAGGCCTGGCTCATGGTCGGCCCGACCGGCCCGCGGCGTCTCCGTCTCGCCATCGAGCACCTCGCCAACTTCCGCGGAAGCTCCTGCTACTTCGTCGATCTGGATCCGCGTTTCGTGAAGAAGGTGATCTCAAACAAGCAGTTCGACGTCGCCCGCGCCTATATGGACCACGTGGTCGATCAAGGCGTGACGCTGCTGAAGAACCGCAAGATCGCCGGGCTGTTCACCACGCCCAAGCTGCTCGAAGCGCTGGCCGAAAAGGTCAATCTCTACGAGGCCGGCATCCGCGGGGTGTTCTGCGGTGGCACCACGATGGCGCCCCAATACGTCCGTTTCATCGTCGAGGAGGTGCTGGAAGGCCGCATCGGCTTTTATCCCACCTACGGCAACACCCTGATGGGCCTCGCCGCCAGCGTTCCGCTGCAGCCTGAGGACAAGTTTTCGATCACCTACTACGCGCCCCAACCGCGCGCCGTCCTCCGCATCGTCGACGCCAACCAGACCAACGTCACCAAAGGCTACGGCGAATGGGGGCGGGTCGAACTGACCACGCTGACCAAGGAGTTCTTCATGCCCCGCTTCCTCGAACGCGACGAGGCCATCCGGCGCGCGCCCCGCCCGCCCTACGCCTGGGACGGCGTGGCCGAGGTCCGTCCGTTCGGCGCCATGGAGAAGAACATCGTCGAGGGGGTCTATTGAACACGAGTTTCATCACCCAATCCCAATCGAAGGGCGTCACCTACTACACCATCTACCTGCGGGGCCTGGCCAACGGCACCGGCTATATCGACATCGCGCTCTCCGACGATCAATTGTTCAAGGATTACCTCCAATACCTCGACGTCGGAATTAAACCCGTCCGCACTTACGTGATGGCGATGCCACCCAAAGCCGAAGGGCGATCCGTCGCCGAAACCGGTCAGTTCTCCGTCAACTTTTCCGAAGTCATCGCCATCACCACAGTAAAACCGGCATGAACGTTCCTCATCTCCCCGTCCTCCGCCTCGGCCGCCCCTACGCCAGCCTCGACCAGTTCGAGGTCAAGGACCATCGCACCGGCAAGGTCAAGGCCATGGTCTCCACGGTCAATGCCGGCATCATCCGCAAAGACCTCGGCAAGCTCGCCGCCGCCCGCGCCGCGCTGAAGAAGTTCACGTGCGCCCAGTTGATCGATCTGTCCGCCAAGGCCGGCGATCTGTTCCTCAATGGCACGCTCCCGTGGGGCGATCAGGGCCATACCCAATCGCCCCAGCAATACATCGAAACCCTGAGCGCCACCAGCGGCCTCCCGCACGTCATGGTCAAGCGCAACATGGCCAAGATCCATCACGCGCTCACCCACATGAAGACCGTGCTCAACGGTCTCTCCCGCGGACTCGATCTGTCCATCATCGACGCCGGCTTCGGCGAACAGTTCGGCACCCGCCTAACGTTCTGCCCCACGACGCAGGCGCTCGGCCTCGTCATGCCCAGCAATTCGCCCGCCGTGAATTCGCTCTGGCTCCCCGCCATCGCCCTCAAAACGCCCGTTGTGATCAAGCCCGGCAAGGAAGAGCCCTGGACGCCTTACCGCCTGATTCAGGCCTTCATCGCCGCCGGCGTGCCCGCCGAAGCGTTCGGCTTCTATCCAACTGACCATGAAGGCGCCGGTGAGGTCCTCAAGAGCTGTGGACGCGCGCTCATTTTCGGCGACAAGAACACCATGGCCCAATACGCCAACAACCCCGCCATCCAACTGCACGGGCCCGGCTGGAGCAAGGTGTTGATCGGCGACGATTGCATTGAAAACTGGCGCGATTATCTCGACGTCATCGTCGGCGCCATCAGCGACAATGGCGGACGTTCCTGCATCAATGCTTCCGCGGTCGTCGTCCCCAAATACGGCGCCGAAATCGCCGACGCCCTGGCTCAACGCCTCGGTCCAATCCAACCCACCCGCCCGGAAGACCCCAACGCCCGCCTGTCCGGCTTCGCCAATCTAAAGATGGCCGACTTCATCGATGCCCAGATCGAAGACGGCCTCAAGACCCCCGGCGCCACGGACGTCACGGCGAAGTATCGCAACGGCCCCCGCAAGGTCACCTTCGAAGGTGGCGTCTACCTCCGACCGACCATCGTGCTCTGCGACAACTTCCAGCATCCGTTGGCCAACAAAGAATTCCTCTGTCCTTACGCCAGCGTCGTGCAGGTGCCGCAGGCCGAGATGCTCAAGCAGATGGGCTACAGCCTGGCGGTGGCCGCGATCACCAAGGATCCCGCGCTGACCGAGCAACTGCTCAACTGGCCGGAGATCGAGCGCCTGAACCTCGGTCCCATCTCCACCATGCACGTCTCGTGGGATCAGCCCCACGAAGGCAACATGTTCGAGTTCCTCTGGAAACGCCGCAGCATCGAGCGCGGGTGGTGACATTCGCCCTTTTCGAGTTCAGATTTCCGATTTGCGATTTGGCGGATCACGGGGCTACCCCATAAACCGAACGATCGACGCATAGGCTCGCGACGCGGAGATCCGGCAACCCGTCAAACGAACGCCCCGGCGCGTACACCCTCTCCGCCGCGCTGCGGGGGAGAGGGTAGGTTCCGAACTCGCCCGAGCGAGGTCGGAACCGGGTGAGGTGGAGGAGTCCGCAGGTAAAATTCGCGTGAGCGGATCCAGAAGGAACAAGGAGCTCCCTCCGTCAGGACCACATGAGCATCAAATCACTCGCTGCAGGCCGCGCTCAATCAACGAGAGGATCCAACCATCGTAGTCGTTGACATCACCAAATCCCGTGTCCAGAACCACGCGCTTTCCTTCCAGATCCGGACGGCACTTCAAGTCATCAGACCCCGGACGTTCCAAGCGAAATAGGGCTGTCCAAAAATTTCCTTCGTCCCTCCCGATTCGCGGTCCAGCATGAAATTCATATCCGAAAAACTTTCAGGGTCTTTTCTTCTCTCGACCCGCACGGTAGGCGGCGGCACGCAGGTGCCAGATCAAACCGCCCTGATCCTCACATAAAAACCTGTGAGCGCAGATTCACCCCGACGAACGCGGATAAAAACAGGGCGAGAGGTGGTCGACAATCCGACTCTCAACCGATCCCGGTATATCGGGTATATCTGCGTCAATCTGGGTTTATCTGCGGTTCTCAAATCCGTTCGTGAACGCGGATTACGGCAAGCCTCCGTCGAACCTGCGTGTCCAAGTCGTTATTCACAGGCTGTCGCAGATCCCAGTCCTCTATTGATGGTCTTAAAACTGCGTCCATCGGCGTGAATCTGCGGTTCAATCGTGTTTTCCGAAGCGCTACGTGCGGTTTTGGAGCCGCTGGAGCCGCCCCTTCGGTTGACAAACCTGCAGGCATGGCGTTTAGTGCCGGCCGATGAACGTGATCGTTCGAAAAACAATTCTGAAAACCCTGAACCCTTCAGGGTCCGTGAATTCTTTTCGCTAGACGACTCGTAGCATCGTTCTAACCAAGAACCCACCAACCCTGACGCGTTCCGTCAGGGTTTTGCATTCCTGCTTCTCCCCGGGCGGCGCGCGTCAACAAACGGAGCAATCCAAATGAACGCACTGAAGAAGACCATGCAGAACCTGTCCGTGAACAATGCCGGCACCGTGAACCGCGACTCGAGTTTGACACAGATCCGCAATCTCGGCGTGGCGGCGCATATCGACGCCGGCAAGACCACGCTCACCGAGCGCATGCTCCTCTACACCGGAGCCATTCGCAAGGCAGGCAGCGTCGATGACGGCAACACGACCACCGACTTCGACCCGATCGAACAACGCAAGGGCATCACCATCTTTGCCGCGGCTGTTTCCTGCGCCTGGACGCAGCACTCGGCCGACGGCGGAGTGCGCCTGTTCGCCGACATTCCGCACCGCCTGAACATCATCGATACCCCCGGCCATGTGGATTTCACGGCCGAAGTCGAACGATCGCTCCGCGTGCTCGACGGCCTGGTGGCTGTCTTCTGCGCCGTCGGTGGCGTCCAACCACAGAGCGAAACGGTCTGGCGCCAGGCCAACCGTTACCGCGTTCCTCGCGTCGCGTTCATCAACAAGATGGATCGTGTCGGCGCGAACTTTGAAAACGTGCTCCGCGAGATACGCGCCAAGCTCGGCGCGAACGCATGGCCCGTCTTCCTGCCTTGGGGCAGCGAGAACGAACTGACCGGCCTGTTGGACGTCGTCAACGAACGGGCGCTGCGTTTCAATCAAGTCGCGGGCTCGGATGCGACCATCGAAACCCTGCCGGCGGAATTCCGCGAACGGGTCGCACGCGCACGCGCCGATCTGGTGGGGACCCTCGCCAATTCGGACGACGAGATCGCCGAGCTTTGGCTGGCGAACGTCCGCGTGCCGTCGGCCACGTTGAAGGCCGCCATTCGTCGCGCCACCATAGCCAATCGGTTCGTGCCGGTCACCGCCGGCAGCGCGCATCGGTTCGTCGGGATTCAACCCCTGCTGGACATGGTGGTGGACTATCTGCCGAGCCCGGCTGATCTGGGCCATGTCACGGCCCACGTCGACAGTAACATCGACGAACGAATCCCGGTCAGCAGCACGGGGCCGGTGGCGGCATTGGCGTTCAAGCTGGTCCACGATGATCAGGGTCGACGGCTGGTGTTTCTGCGGACCTACGCCGGCACCCTGCGCAAAGGGGATCGCGTTTTGAACGTCCGAACCGGACGCCAGGAACGCGTTGGCCGCTTGCTGCGCTTGTTCGCGGATCGGCATGAAGACGTGGACGTGGTGTATCCGGGTGAGATCGTCGCGGCCATTGGCCTGACCGGATTCGGCACCGGCGACACGGCATGCGATCCGAGTCGGCCGTTGCAACTGGAACGGCCGGTCTTTCCGGAACCGGTGGTGAGCATGGCCCTCGAGCCACGGACCAGCGCGGAACGGGAACGTCTGGGCGAAGCCCTGGCGGCGTTGAGCGATGAAGACCCGACCTTCCGGACCTTTACCGATCCGGAGACAGGTCAGGCGATCATCGCGGGCATGGGCGAACTGCACCTGGAAGTCATCCGGGAACGATTGGCCACGAGACATGGCGTGCCCGTGGTGGCTGGCGCTCCGGCGATCGCCTACCGGGAGACGATCGCAGCCGCGGCGGAAGCCGATCATCTGTTGAAGAAACAGAACGGTGGCGTCGGGATGTACGCTCGCGTCGTGCTCGGCATTCGCCCGAACGAACCGGGCCAGGGCGTTACGATCGAAAACGTGGTCGCCGGCGGCGGCATTCCGTTGCCGTTCATGAAGGCCGTGCGGCAAGGCGTGCACGACGGTTTGCGCGACGGCGTGCTGGCGGGTTATCCGGTGGTCGATGTGCATATCGACATTCTGGATGGCGCGGCACACGCCCGGGACTCGAACGATCTGGCATTCCGCCTCGCGGCGTCATCGGCGGTCCGCGAAGCGCTCCGTCGGGCGCGCCCGTTGCTGCTCGAGCCAGTCATGGCCGTCGAAGTCGACACGCCTTCGGAAGCGCAAGGCGACGTGATTGGCGACCTGAACCGCCGGCGGGCGACCATCGTCGGCGTCGAGACAGGGCAGACCAGCGTGCAGCTGAAGGCCCGCGTGCCGCTGTCTGAGTTGTGGGGCTATGCCAACGCCATCCGCAGCCTCAGCCGCGGCCGCGCCAGCTACGGCATGACGCCGTCGCACTTCGAGCCAGTGCCGGAAGCGCTGGCCCAAAAAGTCATCGCCGCGTCCGGCACGACGCGGTGAAGAAAGAAACCACGGCGGGGCTGGTCGAAAGGCAAGCCCCGCCTTTCATTTTCGAGTGGCGATCTCCGAATTGCGATTTGAACCAGACGATCAACGACGAGGCGCGCGGCGCGGAAAATTCGGCAGCCGACCCCTTAAGCCACCGACCGCGTCTCCCTCTCCGCCGCCCTGCGGGGGAGAGGGACAGGGTGAGGTGGAACACTCCGCAGGTTCATGTCGTTCATGTCTCGTGAGCAGGCCAAAAAGGAACAAGCCGCTTCCCATGAACCTCCCCTCCGAACCGCGGGCCTGTGGCCCGCAGCGGGTGGAATCGGCAGTGCACGAACGAACCCTCAGGCGTCGTCTTCGGCTCGCGCCGCTGCGGGCTGAAAGCCCGCGGACCGTCCGAGCAGTCCACAGATTCATGTCGTTCAAGTCTCGTGAGCAGGTCAAAAAGAACGGTTGCCTTCCGCTGAACCGAATCCTACGGCTTCTGATACAGCCAATACACCTTGCGCGGTCGAAACGCCGCGCCGGTATCGTAGGCCGTTCCGTCGTGAGCGGAGCCATTGAACGTGATCATCTCCGAACCCGTCCACACCGCCACGTGGCCTTGGCGCGGCGCCAGCGGCGCCGCGTTGGTCATGGTGATCCATTTTGCGGCCAACGGGTCATACATGCCTCCACTGCTGAACGCAAAGGCGAGGTTGTCACCTCCCCAAACGATCATCTGCCCCGGTGGCTCGGCCCAGACCGCGGTGTGCGCGTAGCGCGCCACCGGCGCATTGTTGGTGGGGAGCAAACTCCAAGAGTTGGCCGTCGGCTGGTAGCTGGCGCCGGTGTTGGTCACCCCGGCCGAGGTCAGCCCGCCCCAGATCAGCATTTCCTCGCCCGTCCACACCGCTGAATGCGAGCGACGCCCGGCAATCCCGACCGCCGGCAAACTGGTCCAGGCGTTCGAAACCGGCCGGTATCGGGCTCCACTCGCGTGATAGGTGATCGTGGGAAGAAGCCCGCCGTTGTGGCTGTAACCGCCCCAGACCAGCATCTCAGTGCCTGTCCACACGGCCGATGGCCGCGCCCGTCCTGCCCCGAATCCGGCATTCGTGATCACCATCCAGGTGTCCGTCGCCGGGTTATAGCGACCGATCGTGTTCAGAAAATTCGGCGCAAAGATATTCGTGTAGTCGTAGCCGCCGTAGACGATCATTTCGGTACCCGTCCACACCGCAGCGTGTTGCGTCCGCGCCCGAGGCGCCCCGGTGACGGAGATCGGGAACCATCGGTTGGAGGAAATGTTGAAGCGTGCGCCCGTGTTCGCGGGCACGGCGCCCAAACCGGACACACCTCCCCAAACGATCATCTCGCTGCCGGTCCACACGGCGGAATGGCCAAACCGAGGCGAAGGCGAGCCGGCCGTCGGCAATCCGGTCCAGCCGGATCCGGGCCGAAAAATGCCACCGGTGCGCAACGCAGTGCCGCTGTTCAAACCGCCCCAGACAATCAGCGCATCGCCCGTCCATACGCCCGTGGCACCATCACGTTCGCTGGGTTCGCCGGTGGCCGGAGGCGGTGCCATCGTTGTCCACGTATTGGCCGCGAGGTTGTAACGCATCCCGTCCGCCAATGCGTCCGAGAACTCGTCCAATCCACCCCAGACGATCATCTGCGAACCGGTCCAGACCGCCGATTGTTCCCGGCGAGGTTCGGCGGACGTGGCTGCGATCGGCACCCACGTATCTGAGGCTGGCAGATAGCGCGCCCCGCCATTGGTCGGCGTCAGCGCGTAGCCGCAAGTAAAAGCACAAAACTGCTTCCAGAGATTGCCGCCCCAGATCATCAGCGAACCCGAACTGCTCCACGCCGCCGAGTGCCCCGTGGCAACCAGGGGCTGTCCATTGGTTGACATCGGGGCCCACGTGTCTGTCGCCAGATTATAGCGCAAGCCGGAAGGCCTGGGCGATGTGGAGTATTCCCCGGGAGAACCGAAGAACGAACTCACATAAGTCAGATCCACTCCACCCCAAATCAGGAGTTGGCTCCCCGTCCAGCTCGCGGAATGGTCGAGGCGCCCGGCCGGGGCGTTCGCCATCGCCGTCCACGTATTGGCCGCTGGATTGTAACGTGCACCGCTGGCCAGCTCATCCTGCACGATGGTCGTGTAACTGCCGTTGACCGGATCGAATCCCGTGTAGTCATTGGTTCCTTTTCCGCCAAAGATGATCACCTCCGTCCCGGCGGCCGTCGCGGTCGCCTGAGCACGCCGTTCCGGCGCGTTCACCAACGACGTGCTCGTCCAGGTGTCGGTCGCAGGGTTGTAACGCCCGCCTGTGTTCAAGAAAAGCCCGTCGCTCTCGATGTCGTTCCCGCCCCAGACGACTAGATAGCCATTGGCGAAGGCCGCACACGATCCGGCGCGAGCTGTCGGCGCACCCGCGTTGTTAACCGCCGTCCACGTATCCGTCGACGGAGTGTACCGTCCGCCGGTTCGATGATACGCATCCCACAGCACCAACTGCGTCCCCGTCCAAAAGGCCTGCACGTCTTCGCCAAAGGCCGGCGCGCTGACCACGCTCATCACACTCCAAGTGTTGGCCGTGGGATTGTATCGAAGTCCGCGATTGTCCGGGGTGCCGCCAATGATGATCATCTCCGTCCCCGTCCAAACGGCCTGATGCTTGCCTCGCGCCGGCACGAGGTTTCCAGTTGATGGCGGACCGGGAGGCAGATTGGTCCAGGATTCACCCGCGAGACCCAACGGCGTCGGCAACGCCACCAACCCGGCGCTGATCATGTCCGGGTTGACTTCCCGATCGCTCAGCACGATCCCCGATGGCGGCAGACTCACGAATCCGCTGCCGGCCAGGTTGGCCGCCGCGGCCCCGGGCGCCAGTTGCGCGCCCGTGATGGAGTTCGGCGCGATCTGTGCCGCCGTGATTGACCCCGGCGGCACCGCGTTGGCCACTCCCGCGGTCGACGCATGGAGCGCATAGGGCGTTGGCGAAATTCTCTGTCGGGGCTGCAATGTCACCTGCACGCCGTCCGCTCCTCGAACCGAAATCTCCAGCCACCGCTCCGCACCGGTAAACGCGCCACCGCCAAAGTCGAGCTCAACGGTGAACAATCCATTGGCAACCGTCACCTTCGGGCGTGAGACCGAGCTGATGGGCCGCCCTACGGTGGTCGCGCCCGGATACAGGGCGAACTCGAAGTCATACAATCCGTTGGCTGCCCCAGCCGCGTCGTTCAACTTCCCTTGATAGGTGAAAGCTGTCGTGCCCTGGCCTCGGGCCAGAAACAACTGCGTCAGGAGAACACAGGCGCCCAGCCAGGCAAACAATCGTTGGATAGTCATAGTGTTGATTCTGCGTTTCGGAAGACCGGCCATCCTTGGCGTGTGCCCACCAATGGCCCGACACCATGCATGAATTCAGATCGTTTGTCGAGCAGACCGCTGTTCCCCAGATCCTCGCCGGTGCATCTCGAAGTCGTTGGATCGGAGCGCGGGCCTATGGCCCGCAGCGGGTGGAATCGGCCTTGCGCGCTCGAACCTTCGGGCGTCGTCGCCGGCCCAAGCCGCTGCGGGCTGAAAGCCCGCGGTCCGGCCAAGTATGAACTCTTACCAACAACTTCGAGCTGCACGGGATCCTCGCTGAAGCATTTTTCAACCGCTGATGGACGCTGATGTACGCCGATAAAACCGGGGATATTGTGAATGACGACCATTCGAGCCGTGGTCTGGAGGCTGTGGATAATCCGGCTGGCCGATTCCACCCGAAATTGCCCTTGCCGCTCCCTTCGGACCAGATAATCTCCAGTCGTTAATTAACCAAGGACGGCTGATTCAGAACTGGCTCGACGACGAAACGACGAAACAGAATCACCCTCGAGCCAGCCGGGAAAACGAAGTTTATGAACGCAAAATTCAAATCCACCGCCGCTCGCATGGGCATCGTGCTCGGGCTCACCGTGCTCGCCCTCACCGCCTTTCGCAGCCCGGCCCAACCGGCGCTCATCTCGACCGTGCCGGGCAACAACGCCACCGGAGTTTCCCCGAGCGCCGCCGTTCAGTTCTCTTTTGATCTGCCCATGGAAACGTCGGCCACCATGGCCACCTTCTTCGACATCAGCAACCCGTTCAGTCCTTTGCCGGTGACGGTCTCGTGGAACCCTCAGCAGACCATCCTGACCTGCACGCCAAATCCGGCGTTCCCGGTCAACAAGATGATCGCTTGGACGCTGAGCGGCGAAGACATCACGGGCGACCCGTTGGAAGACGCCCAGGGCTTTTTCACGACGGGCGGAGGCGGAGGCAGCACCGGCTCGGGCACCAACCGTTTCACGTCGTTCGCCTTGGGCAAACTCTATACCTACAACCAAACCACCACCGGCGTGGCCGTGCGCGATCTCGACGTTCCCTACGCGTTCACAGCCTCCACCACGCTCGCCTCCAATCGTACCGCCACCCAGATCACGCTGACCATTCCGAGCCGGCCTTCGACGAATTTGTTGCAGAACCCGTTCGCGCCGGAGTTCTGGGGCGTTTTCGCCGCCGAAACCAACCAGTCGCAGTTTGAGACTGTCCTCTTCCCCAGCGGCACCTACACCTTCAACGTTCAGTCCGGGACCACCAACCAGAACGTAAGCCTCAGCCTCGCGGCCAACCTCGCCCAGCCCGCCGCTCCGCACCTGAGCGAGTTCGCCACCACTCAGGCCGTCAACCCCGCCCAGACTTACACCTTGCGTTGGGATACGTTCCAAAACGGCGCGGCCGGCGACTACATTCGAGTGCAGATCGGCGATGTTTTCGAATCGGCGGACCCCGCCACCGCCGGAGCCTTGAATGGCCTCGCACGTTCCATCGTGGTTCCCGCCGGCCGGCTCCTCCCTGGCCAGTCGTACGAAAGCAGCGTGGACTTCTACAAGGTCGGCCAAATCATCTCCAACGCATCCTACGTCGCCATCTCTTTCCGCGTATCGTCCACCCGTTTCATCCTTAAAACCTCAGGCACCACGAGCACGGACCTGGTCCTGACCAACGCAAGCTGGACGGCTGGTGCGTTCGGCTTCGACGTCATCTCCGCCCCGGGCGGAACCTTCACCGTCGAAGCATCGATCGATCTGACACCTGGGTCGTGGGTGCCAGTGACGGTCTCGACCAGCCCGACTGGACGCCTGCGCATCACCGATTCGCTTTCAAGCTTCTTCCCCAATCGATTCTATCGAGCCCGGCAGGGCGGGCTGTAGATACCGCTCAACGTCGCGGCCACCGGAGACGACGGCGCACTCAAACCCCGACGACTTCAGTTTCTTTGCCCGCGGAGGTCGGGGAGAACGCGGAGTTTTTGAAAACTCCTTCCGCCGACCGGTTCCGTGCCATGGGCCGAAAGTATCTCACCCGGGCCAAGATCGACTGAAGGCCGGTCCATCTCCGCGTTCTCCCCGCTCTCCGCGGTTTTTATCGGTCTTGCCAGTGAATCAGGTGATGGTTCCAGGCGGTGACCTCGCACCTTACGCGCACCTGTCGGCCAACGAATGTCCGACGCGCCTCCTTCTCCCCTCAACGGGGAAGGCCGGGATGAGGGGTGAGACGGTTCGTTGGATCACCCACTCCGAATCACGCCCCCAATGGACCTGGGGCAAACCCAAAACCCCGCGTAACCAGGTCGGCCGGATTTCAAAACCGCAGACGCAGATGGGCGCAGATATTTTGAGCCCCGCCTACGACCCAGACTATCCACAACCTGTAGACAACGGCTCGAATCGTCGTCCTCCACAAAACCCCGTTTTTATCTGCGTTCATCCGCGCGAATCTGCGGTTTCAAAACTCTTACGCGGGGATCAGGAGCAAACCGGACCCATTGACTTTGGACCTGTTTCCGGAGAGCGTCCGGGCCAGGCAAGGCGCAGGGCGAATGGAGAAACAACCGAAGAAAAGAGGAACCAGCCATGTGCGGAGAATCCAACCCGCCGTGGAGATTCCGGCGGTGGATCTTTTGCAAATCCGGGAGCACTACGAGAAGGGCCTGGTGCGAAAGGCGCTGGACTTGTCGTTGACGTTCGGGCCGCTGGAAAGTTGGGTCGGGGCTTCGGCTCAAATCATGGGCGGGCGCATCGCCATCAACCTCGGCGCGCCGCGGATTGGCCATTGGCTGCACTACCGGGCCTTTCATTCCGCGCCCACGGAGGTGGCCAGCCAGGCCTACTTCATGAGTGCAGTGCTCGGCCGTTTTGGACCACTCACCGCCTTGCGCTGGTTCGAACGTCTGGCCGCTCCCACCGGCGCGGATCACGAAGGCGACAGTCATCAATTCTTGCTCACCTTGCGCGCGCGGGCGCATGCGCACCTCCGCGACTTCGAACAGGCCGAGAAACACCTCGCCCAGGCGGAGGAACTCGATCCCAAAAGCCCCTGGATCTGGATTGAACGCAGTTCGTTGCTGGAAGCGGAGGATCGTTACGACGAGGCACTGGCCGCCGCGCAACAGTCCATCGCGCTGCGCGCGTGGTACCGACCCGGCATCCAATCCACCGCCCACCTGCTCCAGGTCATGGATCGGGACGACGAAGCGCTCAAGCTGCTCGAAGAAGCCAGCCGACGCATGGAAAGCGTGCCGTTGCTCATGCAGCTGGCGATGCTGCAAATCGATCTGCAACGACATGCGGAGGCGCAGGCGACACTCGACGCCATCGTCACCCTCAGCCCGATTCTCGACCCGGGACACCATGAATGGCTTCAGGGACACCGGGTTCGCGCCGCCTATTTTCAAGGCGACTTCACGACTGCGGCCGCCCACGCCCGGGAGATGGAAGGAAAATACTTCGAGGAATTTGTCGCGCGCTTGAGCCAGCCGAACCCCGTCCGCCGGGCCGTGCGATGGCCGGTCGACTTCGTCCGGCAACATCATCTCACCTGCGTGCCGGCGACGCTCACGGCCATCAGCCGGTTCTGGAACCGACCCGCGGAACATCTGGCCGTGGCCGAAAAGATCTGTCACGACGGCACGCCGGCCCATTCCGAACGGCACTGGGCGGAGACCAACGGTTGGTGCACGCGGGAGTTTACGGTCACCTGGGATTCTGCCGTGGCGTTGTTGGAACGGGGCATTCCGTTTACCCTAACCACCACAGAGGCCACCAGCGGCCATCTGCAGGCGGTGATCGGCTTCGACGATCTCCGGAGGACCCTATGGATTCGTGACCCGTTTCAGTACTACGCCGGTGAAGGCAACGCCGACGCGCTGTTGGATCGCTACCGCGCGCACGGGCCCCGCGGGATGGCGATGGTCCCAGCCGAACGGGCGGAGCTGTTCGACGGAATCGATCTGCCGGACTCGGCGCTCTACGATCGCCTTCACTCTCTCCAGCGGGCGCTGTTCGAACATCGCCGTCCCGAAGCCGAGGCCGAACTCAGCCGGATGCAGACCGAGGCTCCCGGCCATCGCCTCACCCTGACCGCGCGGCGTTCGCTCGCGGCCTACGATGAAAACGGGGTGGCGGCACTCGCAGCGGTGGAGGAATTGCTCCGGCTTTACCCTCAGGACGCCAATCTCCGCCTGGCTCGTCTCGCCTGGCTCCGCGATCTCGGCCGGCGCGACGATCGTCTCGCCATGCTGGCGGAGATTTGCGCTGAACCCGGCATCGATCCGGTGTTCTGGCGCGAATACGCCGACGAGCTGAGAGCAGACGCACGGCAGATCGAGGAGGCGACCCGCTGGGCGCGACGCGCGTTGCGCCAACGTCCCGTCGATGCCCACAACCTGGCGGGAGTGGCGGACCTGCTCTGGACCCGGCGCGAGTTCTCCGCAGCCTTCGAGCTCTACCGCTTCGCCGCCTGCCTGGACGATCGTCGGGAACAGCCCGCCCGGGCCTATTTCGCCGCCGCCCGCCATCTCAAACAAACGCCGCCCGCGCTGGCCTTGTTGCGACGGCGCTTTGATCGGTTCGGACGTAAATCGGCATGGACCGCCACCACGTTGGCGGAGGCTCTGATCCAACTGGACGAAGTGCCTCAGGCGCTGGCCGTCCTGGAGGAAGCCATGCGCCTGCGACCGGAGGACGGCGAACTACGCTTGTATGCGGCGCGGAGCTTCGCCCACTGGGGCCGGCTTGAGCCCGCCGAAAAGCTTTTGACCACGGCCGGCGGTCAGGCCCAGCCCATCGCGGTCCTGCGCACGGCCGCGGAGATCGCCGGATATCGAACCGACACCGCCTCGAGTCTTTCGCTCTGGCAACAGGTGCTCGAACTCGATCCGCTGGCCATGGACGCGCACCGCGCCGTGGCCCGTGCCCTGGCGGAGACGAAAGGTCGCGCCGCCGCAATCGAACATCTGCGGTCCGCCTGCGCCCGGTTTCCCCTGCACTACGCCCTCCATCAACTGGTCGTGGGTTGGCTGAACAACGAGGGCGTGGCCGCCGCCGAGCCGGTCCTGCGCCGGATGATCGACGTTCATCCCGCCGACGCCTGGGCACGCCGGGAACTGGCCATCCTGCTCGGCGAACAAGCCCGCGCCGCCGAAGGATTGACCTGGGCGGAGTCGGCGCTCCAGCTCGACCCAACTCATCCGGGAAGCCATTCGATCCGCGGCGAACTACGCCTGCGACTGGACGACCGGGAAGGGGCCCGCGCGGATTTTCAACAGGCGCTGCGCCTCTCGATCGATCATGACGCCTTCACCGGCTTGATGCGCACCTGTGTGTCCCTGGACGATCGCCGCACGGCATTGCGCTTCATCGAACAAGAGCTGATTCGTCAGACGGTTTTTGGAGACGGCCTGCTGGCCTTTCGCGAGGTGGCCCGCGGCATTCAACCGCCGGACGAATTGCTGGCTTCGCTCCGCGCGGCGCGGGAAGCGCGCCCGGATCTCTGGCACGCCTGGTCCGCGGTCGTGCTGCAACTCATCGATCTTCAACGTTTCGACGAGGCCGACACCCTGGCTCGCGAAGCAGCGGATCGGTTCCCGTTGCTGCCCCGGCTCTGGCTCGATCGCGCCCTGGTGGCGCGAGCCAAACTCGACGCCGAAGCCGAGGTGCAATACCTGCGTCAGGCCCTCGAAATCAATCCATCCTACAGTCTCGCCTCCCAGCGCTTGTCCGAGGCCATCGAGCGGACCGGCGATTTCCTCGCCGCGCGCAAGGTGATGGAGGACGCCAGCCGGCGGCTCCCGCTGGATGCCGTGAACCACGGCTACGTGGCGGCGCTGCTTTGGAAAACCGGCGACCGTACCGCCGCCTGCCTTCGCCTCGAGCAGGCGCTCCGGATCAACCCCGCCTACGACTGGGCCTGGCAATCGCTCCGCGCCTGGACCAAGGAGCTCGAACAACCGGAACGTCCCGTCCAACTGGCCCGCGACCTCGCCGCCAGCCGAGGCGGAGAACCGCAGTCCTGGCTTGTCCTCGCCCGCATGCTGATCGGCACACCTCACCGCGCCGAACTCGAAGCCGCCCTCGATCGCGCCATCGCCCTGCAGCCACGCCAGGTCGCCGCTTACGAGGTCAAAGCCCAGGCCATGGTGGCCATGGAACGTTACGAGGAAGCTCTCGCTGCCTGTCATCCCGTCGCGTGGCCCGACTCCCCACCACTCGACCTCCGCGCCCGGGCCGCCTGGGTCGAAGCTGAACGCGGCGATCTGCGGCGAGCGATTGAACTGATGACCGGCGTCTTGCAGGAAGACCCCGCGCGTCCCGGGAACTGGCAATCCCTCGCCGACTGGCACAGCAATGCAGGACACCACGACGAAGCCATCGCTGCCGCGCAAAAGCTCGCGGAATTCAATCCGCTCAACCCCGCCCCGTTCGGCTACATCGCCGACTTGAAGTTGAAAAAGGGCGACCGGGCCGGAGCCAAGCAGGATCTGGAACGGGCAGTGACGCTCGATCCCACCTATGGGTTCGCCGGCATGACGCTCTTTGACCTCGAACTGGAAGACGGCAATTTCGCCGCCGCCCGACGACACCTTTCAACGCTGCAACAGCATGTCCGCGGCCCATTCGTTGATGCCCGGGATGGCCAACTGGCCGGACGCGAGGGGCGCATCGACCATGCCTTGGCCATTCTTGAACGACTCTGCCTGGTGCCCGACCTCGGCCTCTGGCCCGTCCAGAGCATCGTCACACTGCTCGACGAGTCAGGCCACCGACGTGACGTCACCCGCGTCTTGAAGGCGGCGCTTGCCAAAACCGAAGTCACCCCGGTCGTCGGCGAACTCTGGGTGCGACGCGAGACGGGACGTTCGCGCTGGTTCGGCCTTCGTCGGTTGGGCCAGCTCACGACGCGCGGCGAGATCGGCCGACGGGCGTTGATCGCTTGGCTGGAATGCTTCGGCGAATCGGCCCAGGAACATCGCCAACGCTTCGGAAGGAGCCCCTTTTTCCGAACGCTCGCCTTTCGGTGGCTGGTGAGAAAGCACCGGACATTGCTGACCACCAATGACGAGTGCTGGGGTGCCGCCGGCTACGCTCACGCCTGCCTGCAGCGTCCCCGCGCCACCGTGCGCTGGCTCTCCTCCTGGCGGGAGCACCCCACCGCCCGACCTTGGATGCTCGCCAACCTGGTCACGGCCCTGCGCAATCTGCGACGCGATGCCGAGGCCGACGAGGTTTGCCGGGCCGTGCTCAAGATGCCCGTGCGCGACCACACCACGGCCGACGCCGCGCTCTGGCTGGCCATGGAACAACTGCTGTCGGACGACGACGCTGCGCTGGCGGAAGCCACCCGTTGCCTCGACCAACATCAGGCCGCCGACTTCACCCCGAGGCTTCAGGAAATCTTTGCCCTCGGTCGCGCCGTGGTCGCCGTCCGGCAAAGCCCGGAGCCCGAGCGCAAGCGAATCGCGCGCGAGCAACAAAAGCTGCTCGGCGAAGTCTTCCCTGGCATCAGCCTGACCCGACGCAGCCAGTGCTCCCGCCGAATGTTTCGTCGCTGTCTCCAACGGATGGCCCGGGACGCTCGCAGTTCCCGCCTTGGGTGGTGGTGCCGGTGGAAGCTGCACTGGCCGGTGGAATAGCCTAAGCCGTAACGATTCAGTTGGGCGGCGGCCGTTTGCGCCGCAGATTCTTGCGAAGGACGAGGCGTGCAGCGAGCGTATTGAGATGAAATACCTAGGCGACGAGCAACGACGGCCTTCGCAAGAAGATCAAGCAAACGGCTGCTGACCAACTGAATCGTTGGCTAAGTCTTCCGGAGCAATTCGGATGGTTCGCCGTCCAACTGGAGTGTAGAACCAGTGCGCCCGAACATGCCTATGACGCCCAAAAGTTTCCGCCCGCCGCCAGCCCGCGTTCCTCGGTGCATCTCGAAGTTATTAGATCGGAGCGCGGATCCCGCGACCGCGGGATCCGGTGCGGGTGGACTCGACCACGCGCGTCCGAACCTTCGAACGGCGTCACCGAGTCAAGCCGCTGCGGGCTGGAAGCCCGCGGTCCGGCCGTTCCGGGACTTTTGCCGCGCGAGGTCGCCGCGGAATCTCCGCACGACCGTCGGCTTGGCTTTTTCCGCCGTCCTGTTCACGTTCCTTTTCTCGATCACCTTGCTCCACGCCGCCCCGGTCATGCGCACGAACGAATGGAAAGCCGTCGAAGACGCCATCCAGAAAGGGCTCCCGCAAACCGCCATCACCAACCTGAACTTGATCATTCCCGGCGCGCTGCGGGACAAGGCGTATGGCGAAGCGGCCAAGGCCATCGCGCGCCGCGTGGTCCTCGAGGGCAACATTCAAGGCAACAAGCCCGAGGAAAAAATCTCACGCATGGAGATCGAGATCGGACGAGCCCCCGGCGAAGTGAAGCCCCTGCTCCAGACGGTTCTGGCTACCTGGTATTGGCATTACTTTCAGAACAATCGCTGGCGTTTCATGCGCCGCACCGCCACCGCCGAGGCGCCCGGGCGCGACTTCACCACCTGGGACCTGCCCCGGCTGTTCACCGAGATCGACCGGCAATTCGCCGCCGCCCTCGTTTCCGCGGATCAACTCAAGCGCATCCCCGTCGCCACCTTCGACGACCTGCTGACCAAAGGAACCCTGCCCGACCGCTACCGGCCGATGCTCTACGACTTCATCGCGCACGAGGCGCTCCGGTTTTACACGAGCAGTGAACAGGCGGCAGCCAAGGCCGAAGGCGCGTTCGAGCTTCCCGCCGAAAGCCCCATCCTCGGTAACGTGGGCGAATTCATGGCCTGGAATCCCACGACCACCGACCTCGGCTCGCCGAAGCTCAAGGCCATCCGCCTCTACCAACAGCTGCTGCGTTTCCACGAGAAGGACGCGGACGTAACAGCGTTTGTCGACGCGGACCTTGGGCGTTTGCAATTCGGAGCGAACACCGCCTTCGGTGAAACCCGGGATACGCGCTACAAAACCGCGCTGCAGTCGCTCGCCGATCGGCACGGCGATCACGAACTGTCCGCCCTGGCCCGGTTTCGGCAGGCGGAAGTTCTGCAGCGCGAAGAGGATTTCGTCGGCGCGCGACAACTCGCCCAACGCGCCGTCGCCGCGCATCGGGACAGCATCGGCGGACGCCTCGCCCGAAATCTCATCACCGCCATCGAAGCACGCTCCGCCGTCGTCACCACCGAACACGTCTGGAACGCGCCCTTCCCCGACCTCGCCGTCCAGTATCGAAATCTGACCAATGTCTGGTTCCGCGCCGTGACGTCGTCCTGGTCCGACTTCCTGGATCGTCGCCGCAGCCGACCCGAGTCGCTCAGCGGACAGGAACGTCAGGCCCTGCTGGCGCGACCCGCGGCCCTGGCCTGGTCGGCGGCTTTGCCCCCCACGACAGACTACAAGACCCGGACGGAGCTGCTGAAGGCGCCCACCAACCTGCCGCCCGGCTTCTACTTTCTCATCGCCAGCTATCGCGCGGATTTTTCTGATCAGGACAATCAGCTTCAGTTCGCGGACTTCTGGGTCAGCGATCTCGCCGTGGTGGTGCGACCAAGGGACGGACAAATCGAAGGTTTTGTGCTGGAGGCGAACTCGGGCGAACCACTGGCCGGCGCCACGGTCGACGCCTGGTTCCTCGATCAGACCGGCACACGCGTCGCCGTCCCGACGGTTTCTTCCGACACGAACGGCTTCTTCCAATTCCCACCCCAAAACCAGCGGGGTTATTTGCTACGCGTCCGGCACAACGGCCGGGAACTGGCCTCGCAGCACGAATTTTGGGCCTGGCGGCGGGAGCCGGAACAGGCCCGGGATCGCACGTTCTTTTTTACCGACCGGGCGCTCTATCGCCCGGGCCAGACAATCCAATACAAAGGCATCAGCCTCCGGGTTGACCCTGAGCAAAACAACTACACCCTGCTGCCCGGCCAGAAGATTTCCATCCAGTTCATTGACCCGAACGGCAAGGAAGTCGCCAAGGCGGATCATCGCTGCAACGACTACGGCTCGTTCAGCGGCAGCTTTACCGCGCCGCAGGGTCGAGTCGGCGGCGAATATCGAATCCACGTGACCAGCGGCCAATACGGCGACGCCAGCTTCAGTGTCGAGGAATACAAACGGCCGAAGTTTCAGGTGAAACTCGACGCTCCGAAAACCGCTGCGCGCTTGAACGATTCCGTCGCGCTCACCGGCCACGCTGATGCCTATACCGGCGCGCCCATCGACGGCGCCAAGGTGACGTGGCGGGTCGTGCGCGAGGTGCGTTGGCCAGACTGGTGGGGTTGGTTTGGCTCGTGGCGTTCGCGACAGGTCGGCGGCAGCCAGGAGATCGCCCACGGCACCGCCACCACCGGCGTCGACGGCACGTTTCAGATCACCTTCAACGCCCGGCCGGATCCAAAAGTGTCCGCGCAAGACGAGGCGTCATTCGTTTATACCGTGCATGCGGACGTGACGGACCCGGCCGGCGAGACGCGTTCCGACAGTCGCGGAGTCAATGTCGGCTTCACCGCGTTGCGGGCCAACTTGACCGCCAACGATTGGCAAACCGCAACTCAACCCGTCGAAGTTAACATCGGCACCACGACACTCGACGGCGAACCGCAGGTCGCGGAAGGAAGGTTACGCATTCATCGCCTGAAGGAACCCGCTACCGTCCAACGGCCGACGCTCGCGGGCGCGGAGGTTTCGCGGTTTGGTTCAGGGGAAGAGCGCCCGGCAGGTTCGGATCCAAACTCATGGGAACTCGGCGAGGTTGTCGCGGAGAAGGGCTTCACCACGGATGCAAAAGGCGTCGCAAAGCAGACCTTCACCCTCGGCCCCGGCGTGTATCGGGCGATGCTGGAATCGCAGGATCGATTCGGCCGCAAAGTCACCGCGCGCCTGCCGCTGCACGTTCTGCAGCCCGAAGCGCCCAAACTCGCGACCAAGATTCCGAATCTTTTGGTCAGCCCGGACTGGTCGATCGAACCAGGCCAGGAGTTCATGGCGTTGTGGGGAACCGGTTACGAAACGGGCCGCGCGTTCGTGGAGGTCGAACACCGGGGGCAGTTCCTCCAACGGTTCTGGACCACGCCCGGCCGCACTCAGCAGGCGGTGAAGCAGGCCGTGGCGGAATCGATGCGCGGCGGATTCACCTTGCACGTGACCCAGGTCCGCGAGAACCGTGCCTATCCAAATGCCCGCCGGGTCGACGTGCCCTGGAGCAACAAACAATTGGACCTGAAATGGGAACATTTCACGTCGAAGCTCGGACCGGCTCAGCAGGAAACCTGGACGGCTGTGGTCACCGGCCCCAAAGCCTCCAAGACCGCCGCCGAAATGGTGGCGGCCCTTTACGACGCATCGCTCGACCAGTTCCGAGAGCATTCGTGGATCAACCAATTCGGAATCTTTCGTTCGGATCAGACCACGGCCAACTATTCATTCCTCAATTCCGGACAGCCGCTCCGGCCGTTGCGCGGTTCATGGCGCACCGAAAACGTCAACGCCAGCTTCTCTTACCGGCAGTTTCCCAGCGATCTGGTCGCCAACTTCTGGGGGTATCAGTTTGATACCATGTATCGCGCGCGGCGCGGCGGCCGGCTCAACGCGCTGTCGGATGGCGCGGACTTCGCAGCGGCCGCGGTACCGGCCGCCCCGGCGATGGCGATGGAAGAACGCGCGGTCGCCAAGGCCAAAGCCGAACCCGAGGCCCCCCTGGCCATCGGCGGCGCCGCCGGAGGCGACGCCCGCGTCGGAGCCGGCACCGGAGCCGCCGCGCCCAAAGGACCCGATCTCAGCCAGGTTACCGCCCGTCGTAACCTGAACGAAACCGCGTTCTTCTTCCCGAAGCTGCTGGCGGATTCGAACGGCGTGGTCCGCCTCCAGTTCACCATGCCCGAGGCGCTGACCGAATGGCGCTTCCTCGGCTTCGCGCACGACACCGCCTTGCGCTCAGGCTTTCTGGAAGGGCGCACGGTCACGTCCAAGGACCTGATGGTGCAGCCCAACCCGCCACGCTTCCTGCGCGAAGGCGACACGCTGGAGTTTACCGTCAAGGTCTCCAACCAATCGGCCGCCCGTCAGCAGGGAACGGTCCGGCTGACTTTCGCCGACGCCGCCACGAGTCAGAGCTTCGACCGCGCGCTCGGCAACAGTTCACCGGAACAGTCCTTCAACATTCCCGCCAAGGAATCGCGCACGTTCTCCTGGCGCGTCCAGGTGCCCGACGGCGCGCCGTTCCTCGCCTACAAAGCGGTGGGATCAACCGGGCGCATCTCCGACGGCGAAGAAGGGTATCTGCCCATCCTCTCCCGACGCATCTTCGTCACGGAATCGTTGCCCCTGCCCATCCGTGGCCCGAAAGATCGAACCTCCGCGCCCGTCGTGAAGAAGTTCGACTTCGCCAAGCTCTCCAAGTCCGGACGTTCCAGTTCGCTCGTTCACCAGAATCTCGTCGTCCAGATGGTTTCCAATCCGTCGTGGTACGCCGTCATGGCCCTGCCCTACTTGATGGAGTTCCCGCACGAATGTTCGGAGCAGACGTTCAATCGCCTTTACGCCAATGCCCTGGCGCAGCACATCGCGACCAGCGACCCCAAGATCCGACGCATCTTTGATCAATGGAAGGGCACACCCGCGCTCGATTCGCCGCTGGAAAAGAATCAGGACCTGAAAGCGGTCGCACTCGAGGAAACGCCATGGCTGCGTCAGGCCAACAACGAAAGCCAGGCTCGTCGCAACGTGGGCGTGCTCTTCGATGCGAACCGGCTCAACGATGAGACCGCACGCACGCTCACCCGCCTCGCGGAGATGCAACTGCCCGACGGCCTCTGGCCGTGGTTCCCGGGCGGGCGCGGCAATGACTACATCACGCTCTACATCACGACCGGCTTCGGCCGCCTGCGCCATCTCGGCGTCGACCTCGATGTCGCCCCGGCCCAACGCGCCCTGCAGCGACTCGACGCTTGGATGACGGAACACTACGAACGCATTCTCGAAGGAAAAAATCCCGAGGACTACGTCCCGTCGTCGACCGATGCGCTCTATCTCTACGGCCGCAGTTTCTTCCTCAAGGATCGCGCCGTCGCCCCGCCGCATCGCAAAGCCATCGATTTCTTCCTCACGCAATCCCGCCAGCACTGGTTGAAACTGGCCAACCGCCAGTCGCAGGGTCATCTCGCCATCGCGCTCAAGCGCTGGCCGGGCGCGGATAATGCCGGCGTCGCCCGGGACATCATGAAGTCGATCAAGGAACGAAGCGTGACAAATGAGGAGATGGGCATGTTCTGGCGGGAGACGGAGCTGAGCTGGTGGTGGTATCGCGCCCCCATCGAGACTCAGGCCCTGATGATCGAGGCCTTCGACGAGGTCATGGGCGATGCCGCCGCCGTGGAGGAATGCCGGGTCTGGCTGCTCAAACAGAAACAGACCCAGGATTGGAAAACAACCAAGGCCACCGCCGACGCCGTCTACGGCCTGCTCCTGCGCGGACGCGATATCCTCGCCAGCGACGCGTTGGTCGAGGTGAATGTCGGCGGCATCAACGTCACCCCGCCGCGCGCCGGCCAGGAGTCAACGCCTCGCGCAAAGCCCGGGACAACCGCCTCTGCTCCTGAAGCCGGCACCGGCTTTTACGAGAAGCGTTTCGCCGCGGCGGAGATCAAGCCGAAGCTCGGCGAGATCACGGTGCGCAAGGTCGATCCCGGCGTCGCCTGGGGCAGCGTGCACTGGCAGTATCTCGAAGACATGAGCAAGGTGACGCCCTACGAAGGCACGCCGCTGAAGCTCAAGAAGTCCCTTTTCACCAGGGTCAACACGAAACAAGGCCTTCTGCTCGAACCGGTCAAAGGGGCGATCGCCGTCGGCGACGAACTCGTGGTGCGCATCGAACTGCGGGTGGATCGCGACATGGAATACGTGCATCTGAAGGATCAACGCGGGAGCGGCACGGAGCCGGTCAACGTGCTCAGCGGCTATCGGTATCAGGACGGCCTCGCATATTACGAAAACACGCGGGACACCGCGAGCCACTTCTTCATCGATTACCTGCCGAAGGGCGTCTACGTCTTCGAATACGCCACGCGGGTGCAGCACCGCGGCCAATACCAGACCGGGATGGCCGAGATCCAGAGCATGTATGCGCCTGAATTCAACAGCCACTCGGAGAGCCTGCCCTTGATCGTGCGATGAGGGCGGATCTCATTTTCGCCCTAAACGGCGGACGCACGCGCGGAGACAGCGACGCAACGATGCGCGATCCTCAAAGGGCACGGTGGTTGACCGGGCTGGATCTTCGCCCCTTTCACGGTTAATGCTCTCCCCACCTGAGTGAACACCAAAGACCTCATCCGCCTCGGCGTCCCTCCGGGCGAAGCCAACCGGCGCGGGATCGATTTCATTTCCCGCTACATTCTCAAGGGGATGGACAAGCTCAAACTCCCCGCCGAGATCGAGCGCATCGTGCACAATCCTTCGGACTTCGTGGATGACGACCTGCGCGGCGAATTTGCCAAGGCGCTGTTGCGATCCGGACGGGTCATTCGCGACGCTCAGGCGGAGTGGAAGCAATGGGGCGAAGACCTCGATCCGGAATCGATCAACCAAATCGGGCGCGCCTGCCAGTTGCCGATTGCGGTTCGCGGCGCGCTCATGCCCGATGCACACGTCGGCTACGGCCTGCCCATCGGCGGCGTGCTCGCCACCGACAACGCCGTCATCCCCTACGCGGTCGGCGTCGACATCGCCTGCCGGATGAAACTCACCGTGCTGGATCTGCCCGTGCGCGAACTGGAACGCAAACGCGACAAGCTCATCACTTCGATCGAAGACGAAACCCGGTTCGGAGTCGGGGCCACGTTCAAGCAGCGCCGCGACCATGAAGTGATGGAGGCGGACTGGAACATCAGCCCCGTGACGAAGAAGAATCGCGACCGCGCCTGGTCCCAGCTGGGCACCAGCGGCAGCGGCAATCATTTCGTCGAGTTTGGCACCTTCACCGCGGAAAATTCCATCGGCAATCTTCCGCCCGGCGAGTACGTCGCACTGCTCAGTCACAGCGGCAGCCGCGGCACCGGCGCCGCCGTCTGCGATTACTACAGCGAACTGGCGATGGAACGACACCCGGATTTGCCGCGCGAACACAAGCACCTGTCGTGGCTGTCGCTCGATTCGGACGAAGGCCGGGAATACTGGGCCGCCATGGAATTGATGGGGCGATACGCCGCCGCCAACCACGCCCTCATTCACCGTCACATCGCCGACCACCTGCGGGTCGAGGTGTTGCTCGACGTCGAAAACCACCACAATTTCGCCTGGAAGGAACGCCACATCATCGACGGAGTAGCCCGGGACGTCGTCGTCCACCGCAAAGGCGCCACTCCCGCCGGATCGGGCGTGCTCGGCATCATCCCAGGCTCCATGGCCACCCCGGGATACCTCGTCCGCGGACTCGGCAATGCGGACTCACTCCACTCCGCCTCGCACGGTGCCGGGCGCGTCATGAGCCGGAAGAAAGCGGCCGAAACGTTCGAGTGGTCGAAGGTTAACCGCGTGCTCAAAGATCGCGGAGTCCACCTCATCTCCGCCGGACTCGATGAGGTTCCCATGGTCTACAAGGACATCCATCAGGTCATGGACGCACAGAAGGATCTGGTGGAGGTGCTCGGCCGATTCGATCCCAAGCTGGTCAAGATGGCGCCGCACGGCGAACGGCCGGAGGATTAGCCGACCAACCGGAAGTCATCGCCGCAAGTCATGTCAACTGCCGGCGACGTCCACCGAAAGGATTTCGCCGTCCTCGCATTCCGCCGTGACTTCAAACGGCCGACAGCAGACCTCGCAGTCCGTCACGAACCGTTGCGACTCCACGCTGGTGTCGAGGACGAGCTCGAAGGATTGCCCGCAAAACGGGCAGGTAATGCTGGCGGCGTCCTGCATGGAGCGAACCCTGCCCCCGGCGAGACAATCAAGCCAGCGCAGACTGTCCACGGTTTCAGTTCACTGGCGCATTGACTCGAGCGGCAAAGCCGGCTAGCGCTTCTGCCGTTCGCGCGGCGCGCGAACAACCGAATGCCAACCACCGTCTGCATTGTTGAAGACAACGACCAGCTGCGGACCACGCTGGCCAAGGTGCTGAACCGCGCGGAGGGCTATCAATGCCCCAGCCACTATGGCAGTGCCGAGGCGGCGCTCGAAGGCCTGCCCAAGGACAAACCCAATGTCGTCCTGATGGACATCAACCTGCCCGGAATGAACGGGGTTGAATGTGTCCGGCGCTTGAAACAAATCCTTCCGGCCACCCAAGTAGTGATGCTGACGGTCTACGAAGAC
Source organism: Limisphaerales bacterium (assembly GCA_044230345.1). Taxonomy (GTDB): domain Bacteria; phylum Verrucomicrobiota; class Verrucomicrobiia; order Limisphaerales; family JADJPG01; genus JBGARF01. Next base: position 71,964 of record JBGARF010000026.1, read on the forward strand.
ACCGAGAACATCTTCAACGCCCTGGCGGCCGGGGCTTCGGGCTACATGCTGAAACGGACGCCGACACCGGAATTGCTCGCAGCCATCCAGCAGGTGCTCCAAGGCGGGTCGCCCATGACCGCCCACATCGCGCGCAAGGTCGTGCAGTCATTTCAACGCCCCGCGCCCGCCAACGAGGCGACCGAAGACCTGTCACCGCGCGAACGAGAAGTGCTCGACTGCCTCAGCCAGGGCCTCATCTACAAGGAAATCGCCGAGAAACTGGGCATCAGCTACGAAACCGTCCATACCTACATCCGCCGTATCTACGAGAAACTCCAAGTGCGCACCCGAACCGAAGCCGTGGCCAAGTTTCTCCGCCGTTAGACAGTCCTCGGTGCGCAGTCCACAGTGCGCACTGCGGACTGCGGACTGCGGACTGCGGACTGCGGACTGCGCACTGGGAACTGGGAACTGCCTACAACCCCGCCTTGCGTTTCACCGCGGCCCAGCGTTGGTCCCAATCCTCCCAGTCCCAGGCCCAGGCTTCGCCTTGGAACAGCTCGCGGGCTTTTTTTAGGAACGTTTCGGTCTCTTTGACCCGGTCGCGCACGGTTTTTTTCGAGCCCCACTCGACCAACCCCTCCTGCAAGGTGATGACGTTGCCCGGGTATTCGGGGTGCAGCTTGAGGGCCGCCTCGAGGTTTTGTCGTGACTTCTTCTGGCTGCCGATGCTGGTGGGCCATCCGGGGGCGTCGCGATAGAGGACGCCCAAGGCGCGGTGAGGTCCACCGTAATCAAAGTGCGGATCCAGCCGGATGGCGTTCGTCCACTGCGCTTCCATTTCATCGATCAACTTGAGCGCGCCCAGGAGTTTGGTGCGGGCCAGCTGGCCCAGATTCAACCCGAGATAGTAGTGAGCGGCGACATTGGTGGATTCGAGGGCGACGCCCCGGCGACAGGCCGCGATGCCCAGTTCGGCGAGGGTGGAGCGTTGATGATCGTTGGTGGCGAACTCGGCCCAATCGAAGGTCGCGCGACCGAAGGTCCAGGCGGCTTCGACGCTGTTGCTTTCGCGGCGCCAGCGTTCCTGGGCCCGATCGAAGGCAGCCTGGACCCGAGCGAGGTGGGCCTGATAATCGCGAGGCTTGGGCGGCTCAGCGCAAGCCGGAACAACCTGGAGCAGGGCGCTGAGCAGGCCCAGGGCGACGATGGGCGAAAGAAACCGGCCGAAAAGACGATGCGGCCGACGGCTTGGCCGGAACGATTCGGTCGGACGAAAGCCGCGGTGTCGGCAGGCGGCAAGCCGGCCCGTCCGAGGCGCAACCGTGCAGCTCGAAGTTGTTGGCAAAAGTTCGCACTGGGCCGGACCGCGGGCTTTCAGCCCGCAGCGGCTTGGGCCGGCGACGACGCTCGAAGGTTCGAGCGCACATGGCCGATTCCACCCACACCGGATCCCGCGGTCGCGGGATCCGCGCTCCGATCCAACAACTTCGAGATGCACCGGAGGCATAAATGCCTTGGAATTCCTTGTTGCCATGTCATCGACCATTTCTATACTGCCTGCGTGCAAGTGTTTTGGAAGCCAGCTCGACTGGTCCTGTTCGCCGCCCTCACCGTGCTCGGTGCTGGATGTAGCGGGATCAATACGACGCAAGGCGTCTCGCCCGCAACCTTCCTTCTGCCCGGATTGTTCGGACAACACCTCTCCGACGCTCCAGTCACGGCACCGGCGGCCCAGCTTACAGCGGAAATCCCGGCTCCGATAGGCTCGACCACGATCGGCTCAGCCCAGGCAGACTCGGCCCAGCTAAATTCCGTCCACTCGGCCGGCTCATCCGAATCCGCCTCACCGCTGATTCGCGTTCCCTGACCCTTTTATATGCGATTCCCTCTGGCGCTGACGGCTAAAATAGCCGCCCACATCATCAAACACAAAGTCCGGCGGACGCCCAAGTTTGCGATGGTGCTCCAGCTCGAGCCCCTGCACACCTGCAATCTGACGTGCACGGGCTGTGGACGCATTCGCGAGTATTCAACTTCGCTGAAGGACATGGTGCCGCTGGAGCAGTGCCTCGGCGCAGCTGCAGAGTGCGACGCGCCCATGGTTTCCATCTGCGGCGGCGAGCCGTTGATCTATCCGAAGATCGAGGAATTGGTGGCCGGCCTGCGCGAACAGGGCCGAATCATCTACATCTGCACGAACGGCGTCTTCATGCGAAAGAAGATGCGCGAGTTCCTGTCCGCGCATTACCACGCAGGGCTCGAACCCAAACTGGCCCAGCTCGTCGCGGAAAAGCTGGTCACCGACAAGGAAGCCGACCAAATCCGCCAGGCCCCGCCCGAAGCCCGCGCCAAGTGCGTCATCGCCCCAAGCCAGTGGATGTATTGGAACGTCCACGTCGACGGGCTCGAGTACACGCACGACCTCATCGTCGAACGCGAAGGCGTGTTCAAGGAATGCGTCGCCGCCATCCGGATGGCCAAGATTCTCGGCTATCAGGTCGCCACCAACACCACGGTCTACAAGGAAACCGACGTGCAGGAACTCGAAGAGATGTTCCGCTATCTGAGCTCGCTGGGTTGCGATGGCCATACGATTTCCCCCGGTTACGACTACGACGCCGCCAAGAAAGACATGGTCAAACGCCTGGGCCGGCAGCCCGAGGATTTCTTTTTGACCCGGCAGATGACGCGGCAAAAATTTGCGCGCATCGAGGAATGGGGCCGCCTGTTCACAATTTTCGGCACTCCGGTTTACCAGGAGTTTCTGGCCGGCAAACGGGAGTTGACCTGCACGGCATGGGCCATCCCGACGTTCAACGTCAAGGGCTGGAAGGCTCCGTGTTACCTGATGACGGACGGCCACTATCCGACCTACGGCGAGATGCTGGGCAAAGTGCGCTGGGAATCCTACGGCGTGGTCGACGGCGTCGCCCGAGATCCGCGCTGCGAGAACTGCATGGTCCACTGTGGCTATGATCCGAGCGGCGCGCTCGGCACCAACTATCAAAGCGGCGACAACTGGAAGAACTTTAAATACAACTTCGGCCGAAAACCGCAGCCGTATCCTGCCTCCCCACAGCTGGAAAAAATCGCCTTCAACGGCTTCAGCGTGGGCAAAGGGCACCTGGCGGAAGCCAAGGCCGCCGTCAATCGGGAGATCAACTCCGAGGGAAACAGGTCCGGACTCGCCGGCGCCAAATCGTCCTTCGCCCGCGGAGGCAGCGACGCACACGCCGCGGACGGAGCCAACCACGCCAGCACGGGCGGGTGTGGTTCGGGCGACACTTCCGAGCGGGATCAATTGCTGGCCAAGATCGCCGCCGCCCGCAAAGACGCTGAGTAATCAGCTGCCGGCATCAACCATCCGGCGCGAACCATCTCCACCCGCTGCGCAGCCTTCCGCCACGCGGGCTTGCCATCTCGCGGTGGCAGCCCTGCTGGCTCGGTCTGCCGGTTGCTCTTCCACCTTAGTTTCATCTCGCGCGGGTTCATCCCAGGCGATTCCCAGCTGTTTCCGCCGAACTCAACAGCCCGGCCGATTCTCCATCCAGGAAGAGCGTGCAATGCGCTTGCTGACGGAGCCACGACGCCGGGCAGGCGGTCTGGATCGGGCCTTCCAGCGCGTCGCGCACGGCGACGGCTTTGCGGCGTTCAGGCACAATGCAAAGCATGCGGCAAACCCGGCAGAGAGCCGGGATGGTGAGCGTGAACGCATAGTGTGGGACTGCATTGAGCCCCGGAAAGTGACCTTCTCCCACCTGCTGCTGCCGACATGCCTCGTCGAGCCGCACCAGCTTGACCAGATGCCGGTCAGTAAAGTTGGCGACCGGCGGATCGTTGAAGGCGATGTGCCCGTTCTCACCGATGCCTAGCAGGCAAAGGTCGATCTCCTGCGACGTGAGCAACGCTGAATACCGCGCGCATTCGTCGAGGGGTTGCTCGCAGTCGCCGTTGATGTAGTGAAAGGTCCGCGGGCGCAGCGGCCTTTCCACTCTCTCCCGCAGAAACCGTCGAAAGCTCGCCGAATGATCCGCCGTCAAGCCGAGATACTCGTCCATGTGAAACATGGTCACACGGCTCCAGTCCACGCCCCCCAGCTGAACCAGCTCGCGCAGCGCCGCGACCTGGGAGTTGGCGGCAGCCAGAATCATCGAGGCCGCACCGCGAGCGCGAATGGCGCCAGCCAGAACGTCGCGGGCGCAGATGGCCGCCTCCAGCGCCAGCGCATCCCCGGAAGCGAAGACACGCACCCCAAGGGCATCGACCTGAAATGAGCGAAGCGGTGGCTGGCTGTTCATGCGCGGAGTCTGCGATGCCGCAAGCGCGCACTCAAGCCCATGGAATTCGATTTTGAAACAAGGCCGCCCTTCCCATGAACCGCATTTGGAATTGCGAATTGAAAAATGGTTATTGGTGATCGCGGGGAGCGATTCCCAATAACCAATAATCAATGTCAAATCCCCAATTCTCCACGCCTTGAGTCGATCAGGTTCATGTCTCGTGAGCAGCCCAACCCAGCGGGCTGGCTTGTGAGTTCTAAGGGAACCGCGCGCCATCGACAGCCCCGTGGCGCGTGAGCCGATCCATCTCCCGCTCCTCCTGGCGATACCGGGCCATGATCGCCTCCGCCAGCGCATTGAGATCCCGCTGCAAAGTCGGGCAGTTGACGCGTTCACCCGCCGCGCTCAGGCGCGCTTGAATGTCGGCCGCCGCCCGGGTCGCCATCGCCGCATGCTGCGCCTCGTGTTTCGACAATGCGGAGAAATAAGCCGCCCAACGCTGCTTCAGCTCCGTCGGAGCATTGGTCGGGGGAACGTAAACGGGCAACGTCGTCGTGATGACGGTGGTCGTGCGCACACTCTCCGGCCGGCACCCCTGATCCACCGCGGCCACCGTAAACGTCCAAGTCACCGACCAGGCCGTGATGGCGTCGGAATCATTCCGCCCCCGCCAAGGACGGTTTTCGTTGATGGATTGACGCACCTCGCGCGGAGTGTTCCCGGTCACCCGATAGTAGTTGGTCGTCCAGCGAAGTGTATCCTGCGCCAGCCGCTGCCCCGGCGCCTGCCCGTGCGCGACTGTCGCGAGGCCCAGAATCCCCCCGAGCACGGCACCGAACCTGAAAGTCTGCCTTCGTGCCATGGCCATGGGTGGGATGCCGGGAGGTCGGGGACGCAGCACACGCAACGTCGCTGTTCCCTACTCCTGCGGGTAAACCAGAATGCGATCGTGGACGATCAGGACCAGATCGTTTTTGCCGTCACCGGTCACGTCGACAATCAATCCCTCACGCGGTTCCGCCAAGTCACCACGACGTCCCCGGAAAGAACGTTCTTCGAAGACCTGCCAGCGGTTGATCGGCACGAGCCGTCCATCGCGATCGAAATGGACGAGCTCCAGATGATTTCGAGCGGTTTCCATGAAAACCAAATCCTTTCGCCCATCCTGATTCAGGTCGCCAGAGATGACATCGTGCAAATGGCCGTCTTTGACCCGTGTTTCGTAGCCGTCCAGTTCAACCCATTCCCAGGATTCGCCAGAGAGCTCCATCCAGCCGACGGAATTCAACCCCAGAAACGCCACGCTATTGGGTCGCGGCCCGCCCAGGCCAAGCGGTCGCAGTTCCGTGAACTCCGAGTAGGCCAGCGGCAGATTGCGGATCACCTGCCAGACGCCATTCGTGTCACGCTCGCACAACGTCGCCGCCTTGCGCTCCGCATCCAGCAGGAAAAGCGAGGCCACGGACTGGGTGCCGTTGCGAACCGGCGCGGCGCCCACGATGCGGGAATTGTTGGCTGCGCCGTTGATCTGATCCTTCACCGTCAACGACCACAAGCGATTGGTCGAATCCGCCGGCTTGGCCGCATCAACGTCGCTGCGCAGGACGGTCGCCCGGAGAAAGTTTTTCTGGGCCAACAGCAACTCGGGTCGGCCATCCCCGTCGACGTCCGCGCTGCTCATCCATGGTTGCTCCACCGTTCCGCCCGGCGGCGCCACGTCGATCTCTTCAAAGTCCTTCCCGGCCACCTGTCGCAAGATTTTGATTTTCTCATAGGGAATCAACACGACCAGATCGGCGAGGCCGTCCTGATCGACGTCGTGATAGGTGAGCGAAGCCGGATTGGATTTGAAGCTTTCGGCCAGCTTTTGCACCCGGGTCGGCCCCCCTGTTTCGCGGGTGATCAAAACGCGGCGGCCGTCCTGGTCGGCAATCACTGCCAGCGTGGGTGGCGCGCCATCCTTGACCCGGCCCAAGGCCATGGTCAGCGGCTTGCCGTCCAGCGGTACCGTCGCCGGGAACGGCATGCGGCCCTGGCGATCATACGTGGAAACGCCAATCTGTCGTTCATCCGGGCTCAGCAAATAAACCGAAGCCGGCCGCCCGCCCTCGGGCTCCGCAACCAAAACTTCGCTCACCCCGGTGAGGGTCGAGAACTTCTTCCCGGTCGGCAGCGAGCCATCCGCCTGCTGAAGAAAAACCGTGACCTGGCCGCTGTCCGGCTCCGCCACGAGCAGGTCCGACCGGCCGTCGCCATCCATATCGCCCCAGGTCAGGCCCCGGCGCGCCTTGGAGGTTTTGGTGAGCGGCAACACCTGAAACTGGCCTTGCTTGAACTGGCCGGTCAGCGACGGTGCCGCCCGCCGCTCGAAATGCGCGATCTGGGCCCGGCCGGAGTTCAGCGCGATGGTCACAATCTCGGTCCGATGATCGCCATCGAGGTCGTCCGGCCAATAGGATCGAATCGCGGGCATGGCGAAATGAATCTCCGGCCCCATCTGACCCGACGAGGTTTGGAGTCGGAACCGAAACGGATTGGCCGTGTCCCAATTGACCAGGAGCAGGTCATCGCGACTGTCGCCGTTGATGTCGAGAATCTGCGCTGATTTGACCGAGCCTGAATACGGAATCTTTTCCGGCTCCTGCAGGGTCCTGTCCGCCGCCTGCGCGAGCCAATAGAGGTGATTCTCGCCCAGCAACAGGAGGCCGGGCCGGCCAGTCCCATTGAGATCTCCACTGGACATGGCATTCGGCGTGAGCTGCACATCGTCAATGGGCCAGCGTTTCGGCGCGCTCCAACTGTTCGAGCCCTGATTATACTGCACGACCAGCTCCTTCGGTTCACCGTAATAGGCCAAATCGGGTCGTCGGTCGCCGTTCAGATCCGCCACCACCAACGACGCAATGCGTTTCTCGGACGCAATCGAGTCGATCTTGAACCGAGCATCGGGCGGCAACTCATTCAAGTCACGAACCGCCGTGTCCCGGCTTCGAACCTCGTTCGTGCGGCCAGTGCGATTGAACAGCAGGCTGATCTTTGAGCGCGAATTATTGACGACCATCAGGTCCGTCAGGCCATCGCCATCAAAGTCCGCCGCCCGCAGCTCGGAGATGAAAGGGTCGATCGGATAGCTCTCGGGCCCGCTGAACCCAAAGAGGACTTTCTCCTTGGCTGCGGCCTGGGCGTCCGCGGGGCGATCGACTTTGTTCGCTCGTTCCCCTGCCGCCGCTCCAGCCCCGACTGCGGCTCCAGACACCGCGACGACGGCCGCGGCGAGCACCCCCAACGTCAGTTTTTCCATGCGATTCGTAGTTTGATTCGTGCGCGGAAAATCTCATCCGCGACCGCCGATGGCGAGCAGAAACCCTGAACCTGGATCGCCACGGGTGGAATTAATTAAATCCGGGTGAGGCGCCGAGCGTGGTGGGCGATGGATTCAAAGTGAAAGCGGCGGTGCCCGCCGCACTCCATGACGCTCCGCGTGTCCGCGGGCGCCAGGCGGTCGCGCCAGCGGCTGGGAGTGCGGGGCGCAGCACCGTTTTGGATGGAGCACGCCAGCGCTGGCGCGCCGCTCAAGATTAAGCCCGGCCCGGCCAGACCCGGTGCATAGCGTCCACATACCCGTTCATCGGCGGTTTCGATTCCAATCTCCGCGGGTTCGCGCGGAGCTGGGCTGAAGCTTTGCCCTTGCCCGATTGGCCGGGGCTCTGTTGTTCTGACGGGTGATGCATGCGGACGAAGCTGAGATTCTCGCGGAGATTCGCGGGAGTGGCCCCTTGGCCACCTACCAGCGACGGATTGCGGAGAACGACGCCCTCATTCGTCGACCGGAGCTCGACAACGGCCGCCGCCTTGCCGCCGAGCGGACCGCCATCCACACGGCCCTGGTTCGGGCCTGGGCCGAAGAGCAGCAGGCGAAGTTCGGCTACGCCAAACCATTCGCCGTGGTCGCGCTCGGCGGCACCGGCCGGGCGGAAATGTCGCCCCGCTCCGACAACGATTTCGCCTTCCTCTTCGACGACGCGCTGGAGGGCAACACCTTCTTGCTCGAACTGCAGCGCCAGGTCGTCCACTCCCCTGAATTCCTCAACCGGTGCGGCTTCACTTGCCTCGCCCTTCCGTTCAGCCTGGATGACGTCGCCAATCTCAACGGCAAACAACTGAACTCCTTTCTCGATCTCCGGCCCGTCCACGATCCGGACGGATTGGCGACCACGTTCCGGGAGCGGATCCGGGCCACCTTCGATCCCTTCGAGCATTTTCTGCATGTCCGTGGTTTCTGGCAGGCGCAGTGGGAGAAGGCCGCCACCGAATGCGAACGGCTCGACCGTTTCGACTTCAAGAATGACGGCCTGCGCGTGTTTCTGGCCGGTGTTTGGACCCTGGCCGGACGGGAGTTTGCCCACAGCCACGACATCTACCGGACGATTGAGGATGCGCGCGACCTGCAAGCCTATGACTTTCTGCTTCGCCTGCGCGCCTACGTTCAACTCCGCCACAACGGTCCACCGCAGGCGGCGTCGTCCGGCGGGCAGCACCCGGAGGACGTGCTCGAGTTTGACGGGTTTGCGTCTTTTGGCGAGATGCTCGGGCCTGAGGCGACGGCGCTGGCGCGGTTTGAGTTTGCCAACGATGTGCGGGCGCGCCTGATCGCGGCGCGGCGCCGCATCGCGCGCTTTTCGCGGGGCATCATCGAGCGGGAGCTGCGCAACGGGCGCGTGACCGGCCCCGGAAGCCCCATTGTCCAGGGCCTGGCCGGCCTGCGGCATGTTGGCTCCGACGCTGCGCAGACGCCCCGTGAGCGCAGCCGCGCCGCGCTTGGGCTGCTCGTGGCGTCGCAACGCTACGGCGTTCCCGTCGATCCCGCCGAGTTGCAGGGAACATTTCGTGACGCCGGCGACTGGCTTGAACCCGTGCCGGAACTGTCCGGATTGTTCTATGAACCTCGCGGCAGCCTGGCCGCATCGTTTGCTTTCCTCGCCCAGCTCGACGGCGCCGAGGATCGCCTGTTTCCCGGGCACGCCCGGTTCGAGGCTTCGATCGATCCACACGTTCTCGCCGAACGCCGCTGTCTGCGCGCCGCTTTGGTCCGGCGCAAACTGGAGGCGCTCGAACTGCTCGTCCGCGACGGTCGCGCCCGGCTGGCCGGCGCGGGTCCCCAAACTCCGTTGCGCGATCCCGGCCGGGGTGTCACCGCGGCGGTCGAGGCGGCCTTGCTCGATGCGGATCATCTGGCGGCGGTCCGGCTCGCCCTCAAGACCAAACGCCTGCCGTTGACCGGGTCGGACATCGCCATGCGGGCTGACGAAACTCGCCCCCTGCACGAACGGTATTCCAGCGGCTTCTCCGAGATCCCGCTGGATCGGTATTTCGCTCCGTTGCAGGAAACGGGCGGATTCCCGGCGGAGACCCTGCGCCTGGCGGAATTTCTGATCGATCAACGGCGCCTGTTCAAGGAGCACGCCACGACGGGCATGAGCGATGGCGGGCAGGTGGACCAACTGCTCGAGCGCTGCCAGGACGAGCAACGGCTCCGGATGTTGTTTGTGTTTACCTGTGCGGACCGGGTGGATTGGGAATCGGAACGGACGGACCCCGTCCGCTGGTTCAACACGCGCGAGCTGTACGCGAAGGCCTTGCAGCGGTTCCGACCCGTCGGCGATCCGTCCCGCCTCCTCGCCGCAGCGGGTTATACTCCGGAAGAGCGCGCCGTCCTGCGCGATTTCGGCGAGGATTTTTTCGGCGGCATTTACCGGGCCCACGCTGTGCGCTTCGGCGGACATCTTCTGCACCTGGTCGGGGATCCGTCGTTCCTGAGCCCCAAGGCGGCCATCGTGTCGGACCCGGGCTCAACCATTGTGGGCGTGGCGGCCCGCGACTATCGCGGCCTGGCCGCCACCATCAGCGGCGCACTTTGGCGAAAGGGTGTTGATTTGCGACAAGCCCATCTTTTCTCGGCCATGAACTACCGCCTGGCCCTCGACTTCTTTCACGTCGCGCCCCGCGAAGGCCCCTTGCCACCCGGAGTGCTGCGCTTCGTCGAGGATGCCATCGAACGCCGGCTGTTCATCGCCGAGTCCGATGAGGCAGACCTCCCGCGCATCCCGGGCCAATCTTCCCTGCACGAATGGCGGCACGGACTCCACTGCCTGCGTTTCGAAACCTCGGAAGCGGCCAGCGGCCTGGTCTACTTGCTAGCCTACCGGGTGTTTCGACACCTCCGTGGTGACATCTATGGTCTCAGCGCCCACGCCACCCGCGGCCGGGCGTTCGTCAGTGTCTATCACCGGCTGCCGCCCGGCATTTCCACCGCCCAAGCCCACGGAATCGTTCGCGAACGATTCTAGCGCCGGATCGGTCACAGCCCGCGCAGGCGGAAGAACACGCTGCCGCTGGTGGCATTGGTCAGGCTCACCGTGAACTCACTCCCCACCACGCTGCGCACGCTCGTCTCGGGCCGCCAATCATTCGACGGCACGGCGTTCGCCCGCTCGAGCACGAAAGCAGCGGCATTCGTCGGCCACGCAACCACCGTCCGACCCGTGGACGCCGTGATGCGCAGCAACGGCGAAGCGATGTCCGCATCCAGCACGCCGTCCAGATCCCGATCAATGCCAATCCGTCGACCGCTGCCCGGCGGCACCCCCAGCAACGTCAGCACATCGCCGACGCCCAGCAACGCGATCAAGTCGCTGCGGGTCAGGCCCGGCTGAGACGCCGTGTCCGGCCGATAAAGCCGGCTCGCCGCCTCATAGTGAAATCCGCGCTGACGCCCGCCGATACTGCCTTTCACCACCAGATCGATGTTGACCACGGCCTGGCCAGCCGTGCCGAGATGAGGGTTATTGACCACGCCTGCCTGCGTTTCGAGCAGGCTCCAGTCGGCCACCATCTCCGACGTCGCGGCATTGTCGATCGTGACGGTCCGGGCGTAGCCCACCGCCGGCGCCATGCCGGTGTCAAAACACTGCACGAACGCGCCGACGTTCTGTTTGATGACCGTGTTATTGGCGAAGGTGCCAAAGACCGGACGGGAGAGGAACTGGACGAGACTCGGATCCTCGCCGTCATGCACGAGGCCAAAACCCAGCAATGACTGCGCTCCGGGAGCATTCGTGAACCGCATCTTTTGATAGACACTCCGCAATTGGGGCACCTTGAACGACTGCGATTCCTGCAGTGCCTGGGCGGGGGTCAGGCTGCGATCCGTGCCCGTGGGCACGGCATGGCAGGTGTTGCAGCGCAAGGTCGCGGTGTAATTGCTGTTGAGATACAGATTCCGGCCGAGCACCGGATTGCCGCCCGCAAACGATGTCGGCAGGGTGCGATCCCGGTTCTGGTTTGGATTGGGCGAAAAGCGGACCGTGTTGATGAAATCTCGATAGGCTCGCATGTCGGCGTCCGACAGCACCGATCCGCCCAGCAAGGAATTAAACGCCCCGTTGAAGTGCAAAAAGTTCGTCCGATCTCCGCGCCAGTGCAGCGGGTCGACACCATTCAGGCCTTTCAACGTCTGCGTGGTCATGGGGCCTTTCATCGGGTGCATCGGGAAATCCGTCGAAATGGGCAGGCCGGAGATTCGCGCGGTGACGTTCTCCATCTCCCCGGTGGGATCTCCCAGATCCCAAGCCAGCATGTCCATTTCCGCATCGATGTGACACGACGCGCACGACACGGTGCCGTTGCCGGAAAGCTTGGCATCATACAGGAACCCGCGTCCTTCCCGGATCGTCGCCGGAGTCGGATCGAAACTGCCCACCGGCATTTCGCGAACCACCGCGCGCGTCTGCAGGTCGATGATGCTGATCGTTCCGGAAATGCGGTTGGCCACATAGAGCACCACCCCGGGTTTCAACGCCAGCCCGCGGGGGCCCCGCTTTCGGCGCGCATCCACACCCGAACCCGCCGCCGTTGGCGCCAGCTCGATGCGACTGATGATTCCGCCCGTGTCCGGATTGACCTGGGCAATCCGATCCGAGCCAAACGCGGCCACGAAAAAATTGCCGCCGCTCGGCCCAAAAACAATCGCGGTGGGCTGGGCGAGGGCGTTGGTCTTCTCAGCCAGGTTCGGAAGATTGGTGTAGGTGAAGCCGGGGTTCAGATCGAAGTGGGTCACGGCGCCGCTGGACAGGTTGATCCGGCTGACCCGGTTGCTGACAAAATTGCTTCGCAGATTCGGTTCGAAATGTACGAGGTTGCGTGCCTCAGTGTTCGCCACCCACAGCTCGTCGCTGTTCGGGCGGAGCGCGAGCCCGAGGTTGACCGCGCCGACACCAGGAAAGTAGCGGGTCACGGCAAGCATCGCGGGATCGATCTCGACCACATCGTTGTCCGGCATGGTGTATTTGATGGCGGCGTTTGCCCCCGAGGTCCACGTCGGATCGGTGGCATCCACGATCAGGCTCACCTGCGGCGCAGCCTCCAACCCAGGACGCATCTGATCCGTCGGCTGAGCCGGCGCCCGCGATGGCGGCACCAGCGTCGTGCGATTGCCTGACAGCGCAAAGGCCGCGTATATCCGCGTCCCATTCGAGTTCACCGTCAGCGCGCGCGGGTTCTCCCCAAAGACCGGCAGGTTGGTCACCACCGCGTGACTGGCCACGTCGATCACCGTGATTCGGTTGTTGCGCGCCGCGGTCACGAAGGCCCTGCCAGCCGCGAACACCACTTCGGCCGGCTCATCCTTTACCTGGATCGTGTCCGTCACCACCCGGCGGGAGACTGAAACCACGCTGATGCTGTCGGAAACCTCGTTGACCACCCAGGCCTCGTCCCGGCTGAGTGGGTAGACGGAGACCGGTTCAAGGCCGACCGGGATCTCCGCGATGAGCACCGGATTCCGGGAGTTGGTTGCATCGAAGACCGACAAGCGATTGTCGGGCGTGTTGACCACAAACAAACGCGATCCATCAGAAGAAAGGCGGATGGGACTCGTTTGCTTCCCCTCAAAGTTGACGTAGGACTGGGCGTCGACCGGCCGACGGCCCGCCAGCAGGCAAAGCACCACGGGAAAGAGAGTTTTGACCGCCCGCCAGAACATTTTTGAGCGCATAAACAACGTCACCCCCGGCGAGGCTCGATGAATGCACACGCCCGGTCCGGGAAAGAGGCGGGAACTTATCGAAGATCACCGAACCTGTCCAATGAACGATTCGGCCCAAAAGTCACGAAGCCAGTGGCAACGACGGCGCCCCTCTCCACCGCCAGCCTTAATCCTGGCGACCGGAAGCGGCCACGAAACGGCCCAGCCGTTCTGGGTGCTGCGTGAGCCGCCGCTGGATTAGAAATCTTTGAAGGCGCCGGCGGGAGTCTTGGCCGACGCCCGCGAGGCGGGCTCAGCGGTTGTCCAGGAGTCATGAGCGGGACCACCGGTGGCGGCGGACGGCTCGTGGGCGCGCCCGGCCGGCCGGCCCGCGCCGCTGGAGGTGGAACCCGCCCCGTGGGCGCCCGCTGCATCCTGTCCCCGGATTAGCGCGGAGAGTTGCGCGACCGAATTCCTCATCGAATCTGCCTGGGCATCGAGTTCGGCGGAGGCGCTGGCGCTTTCCTCCGCACCCGCCGCGTTGGCCTGCGTCACTCGGTCCATCTGACTGACCGCCGTGTTGATCTGGGAAACTCCGTCGGACTGTTCCTTGGACGCCGCCGAGATCTGCAGCAGTGTCTCGTCCACCTGGCGCACCCGTTCTTCGATCAGGCGCAGGCTTTGTTCAACCCCCACCACCTTGGCTTGGACATCCTGAAGATTCTTGGAGACTCGCTGGCTCACCTCCACGCCCTGCTCACTCTTTTGCAGGGACGCCGCGATCTTTTCGGTGGTCTCCTTGGCGGCCGTGGCGCTGCGGTGGGCCAGGTTGCGCACCTCATCCGCAACCACGGCAAAGCCGAGGCCGGCCTCACCTGCGCGAGCCGCTTCCACCGCGGCATTGAGCGCAAGGATATTGGTTTGAAACGCGATCTCGTCGATCGTTTTCACGATCTTGCCCACTTCGCGACTGGCAACGCTGATGCCATCCACGGCGGCGCACATCTCCTGCCCGCTCGCCTGAATGCCGGCAATCGCCTCGCCCATCACCTTGATGCTGGCGCTGCCCGCCGCTGCCGCGGTCGAAGCTTCATCGCCCAGCGCCTTCGCACGTTTGGTGCCTTCCGCATTGCGCACTGCCATGCTGGAAAGCTGCTCCAGCGACGCGCTGGCTTCCTCCAGCGACGCCGCCTGCTCGCTCGCCCCTTCCGCCAGCGACTGACTGGAGGTTTTGATCTGCGCGGCCGTTTCGGCCGTGACCCTCGCTGCGTCCGCCAGGGAATCCGTCAGCCGTTCCAAACGGAGACTGAGAACGCGGCTGAACCAATAACCAGCCAGCTGAATGGTGAGACATCCGGCCAGCACGGCGAAAAGCACCAGTCGATTGTTATAAACAGCGAGCGCAATGCCGGCAGCTGAACCCTCCTTCGCCCGGGCTTCCACCGCATCCCCCATTTTTCCCATCGCTTCCTCCAACCGCTTGAACGCTTGCTGAAAGCTGGGGAGCGCGGCTACGGCGTTGGAACGGTTCTCGAAGGAAACGGCGACCAGCGTCTGAGCCGAAGCAAGGTATTCGGCCAAAGGCTTCTCGACCTCCGTCAAAACCCCCGCCGACGGTGTTCCAGCCAGTAGTGATTTGAGCTCGGCGACCGAATTGCTGAACGTGCCCGAAAACTCGTTCAGCTCGGAAACGATCTCGGATTTCGACGCATCGTCGGGCTTTTCCGATGCGATAATCGCCCGAAATACCACGGCGCGCAGACCGTCGTGCATCATGTCTGCCGTCATCGAAGCTCTCACCGCCGGAACATCAATCTCCGTAGCGGTCCGAAAGGACGCCTCGAGCTTGTGCATGGCCGAGAAAGTAATTCCACCAATCACCAGGGCCACGAAAGTGGCCCCCGTAAATCCGAGTATGATCTGCGACTTAAGTCTCATACAGCAACGAACACGCGGCATGACAGGCTCGAGCAGCCGGGTTCCCCACCCGCGAGCCACACGCGTCCTCCTTTGATCGGCAGGGAACAATTTTAGGTTAGCGTCTTTCTTTTCATGAATGGGAAACCCACACCCACCTACCTACGGCATCCCACCTGGCCTGCCTTCGCGGCTCGGCCCAGTCGGGCTAGCGCCAACACCCGCGCCGACAAGTCAGCCGTAGATCAGAAGCTGGATGTTCTCGGGAAGATTGTGCGCGACCTCGGTGACGAGGTTGCCCTTGAGCAATCGAACGACGGCGCTTCGGTGGGGTGTGCCCAGGATGAGAATGTCGACGCCGAGCGTGGCCGAGAGATCGAGGATGGTTCCGGCGGGACTCTCGCTCACCATGTAGACGGGGACGACAGGAACTTCGTGTTCCTTCCCCCAAGCGAGCATCCGATACATGATGTCGCTGGCGACCTTGTCGTCCTGCCAGCGCGCCCGTTCGGCACCGGCGACGAGGCCGGGCATGGCGACGGCGAGTTCCTTGATGTAAAGCACGTAGAGCGTGGCTTGACGCAGTCGCGCTTCCTCCAGTGCGAAGCGCAGCACAGGGTTCACGCCGCGCGCCGCAACCAGAATGCTTTGCCCAGGCTCGAGCTTGAGCCGGAATTCGCCGGCGGATTCGGGCGCCACGGCCGCGGCGACTTCTTCCCGGACCGTAACAGTCCGCAAGCCCGCTTTTCGCTGGGCCCAACCGCGCAGGGCGAGACCGACGCCCAGCACACAAACCGCAAAGAAGAGGGCATTCTGTTGGGTCCAGGCCACGGTCAGTTCAACGGCCACCAGCACCAGGAACGTGGCTCCCATAATCACCCGCTCCCAGCCGGCGATGTGGATCTCCTTGTTCATGGTGCACGCCCCCAAATTCACCGCGATGGCTCCCACCACCCCGATGGCATAGAGCCCGGCCAGGGACTGAAGGTCGGGCGAGATCGCCACCACGAGGATGGGTAACGCAACCGAGATGGCGAGCGGCCACTTCGGAACGCCATTGGGGTTTAACCGTGCGAACGCCCGCGGCATCTCGCCGTCACGTGCCATCATGTAAACGAGGCCGATCAAGGCGGCGACCGCCGTATTCACGGCGCTAAGCAACAGAAGCCCGACCACCACACCCACGAAGAGCCCAAAGACCTTGCCGAAGGTAGGCCCCCAAGCCATCGCGCCATACTGTTCGGCCAGGAACCGCAGCATGTCCTCCCAGCGGTTACTCAGCTCAACCTCCAGGTAGTCCGGCAAGGACAGCATCGCCCACCCCAGCAAAATAGTTCCCGCCACCACCTCGAACGCGACCGGCGCGATCGCCTTCCGGGCCGTGCGCGCCACGCTCGGTTTGTCCAGCGTGGAGCCCGGATCGAGCTTCATCACCCCCGTCAGGTTCGCCACCGCTTCCACCCCGCTTAACGCCAGGATCACGCTGGTAAATGCCACCCACTGGGGTCCGAAGCCCGTGGTCGACGGCTGCAATCCGGACCACGTCAAATGCGGCGCGCTTAACAGGATGATGCCCACCACCACAAAGACCATCGGAATTGCCAGGAGAATCGCCAGGCTGCCACTGTGTTTGGGCCCGAAGTAGTTGATCGCACCCACCAGGACAATCATCCCCATCGTCGCCAGCGGCACCCACTTGTCCGGCACTCCAAAGTAGGTCATGGCCGACCACCCACTCATCGCCGCAGTCACGGTAAAGTTCGCCACCAGCAGCAACGCCCCAATCGCCGCCATCAACCGGCTCTGACTCCGCGCCGCCGAATACACTCCTCCCCCGTCGGGGTAGTGTTTGCAGATGATGATGTAGTTGTAACCGACAATGGCGGTCAGGGCGCTCACCGCCACAATGAGGGGAAAAGCCGAGTAGGAGGCAGCGACAAACGCCAGGCCAATGACATAGGCCTTGCTCGTCCCCCAGTCGCCGTACAGCAGGGCAGCCGCCCGCTTCCAATCTACGTTGCGGGGCCGATGAACGCCTGGACTCTCCATCAGGTGATGCCGTTCACATCACTTGGATTCGCCCCCGGATGAGCACGCATGTCAGGCGTCAACGGCCTGCATGGCTCCGAAATAGCCCAGCCCCGACAGGATGATGACAAAGCCAAGCAAAGCCACTCCGGGGGTCAGCGTGACAATCCCGGCCAGCCCAGTCAAAAGGCCGAGGATGCAAACCACGAGGAACACGATATCGCCCGCCGTCACGCCATTGGAGTTGTTGTTCATAGTTGAGTTGGTCGCGCCGGAGAACCGGCTGCGGGCGCAGACTACAGATCGCAGCCGGACTGGCAAACCCATTTCCTGGCGATTTTCTGGGCCTTTTCTGGCCATTTGCTGTCCTCAGCCCCGGGCCGGAGAGGCGCCGCCACCGCCTCCTCACCATGAACCGTCAGGTAGGGCGCGCTCTCCGCAGCGCGCCGGCCGTGCGGACAACTTCACCCGTGACCGAACAGGTCCGAGTAAACATTTTGCAGAACTGTTTCGGCGGCGGGCGGCGGAACGCCCGCCCTACCCGATGTGCCCGGTTCATGGCCCGTGAGCAGGTCCGAAAGGAACGGGTGGCTCCCCATGAACCCTCGGTTCTTCCTCGTGCTCTTCATCCTGCTCTTCGAAGGTTCGAGCGCACATGGCCGATTCCACCCGCTGCGGATCCCGCAAGGCGGGATCCGCGCTCCGATCCAACAACATCGAGATGCACCATCCGGAACAAGCATCAAGACTGGAGCATCGCCTTTTTTGCCGATGGAGTTAACGTGGGGCGATGCATCCCCGGCTCGGCAGACTCGACATGATCGCTTCGAAGTTTTTTATGAAAGAGTGGTTGCCCTGGCACCTGTGCGCGGCGCTGGCCGCCGCCCTGGTCTTCGCTCCACGCGAGTCTCAATCCGCGGCGCCGCCCATCAATCGTCCCCTGCTCTTTGTCACCCAGGTCGTCCTGCCAGACGAACGCAACGACAATTTTGTCTCGAACGTGGCCGTCTCCGTCGTGTCGCCGGTGGGCAACCATCTCGCCGATACCGCGCATGCCGGGCGCGGTGGCGACCTGTGGATCCGCCATCCCGATGGCGCCCTGCGGAACCTGACCCGCGCCGGGGGCTTCGGCCTGGATGGACCGCAGCACGGTTCGGGTATCGCCGTGCGCGATCCGCAGGTTCACTGGAGTGGGACCAAGGCGATCTTCAGCATGGTGGTGGGCGCCCCGACCGGGCCGGGCCAGAGGCAGACCTACTTCTGGCAGCTTTACGAAGTCACCAACCTCGACGTGATCGTGGCCGACACCAACGCGATTCCGGTCATTGCAAAAATTCCGAACCAACCGACGAACTACAACAACATCTCGCCCTGTTACGGCACAGACGGCCGCATCATTTTTGTCTGTGATCGTCCGCGCAACGGCGCCGACCATCTCTATCCACAATTGGACGAGTACAACGACATCCCCACGAACACGGGCCTCTGGAGCCTGGATCCAACGAGCGGCGATCTTTTCCAGCTGGATCATTCCCCCAGCGGCTCGTTCAACCCGGTGATCGACAGCTTTGGGCGGGTGCTTTTCATCCGGTGGGATCATCTCGTGCAAGACCGGAATGCCACTGACGATCGCATGGGACGCGGCACCAACGGCACCTTCGATTACTTCAGCGAGACGAGCACGGCGTATGATCTCGGGCATCGGCTGGTGGAAACCTTTCCAGAACCGCGCACCTACGACAGCAACCAGCTCGCTCTGGCACAAGTGCAGGGCCAGGCGTTCAATTCGTTTCTGCCCTGGATGATCAACGAAGACGGGACTGGGCCGGAGGTGTTGAACCACATCGGCCGGCACGAGCTGCTGCGCGCCTTTCGCGGGTCCAGCTTCACGAACGACCCGAACCTGCGGCAAACGTTCACCCTCTCGCCCAGCCTGCGTTTCAATTCGAACTACCTCGACAATTTCTTCCATCTCCGCGAGGACCCGCGCCAGCCCGGGGTGTATTTCGGCGTCGACGCGCCGGACTTCGGGACCCACGCCGCCGGCCAGATCCTCACCCTCTTCGGTCCGCCCGGCACCAACGGCGAACAGCTGGCGATCACCTACATCACGCCCAAGATCACGGGCGCATCGACGGTGGTGCATCGCAATCCCGTCCCACTTTCGAACGGAGCGCTCATCGCCAGCTCGTCGCCGACGGCAGGCGGCGC
The DNA here is from genome assembly GCA_044230345.1 of Limisphaerales bacterium. Taxonomy (GTDB): domain Bacteria; phylum Verrucomicrobiota; class Verrucomicrobiia; order Limisphaerales; family JADJPG01; genus JBGARF01. The sequence goes on from JBGARF010000026.1 coordinate 91,407, forward strand.
GCTCGATTCAAATCTCGGCTCGGCGGCCTTTCCGCGCTCGCGCTATGCCTTCCGCCTGACCACGCTGACCAACCTGCATGGCGTTTACTCGGATGACCAGCGACTCACGCCCGGCCTAACCAACCGGGCGAGCTACTATCAGGGCAACCTTCTGGTGACGCAGACCAACGCCTTGTGGGAACTACAGCCGGTGGAGGTGGTGCCCCGCGCCGTGCCGCGGCGGCGGGAGGCCGCAGTCGATCCAATCGAAGCCGGGGTCTTCCAGGCGGAAGGCGTCCCGCTGGCCGATTTCCAGGGCTGGCTCCGCTCAAATGATCTCGCCTTGGTCATCAGCCGCGACGTGACCCGACGGGATCGGGCCGATCGCGAACAACCGTTCAACCTGCGCATTCCCGGCGGCGTGCAAACGCTCGGCACCACCAGCGGAAAAATCTACGACCTCGCCTACCTCCAGTTTTTCCAGGCGGATCAACTGCGTGGCCTGACCTTCGCGACAACCAATCCCGCGCCCGGACGCCGCGTCCTCGCCAAGCCCATGCACGACGCCGTGGCGGCCGCGTTCAACATCCCCACCACCAACGGGCCAGTCGGAGCTACCCGGCTGGGGCTCGACGGTTCCCAGGCCACGCTTGTCCCGGCCCGCCGCGCGATGACCCATCAAACGACCGACCCCGCCGGACAACACGTCGTCCGCGAGCGTTACTGGCTCACGTATCAGCCGGGGGAAATCCGCACGTGCGCCGTCTGCCACGGGCTGAATACAATGGATCAGGCCGGCCGTCCCGCACCGACCAACGCCCCAGCCGCGCTGCGCGCCTTGCTGCGCCATTGGAAACAACAAACCGGCTATGCCCGCATCCTCTCAGCGGGCCCCACCAACGGAACCTTCCGAGCCGACATCACCGCGCCTCCCAGCCGCACGAATATCCTCGAAGCAACCATCGACTTTCTGAACTGGTCGCCGATCAGCACCAACGGCGGCACGTCCAACGGAGTCTTCTGGCTGGACGACCCTGCCTTCACCAATTCCCTCCAGCGCTTCTACCGCGTGAAATCGCCGTAAGAGTTCGGTGTCTCTCATGTTCGCAAGTGCCACGCCACCGTCCCGGAATAACGGACAGGGAATCTGATCGACCGAAGAGGACTCCAGCCACGCACCTTCGAGACGGACCCGGATTTCGCGCCTATTTTCCGGGCGTCTTGGCGGCCAGTTCCCGCGGCAGCTGTTGGGGCGCAAGCTTCCGTTTGTCGGCCAGCGTGCGGCCACGTTCAATCGCCCAATATTCCTCGCCGAACCGAAGAATCACGCGGCTTTCGGACTGCACGATCTCACGGCCAGGCATGGGCATGGGCCGATAGTCGACCATGACGATTTTACCTCCGGCGAGAGCATCGCCGGCCTTGTAACGGAAGGTGTGCTGGGTGGTGAGATCCAGCACGTGGATCTCCGGCTGCCCCTGCCACTCCGAGAGGGAAACGATCTTGAACGTTTCCGGGCCCGGCGGAGTGCCGGGCGGCGGAGTCGTGGGGGAACCACGCGTCCCCGGCGGCGGCGGCGGCGGTGGCGGGCGTTTGATGTACGGCCGAAGCACGTCGCGCGCGATCAGCGCGTTGTAGGCCTGCCGTTCGCGGCTCTCGAGCGTGAACTTCGGCGCCAGCTCAATCGGATCGAAGGCCGGCGGACTATGCAACACAATCGTCAGGTAACGAAATCGGACCCGGACCAATCCAGGGGCATCTCCCGTCGAAAGTGAAAGGTTCTCAATCCGGTTTACGTAAGGCGAGGCCCGCAGCAGGAACAAAAGATCGATGACATCCGCCAGCGGGCCGTCACCCTGCACGCTCCAGCCGATTTCGCTCGCGCCGCGGAGCTTGCGAGGCCCGACCGGCAGGCGGGTGAAATCCGGATCATGCAGGCCACTTTGCAGGATCTGCCCGGTCAGCAACTCGCCCGATCGCGCGCTGGCCTGGTCCAGATCGTCAGAGAACATCCGTTGTGCGACCGCCTTCATCCGCTCCTCGTCCGCAAAATAGGCCCGCCGCTCGCCCCCGAGTTTGTCCAACTCGTCGCGCAGCGCCAGGGTCTTTTTGTCGATCTCCTTCAGCGGATTGATCAAAAAAGCCCGGAGACCATAGCCGCCGGCAAAGACGGCCAAAATCCCACCCACGGCGAGCGCAAGGGTTTTCTCCCGCCGGTTCATGGCCGACCTCCCTTCAGCGCCCCCGGCTCCAGCGAGATGTCGTCCGCTGGACGCGTCGGGGGCCGCACTTTGGTCAGGTCCAGCGCCATCTTATCCGGCACGGTCAGCTCCACCGTGGAACTGAAGTCGTAGCCGTGACGATCGGCGCCCGGGGTAATGGCCAGGGGCTTGATGTCATACCCGGCCGCGCGCAATTGCTTGTCGAGCTTGGCCAGGATTTCTCCGCTGCGCGCCTGGACTCCAAGCCGGATGGCGCCCTGCGCGCTGATGTTAAGCGAGGTGAGGTAGACCTCTTCGCTCGGCGGCAGAATGGCGCTGAGAAAGGCGTAGTGATCCAGCCAATTGCGCTCGCCCTGAAGCCATTCCTGCACGGTGGCGCTCTGCTGACGCATCGTGCGATAAATGGGCCGTTTCTTTTTTGCCTCCTCCAACTCCAGCTTGACGCCGTCCTGGATCGCCTGACGGCGCTGCATCAGCTGGCCGCGAACCAGAATCAGCACGAGAAACAACGCGGCGGCGGCGGCAATCCCCGCGAGCAGCCGGATCCGCCCCAGATCCCGCTGGACCGCGGGACGCTTTGGATCGAGAAAGTTGAAGGGCAACCCTTCGGGATCGGTGACGCCAAGCGCCAGTCCAATGGCAGCAATGGCCCCCCGCGCGCGGGTGCCGGCCTCGCTGCCCAGGCCAACGGCCGCCGCGGGATCCAGCAGGCTGCAGGGCACGCTCAGACGCCGGGACAAAGCTTGGACCACCGATTCCTCATGGCCGGACGCACCGGTCACCACCACCTTGGCCACCGGACTACGCGCCGCCGTGCCGCCGTAGCCGTGCAACGTCCGCACCACTTCGATCGTGGCCGCCTCGACGAAACTCTCCAACGAAACCGGCCCCGCCGCACCCTCGTCCGCACCCGCGGCACCCGGCGACGCAGCGCCCGGTAAAGCACCAGCCCCAGCCGCTCCCGACTCGACTGGCTCGCGCGGCGATTTGACGGCTGCCCCGCGGCTGAACAGCAACGCTTCCTCCACGATGACATCGATGTTTACTTCATCCGGCCGCAACGAAACGAGTGCCACCGCCTGCTCACCTGCGGCCACCTCACAGGCTTGGACACACCGGGCATTGGCATACGCACGCAGACCGAGGGCCGCCAGCTTCAAGCCCGCCGCTTCCGCCGTTTGTTCGCAAAAAGCCACCACATCCCGATGCACCGCCGCGACCAGAATCTCCAGACGGGGAGTCGTCGCCGCCGCGCCAGCCGCTCCCGCGCCCGTCGACGCCGGCTCGGCCTTGACCGCCGACTCTCCAACCCCGGCCGCGCCCGAAACCGGCTCAATCCGACGGTGAACCTTAAAATCGATGACCGCGTCGCCAGGCTGAAAAGGCAGATCCTTGCCCACTTGAAAATGAACCATCGACGCCAGCTCGCGCGGATCGTCCACCTCCGGAAGCGTCAGCGTCCGCAAGACCAACTGGGCGCGCGGCACGCCCATGACCACCGCCCCCGGTTTCAGCCGCAGCGTGGCCAACGCTCCCGCAATCGCCTGGCCGAGGATCACCGGATCACCCCGATCCGCATCCGGAGGCAGGGCGAGGGGCGCGCTCTCCACCCGGGTCACCGCCGCGCGGTTGGCCCGCGGCGCCGTCTGGACAACCCACAAGGTCTGACCATCGACGTCCAGCGCCGTGACCGCTCCGATCGGGCGCGACTTGAAACGGCGACGAACCCGGGCGAGGCCCGGACGTGACCCGGCGGCAGTCGTGGAGGAAGTTGGATCAGCCATGAGGAATTGGGTCCGCCGATTTTCGCGCGTGGGCTCTGTATTTTCGCCCCGATATTGGAGCCTGGGTCGAAGGCAGGCCTGACTTCCGGCCACCACCACCGCCCAGTCGCCCCGTCAAAACTGGGATCTCCGCAGTCGATCGCCTCGCGGGCGCCGCGGCTACTTTGGTGTCATTGACCCCCACCGGAAACGGCAGCCCGAACCGCGACAAATCACGAACCGCCAGGATGGCCGGCGCCAAACCCGCCGTATCAATCATGACCTCGAGCACACTGTAGCGTCCCGACGGCAGCCCATAGCCCACCACTCGGAAACTATACTGATAACTGCGCGCGGTCAGTCGGGGCGCGATCTGCCGGAACCGCGCGGCATCGACCAGCTTCTCCTGGTAAAGCCAGGCGATGGTGCGCCGACGATCCGGCGGCAATCCCTTGCGCGTCGCAACAATCGAGTCGGCCAGCGGCTCATCAATGCCCGGAATGGAGCGCAGCACCGCGGCGGACGCCGTGTTGACGTTGACCAAACCCTTCACCCGGGCGTCGTCGGTGGCGGAAAACAGGTCCAGCAGCTGCGGCAACTCATCGGGGCCGACCCCGGCCGAAAGCGCAACGTTGCGCCCGGCCGTATCCTTGACGTTGAACTGGCCCTCCAGCAAATCGGCGACGTGATTGACATGCCCCTTGGCCTGGCGGAAGGCGGCGATGAAATTGGTCAAAGCCGCCGGCAACTCCACGCCGGGCAAAGGATCGAGCGGGTTGTTGACGTTGGTCCGTGGCGCGCCGTCCCGATCGTTGTCGTACTCATAGGACGACACGGTGAGGTAGCGGCGCAGCCCAAGATCGAGCCGCCCGTCCCGATTGTCGGACGGCGGCCTTTCCTCGCCATCGTCCTCGTTCGGATCCAAGCGAAAATTCATGTTGGCATCCTCGCCTTGGAGCAGTCGCGGAGTAAAGCCGCGAACCAGCAACAACTCGTCCAGCGTGTCGAGCGGCCCATTCCGAATCTCATAGGGCCGGGCAAGTCCACTGTAATAATCCTGCTCCGCCCCGTCAGGACGCGCCGTGTTGTCCGCATCGACGTAGTCCCGCACCGCCGCCGCCATCGCTGCGGTCATCCCCGGGATCTTTTCCAACTCCGCTTCGTGCGTGTGATTGAGATTGAGACGCCCCGCCTCGTCGGTCAGTCCAAAGCGCGGCTCCGTGGCCGTCTCGTCAATCGCCGCGCCGTAGACGGAAAAATACCAGCGCTCAGCGCCATCGTCATAAACCAGTCGATCTCGAAAGGCCCGAGGATTGTCCTGCCAGTCGTCCGCACCCAGTTCGGTCTCCGCGGCCTTGGCGAATCGAATCGCCTCCTCCACTCCGCTCATGGCCGCCGCCCGCGCCTGCTCGCCGGTCGCCCCCGCCAGCGTGGCCGTCTGCTCCGCCCTGACCCGAAACAACAGGCTCATCGCCACCATCGACGCCAGCATGATGATGATCAAAACCGCAATGAGCACGAAAGCGGCCCGGCTGCCAGCGGGCCGGCGGGAAGTTCGAAGTCCGTCGCTTCCGATTTCCGCCGTTGGATGGTTGGTTTGCATCAGGTCGGTCAGAGGCTCGCCCACCAATCGTCCACCGGCGCCCGTGCCGGCAGAATCACCACCCGCCGGAATACTTCCGCAGGATAGGCGTCCGGCAGCTCATTCTCGGGCAGTGGATCGAGGCCGAGATTGATCTCCACGGCGGCCGGCAACCCCGGCGAATCCCACGCCTCCAGCCAAGCCGTTCCGTCCCAATACCGAAACCGGGCAAAGCGAATCGATTCCGCCAGTGGCTCCACCGCCGATGCCACCGCGTTGGTCGAATCCACCCCGACCCCAGGCAACGGAAGCCGCGATCCTCCCTCGCTTGCGGAAGCCACTGAGTCGGCCGACGCGGTCCCGGCCTTCGGCCCGGCCGGTTTGGTCACCAACGATTCCTCCGTCCGATCCAGACCAGTCACGACAAAGTTGGTCCCCTCCGCCGCAGCCGTCAGGTAATAGGCCACCCGCCGCAAATCCGTGGTGGGCACCACTGGCCGCCCCACGCCCCCGGATGGATCCATCGCTCGCGCCACCACAAACTCCATCGAATCCGAGCTGCCCGTAAACCCAATCTGGGGCTGCTCAATGGCAGAGTTCAGATCCGAGACCAACCGTTCGAGGACCAACCGCAGCGCCGACAACCGTTCCGTCTCGTCGATCAGCTGCCCCCGCAAGCTGGCCGTTTGACTGTAAAACACGAGCGCAACCACCAGCAGCCCCGTCGCAATCCCAATCGCCAAGATCACCTCCACCAAAGTGAAAGCGCGGAGACGTCGCCGATCGGTTGTGCCCAGGAGGAACATCAGTTTTCAGTTTTCAGTGCTCAGTGCTCAGTTCCCAGTCGACACGAACGATTCGTCCTTCGTCCTTCGTCATTCGTCATTCGTCATTCGTCATTCGTCATTCGTCATTCGTCATTCGTCATTCGTCATTCGTCATTCGTCATTCGTCATTCGTCATTGTTTCTGCGGTTGAACTCGAATGACCTGGGCGAAGCGATGGACCAGGACGGGATCGTCGTGGCGCACGACGGCTTCAACCAGGGTCAGCGCGGCCGTTGAACCGGCTTCAGCGTCAGCGTTGACTGGAGCAGTGCGCAGCTCCCAGCTCCAGTGATCGAAAGGCGCTTCGAAAGCCTGCGGCCCGTTGCCGGGCATCCGCAGGCCCAACTGCATTTCGGCCAGGACCGAAGCCGCCAGATTCGCGGCGTGCATGTTCAATCGCTGTCGTTCCACGGCATCCATGGATTGCCCCAACCCGGCCCCGATCACAGCCGCCGCCGCCGCCAGCAACACCAGAGCCAGGACCACCTCAAGCAAGACCGCGCCGCGCTCGCGTGAAACCCGAAAAATCTTCACGGCCGGCCCTCCTTCTCCTTCGCCTGACCCACCCCGGCTCCTGCCCCGGCGGGCGTCCCACCCTGGATCGGAGCCGCTTTACCACTTGGTTCGGTCAAGGATTCCAGGTTCTCCGCCACGATTACCCGTCGCCGGATGGCTCCGGTTAAACCGACCAGCCGAATCACCATGCGCCGTGGATCCTCGCCCTCATCGTCTCGCGGCGCGATCGTGATTTCTGCCGAGTCGCTGGAGCCATCGGGAAGAAACGTGATCGGCGCAAACCCAAACGCGGCTTCATCGCCCGTCCCCACGGGAATCGCGTCGCCTTCAGCCGGGACGATCGGCGCGACCGCCGCCACCGCCTCGAAACCCGGCTCACCCGGGGGCTTCACCTCTTCGATGCTGATGAGGTCGTGAATGGACTCGAGATACGACTCGGCTTCGCGCAGCGGAAGGAACGTGTCGGGCTGCCCAAGCGGATCGGCTTCCCAGGTCACATTGAGATTGCCGAGGGGCACGTACAATCCATCGCCCACGTCTTCCTCAAAGGTGATGCGTACGCGATGCCCGGTCGCGGAGGCATGGGCGCGGGAATACCGGAGCAGCGCTTCCAACTGGCTGGCGCCCTCTTCCAGGCGGGTGCCGCGTTGGAGGGTCGAAAAGTTGAAGGCAATTGCGCTCATCAGTAGGCCGAGGAGCGCCACCGCCAACAGCAGTTCAACCAGGGTAAAGCCCGTCGAACGGCGATCTCGCGGCCGGCATACGAATTGGTTTGGCATCGGTCGGAGCCCAATTTCGACCCTCGTGCGGCTGCGCCCGGAGCCGAGCCCCCAACGCCCACCCGACACTGCACCCACCCGACACTGCAATTCCAATGGAGCCAAGGGCGAGCGCCGCGGACGACAAATCCGCCCGCCAGCAGAGCAGTCTACTTGTCGACCTTGGTGTCTGCCGACTTCTCATCCTCGCCGCCCGTGGGGAGGCGAATGTCATCGTCGGTGTCCTGCTGCCCATCGGGTCCCGTCGAGTAGAGCTTATACGGCAGGCCGGTCTTCCCACCTTCAACCGTGCGATCCACCACTTCATACCGAAGTTTGTGACCCCACGGATCATCCAGCTGAGTGCCCGGCTTGAGATAGGGGCCAGCCCACTTCTCGCCCAGGCGCTCATTTTCGAACGTCGGCTTTTTCAGCAACGCATCGAGCCCGCCCTCCTGCTCGGTCGGGTAGTGGCCCAGATTGAGTCGGTAGGTATCCAGGGCACTGCTGACCTGACGAATCAACAGTTTGGTCGTGTTCTTTTCGGCACCTTCCTGCTGCGGAAGCACGAACACCACCAGGGCGCCGGCGAGCAGCAGAATGATCACGATGACCAGAAGGATTTCGATGAGCGTGAAACCGGCGCGACCACGGCGAAGCCGGGCGGCCCGGGATGGCAGGGATTGAATCGTCATTCGCATATCGTCATTACTAAAAACCAAGGACTACCCGACGCTCAGGGCATCAGCGAAATTCAGCGGGACCCCGGCAAGACCGCATCGAAACCCTCGACCGCCGGACTGGCATTCAACCAAACAGGCCCATGGCCGCGCCATCCGTAGTTATTTCGACCCCAGCGCGCTGGCCATGGTGAAGATCGGCAGGAGCAGACCCAGGGCGAGGAACCCGATCCCGGCCGCCACGAGGCAAAGGATGACCGGCTCGATCAAGCGCACAGCCTGATCAACCTGCCGGTTGGTCCGTCGCTCGACCGTGTCGGCGATCTGCACCAGGACCTTGTCCAGCTTGTTCGACTCCTCCGCCACGGCGATCATCGCGAGGATCTGTTCGGGAAAGAAATCGCCCACCCCCAACGGTTCGGACAATCGCTTGCCGTCGCGCACCGACTCGGTGGCCTCGGCGATGCGTTCCGAGAGCAGGGTTGAACCGGTGGCGTCCCGGCTGATCTTGAGCGCGTGCAGCAACGGCACGCCATTGGACAGCATGGTGCCCAATATCCGGCAGAAACGGGTGATCGCCAGCAGGCGCAGGGCATTGCCCACCACCGGGACCTTGAGCCGCATTTTCTCGAGCCAACGCCGCGCCTTGTCGCTCCGCATGTTCGCCCAAACCAAAGCCACCAACCCGGCCAACCCCACGATGAGCAAATACCAATACTGCCGCACCACCGTGCTCGCGGCGAACAACAGCTCCGTCGGAAGCGGCTTCTTCACATTGGCCAGCAACGGCTGGAATTTCGGCACGAAGAAAATCAGGGCGCCGATCATCACCGTGCCTCCGAGGGCGGTCAGCAACGCGGGATAAATCATCGCCCCCATCACCTTGCTCCGCAGTTCGTCCAACCGCTCCAAAAACTCCGAAAGCCCGCGCAACACCTGCTCCAAAAACGCCGCCCGCTCGCCCGCCTGCACCATCGCGGTGTGCAGCGGCGGAAAAGTCTCGGGATATTGCCGCATCGATTCCGTCAGGGATTTGCCCTCCGCCACGCTGGCACGGATCTCGCGCAACAGTTCCCGCAAGGACGGCGCCGCCGTCGATCGAATCAAGGAATCAAGCGAACGAAGCAACGGAACCCCGGAGCCCAGCAGGTCCGCCATCTGCCCATACATCGTCCCAATGTCTCGCGCCTTCACCCGCCGACGCGGCCGCGCCGCCGTCCCAGTCGCGGTGCGCGCACCCGCCCCGCCCTGGCCAGCCACGGAGATCGGAAAAAGCCGCTTCTCCTCCAACATGCGCAGGACCGCCGCTTCCGTGTCGGCCTCCATCACGCCGCTGATCTTCTGCCCGGCCTCAGTCCGGGCCGTGTAACGAAAGGCGTTCACGGAGTTAGATCGCCGTGCACGTCAGCACCTCCTCGACCGTGGTCATCCCCCGGCGAACCTTCCGCCAACCGTCTTCACGCAGCAAACGCAGACCGTTCTGTTTACCATGCGTGATGATTTCGTGCAGCGGCGCCCGATCAATGATCATCTGGGCAATGCGATCGTTCATCAGCAAGAGTTCATACAACCCGGTCCGGCCGCGGAATCCGGTGTTGCGACAATTGGGACAACCAGCGCCACGCGTCAGCATCTGCCCGTCGGCAAGCTCGAAGTCGCGCGGCAGCTTCTCCCGCACCGGTGCATATTCCGCCTTGCACTTGGGACAAATCCGGCGCACCAGCCGCTGCGCCATGCTGCCAATCAGCGTGCTGCTCACCAGATAGGGCTCGACCCCCATGTCGATCAATCGCAACGGCGCCGAGGCCGCGTCGTTGGTGTGCAGGGTCGACAGCACCAGATGCCCCGTCAATGACGCCTGCGTCGCCGCCCGGGCCGTCTCCAGATCGCGAATTTCACCGATCATCACCACATCCGGGTCATGCCGCAAAATGGCCCGCAGTCCGCGATCAAAGGTCATCCCCACGTTTGCGTCCACGGGGATCTGGTTCACGCCCTGCAGATGATATTCAACCGGGTCCTCCACGGTGAGCACCTTGAGCTCAGGACCAACAATGGCGTTCAGCGCGGAGTAAAGGGTGGTGGTCTTGCCGCTGCCGGTCGGGCCGGTGACCAGAATGATGCCGTGCGGCCGCTCCACCAACGCCTTGAAATCTTCGTGCGTGTCCTCGTCCATGCCAATCTCCGGCAAGGTGAAGAGCACGTTCGCCTTGTCCAGCAAACGCATGACGACGCCCTCGCCGTAGAGCATCGGGATGACGCTGACGCGGACGTCAATCTGGCGGCCGCCCACCTGAAATTTGATGCGCCCGTCTTGCGGCACACGGCGCTCGGCGATGTTGAGATTGGCCAGGATTTTCAGGCGGCTGATGATGGCCGATTGAAACCGGTGCATCTGCGGCGGCACCGACGCCTCCTGCAGCACGCCGTCGATCCGATAGCGAATCGACAGGTGAGTCTCATACGGCTCGATGTGAATGTCGCTCGCGCGCTCGTTGACGGCTTCAAGGATGATCTCGTTGACCAGCTTGATCACGCTGGCTTCCTGAGCCATCTCGAGCAGATCATCTCCCGCCTCAACGCCGTTGGTCGCTCCGGCCGTGTCGTCGCCGACCAGTTCATCGAGCGTGTCGCCTCCCAGACCGTAGTGGGTCTTGATCACCTTCTCGATTTCATCCCGCGTCGCCAGCACCGGCTGGATGTTCAATCCGGTCATCAACCGGATGTCGTCAAAGGCATAGAGATCGAAGGCATCGCAGGTCGCAACATTCAGCGAGCCGTTGGCGCGAGAAATGGGAACCAACCGTTTGCGGTAAACGATGCGGGCCGGAAGCGAGCGCAGGGTTTCGGGGTCGATGGCAATGTCGTCGAGATTGATCAGCGGGATGTGCAACTGCTCCGACATGACCTCCAGAACCTGGCGCTCGGTCAGCAGCCCGAGCTGGACGATGGCGCGATCGAGGCGGAGCCCCTCGGCCCGGTGCAAGGCCAGGGCTTCCTCCAGTTGCTGAGGCGCCAGCAGCCCTTTCTCAATCAATACGTCCGACAAGATCATAGACAAAACTTACGTCTGTCCCGAGCCCGCGAATGCCTCCGCTCGCCCCCGCGATCGAAAGCTCAAACTGCCCAAGACCTTACATCGGCGCCTGCGTCCAGCTGATGAGTTTAAACCTGGTTTCCATCCGCCCCAATCTTCCGGGGTGTCCAGCGCCGGCCATTCGACTGCCGCCAGCCGGGTTCCATTCGGACCAAGTTCGCGCGATTGGTCGCGCCTGGGCGCCGCGATGCACCACAGGGTACAATCCGGACGCGCGGGCCAAATATCGAAGGGTCGACGAGTCGGATCTGTTCTCTCGCGCAGAACACTGATCAGGTGAACGCTTGTTTGAGGTTCAAAGCTCGACCATCTGCCGCTTTCGCTGGGTGAAGCGGCACGTCTGCGTGTAGCCCGCGGCGCGCGCCAGGGCGATGGCATCGGCGAAGTTGGCCCCGACTTCGCCCGGGGCATGGGCGTCGGAGGCAAACGTGATCGGCACGCCATGCCGGGCGGCCAATTCGACTATGGGCCGGCTTGGGTAAATCTCTTTGCAGTCCTTCCGCAACCCGGCGGTGTTAAGTTCCATCGCGATGTCAGCTGCCTTGATTGCTTTCATCAACCGGGTAAAGAGATGCGTGCAATCTTCCTTCGGATAAAAACAGAATTTTTTGCACAGATCCGCGTGAGCGATGATTTCGAACAACCCCGACTCCGCCGCCATGGTCAACCGCTCGAAGTAAGCCGTCCAAACCTGAAACGGGTCCCGATGTTTCCACTCGGAAATTTTCTGTGGATTGTCGAGATCCCATGAATCGGAGACGTAATGAACGGCACCGATGAGATAGTCCCACGGATGGCGCTTGGCCAGGTCACGGATCCAGCCTTCCTGGCCGGGTATGAAATCCACTTCCAACGCGAGCTTGATGGTCAGACCGGGATGATCCCGGCGCGCCTGCTCGACGCTGGCCACATAGTTGTCCAGGTCCTTCTGGAGCATGTGCCACTCGTCGTAGTCGTCGCGGATCATCGGATTGTGCTCCGAGAATCCGATCTCCGTCAGGCCACGTCGGACCGCTTCCGCCGCATAGTCGGTCGGCACTCCCACCGCATGGCGGCAGAGCACGGTGTGCATGTGATAGTCAGCAGGCAACGACATGCCGCCAAAGCTAGGTGGGCCGCTTCCGCGCAGCAAATCCAAATTCTGGGAGCGCCGGCATCCGGCATCCGGCCGGCTTAACTCCAAAGCAAATCCCCCGCCGGCGAGACGCCGGCGCTCCCAGCGCGTTCACTTCGGCGCCAGCTTCACGGTCAGGGCGTCAAACCCGTTCGAACGCTGGTAACGCGCCTCCTGCTCGACGTGCTCCTTCGCTTCCAGCACGGTGATGCGACCGACCCGCGCGGTGAGGGCCTGCAACAGGCTGCGCACGATCAGCCGCGCATGCGGCGCGCCGAGGCAAAGATGGGCTCCAAAGCCAAACGAAATGTGCGGGTTGGGTTTGCGATCGAGACGCACTTCCTCCGGCGCTTCAAAAACCGCTTCATCGAAGTTCGCCGAGGCCCACCCCAACGACACGCGACCATTCGCCGGAACCGTCACCCCATGAACATCCGTTTGCACCGGACACACCCGCCCAATGTGGGTTAGCGGCATGAAGACACGGAAAAACTCCTCACCCGCATGGACGATTCGCTTCGGATCCGCGCGCAGATATTCGAAAGCGTCAGGATTCCGGCCCAGATAGGCGATGATGGACGAGATGCTGTGGATGATGGTGTCGCGTCCGCCAGCAAAGGTCAGGTTGCCGAAGCCCATCATCTCGGCGCGCGTCAGCGGCCGCCCTTGATACCGGGCCTTCGTTAACGCGCTGAAGAAATCGTCCCCCGGATTTTTCTCCGCCCGATCGAATTGCGCGTGCAGGTAATCCTCGAGCGTATGGCCCTTCTTGAACGGCCCCCCGCTGACCTTGAAAACATGAATGCCCCAGCTGATGTAGGTGGCCGCTTCCGACTCCGGCACCTTGAGCAGATAGGTCAACGCGTGCGATTGAATGGGCAGCGCAACGTCGTTCACGATTTCAACCGATTCCCGGCCCAGCGCGGCGGAAAGGCGTCCCTCAACCAACGATTCCACCCGCGCAATGACCTCGGGCTGCTTGGCGCGGGCGAAAAACGGCTCGACGATCGCCCGATACTCCGTGTGTTCCGGCGGGTTGGTCTCGATGGGCAGCTGGCGCATCGTCCGCACCTCCTCCTCCGACGGAATCGGCACGCGGAACGGCGCGTCGGAGCTGAACGTCTTCCAATCCTTCGCCGCCTCGCGCACATCGGCGTGGCGCAGAAGCATCGGGACCATCTCGCCTTGGAACGGACACCTCAGGACACCGTCTTTCCGGCGCGCTTCGCGAAAGGGATCAGGAACATTGCTCATAGCAGGTCAATCCGCTGTTTCCAGGATTCAAACGTGCCTGCTGTCGTGCAATCAAGAAGGGATTGGTGCCCGGGCAACAGCGTGGCATTTCGGGGGCCGGATCGACACGCAGGCGGGCGGCGCGAAGATCGACGCAGGCTCCCAGACCAAATCGGACATATTGCGCGCCAGCCGGAGGCTTGCCGGCGATTAGCCGGTGGTTGAGGCGCGGAGCGACGACACCACCGGAGACGCGTTCCACCAGATGATCGCATCCCGCTGGGATGCCTGGCGGCCGGACGCCCGTGCGCTCCGTCCGAGCAGTCAGAGGTTCCTGTCTGGTGAGCTGGCCTGAAAGGAACAGGTGGCTTCCCTATCTGCGTGTATCTGCGTTTATCTGCGGTCCTCCCGTTACCGTGACGACCGCTCTCACTTACGCACCACAAACCCCGCGTTGGCCCAGTCCGCAAAATCCTCCCGCGAACCGTTGCCCGCATCCATGGCCACCAGACTGATGAGCTTCGCGCCGTCCGGAATCGGCACATCGAACCGCCACGCCGGCGACAACACGCGCATGACCGGACTGGCAGCGGCTTCCCGGCCATCGATAAACACTTTGAATACCACGCTGGGATGCTGGGCCAGATTCGAACCATTGCTGATGCCAATCAGGTTCTCATCCGCGCCCGCCAATCCAACGAACCGTTGATACTCCGGCTTCAGCTCATACATCAGGGCACACGGAGCATGCACGCCCATGCCAATTTCATAGGTCTTCCGATTCACCTTCAATGCCTGTCCCAGGTTGGACTTGTTCTTTTGCGGAGGCTTGGTGTGGCCAGAATACCGGACATCCCCGCCGTAGGTATGTCCGAAGCCCACGCTCCGGACAGGCTTCAAGTCGCCGATCGCCACATCCGGCGCCGGCGGCATCGGGCTCAGGCGGGCGAACGACCCCTCCGACTCCAGGCAGACCTCGCGCCCCTCTCGAAACGCCGTCGCCCGCAACCGCGTGCTGTCGGCCACCACGAACGGGCGGACGTAAAGCGTCGAAGTCGACGATGGCTTCGAACCATCCAGCGTGTAACGAATCTCCGCACCGGGATTGAGCGGCGCCGTGAGCGTCACGGTGATGGGCTGTTCAAACAGATGCGGACGCATCGGCGTGCCCCACGGCGCGATCCGCACCGGATCCAGAACCCAGCTCGCATCCCACTTCCCCAACTTGGCCAGCTCGCGCTGAAAATGAACGGTCGGCGCGAGATGCTTTTCGAAATGTTCCACCACCTGCTCCGTGTTCAGGTCCGGCGCGAAGTTACGCGACGGGTCGTAGCCCGGATGCGCATCGGTCATGTCCCGCGCCAGAACGCAATTGAGCCCGGCCGCTTTCATCGCCCGCAACCCCATCGGCTTGCCCAGCAGACATACCTGCGTGTGAAACCCGACGTAGAGGAGATGCGTCAGCCCATACTTTTTGCAGATGGCATACACCTCCGCCTGCGTGTCGGGCATCAGATCATCGTCGCCAATTTTCAGGGCGGGATGCATGCCGTCCCAGCCATAGTTGCCCGCGCACCGTTCCCGTCCGCAGGCGCACCCGCCGGCATCCGGCACCGGCGGACAGGTGACGTCCATCACCTTCGGCACCGCCACCTTCGCCAGCGCGAAGATGGCTTCGCGTTGTGGGTAACCCACGTAGTTGTCCACCACATCGCTCGGACACAACATGACCGTCATGCCGAGGGCGCGAGCAGCCTCCAGGGCCTTGTTCATCCGCGGCACGATTGCATCCACCCGCATCGTCGCCGTCTTGCACCAATGAAAGTTCCAGACATCCACCGCGATGACCCCGACTCGCTTCGGATCGACCTCCTCCTTCTGAATGGTGATCGCGCCCGTCACCGGGTCACGCCGCTGCAAGTCCAGCGTCAGCCCGTACCCGGATGCGGGTGCGAAGCACACGGAGGCAAACGCCAGGACGATGGCGGGACGGAAAAACACAACGAATGTGGCCTGTTTCATGTGAGTGTTGGACGGCGTTATGGGCCGGCCGCGGCGTTTGAGCAATTGAATTCCCCGGCCGGGTCAACGCATTTCGCCAGCACGACCGATCCTCCGGCTTGACGGATCCAGCGCCGCTGGTTCCCATCAGACCGTTCTGTCCCCAGCAACGTTATGAGCCAGTTTCCCGATCCGTTTCGCGACGCGCGGCGCACCCGCGGGATCCTCGAGTGCGAGTTTCAGGGGGAACGCCTGCCGATGATTCTCCGACACGAAGACGCCCGGCACGCGGCCCGCGACTGGAAAACCTTCAGCTCCGACGCCCCGTTTCGTGTGCCGATTCCTTCGGAGGAGGACGTCCGCTCCATGCGCCAGCTGCCGGTGGAAACAAACCCTCCCGATCACACCGATTACCGGAAGATCGTCGAACCATTCTTTGCGCGGGCGAAGGAGCCAGCGGTCATCGCCCAGCTGGAAGCGCTCATCGGTTCTGCGGTGGACGACGCCCTGCAGCGATCCTCAATTGAAATCGTGCGCGAATTCGCCCTGCCGATCCAATCGCGCGCCCTGGCCTATTTGCTGAACGTGCCCGAGAGCGAAGCCGTCACGTGGATCGGTTGGGGCATTCACGTCTTTCGCGACGGCGGATCGAAAGGCGCCATCCTGGAGTCATATTTGCACCAACGATTCGATCAAGCCGCGGCCAACCCGGGCGCTGATTTCTTCAGTGCGCTGACGCGAGCCACCTTTCGTGGGCGCCCCTTGACCCGCGAAGAGATGATGGGTTTCGGCAACCTCACCTTTGCGGGAGGACGCGATACCGTCATTCACACCATTTCCACCGTCCTTGCCTACCTGGCGGCGCATCCGGAGGCGCTGGACTTTCTCCGGACGGACCCCGGCCGCATCGTGCACGCTTGCGAGGAATTTTTCCGCCTGCTCACGCCGCTGACTCACATTGGGCGCGTGTGCCCGGTCGACACCGACGTCCATGGTGTTCCGGTCAAAGCCAACGGTCGGATGTCCATTTGCTGGGCCTCAGCCAATCGGGACGAAGCGGTTTTTGACGCTCCCGACGAAGTGCGCCTGGATCGAAAGCCGAACCCTCATCTCGCGTTTGGCTTCGGTGCTCATCTCTGCCTGGGCGCCGCCCACGCGCGCCTGATCTTACGCACGCTGCTGCAGCATTGCGTCGCGCGAGTAGGGCGGCTGGCGATTCTGGAAGCGCACGAGCGCGTCGAAAAGGAGGCGCGTTACGACCGATCGGTTGGATATGAGTCACTGGTGATGCAGTTCACCCAACGCTGACTGCACCCAGGTGCGGACGGACGGATGCCGAACCGTGCACGCATTATTCCGCCTCGCCGCTCTGTCGGCGCTCGATTGATTAACACCGTCTCTGGCGCCAACGAAGATCTTCGCTAGAAAAACAGCTTGTTGTCCTCGAAACCAACGGTTGGATTCCGTCCGCATGACCTTGGGTGTCTTGGACGAGAAAGTGGCGGCCACTTCCGAACGCACCCAATTCATTACCACGCCTTGACGCGCGCCCTTTCGACGGCACAGGATTCTATCGGGCATGCCTTTGGACCCTTGTCATTCGAATCCGACCCCGGTTCCTCCGGGTCCATCCCACGCCGTCCCTGCCGGTGGCGCCCAATTTGCCGCGACGCATTGGAGCGTTGTCCTTCAAGCCGCCAACCGAGGAACACCTCAAGCGGAAAGTGCCCTCGAACAACTTTGCCGGACTTACTGGTATCCGCTTTACACCTACGTGCGTCGCCGCGGCTTCGGCCCGGCCGATGCCGAGGACCTTACGCAGGAGTTTTTCGCCCGGCTATTGCAGCGGCCATTTCTCGCCCGCGTTGGCCCCGAGAAAGGGCGCTTCCGTTCGTTCCTGCTCGCTTCGATGAACAATTTTCTGGCCAACGAATGGGATCGAGCCAAAGCGGAGAAACGCGGCGGCCGGATTGCCTTCGTCTCGATGGAAGGAGAGACGCCCGAGGCCCGGTTCGCGCGGGAGGACATTCCCGACCAGCAGGCTGAACGAGCCTTCGAGAACCGATGGGCGCTCATGCTGCTGGAGACAACGTTCAATCGCCTGCAGGCCGAGACGAACGCAGCGGGTAAAGGCGGCTTGTTTGAAAAGCTTCGCGGCTTCCTGGATGCCGAGCCCATGGCCGGCGAATACAGCCAAATCGCCACGGAGCTGAATTGGACTCCGGGCGCCGTGGCCGTCGCGGTCCACCGGCTGCGTGGACGCTATCGGCAGCTTCTGATTGAAGAGGTGGCCCGCACCGTGGCGGACCCGCGCGAAGCAGACGATGAACTCCGACACTTGTTGGGCGCTTTGCAGTAATCGAGCGTTGCGTTTTCTTTTGTAACGATTGGGCAAGATCCTTTGGTTCGTTCGCCATGCCTGAAATCTGTCACTGCCCACATTGCGGAAGGAAGCTGTCGGCCAGCAGCCTCGGCCGGCTGTGCCCGCGCTGCATGTTACAAAAGGCACTGGCAACGACGCCGGCCGTGCCCGATCGCGAAGCCACCCCCATCGAATCCATCCGATCGTTCGGCGACTATGAACTGATGGGCGAGATCGCTCGCGGCGGCATGGGCGTCGTTTATCGCGCCCGTCAAATCTCGTTAAACCGCACGGTGGCGGTGAAAATGATTCTCTCAGGCCACTTCGCGAGCCGCGAAACCGTCCGACGCTTCCTCCTTGAGGCGACCGCCACCGCCCAGCTTCAGCACCCCAACATTGTGGCCATCCACGAGGTCGGTGAACACGAAGGGCAACAGTTTTTTTCCATGGAGTATATCAACGGTCGTTCGCTGGCCGAGTTGGCCAGAGACCGGCCGTTGCCGCCGGCGCAAGCCGCCCGTTACGTGCAGACGGTGGCGGAGGCTATCCAGTACGCCCACGATCGAGCCACGCTGCATCGGGATCTAAAGCCGTCCAATGTCCTGATTGACCCATACGACGAACCCCGCATCACCGACTTCGGCCTGGCCTTGCGGCTGGACGAACCCGCCGGCGCCACCACCTCCGGTCGGATCATGGGTTCGCCCGGCTACATGCCACCTGAACAGGTTGCGGGACGACGCGATGCCATCGGGCCGCACAGTGATGTTTATGGTCTGGGTGCATTGCTGTATCATGCGGTCACAGGACGCGCCCCATTCGCCGCGGACTCCATCGAGGCAACGCTTGCTCAAGTCGTCGCCGACGACCCGCCTCGCCCGCGAACCTTGAATCCCAACGTGCCGGGAGATTTGGAAACCATTTGCCTCAAGTGCCTGGAAAAGGAACCGGCTCGGCGCTATCGGACAGCCCGCGAGGTGGCGGAGGAACTCGATCGTTTCCTCAGCGAACGGCCCATTCAGGCGCGGCCGATCGGATGGATCGGCCGGGCCGCGCGCTGGCGCCGGCGCAATCCCACTGTAGCTCTGCTCGTTGGTCTGGCCGTGGTTCTGTTCGCCTCCGGCCTGACCGGCATCATTTGGCAATGGCGCCGGGCAGAAGCCTATGCCCGACGCGAAGCCTCGCGCCGCCAACAGGCGGAACGCGCCTTGACCGAACTCGAAACGCGCGTCCTCCAGGGATCGGCCACGAACGGCACGGCCTTTGCCCGCGTTGCCCGCCGCCTCCTCCGTCTCGAGGGTTATGACGAATCCTACCGCCTCAACCGCGCCGAGTTGTGGAGCACACGCGCCATCGAAGCGAGCCCCGACACGGCCGAGGTTTGGCTCGTCCACGCAGAAGTATTGTTGAACCAAGCTCGCGTGACGGCCGCAATCGTAGCGGTCAGCCGCGCCGCGGCATTACACCCCGCCGACCCCGACAGCTGGTTCCGCGTCGGCGAACTCCTCTGCCAACATCGCGTCTGGCCGGAGGGCCTGAGCGCGTTGACCAATGCCATCTCGCTCGCCCCGTTCAAAAACAAGACTTCACACCGACGCGCGATAACCGAGGCAAAACGCGCCTTGTATTTGTCGAAGCCGGCGCAGGCGGCCACGGACAACTGGCTGGAGATGCTGAATATTTCGCCCCGGAATCCCCTCACCCCAGCCTCCTGTCTGGACTTGTCCCGCCATTTCAACGCATCCCTTGCCATGCCGTGGCACAACCGCGCCATTCCGCAAAACCACTTGGGAGTCTTGCTCGCCGGCGACTCGCGCCGTCCCGCACCCCTCACGTCCGCCGGCACGACGTTCGATCTCCGAGGCGTGGTTCAACTGGCCAGCCGCAGCTCGGAATCGCTCGAGCCAGGGTTTCCCGCGACCGTGGGCGAAATCACCGTCGGCCGTCGGTGCCAACGATTGCACTTTCTCCACGCCGCAGCGTTTGTTTATCAACCCGTCGGCCGCCACTACGACGGCGCAGGGGAAAAAATCGCCTCTTACGTCATTCACTACGACGACGGCTCAACGGACGAGATCCCCTTGCGCTCCGGCATCAACATTGACGAATGGCATGTCGGAAAGTGGAGTCCGGGTCCCACTGAAGCCAAAATTGCCTGGGAAGGGAAAATCAATTCGGGCGCCATCACCAGGCTCTATCACCTGACTTGGGAAAATCGCCGTCCCAGCACAGCAATCGCGCATTTGGATTTCGTGTCGACCATGGCCGCCGGGGCCGCATTCGTGGTGGCCATTAGCACGGACCCCTGACGGCACTCGGGAGCGCCCGCCACCTTCCCATGAACCGCATTTGGAATTTCGAATTGAAAAATAGTTATTGGTGATCGCGGAGAGCGCCAGCAGGCGGGTCGATTCCCAAAAACCAATAATCAATGTCAAATTCCCAATGCTCCCTGTGAACCTCAAAATGGTTTCGTTGATTTTCAACAACTTGAGTCGATCAGGTTTATGTCTCGTGAGCAGGTCAAAAAGGAACGGGTGGCTTCCCATGAACCTGGCCATTTTCGAATTCAGATTTCCCGATTGCGATTTGGCGAACGATCGACACGGAGGCCCGCGACGCGGAGATCCCGCAACCTGTTAGTCAATTCGGTCGACCGCGTTAGCCCTCTCCGCCGCCATGCGGGGGAGAGGGACCGTCCTGACTCGCGTCCCAGCGAGTCAGGACAGGGTGAGGTGGAGCAGTCCGCCGGTTCATGTCGTTCAAGTCTCGTGAGCAGGTCAAAGTGGGCGCGCAAGCCGGAGGCTTGCCAGCCATTAGCCGGTGGTGAAGGAGCGCAGCGACGACACCTACCTGACGTGCCAGGTTCATCTCTCGTGAGCGCCCATTAAAGGTCCCACCTTCAACCGGCCTAGTAGATGTCGGCACCTCCGCGCACCCACACCCACCGAGTTTGGTCCTCAAACGAATTTCCCTCCGCCCCTCCGTAATTTTGGACGAGCAACGCTTTTGTACCTGGTATGGCCGCTTCGCGCCTTCCGGTGCCGACGGCCGGATAAACCAATCCACGTCATGAAACCTTTGCTTTTTCTGGCCGCCATCGCTGGTCTGCAACTCTCCACGGTTTCGCCGTCACTCGTTGCGGCCACCAAAAGTTGGACCGGCAATGTGAACGGCTATTGGTCAACGCCCGGCAATTGGTCTGGCGGCGTCGGGCCCGCAGCCGGGGACATCCTTTCGTTTCCGACGGTCGCTGCGTCCCGCCGCACGATAACCAACAATTTAATCCTGGGCTCGGCACGTTTTCATTCCCTCCACCTTGACGGCTCCGGCTACGCCCTGCACGGCGCGGCCATCGCGCTGACGAACGGCGTCATCGCCCATCACGTTTCGGGTTTGAACGCGATTCACTGCGACCTTGAGCTTCAAGGGGCGCAATCCATCCAACTGGAAGGTTCCCTCGATGCGTCGCTCGACCTTAAGGGCAACCTGGTTCTGCACGGCGATTCGCTTGCGCTGAACACGGGCGGGTTCGATGTCCTCACCATCAGCGGCCGAATCTCCGGTACTGGACACGTCCGCAAAGATGGCCCCGGCACGGTTCGTTTCGATGGTGCGTCCGCCAACACGTTTGCCGGCGAAACCGTCGTGGCTGACGGATTGCTCGAACTCAATCGTTTCATTTTGATCAATGGACAACCCAGCCCGCGGGTGGCCATTCCCGGGAACCTGGCCATCGGCTCCGCCGGCGACGATGCGTTTAACGGGAGAGTGGTGTGCCGACAGAACAATCAGATCGCAGCCAGCTCAGAGGTCAGCGTTGCTCACCATGGCAAATGGGACCTCGCCGACCACAACAACTCCGTCGCGTCCATCGTACTCAACGGCGGTCGCATCGATACTGGCATCGGCATCTTAACGCTGGGAGGCTCCAATCTGGTTTGTCTCAGCCGCCAGAGTTCTCTCATTACTGGAAATCTCCGATTAGGCGATGCTCCCCGCTTGATCGCCGTCGAACCCAGCGACTCGGTGCTGACGATCTCGGCCGTGGTCAGCGGAGGTTCGGGCGCCACCTTGACCAAACTGGGAGAAGGCGAATTGCGGTTGACCGGTCCGAACACCTACGCCGGTTCCACCGTTCTTCGTCAGGGCCTTCTGGTGGTGACTGCATCCGACGGCCTGGGCAGCGGGGTGAACGGCGTAGTCGTGCAGAGCGGCGCGCCCGTTTTCGTTCGCGACACCCAGTTGATTCTGATCAACGCCACGATCGCCGGAAAACCCCTCCTCATTGAGAAGCAAGGCCCCGCCATTTCCACTGAGGGATTGACCAGCATTTGGTCCGGCCCGATTACGTTGAACGAATTCGCCACCATCGAAACCCGCGGCGCGTCCCAATTTCGGTGGAGCGGCGCTGTCACCGGCCCAGGCGGAATCTTCAAGCGGGGTCCAGGCCAACTTGTTCTCGCGAGTCCGGGGGAAAACTCTTACGCGGGCTTCACCCGCGCTTCGGAGGGAACTTTGATCCTGGCCAAATCAAATACCGTCGCCATCCCCGGCCCGATGTCCGTCGGCGAAGGCGTCGGTTTGTCGGCCATGGTTCGCCTGAGCAACGTCAGTACAATCCCCGGCGTCACCAACCAGATTGCCGATTTGGCGACTGTCGAGATTCGTTCAACCGGAAGCGTCATTACAGAACATGCCGAGCGCATCGGCTCACTCACCGGGTCAGGCTCACTCAATCTCGGCGCCGAACTGGAGGTCGGCTTCGATCACCGCTCAGGCGCGTTTGGGGGAGCCATTTCGGGCGTCCCCGGGGCTGTTCTGCACAAGATTGGCGCGGGCGCGCTCACGCTCGCCGGCCCCTCGACGCAGGAACGCTCCCGGGTCTCCGCCGGAACACTGATCGTCAACGCGCCTCACTCCGGAACGATTCACGTCGGAGCCAACGGCACCCTCAGCGGACTCGGCCCGGTGGGACGCCTGGTCATGGAAGGCGGTGCGTTCGATCCGGCGCCCGGGTCGGTCGGCTTCCGCATCCTCGGCGACATCGCGCCCGCCTCGGCGCCGTCGCTGTTCCGCTTCGATCTGGAAAATGCCTCCGCTCTCTCAGATCGCGTCACCGTTGGTGGACAGGTGCACCTCGCCAACATCTCGCTTCAACTCGCGCCTGCACCCGCCCTCACACCCGGCGCTCAGTTCAAACTGATCGAGAAACTCGGCGGTGGCAGCGCGATCGCATCGCTGTTCTCCGGCTTGGCCGAAGGAGCCGTGCTGAATGCGGGCGGACAAACGTTTCAAGTCACCTATCAAGGCGGCAATGGCAACGACGTGGTGCTCACACGCGGAGCGTCGTTGGTGTCGTCAGGCCTGCGCCATACCACGCTGGGACTGGCGACGCTGTCGTTCGGAGCGCCGGGCGAACTCGTCGTCGGCCAGATTGGAGGTTCAGGTGAGGACGGCGTCCTTATTCCACTGGACGATGCTCAAGGCTGGCAGGGCCGAATCACTGCCTTGGACCCAAGCGCGGGAAAGGGAGCGCTCTCGTGGGAAGTGCCCGGAGCAGTTGATGGTCGAATGGAAGTCGCGCCGGACGGAATTCGGGTGTTGGCCGATACGGTGGCGGCCACGGCGCATTGGGTTGAATTCTACGACGGACCAAAACTCGCCCTGGGCACGGTAACCACAACCAACGCGCCCGTGTTCCGGGTCATTCCGCCGGTGGATCCTTGGCTGGAAACTGGACTTCGAGTCGAAGGGCCGTATCCCGGCCAACCCCATTGGGTCAGCGAGTTGTCCTGGGCCACACCCAGAAACCTCGTGGTCTCGAACGCGACCGAAACCCTGCTCACCAATATCAGTCGTATTCGCGTGCGCGCATGGCCACAGCTCAACTTGCCCTTGCTGGTCGGGACGGGAGGGCCAACGCGGTTACTGCTGCGGGCCGCCGCAATCCCGGAAATTCGCCTCGCCGAAGAAGGCCTTTTGTTTGCGCCGACACCTCACCACGAAGGTTTGCCACATCGCGCCTTGGGCCAGGCGCACGTCGGGATTAGCAATCGCACTGTCGTCCTTTCCAATCTGGGCTCGTCCGGTCACGACGGAGTCAGCATTCAACTGGGAGACCGCGCCAGTGGGCTGGGACTCGTTTTGCAACCATTCGATCTCACCCCACCGAGCACCACCGTCTCCCTCCAGGCCGTCGGCGTATTTGGCGGAGCGCCTGAACATTCGATGGGGTCGGCGCGCCTCATCACCACCGCGACGAGTGTTCAGGCCTTCGCCGATTTCCGTGCGGTGGATTCTGAAACAGTCCGCACGGAGGTCTACCGGGCCGGCCAACTGGTGGGTGGCGCTACTTCCACGGCTGGCCTCGCAGCCACGATGACCGCATCCCTGTCCGAAGGTCAGGGTGGTCTTCCCAGCTTGGATGTCGTTGGCTGGGTCCCGCCCGGTTTGCTGCCATACCTCGACGGCATCGCGCAATCGGCCGCCGAACCATTGCCCTGTTATCTGTTTCACTTCGATGGTCCGGCGAGATTTACTCTTGCCGACGGACAGGAGGTCGTTGGCGACACGCTTCGCCTGCTGTCGGGGCAACTCCAGCCGCGAGCGCAATCCCTGACTCGCTTTGAATTAACCGCAGGGGTGGCGAGCCCGGATCGACAGTTGAAACTCAGCGTCGAAAAACTGCGCATCCCATCGCCCGAGGTAACGCGTGTATTCCCGACCAAACTGCGACCCGGAGAAACGGTGGAGATCCTGGGGCGAGGTTTTGGAAATTCGGAGAATGATGTCTGCGTCATCGGCAGTTCCACGATCGCTGGGCATGATCAGCTGGCGGTTCCTTTCGAGATCCTGCACGCGACCGATACCCGCGTCATCGCCCGCATGGGCTGGACTCCGCCGGGAACTCTACCTGGGCCCATTCAGGTTTTTCGTGGCGTCGGCAATCAAGGAATTCCGCCCACGTCAACCGGCGCCGAACTGCGCGCGCCCGTCTGGGCCTGGCGCGAATCTGCCCCCTCCGCCAAGCCCTCCATCCGCGCGGTCTACGAGACGCCATCGCTCAGCAGCCCGCCACAACCCATCTGCGCCGATAGCGGCGCGCCACAAAACGGTGTTCTGATCGTTCGCCTCGGCCCGGAGTTGGTCGGAGCCCGGGTCAGCTTCGACGCACTGATTCAGGCCGTAATGCCGTCCGGGCTAGCGCAAGTCAGCGCCTCGGATGTTCGATTTATCGGGGCGGCGGATGAACTCGAAGCCGCGCAACGCCTGGCCCACTTGATCGAAACTAGTTTCGCCCAACAGGCCGGCCTCATCGTCGAAGCGCACGCCACTCGGCCGTCCGCGGACGCCATGGTCACGCTCACGTTGCGACTGCCCGCCGGTTCGATTACCCAGGGATTCCTGAGAGTGTGTGCCACCGACGTCGATTTCGAATTTGCGATCGTCGATGTGTTTCCATCGGCCCTTTCTGAAGGACAACTCCTGACGATTGGCGGGCGGGGCTTTGGCACCGAGGTCAAGGATTTGATGGTCATCCTGCGCGACGCGCAAGGCCGCCCCTCCCACCCGATGCAGCTGCTGCAAGCCAGCGACAACCAGATCCTCGCTCGCGTGGGACCGTTCCCCACCGGGTTTGAATCCGGAAAAATCGAGGTGACCCGCGGGCGAGGATACCTGGCAAAGACCGGCGACGCCCCGGTTCGCCAGCCGCAGTTGGCATGGGAAGGCAATGACCGGATCGCGGTGTCATCGAATTTGGTCAGCATCGTGTCGGCGACGGTCAGCCCTTGTCTGGAAAGCACCAACCATCCACCGACCATTCTCCTTCCGACGACGCTACCGGCGGGACCAGCGACGCTGCGTGTGCGCACCAATCGACGCATGCTCGAATTCGGCATCGAACTGCCCGAGGCCGATCTCGGGCGCCAAGTCGCCGAGATGATCTCCGCGTTGAATGACGACAGATTCTCCGCACCAGAGAGTTTCGAGTTTATCGCGGAAACTCAACCCGGCGGTGGCTTTGTCCTTCGACCAAAATCCGATCGTGCCCTGGGCGTTCCTGCCTTCGACGAAGCACGACTGGATTGGTTCTCGATCTGCCCGGCGGTTGCGCCAAAACCATCCATCGCGCGCGTGACGGTGGTCGACGATCGCGTCGAGATTCACGGCACGGGCTTCGGTACGGCGCCCGAAATGTGGCGCGCGCTCGTGGTCGACGGCGATGGTTCACGACTGTTCCCATTGGAAACCTTGTCCAGCAATCCAACCCGCATCGTGGCGCGCTCACCAGCCGTGCCGCCGGATGCATCGCCGGGGCAACTCATCCTCATCCATGGGCGCAGCTCGTTGGAGAAGGCGAGGTCATCCTTCGCTGACACCACGCTGGGGGATGGAAATCAGACCTGGCGCGGCGACCGTGCCGCGACAATGTTTCCGGTCCCGATTGCCCTGCGCCCGACCCCACGCGAATCGGGTCAGGACTGGATCTTCTCACCGCCTCCAACCGATGGGCATCTCTTCATGATACTGGACCGGGATTGCCCCGCCGATGCGGTTCTCCAAATCACCGCCTGCCTCACGGACACCGAGGGCGGAGCTTGGCATTTGAACACGCCGGCCGTCCGATTTCTCCAGTCCGGAAATCGGTTGATGTGCGCCGAGCGAATCGCCGATGTCATCGCGTCAGTTTTTTGGCAACAGGCAGCCCTTCCGGTGGATGTGGAAGTAATGCTGCTTGGAACCGGCGGCGTTAAGATCGATGTGGCGCTCGTCGACGGTGTCCTCGCTCGCGGGAGCCTGAGTCTGCGGATTGCTCAGCCACCGGTCATTACTTCGATCGACCTCCCGCGCGGCAAGCCTGGCGACGTGGTGAACCTGTTCGGACACGGCTTTGGGACCAACCCGGACCGCCTATGGGTTCATCTTGGAGGGTCCAACGGGGTTTCGACATCGATGCCGGTCGTTTCCGCCACCGAAACTCAACTCGTGGCCATCGTCGGCCTGGTGCGTCCGGATGCCCAAGCCGGACGAATTGTCGTCGCGCGGGGAAAAGGCAGCTCAGTCTTGCCCAGCGGACCGACTGGGATCCCATCTGCTCTAACCGCGTGGGGAGCCGACGGCGAGATTCGAACTCGCAGTGGGCACGTGTTCGATCCAATCCGGCCCAGTCCCGCTTTCGAGAGCGCGTCGTTCTTCAGCTTCGCCACCAACGGCGCGGTCTGCGTCGAGGTAGAGGGCGACTGGCCCGCGAACGTGCAGGTCGACGTCGAATTTGCCTTCGTGCCGTTGGGGACACCCGTGCTCGGAGGGATCTATTCGAGTTTGATGACCGGCTTTATCAACCTGCCCGGGGGACCGGCCGGCACTTGTGCGGAAGCAATCGCCGCCGCGTTCGACAATTTCGAAGCGCCCTTTCCGGTCGGCATGGTTCGGAGCTCAGTGACGCCGGCCGGAGCGAACCGTTACCAGATCACCTTCTCCGCCGAAGTCCCCATCGACGGCGTCTTTAATCTCAGTTACACCCAGCCGATCTCGTTCGATGGTCTGACCGCGCAAACACTCGGCCTGCGCGCCGGTCTGCAAATCCAGACCAACGGTTCCCTCACCATTACCAACCTCGGCAACAGCGGGCGCGACGGGCTGCGAGTGGATCTTGGGCACCAGAACGGCGGGCTCCGGGCGATCTTGGACTGGCCGAATCCGCCTCCGAATCAGGCGAGATTGCTCGTGGCGGGCTTCGGCGGCTCAGCTTCACAGGCGGCACCCGTTCCACTTCCTCCGATCGTCTTGGAATGGTGGGGGCCCAATCTCCGCGCGACCGTCGCGACCAGTGCGGGCTTCGATTATGAGCGCACTCTGCTGCGCGGCGGGCAGGTCGTAAATGATCAACTCCACGTTTCGGGTCACACGACCACGCTGGTGAAAGCGCCCAGGACAATGCAGCTCCGTTACACGGTGGACCCTTACGCCTTCCAACTCGAGTTCACTGACCCATTGATGATGGAGTTGCCGGGCGGGGCCTCCGTCGCAGCCGACACGCTGCGCATCGCTTACCCGGCGATTTCGCAGCCATTCACGCACCTCTCCGGCTTAACCATCACCGCGGCGAACCTCGCCCAGTTCGGAGTAAGGCGCGTCATGGCGATCGAGGCGCTTCCTGTTCCCATGGTCGCCATTCGCCACCAGGGCAGCGAGACTGAAGTTTTCTGGACACCGCCAGGCGTGTTGGAACAAGCGCCATCCCCAGAAGGACCGTGGATCGAAATGAGTCCAGCGCCTCCCGGGCATTCGTACGTTATTCCCTCCCCTATGCCGCCAGCACAGTTCTTTCGCCTTCGCAAGACTCCGTGAACGCGCGTCAGCACAGCGCACTCGTTGAAAACAATGCCCTCGATTCAACGGGTCACAGCGAACGATGCCCGCCACACGACTGAAGAACGCGCGGCTGCGGCCAGAAGGACCGGTCCACAAATTGGATTGAACAACCATCGATGAAGGGTGTTGGCCCACCACAAACGGCGCGCGAATTGACGTCTCTCCCGCCGCGACACCGCGCGGCAGCATTCCTCCCAGCCCAACCTTCCAGCCGAATACTCCGCCAGCGGTTCGGCGGCCAGAGCGGCCGACTCCAACGCCATCGACATCCCATTGCCCGTCACAGGCGGAATCATCGCCGCAGAATCGCCGATCGCGCATTCGTCGGGCGCAGCGCCCGGCTCTCGCAACCCGGCATGCAACGGCAGGCCTCCCACGGCGCACACCGAATCCACATCCCAGTCGGCGTGATCCAACCGCGCCCGCAACGCTGAACCGGCTCCGGCCACGAGTTGCTTCAGGATTCGGCCGGCTCCAGTGCCGACTTCGCCAACTCCGGAAGGTCCAGATTCACGAAACAATCCGCAGACGTTCGCCCGGCCGCCTTCAACCCGACAAATCCCAACGTAGCCGCGCCGCCCAAAATGCATCTCGAGGTCGGCTTCCAACGCCAGGTTTCGCGCGTGCGCCTTCACGCCAAACCAACGCGGACCATCCCCCACCACATTGGGCCGGCGCCCGGTCGCACGCACGCAACCCGGCTGCGCAAACGCTTCCTGCCAGCGATGACCTTCGACCAGACGCCCGCCTTGTTTCACAAATCTCCGGGCCAGGCTCGCATCGAGCAAAAAACGGGACACACAAAAGGCGTCTTTCGGCAGCCTTCGCACCGGCGAGCGCGCACCGGGCGTACAAAAAATCGCCGTCGCGGCAGCACTTCCTCCTTCGGTTGTGAGTGGCGCCAGAACCTCCAGGTCAGCCAGCACATCAAGCCCGCGTCCATTGATGAATTCACCGCACACCCGGTGCCGCGGGTACCCACTCGCTTCCACCACCTCAACCGGCACGGCCCGCCGGCGCAGCAGCAACCCCAAGCTCAGGCCGGCCAGGCCGCCGCCCACGATGACGATGGGTCGCACCTTCATAGGATCAACCTCCGCCGCGCTCCGCACGAAACTGATGGCTAAACAGGCCGGCCCGGCGCTCAACCAGCGTCCACTGCCCCGCCGCCGGCCAGCAATTCGACAACTCCTTTCCGGCAAAGCCGGCCTGGACACTCACGGCCGCGTCGTGTCGGGTGACGGCGTTGCACCCGATCAGCCCCAGCATCCGGCTGGCGACGCCGCTCACCGCGGAACGCCGCGGCTCCACGGCGAGAAATACTTTCCCGAGTGCCGCCCACTGGCCGAGCAGCGAGCGCAGTTCCGTCTCCGGGAAATGATGAAGGAACAGGTTGGCCAGTCCCAGATCGAACGGCTCGCCTCGCGCCAGCCAGGTGAAAACGTCCGCCTGCACGACAACGACCTGCACGCCCAGCTTTTCGATGCGTTCGCGCGTGGCGTCGGCCAGCAGCGACTGTCGATCGACGAACGTCAGCCGGCGTGGACGTGAGGCCGGCGCAAGGCGGCGCAGGAGTTGCCAGCACAAGACGCCATCGCCGGCTCCGATCTCGACCACGTGGAACGGAGGTCGGCTCACGGGCCAAAGGCGCGCGAAGATGCCGGCGTGGCCCATGATGGCGTTGAGCCGGGCGAGGTCAGCGCGCGAGCCCACCGCCCGGGGATCCGCGGCGGGTAGTTCGTCGAGCATCTCCGGTTGGACCAACCGGGTTTTCATGTCACTTCGAGAAGCGCGCCGTGGCAGCTGAATCCGGCGCCGAAAGACGAAAGCCACCACCATCCACCCGGTGCGGCCTGCTGCAGCGCCCGCTCCAAAACGAAGAACACAAAGGGGCTGCTGACATTCCCGATGTCACGAAGCACGGAGGCGCTGTATTGCAGGTTCTCCGCGGATAAGTCCAGCCGTCGCTGCAGTGCCGCCAACACATCACGGCCACCGGCATGAAACATCCAGCCTGCGATCTCGGCCCGCTTCAGCCCGGCCCGGGACCCGACCTCCCGAAAGACTCTCTCCGCGGCCTCGGCCGCCCGTTCAGGCACCGGGGGCGTCAGGATATTGCGCAGCAGTCCTCCTTTTTGCTCAAAGCGCAACAGGTCACGCGCGGCCGGGTCGAGCCACGACGACGAATCCTTCCATGCCACTCGTCGGTGGCCTGGGACGCTGGATGGTCCTGGAGCGCCCATCGCCGCGGGCACCGCCGACAGCACGGCGGCTCCAGCCCCATCCGCGAACAGGCACGCGCTGATGAGGACACCCGGATCGTCATCCAGATAGAATGCGGCGCTGCAGACCTCGACACAGACGGACAGCACACGGCCGGCGCGGCCCGCAGAAAGAACGGCTTCGGCCGTGCGTAGATTGGGCAAGGCGGCGCCGCAGCCTTGGCCGACCAGATCGAGGGCCAAGACATCGGGTCGAAGCCCAAGCCGCTCGGCGAGGTATGACGACAGCCCTGGGCAAAGGTAGCCGGTGCACGTGCTGACGACGATGGCATCGATGGCGTCCGGAGCCGTTCCCGCCGCGGCCAGCGCCCGGCCGGCTGCCGCTGCGCCCAGCGCTGGAGCATGTTCGACAAAATGGCGGTGGAGAACGTCGGGGTCCATGGAACAGGCCTGTCCAATGCCCCCTCCGGCCACGTGCCGCGTGGCGATGCCGTTTTCCCCGAGCAGCACCTTGCGCAAGAGAGCCCGCGAACGGTCGGTCAGACGATCGTGACCGGGCCACGCACGGAGCGCCTTCCAGCATTCCCCCTGAGTGAACCGCGCCGGGGGCAACGCCGTGCCTATGCCAGTAATGAACATGGTGCATGCTAGCCTGACGAAACGCCGCCGCAAGGAAACGGGGGATTTCCCCACTGCGACGGACCTGGCCAGATGGATTCAGTGGGCTGGTGGCCTTGGCCCGCTGGCCCAAAATTCACGGCGAAATCCCGTCGCCACCACCCGGGCGTCCAGCTTCAAACCGGACCCGAGAGCAAGGAGTAGACACAGAATGAAGCGATGCGCCGGATGCGGCTGCAACGACCACCTCGGCACCCGCCGTTCGCTTGCCTGGCCCAGGGTCGCCCGCGCCCAGGCACGCCTGCTTTTCTGAACTGGATGCAGCCCGGAAACCCAACCGCTCCGACGATTCGCCGCTTGCAACCACAGGCAAATCACAGATTCTCGAACCGATGCCACTGGCGACCATCTGCCCCCTTCATTCCCGGCCAAAGTTCGTTCCATGGCTTCTGCCGCAATCGGTCGCGGCGTTCGTGAGCACGCGCTCCGGTCGGCCTTCAACTCCACGCCACCGACGCGAATCGTGATCGGCGTTCTCCTTCCCACCAAGCCGACCCAGCCTGCATGACCTCCAAATCCGGATTTTATCCACTGCTTCTCTTCGAACTCGCCCTTTGGCTTTTCGGCCTGATGGTCGGCTTCGGACAAGGCAGTGCCCAGGGAACGGACTCGCCGCTGTCACCCAGGTTCTCCGTGCCGGGCGGCATTTACGCGCAACCGTTCAAGGTTGCGCTCCTGGCCCCAGGCGCCCCGCCGGAGGCCATGATTCGGTATACTCTCGATGGTTCAGTTCCCACGGCCCAGTCCGCGTTGTATGCGGGCTCCCTCCATGTCTCTCACTCCGTCCAATTAAAGGCTCGCACCTTTGTGCCCGGCGGCGACCCGAGCCCCGTCGTCGGCCAAGCCTATACGCTGCTCGCGGCTGACTTCCAACCCTTCGACTCCACCCTCCCCTTAATCGTCATCAACACGTTCAACCAGCCGATCCCACATCTGACCAAAGTGCCGGGCACATTCCAGATCCTCGAACCCGGCGGCGGAACCATTTCCGTGACCGGAAAGGTCACCTGGCAGGGACGCATGGAAATCAATCGACGCGGGAATACCTCGCGTCAGTTTCCGAAGCATTCCTTTACGGTCAAACTGGTGGAGGAAAACGGGCGTTCAGCGAAGGTGCCCCTCGCAGGTCTGCCGGAAGATTCAGACTGGGTCCTGTACGCGCCGTATTTCGATCGCACTCAGCTCCGCGACGTCCTCGCCTATGAGCTCAGCAATCGCATCGGGCGCTATGCGCCGCGCACGCGTTTTGTGGAAGTCTTCGTCGCGGGCCCCACGGGCCGGATGAGTCGCCGCGACTATGTCGGCGTTTATGTGCTCGAGGAAAAGATCAAGCGCGGCCCCAACCGGGTGAAGCTGGACGAAGCGGTCGCCGGTCAGGGCGAAGTCGCCTCGTCGAACGGTTACCTTTTCAAAATGGATCATGTTGATCCGGGCGAGGTCGGTTTTCACACGGCCCGCGGCCTGCATTTTCTCTATGTCCACCCCAAGGAACGGGAGATCACCGGCGAACAGCGCACGCGGCTCGTCAACTATTTGAACGAGTTTGAACGAACGCTCTACGGCCGGACTTTTGCCGATCCGAACGAAGGCTACGCCAAGTTCCTGGATGTGGACGCCTTCATCGATCACTTCTGGCTGGTGGAGATGTCCAAGAACGTGGACGGGTTTCGCTTCAGCGCGTTCCTGCAGCTGAGCCCGGGTGGAAAGCTGAAGCCGGGCCCAATCTGGGATTGGGATCAGAGCTTTGGGAACGCGAATTTTTACGGAGGCGACAGCCCGGAAGGCTGGTACTGGCCGCATATTCGGGAAACCGAGATCGACTGGTTCAACCGGCTCCGGAAGGATCCTCAGTTTCAGCAACGCTACGTGAGACGGTGGTTCGAATTGCGACGCGGCCCGTTTGGCACCGCCCAACTTTTGCGCCGGATCGACGCGCTGGTAGCGTCGTTGGGCGAGGCGCAGCAGCGCAATTCGGATCGTTGGCCCACTCGCCGGGAGCATTCGGATTACGTTCGCCAGATGAAACGCTGGATTCAGCATCGGGTCGACTGGATCGATCAAGAGCTCGCACCGGCCACGGGCCGGTAACGGCCGCATCCTCCCAAAACCACACGTAACATTCCTAAAAACGATTGAACCGCCGATTCACACCGATGAACGCAGATTTCGGAACACCCATCGAGGACAGGAATCTGCGACAACCTATGGACAACGACTCGGATACGCAGGTTTGACGAAAGCCCCGTCCTTATCTGCGTTCATCTCAGTCCATCTGCGGTTTTCCAAGCTTACGCGGGGATCGGGGATCATCCCCCTGCCTTGCGTTTCCCCATCGCCTGCCCAATAGTCCGCCCGTGAACGCGACGGTCATCCAACTGACGGACCAATTGATTGTCTCCTACGCCGGCGTGGGTGGGATCAATCATCTGGACGGAAAAAACCTGCCGTCTAAGTCTGCCATCGCGGGCATCACGCACGACCTGCTGCGGCTCCTTTTTCCAGGCTTCTTCGACGATCGGACGATACATTCGTCCGAGCTGAAGGCCGAGGTGGTGGCCCTGATGGACTCGGTGTCCGACCGGTTGCAGGACGAAGTCTACAAAAGTTTGGAATACGCGACGCCCCCGGGGCTGGCGCGGCCTGACTTGCGGGAAGCCGCGCGGGACATCGTGCTCGAGTTTCTGGCCGGGCTGCCGTGCGTGCGGCAGGTGCTGCAGACGGACGCCGAGGCCGCCTACAACGGCGACCCGGCGGCGCTCAGCCGCGAGGAGGTCATCGTGGCCTATCCGTTCATGGAAGCGATCGCCGTGCAGCGGCTCGCCCACGAATTGTTCAAGCGCGACGTGGCCCTAATCCCGCGCATCATGACCGAATGGGCCCACGCCCGCACGGGCATGGACCTGCACCCGGGCGCGCGCATTGGGCCCTATTTCTTCGTCGATCACTGCACCGGCACGGTCGTCGGCGAAACCTGCATCATCGGAAAGAACGTGAAGGTCTACCACGGCGTCACGCTCGGTGCGAAATCAACGTCGGGCGGTCAACAGCTCCGTGGCACGAAGCGGCACCCGACCATTGAGGACGGGGTTACCATCTATCCGGGCGCCACCATTCTCGGCGGGGACACGGTGATCGGCGAGGGGAGCACCATCGGCGGCAATGTCTTTCTCACCTCGAGCGTGCCACCACATTCGTTGGTCGTCTTTGAAGGCGTCACAGTGAAGGTGCTCGACAAACGTCAGCGTGACGGCGGACCGATCGATTTCCAGATCTAGCCCCCGACTCCTCGGAGGATTTGCAGGGCTTGCCCGGCCGAAGGGGAGCTGGCACAACTTCGCGCCTTGAACGCGACGAAGCATTCCCGAAAGGCGAATCCGAGGCCCGAGACTGGCCCCGCCGTTTCCGCGCGCGCCGCCGACCGACCGCCTGCCGGGACGGCCGGCCGCCCTTTGCTGCACGAACTGGTCTTCGGCGGATTCCTCCTGGTGACTTGGGCGCGGCTGGCCACAGCGACCGGTCCTCTCAGCCGTTTCACGTTGATTTTCCTCGGGTGCCTGGTGGGCGCGGTCGTCGTGTATTTCTGGTTTCAACGGGACCCCAACGCCCTGCGCTGGCGACTG
The DNA here is from genome assembly GCA_044230345.1 of Limisphaerales bacterium. Lineage (GTDB taxonomy): Bacteria > Verrucomicrobiota > Verrucomicrobiia > Limisphaerales > JADJPG01 > JBGARF01. The sequence goes on from JBGARF010000026.1 coordinate 126,441, forward strand.
CGGCTGTTGTTTTATCCGGCGGCCATGGGCCTCACGTTCTACACGATGCGACATGCGGTTCCCGCGCTGGGCCGGCCGCTGGTGGACACCAGCCTGCTGGAGCTCGATCGCCGGTTGTTAGGCGAAACTCCGAGCGTGCCGTATCAGCATTGGGGCACACCGTGGATGAACGACCTCCTGATGTTGGGATATCTCTTCTTCTTTGTGCACCTGGTGATCGTCCCCGGCGCCTACTGCGTGCGCGACCTGCCCCGGTTCCGCCAATGCATCGTCGGCCTGTTCACGCTCTACGGCGTCGGCTTCCTGTCCTACACCCTGCTGCCCGCCGGAGGCCCCCATCGCTGGATGACCTTCGAGGTTCCGCTGCAGGGGATCGTCGTCATCCCGTGGACGCTGGCGATCGTGAACGACGGCAGCAACGGCGTCGACGTGTTTCCCAGCCTCCACTTCGGGGTCTCCCTCTACCTCTTGGTTTTCGACTGGTGGCATGCCCGCCGGCGATTTTGGTGGTGCCTGGCGCCGTGTGTGGTCCTTTGGCTTTCCACCGTCCTGCTGCGGTTCCATTACTTTGTCGACCTCCTGGGGGGACTCGTCGTGGCGGCGCTCGGCCTTTGGGCAGCAAGGCGCGCCGCGGAATCGTCGCCGCAGGCTTCTGGCTTTTAAACGCGGAGAACGGGTATGTGGTTTGTCTACATAAAAGTGAGGAACGGAAGACAAAATGTTCTGAGTAAAAGGGTGAGGAGGTGGCCCAGAAGCGAGGGGCGAGCGCGAGATGCGCAGCATCTCGACGCCGCCCGTCGCGGCGGCTGAGAGCGACTCGAAGCAAACGGACGGGCTGGTTGGACGACGTGGCGGAAAGGAGTCAACGGTGGTGGATGAAGCCAAGCGCCACACTCAAAGCAAATCAGGGCGCTGGTTCTCCCACCCGGTGAGTGCCGGCCAGGGTTGTGTTGGGCGGTGGAGGGTCTGCCTTTGCCGGCATCTTTTTGTGCGGATCGAGCACGTAGGTGCGTCCGGTCTTGAGCGACTGGTAAACCTTCTCCCGCAGTTGCTGACGGGTTTGTCCCATCTCCTTGAGCGCCTTGGGCCCCACGTTGGTGATCATCTTGGACACCTTGCGGGAGGTTCGCACATCGATGTCCTCGACCGGAGTTTCCCGCCCCATGAGCAAATACCCGAGGGCCACCGTGAGCTTGCGGGCGACGGCCGCCACCGCCAGGTTGACGCTGCTCTTCTTGGCCAGCAGGCGCTTGCCCCACCGGGCCAGGGGATGGTCGGTGCGTAGGATGGATTGGGCGCACTCGATCAACACCGCGCGCACGTCCTTGCGGCCGTGACCAGAGATGCCACCACTCCAGGTGTTCTCGCCGCTGTCATCAAAGGCCGGATTGAGCCCGAAGTATTTGACCAGTTTCTTGGGTTCAGCGAAGCGATGGATGTCCCCGATGACGGCCCCGATGGTGAAAGCGGAGATGTCGCGAATGCCGCACAGCCGCGTCAGTGACAAAAGCACCGGGTCGTTGAGGACTTCCTGGGCCATGACGCTGACCCAAAAGGCGCGCTGCTTCTCGGCGTGTTCCAACTCCATCAGCAACCCTTCCACGACCTGCCATTGCCGCAGCGTCCATTCCTGGGCTTGCCGCAGCTGGGGACCATCGCTGGGCTGCACGCTCTGTTCCCAACGCACGCCCTGGTCACTCAGATAGGACTGCAGCCGGTTCTGGACCTGCGTGCAACGCTTGACCGTCTTGCGATGGGAATGCATCCAGTCGCGCCGTTCCTGGGTCAACGGATCGGGCACCCAGACTTCCTTGGCCGTTCCGGCCAGAAACGCCTTGCCGATGCGCACGGCGCTAATGCGGTCGTTGTTGGCGTGCGCTTCCTTGAGCTTGCCCATTTGCACGCTCTCCAGCACCCGTGCATCGCGGGACATCGCTCGCAGCCATCGCGCCACGGTGAAGCTGTTCCCGGAGGCTTCCAGCACCAAACCGTCGGCGGGGGTCGTGTTGGCTTCCGCCCACCTCTTCAACTGCCCGATCGGGATCCGGTTGCAGATCTTTTGCACCTGCGCTTGCGCTGGGGTGGCGCCCACAAGGATCGCCGCCGTAAACGTGTCCGGGTGGACATCCAAGCCGACGACTCGGCCCGACTCCGTCTTCGTGTCATTATCCTTCCTGGTGTTTTCTTTCATGAGGTTTTAACGTGATGCAGGCGGACGGAACTGGGTCAGGCGCTTACATGCACTCAGGTATGCGGGGCGTGCCCATGTAGGTGCTTTGCGCCGGTGCTCATTCACGGAGGCGGAGAGTTACTCCAAGCGTCCTCCACGAGCCTATCCCGTAAGCCCGCCTGCTGATTAGCATGACCAACAGGCCCTTATGGTGACCCTAGTTCCGTCCGTCCTGCAATGCTCCCTGAGCGTTTCAGGACGCCCGTCACAAACCTCATACCCTCACGGAGGATTTGTAAACTCCCTCCACCGGACGAACGCGAACCGCCGTCGCAATCCTCCCTCACCCCAACCATCTCCCCAAGGAGAGGGGGAACTTCAGCGGCCGCGCCGTGATGGGATCGGCCGTCGGCAACGTCGTGGCATTTCCTGGGCCGGATCGACACGCAAGCGGGCGGCGCGGAGATTCGGCAACCTGTCAATCGAACGGCCCGGCGCGTATACCCTCTCCGCCGCCCTGCGTGGATCCGAAGACAAAAAACACCCGTTGACGATCCTTTGGGCGGTCGTGTTTCATCCGCGCCGATGACAAACGAAGAAGCGTTGAATTTGTTCCGCCAAACCGGCGCCTTGCTGGACGGCCATTTCATCCTGCGCAGCGGCCTGCACAGCCGTCAGTTTTTCCAATGCGCCCAGGCGCTCCAGCAGATGCCCATCGTCGAAAAGTTCGGCGCCGCCCTGGCCGAGCGCGTCCGCCCGCTGGGCGCCGTCACGGTCGTCTCACCCGCCATGGGCGGCCTGGTCATCGGCCAGGAAGTGGCGCGACAACTGGGCTTGCGCTTCATCTTTGTCGAGAAGGAAGACGGCAAGCTTGTCCTCCGCCGGGGTTTCAAGATCGCCCCGGACGAGAAATGCCTGATTGTCGAGGACGTGGTGACGAAGGGAGGACGCGTGCAGGAAACGATCGACATCGTGCGGGGCTGCCAAGGCCATGTGGCGGGCATCGCCATGCTGGTGGATCGCTCCGACGGCTCCGTGAACCTTGGGGCGCCGACGGTCAGCCTGATCAAGCTGCACGTGGAAGCTTGGCCCGCCGATCAGCTGCCGCCGGATCTCGCAAAGATTCCCGCCACCAAACCCGGAAGCAAATAGGGCCGCCGAACCCTTCCCGTGAACCGTCAGGCGGGGTGCGCTCTCCGCAGCGCGCCGGCCACGCCGACAACTTCACCATGGATTCAACGGCTCTGCGCAAACCTTTGGCGACACCGTTGCGGCGGCGGGCGGCGGAGCGCCCGCCCGACCCGAAGTGCCCGGTTCATGGGCCCGTGAGCACGAGTTCGAAAAGTTCGAAACTCGTAAACGCTGCGCACGGCTGACCTATCCCAGGGCCTGCCGCAAATCCGCGGCGAACGCTTCCACATCACTCGGGGTCGTGTCCCAGGCACACATGAACCGGCAGCCGCCGGCCCCGATGAAAGTATAGAACTTCCACCCCTTGCCGCGCAGGGCTTCGATCGCCTGTCGCGGCAGCTCGGCAAAAACAGCGTTGGCCTGGCGGGGAAACAGAATCTTCACCTTGGGCATGGCCGCGATCCTGGACTCCAGCAAGGCCGCCATGTCATTGGCATGCCGGGCATGCCGAAGCCAGACGTGGTCCTGGAGCATGCCAACCCAAGGGGCGGAGATGAACCGCATCTTCGAAGCCAGCTGGCCTCCCTGCTTGCAGCGGTAGTCGAATTCCCGGGCCAGGTCCCGATCGAAAAACACCACCGCCTCGCCCACCGGGATTCCGTTCTTCGTCCCGCCAAAGCACAACACATCGACGCCCGCCTGCCAGGTGATCTCCTTCGGCGTGCAACCCAGCGACGCCACGGCGTTGGCAAAACGCGCGCCGTCCATGTGGATCTTCAAGCCCAACGCCTTCGTCTTCCCCCAGATCGCCTTCAACTCGTCCGGCGTGTAGACGGTTCCCAACTCGGTCGACTGGGTCACGCTGACCGCCCGCGGCTTGGGGTAGTGGATGTCCGTTCGTTTCTTGACCATGTTCTCGATGCTGGCCGGATCGATCTTCCCGTTCGGCCCGGGCATGAGCAGCACCTTCGTGCCGTTGGAAAAGAACTCCGGGGCACCGCATTCGTCGGCTTCGATGTGAGCCGTCTCATGACAGAGAATGCTGTGATACGACTGGCACATCGACGCGAGCGAAAGGGAATTGGCCGCCGTCCCATTGAACACGAAGAACACGTCGCAATGTGTCTCGAACACATCGCGGATCAGGTCGGTGGCCTTCTGCGTCCAGACGTCGTCGCCGTAGGCAGGTGCGTGGTTCCGATTCGCGTCGGCCAGGGCGGCCCATGCCTCCGGGCAAATCCCGGCGTAGTTGTCGCTGGCAAAATGACGGACAGGAGCGGTGTTCATAATCAACCGGGAGGCCAGGCGAGCGCGCGGCCGCCGAGAATGTGGCAATGCAAATGAGGAACCGATTCACCGCCGTCGCGGCCGTTGTTGATCACGAGACGAAACCCGGTCGCGCCAAGCCCCAGCTGGGCCGCCACGTGCGCCGCTTTGAGCAGAAGATGTCCCAACAGCGCCTGATCGTCGGCCGCGGCCTCGGCCACGCGCGGGATCGGTTTCTTCGGAACGATCAGCACATGCGTCGGCGCCTGCGGGTTGATGTCGTGAAACGCGAGGACGTGATCATCCTCATAGGCAATCCGGGCGGGGATCTGCCGGGCGATGATTTTCTCGAAAAGCGTCATGGCCGGGAGTGTGCCGGACGGAACGCCCAGCGCAAGCCGGGACGTGCGAGGCTACGCCACTCGTGAGCGAAGGGAGCCGAATCGAAACCGCAGATGAACCCAGATTAACGCGGATACGCGGATTTCGTTTACTGCCTCACCAGGACGACAATCTGTCCTCAACGACGCTCATCTGAATCTGCGTTCATCCGCGTCTATCTGCGGTTTCAATTCCTTTGGCAAATCCAAGATCCGGAATCCGAGAGGACCTGCTGCTTCGGCGGCAGGACGCCGGCGATGGGAACGTTCATTTCTGGAAGGATCCAAGGCGCGATGAAAACAAAGCGATGTTTCGCGGTCACCTGCCCCTCGCGCGCGGGCAAAGCGCCAGAGGATTGGCGTGGCGCAGCGGGTCAGACCACCAACAGCGCGCAGCCGTCGCCGGCCTTAACCGAATTGAGGCAGGTCCGGAGGTAATCGACTATTTGATCGTTCATCGACTGGCAGGCGGGATTCCAGCGTTTGGTGCCGACGATGCTTTTCACGCATTCGCGCAAGCCGCGGAACTTGAGAATCTGCGGCGAACCATCAAGACGCCGGTTCATCTCCTCCCGCAACAACGGAAAGAAGAACAGCTCGGCGCCGCCTTGCGAGCGACCCACCAGTTCCACCAGATCCGCTTCCACCACGCGGCGGGCCGGAAAAGACGGAGGCGTCGAGGAAGCAAGAATTTGTTTGGCGACTCCAGTGGCCTTGATCTCGAGCCCGAGCCCTTTGAGCACTTGTTCCAGCGCCTGAACAAACTCGGTCATCGACACGGATTCGCGCCCCTTCTCGTGCCGGAAATAGTGGAGCACCGCCTCGGACGCATTGGAGATCACCTCCTGATCCAGCCACTGCGCAGCGTCACCGATCAGCTCGACCACGACCTGCTTGGCCGAACACGGGATGAGCTCGCCGTCCGGCGCCTCAAATGCCAGGCAGTCGGGCCGTAAGAGTATCATGGGGTTTCTCGAGTTTTTTTACTTCCTGCACAAAATCCGTCGCCTCGTCGAAGCGCCGATAAATGCTGGCATAGCGCACATAGGCGACCGGATCGAGCTCCCGCAATCCTTCCATCACCTTCGACCCGATCGCGCCATAGGGAACCTCGCGATCAAAATTGTTGGCCAGATCCTCCACAATGCGCTCCACCAACGCCGTGATTGCTTCCGCACCGACCGGCCGCTTCTGACAGGCCTTCTCCACACTCGCCGCCAGCTTGTCCCGCAAAAATTCCTCCGTCCGCCCGTCCCGCTTCAACACCATCAAACGCGGTTTCTCGATCTCCTCGTAGGTCGTATACCGATGCCCGCAGCCAATGCATTCGCGACGACGACGAATCGTGGCGCCCTCGCGCGACGAGCGCGAGTCGATCACTTTGTCGTCCTGACAACTGCATTTCGGGCAACGCATAGTTAGCCACCGCTACACTCTGAATTGTGGCGTCAGGTTCGTAACACACCAGATCTTGGGGAGTCAAGGAGCGGGAACGAGTCGGAAATTCCCGTTGCGCTCGGCGGGACAATGACTAACATGCGGCGTCTTGTGCCTCCGTCGCACCATCCCTAGCGCAGGCATCGCATGAAACCCGACTCACCAAAAAAGACCGCGAAGAAAACTGCCCGGACCCCGGACTCCGGCAAGTCATCGACGCCCTCCAAGCGCCCGGCGCCTTCCGCCGCTGCCGCCAAAGCAGCCCCCAAGGCCACGTCTGGTTCCGCGCCAGCGCAGCCCGAAGCCAAGCCCGCAGCCAAGTCCACGACCAAATCCTTCGCCCAGTCCGCCGCGAAAGCGCCGGCCCGGACTTCGCCCCCTGCCCCGACCGCCGCCCCGGCAATTCCATCGCTCCTGCTCGAAGGAGACGAACCATCGACGCCGCGCCCGAGTGGTCCCGGCGAACGCTACGCACTCGGACCAATCCCGCCCGTCCCCAGCTCAATCGAGGAACCCTCCGACCTGCCCGAATCCTACGGGACGCAGAAGCTTTATCTGACCGCGCGTGATCCACAGTGGCTGCACGCGCACTGGGACTTCTCCAGCGAACAACTGCGGCGCTACAACGCGCGCAGCGCAGATCGCCACCTGGTGCTGCGCGTGTTCAAGGACGAGGTCAAGGGCGAGCCACATCGCGAAGTGCACGTGCACCCGGAATCGCGCAGCTGGTTCGTCAACGTGGCCCAAGCCTCCACCCGGTACCTGGCGCAACTCGGCTACTACCAGGCCGAGCGCGGCACCTGGGTTGCCCTTTCAACCTCAGGCGCAACGCTCACTCCGGCCGATACTCTCTCCGCTGATCTCTCCGTCTGGTTCGAAACGTTGCCGGTCGAAGTTCGTTTCGAGCAATTGCTGCGGCTGGTGCGACAGGCCATCCAGGACAGCGTGCCGCTGATGGAAGCGCTGCAACAACTGCGCACCCTCGGCTACCCCGGTCTGCCAGACACGACAACGGCCAAGGCCGGCAGCTGGACGCCCGCGCAAGAAAAAGCCCTCGCTGAAGTGGTCACGCTCGACTCCGTCCGCCGCGTCTGGATGGGCTCGCTCGAGATCACCGAGCTCATCCGCCGCCAATTCCTCCAGGAACTGTCGTCGCAGGCCGCCGCCGCCCTCGGCGAAACCAGCTCATGGAGCAGCGCGCCGTCCGCGGTTTCCAGCCTGTCCAGTCCATACGGCGGAGCAGGCGAACGCCCCAAGGGATTTTGGTTCAACGTCAACGCCGAGCTCATCATCTACGGCGCCACCGAACCCGACGCCGCGGTCACCATCGGCGGCCGCACCATTCGGCTGCGCCCGGATGGCACGTTCAGCTATCGGTTCGTCCTGCCCGACGGCCGTTACCAACTGCCCGCCGTGGCGACTTCAGCTGACGGCAGCGACAGCCGGAGCGCGGCCTTGGAGTTCAGCCGTTCAACCGAATATCGCGGCGAGGTTCACGCCCATCCTCAAGATCCGGCCATGCCCCCGCCGCGGGTCGAGCACGTTTCCTAACCACGATCCCAGCGCGATACCCTCACCCGCCGCCGCGCGCCATGAACCCGGGCTATCTCTCCATCGTCCTGCACGCCCACCTGCCCTACGTGCGGCATCCGGAACACGAACGGTTCCTCGAGGAAAACTGGCTGTTCGAAGCCATCATTGAGACCTACCTCCCGCTCGTGCAGATCATGGACGGCTGGTTGCGCGACCGGATGGACTCGCGCCTGACGCTCTCCCTCTCGCCAACGCTCTGCTCGATGTTGCTCGACCCGCTCCTGCAAGAGCGGTTTGTCCGGCACCTCGACGCCTTGATCGAGATGTCCGAGCGGGAGATCCACCGGACGCATTGGGACCGGGACTTCCATCCGGTGGCCCGGATGTATCAACAGCGGTTTCATTCACTGCGGGACACCTACTTTGCCTACGGGCGAAATCTGGTCGGCGCTTTCCGCAAATTCCAGGAGGCCGGCCGGCTGGAGATCATCACCTGCGCCGCCACCCACGCCGTGCTCCCGTTGCTCACCGAGCACGCGCCCTCGCTCCGCGCGCAGATCCTCGTCGCCCGCGATCATTACCGCGCGTGTTTCGGACGCGACCCCCGCGGGATCTGGCTGCCCGAATGCGCCTATGCCGACGGCATCGACCTCGCCCTGCGCGAGGCCGGGCTGCGCTGGTTCATCGTCGACACACACGGCGTGCTGCACGCCAAGCCGCGGCCGCGCTACAGTGTCTTCGCGCCCATCTTCACGCCGCACGGCACCGCCGCCTTCGGACGCGACCTGGATTCCGCCCGCCAGGTTTGGAGCAAACACGAGGGATACCCAGGCGACCCCGCTTATCGCGACTTCTATCGCGACATCGGATTCGATCTCGACTACGACTACGTCCGCCCCCTCCTCCCGGTCGAAGGCAAGCGCAGTTTCACAGGGATCAAATATCACGCCATCACCGGCGCCGGCGACAAGCACGTCTATCAGCGCGAAGCCGCCCTGCACCGCGCCGCGGAGCACGCCCAGCACTTCCTCGATGCGCGCGTCCGTCAGTTCCAACATCTCGGCGGGATCATGGACCGCCCGGCGCACATCGTGTCGCCCTACGACGCGGAGCTGTTCGGCCACTGGTGGTATGAAGGCCCCGAGTTCCTGAATTATTTCGTCCGCAAGGCGTTTTACGACCAGACCACGTTCACGCTGACCACGCCTTACGAGTATCTCCAACATCAGCCGACCCAGCAGGTCGCCACTCCCGGCGCGTCCAGCTGGGGCGAGGAAGGCTATTGGAAGGTCTGGTTGAACGAGGCCAATGAATGGATTTACCCCCACCTCCGCGTCGCGCAGGAGCGCATGACCGAACTGGCCGACCGCTTCGTGCAGGCGGACGGCCTCGAACTGCGCGCGCTCCGACAGGCCGGACGCGAGCTTCTCCTGGCGCAGTCCAGCGACTGGCCGTTCATCCTCCGCACCAACACCAGCCCTGACTACGCCCGCAAACGCGTGAAGGATCATCTCCTGCGTTTCATCGCCCTGCACGAACAGCTCACGACCACCAAGATCGACGAAGCTTGGCTGACCCGGGTCGAATGGATGGACAATCTCTTCCCTGACCTCGACTACCGCTATTGGGCAACCCAGGCCAAAGGGTAGACTCAAAACCGCACGGGATCACGCCCGTGCCCGTTTGAATGCTTGCGCCGCAGCCCCCGTCAGAAGCACCGCTTTCACCAAAACATTCGTTCACCATGGCGTCGTCGTTCATGCCAACCCAGGCGCAGGTTTCCGAACTTCCCCGGCTGGCTATCGTCGCCTTCGCCGCGCGCTGCGCCTCCCGCGTTGAACCTCTGTTCCTGAATTCCGCTCTCGCCTCAAACTACAAGGCCGCCCTCTCCGATGCCATCGAGGTAACCCGGCTCTTCGCCGCCGCGCTCAGCTCCGACGACGACGCCCGCGCCGCCGACGTGGCCGCCCGCGCCGCCTACATGGAAAGCCCGCCCAACCCGGCCGCCGACGCCGCCGCCCGCGTCGCCTTCGCCGCCGTCCGCTCCGCCTACGACGACGCCCGGGCGGCCGACGCCGCCGCCGTCGCCGCCGCCGATGCCATCGGCGCCGCCCGCGCCAACGCGCCCGAAGTCATCGCTGACTTTGTTCTCCTCCGCCAAAAGGCCGCCGCCCAACATTGGACCCACGACACTCCAGTGCCGGCCACCGTCTTTGGAAAAATGTGGCCGGTCGTCACCCCAACATGGGCGTTGATTCGACCCGACGCGGCGCGCCTCGAAGACCTCCATCCGCCGTTGACCGACCAATCCTGGTTCGTCGAGTTTCTCGATGCCCAGGGTTTCACCCGCACCTCGCCCTCAACGTTTGGCAACGGAATAACCTCGCTGAACGTCGTCGGCACCGAGTTCTCCGCCGACCCGGGCGCCGGAAACGGCTCCTGGAAGTTCGACCTGGCTGACATTGACCCGACCACGATCAAGAAGATCGTCCTCTCACTGCTCAAACTGCGCCCGATCCCCGGCCTCTCCGACCGCGCCTGAGGAGACCGTTGAATCTCTACTGCGGGATTGAAGGATTGAAGTAATAGACATCGGCATCCGCAGCGATGCATCAGCACTTCGACAGATCACCGACCCGGCGCCCGGTGCCCGCAAGGTCCGGCGGCTTATCCGGCACCCGAGATCTCACAACTCAGGGTCAACACCGATCCAGGCGAACGCTGAAGGCGTTCGATAGTTTGGCTGCACAACCCAAACTCAGCGACCCGGCCCGCGGGATGCCACGATTGAATCCGCGACGCGTTGGCCGGGTTCCCTGGAGCGCATGGCTGTTAGGCGGCGATAATCCCAGGCGAAGCTTCCCATGGTCAGCAGCGACAACGTCGCGCCCGCGAGCCGAAGCCGCTGTCGTCTCTCCGAAGGAATCCGGTCGCCCCTCTCAATGATGACAACCGCCAGCACAAACCACACAGCAGCGATTGCGTATGTCCGGCGACGCAATGGCAGGTGACGCAGAACCCGGGCACGCAACGGAGCGTGCAAGCAAACCGAAGCGCAAAAGATGGCAACTGCTCCAAAGAACAATGCGAGGAACGTGCTCATAGTATGTAATGCAACCAAAGGCTGGCCCATTCACACCTTCACCGCCCGGTCTTCGCCTGCTCCGTTCCGATCAACATCTTCCGCGGTCCGCTCCAGCGCTCGCCTTTTCGACCGCGCGCAAACAAGGTCGAGCCCGGCTCGATCGGAACCGGTTCGGCGTACTGCACCGCGCGGCTCGAAATTGCGCCCCCCGAAGCGCGCGGGTCGGACCCGTCCGTCGTGAAGTAGACCTGCCAACCGATGCCGTCGACATGCACTTTTCCATCCGGGCCACGTTGGACCGTCGGCACCGGCACGAACTGCGCATCAATCCAAGCCAGGCGCTGTTCGATCCACGAACGCATCCAATTCACCTCCCCGGCATAAGTATCAGCCATGAACCAATTCGGATGGATGGTCACGCCCATGATCGGCCAGCGTTCGAAGTTGCGCTTCTGCGCCTCGCCCAAATACGCCGCGATTTGATCCACCCGCCCAAGCAAGTTGGAGGAGGCAAACGCCGTCTGGCGCAGTTCCGTCCAGCGATCGACGTAAAGCTGGCCAAAGTCAGGATCCTCGAACAGCCGCCGAAACCAGGTGTATTCCCGATCGTCCAGCTGCGGCCACAGCCAGTTCGTGGACATGTATCCTTGTTTCCCGTTGCAGTTCCCAAAGCTCAGGTTCCAGTCCCAAAGCGGGCCCATCTGAATCTTACCCCCACGATCCAGGTGATAAAACGTGCTGAAACGAAATCCATCCACGTTCTTGGTCAGCTCGGTTAGAAGGTGATAGTCGACGAACGATCCTGCATCGAGATAAGCCGCATAGCCCTTTTCCGGATTTCGAAATTCTGGACTGGCGATGGCCCGTTCGGTCGCCTCCAGGTGGTTCATCAGCCAGGTGCGTTGAACCCCCGTGATCTCATCAGGGGCCGGATCGACGTAGTAGAACCGGTTGGTCAACACCGTCGTCTTGAAACTGGTATCGATGCTGTCGCTGTCGTCATCCATGAAGACGGTTTCGTTGCCGTCTTCATCGATCATGACGGAGCGCGAGGTGGAAACCTCCCGCTTGGGAGCGACCGGTGCACCGATCAAATTCGTGACGATGGCCGAACGCGATCGCGAGGAACTGGATCGACTGGAGCTCGAGCTGGAACTCGAACTGGAGCTGGTCCGCCCACGGAAAGCCGCCTGGAATCCGGCGGGATCCGCCGGAAACGCGCCCGGCCCGGTCGGGTAACCGAAACGGCGGGAAGTGGCGTCCTCGAATGGCGGATAGCCCGGAGCCATCATGTTGCCCATGTTCCGGCTGCTGTGATCCTTCTTGAAGATGTACCCCCCCGTCAGAGCCGGCCCGGCGTTCTCGTCGGGTCCGAGCCGGGCGATGTTCACCCGGCTGGCGTCGCGCTTGACGCGTTCGACGAGGACATAGACACCCACATAATCCTCGCGCTGCAGGCGGCCTGGATGTTCCTGCACGAACAGCTCGATGAAACGCGTCCGCGGCGCCCAGCGCCCGATCTGGTTGCTCAGCTCATAGGCCAGTACATCACGCATGAGGGTCTTGTCCGGATACGGCGCATACAACACCCAGTCCGCGTCCTTCGGCAAGCCGAGGGGCGACACGTTCCGGGAATCGTCCGCTTCATCCAGGGTTTTCACCGTGAACGATCGCTTTGGATAATGCGTGGAGGCGCGCCCACGCTGGTTAACCGAAGCGCGACTGGTCAATTCGACCGGGCCGCGCAAGGCCACCCGCCCCTCGCCCGATAGAACCTGGAACGTGGCAGGAATGCGCTCGTTTCGTTCGATCTCGTGGCCCGAGGTGGTCAGGATCACCAGCGGGAGGTTGGAATTGAAATCCGCCAGAGCCGAGTCGAGCAGGACGAAGGTGTGCGAGACAACTTCGCTGGCGACACCGCGGCGATCGTACGTGCGCGCCCGGACCATCCGCGTGGCATCGATCGAGATCGGGCCGGAGTAAAGCGTCGCCGTGGGGCCAGGCTCCGAGCCGTCGACGGTATACCGGACGGCATCGGTCTTCGTCCGCGCCCTGAGTTCGAGCGTGAACTCGTTCGTGAAAACGCCGCTTGTTTCGGAGAACACCACCGGCCGCCCAGCCGCACTGACCGCCGGAACACCGACCAGCAACAGGAGAAAAAGCAGCAGCAGTCCAGCGTAAGCTCTCTGTTCCTTGCGGGCCTGCCGACGGGCCATGAACCTTGGATGGACCGCAGGCTGGCAGCCGACATGGCCCCGGCGACTTGTCGCCGGTGGACCTCCGAAAATGTCCAATCTCCTGCCCTCCTCCTCGAAACCGGAGAAGGTCTCTCCGGGTAGCAGAGGTTCATGGGAAGTGGCAACCTGCAATGCCGCACGCGAATTGGGGCCATGAACCAGCGGACTGTTCGGACGGACCGCGGGCTTCCAGCCCGCAGCGGTGGGTGCCGGAGACGATGCTCGACGGTTCGTTCGTGCGTGGCCGATTCCACCCGCTGCGGACCGCAGGTCCGCGCTCCGGGGAGGTGCATGGAAAGTTGCCACCTGCCCAGGCGCACGGCGATCGTTTTCAACCTCGGGCCCGGTCCGCTTCGCGGGAGGACGGCCACAATGCGGATTCTGGGCACAGGCGGAAGACAGCGGTTCATCATTCATGGTCGCCACGTTGGACGGAAGAAAACGGGAGGTGCTTGCAATGAATTTTCGTCCAACGGCGCAGTCGGTATTCCCATGCCCAGAACCGTTCCGGCGCCACACGTGGCCGGCCGGCAGGCAAACCAGGTCAACAACGGGATGCAACCCGCGCCAATAGCCATGACGAAGATCGAATGCGACTTCGAGCCCGCGCGCTCGTTCGCGCGACGGACGGAGAAGCACCCAAGCACCGCCACCGCCAGCAGTCCGGTCTCGCGGTATGCCCCCGTGTGGCTTGTCTGGGGCTTGCTGTTGTTATCGGGGTTGAGCCAAACCTACGCCGCCTTTCAAACGCTCCCTCTTCGTTCCGCCCCGACCAAGGCCAGCGACGAGCCCATGATCGGGCCGCCCCGCGGACAGTTCCGGTCTCAACGGGTTCCTTTCGATGTCGTGGGGCCCGTCCGCCTCACCGGTTTGCAGGATGCCCGCGAGGGCCAGTTCCACCCTACGGCGCTCACCAACCTGACGGTCGATCGACGATTCACCGTCCTCCATTTGTTGCACGGACTGGCGGGCAATGAACGCGACGGCACGCCCTATGCCTCCGTGGTTTTTCGTTACGCCGATGGTCAGCAGGACGTGATTCGCCTGGCGTACGGCCTGCAGGCTCGGGGCCTGAACCCCGGACGCGAGGAAACTGTGACCACGCTGCATGACCCAAACTCGTTCGTAGCCTGGCAGGGAAAGAACACCAGCAACGGCGGGCAGGCCGCCAATCGGATCTATCACTCCGTCCTCGCCAATCCCCGCCCAGACGTGAAGGTCACGGCCATCGACATTCTCTCGCTCTTCAGCCGCGCCACGCCGCTGGTCTTTGCCGCCACCGCAGAGGATGCGCCCGAGGTGGGAGCGCTCCCCGAGCTGCCCGAGAATCGGGTCGTGCGAAGGTCGCGCGAGTTCCCGGATGACACCTATCGCTCGAGTCTGAACATCGAGGCGGTGGACGCGGATGGACGTCCGGTGCCGGGCGCGGAAGCCACCCTCACCATCTCGGACCTGGAGGGAGCCTACTATTTCGGACGCGACCAGTCCGACGCCAACGGGCGCATTCGCCTTCCCTTTCCTCCGCAACACGCCGCCGGCTGCACGGTGGTCGTGCGCACGCCACACCGGCTGCCATTCGTCTTCCGCAGCACCGGCACCGGAGTGGAGCCGTCCGCCCGCGAAATCAAAGCCACGCTCGCCTCCGGTACTTCCGCCGGCGGTCTGGTGCGAAACGCGGCCGGCGCCCCAATTCCCGATGCCAGCGTCACCCTCTACGAGCTTCGCGCCATTTCCAGCCGCGAGTACGAACGCCTCGACTACGAAACAGTCAACACCGACGCCGCGGGCAAGTGGAAATCCGCCGCGCTGCCCGCCGCGCTCGAACAGTTTCAGATCGCCATTTCGCATCCGGATTTTCGGCCGCGGGTATTCCGCGTAGGCCCGCGGGACCCGTCCCTGGCGAACGCCATGCTACCGCCGGACGAACTGCGCGCCGGCGACGCCGCCGCCATCCTGGAACCGGCGCAACGGATCGCGGGCGTGGTGCGCGGCCCGGACGAAAAGCCCGTGGCCGGCGCTGAACTGCGGCTCTCCGGACCCACATCCGGTTCGCGTGGAAGCACGGATGCAGGCGACGAGCAAGTCGTCCGCACGGACGGCAATGGCCGCTACAAATTGTCCGTCCTGGCCGCTGGAAATTATAGCCTCATTGTGGTGGCGAACGGCTACACGCCGGAGCTGAGATCGGTGACGGTTCCCGCCCGGCCTGGCGCCGTGATCAGTCAGGACATCGCGCTGCAGGCGGGCCATCGCCTGCTCGGCCGGGTGAACGACCAGGATCAACGCCCGGTGGCCGGCGCGCATATCCGGCTGGACAGCTGGAATGACAACCGGCTGGTCAAGTTCGAGACGGACACGGACGACCAAGGCACCTTCGTGTGGACCAACGCGCCGAGCGGCCAGATGCGGTTTCAGCTCAGCGCCACCAATCATTCTTCCACCACCTACTCAATCTCGGTCACTCCCTCCGGCCCGGAATCGCAGCATCAGTTCACCCTGCGCCGGTTCTCCGCCGTGCGCGGGCTGGTCACCGACGTCGAAACCGGCAAGCCGATTCCTGATTTCATGATCTTCCGTGGACGCGCCTACAACCAGGGGGAACCCATTCGCTGGGAGCGCTACAACACCTTCCGCGGACGCAACGGCGACTACAACGTGCGCCTCGTCGAATATTCCTCTGGCACCCGCACCGCGATCTTGATCGAAGCCCCCGGCTACCTTCCCGTCGCGTCGCCTGAATTCACCCGGGCCGGGCTCTACACGAACAATTTCGCCATGAAAAAGGCGCGGGGGATCCACGGCAGGATCCTCGCCGCCGACGGCTCCCCGGTCGCCGGCGCCGCCGCCGTCCTGGTCGAACTGTCCGACTACGCCTATCTCCGGGCCACCGGCGAGTTTTCCCGCAGCAGCGACGGCGGGCCGCAGGTCCGCACCGATCTCAAGGGCGAGTTCGAGTTCCCCGCCCGCCTCGCCCCCCATACGATCATCGCCACACACGACCGCGGCTTCGCCGAAGTTCGCCTCTCCAATTCCACCGACGCCGTCACGGTCACCCTGCAGCCATGGGCGAGGATCACCGGGACGGTCAAACTGCCGATGCGAAACGGCCAAGCCCACACGGTTCAACTCGGCAACACGTTTTATCGATACGCGGACGACTCCCGCGAATCGCAGCCGCTTTCCCTCTATCTGAGCGTTGAAGCGGACTCCGACGGTCGTTTTGCCTTCAACCGCGTGCCACCTGGAGACCGGACAATTTCAATCCGTCACTCCGTCCAGATTGGCGACAACACGCGGTCCGCCAACAGTCATCCACATCCGCTCCAACTCAATCCCGGCGCCAGCACGAACCTCGTCATTGGCGACGGTGGCCGTCGCGTCACCGGCCGGATGAAGGTCAACGGCGGGGAACCCGAGGACGTCGACTGGCGGCGCGATTTCCACACGCTGACTTTGCAACGAACGTTGGAGATGAACCTTCGTCCGCTGGACTTCAGCAATGCCAAGACCGACGAACAGCGCCAGGCCCTCTGGGCGGAACAACGCAAGCAAGAGGCGGCCTTCTGGCGTTCGCCGCCAGGCCGCGCCTGGGAGCGCTCGCAGCGCACCTATGTGCTGGAGTTCGAAACCAACGGAACGTTCCGCGTCGACGGCGTTCCCCCGGGCAATTACACGCTGTCGGTCAACCCGACCGATCCCACCCGCGAGGACTATTCCTACGATCAGATCGGAAACTTGAGCCGGGCTGTAAGCGTGCCGGAGGCAGACCCGGGCGAGGTCGGAAAGCCGGTTGAGCTGGGAGAGATCGAGATCGCGATTCGAGCCACGATGCGCGTGGGCAAACGGGCGCCGCGTTTTTCCGTGACGGGCTTTGATGGCAAGGAGATCACCCTCGACCAACTCCGGGGCAAACCCGTCCTGCTCGACCTCTGGGCCACCTGGCACGGCGGCCGGTCGTTCGACCTGCGGCAGCTCAAGCTCCTCCATGATCGATTCGGCAAGAGCAACCGCCTGCACATGCTCGGGATCAGCCTCGATGCCAGCCGGGAGCTGGCCGAAGGCGAATTGAAGAAGGATCCCCTGCCCTGGCCCCAGGCCTACGGCGGCAATTGGAACGAAAGTGCCCTGCGACAAATCTTCGGCCTCCGCAGCCTTCCAGAATACATCCTCATCGACGCAGAAGGTCGCATCGCCGCCTTCGGCCTGCGCGGCACCGCCATCACCCGGGCCGTCGAACGGCTGATGAGCAACCCCACCGCGGCCCCGGTTCCCTAACCACCGCAACCAGCGTCACCAGCCCGCGCGGGCCGCAGCTATGAACCCATCGAACTCCCTACTGCTCCTGCTCCCCCTGCTCGCGTGGTCTTCCAACATCAGCGCCGCCACGGATCTTCGCCTCTCCGCCCCGCTCGACTATCAAGTCCATCAGCGCACCACGACGAATGGTTCGATCACCGTGGCGGGACTCGCCCCGGTGCCCGACGGCGCCCAACTCGAAGTGCTCCTTTCCAGCAACGATCTCGAAAGCAAGTGGCGCCCCCTCGCGACCACCGAATCGGGCCCAGCCGGTTTTCGCGGCCGATTTGAGGCACCCGCCGGCGGCTGGTACCGCCTCGAAGTCCGCGCCCGCCGCGGCGACGAAACCGTCGCCCACGCGGTCGTAGAACACGTCGGCATTGGCGAAGTCTTCGTCGTCACAGGCCAGTCGAACTCGGCCAATCATGGCGACGAACGGCAGCAGCCGAAGTCAGGCCTCGTCGCGGCTCTGGCCAGCGGCCGTTGGCAAATCGCCCATGATCCCCAACCCGGCGCCAGCGGCAGCGCCGGCAGCTTCCTGCCTCCGTTTGGCGATGCCATGGTCGAGCGATTCAAGGTTCCAGTCGGTCTGGTCGCGGCCGGCGTCGGCGCGACCAGCGTGCGCGAATGGCTCCCACGCGACACCCGCTTTCCCAATCCGCCCACCCTGACCGGCAACGTGTCGCAGCTGGAGAATGGGGAATGGTCAAGCAAAGGAACCCTGTTCAATGGTTTGGTGCAGCGAATGAAATCGCTTGGCCCCCGCGGATTCCGAGCCGTGCTCTGGCATCAAGGCGAGTCCGACGCCAATCAAACGGACAAGACCCGGACGCTGGCCGGCCCCCTCTACGAAAAACATCTGGCTCTGCTCATCCGGGAATCCCGCCGCGCCATTGGCTGGGACGCGCCCTGGTTTGTGGCCCAGGCCAGCTATCATACCCCGGAGGATCCCGCCTCCCCGGAGATCCGCGCCGCGCAGGCCGCGCTCTGGTCCAGCGGCATCGCCCTTCAAGGTCCGGACACCGACGCGCTGGACGGGGCCTTTCGCGACGGCGGTGGCAAGGGAGTGCATTTCAGCGGAGCCGGCCTCCGCGAGCACGGCGCGCGCTGGGCCCAAAAGGTCGCTCCCTGGCTGGAGCAACAACTTTCCTCGCCTCCAAAACGCCGCGCGACCAACCCGGCGACACGCCTCGACCTGCCGGGAGCTGAGTCGTTCACCGTGGCCGAGCGTCCAGCCTTTCTCTACCTCCCTCCCCCCGAAAAACGCTCCCAACCGCAGCCGTGGATCTTTTACGCCCCCACCCTGCCCGGCCTCCCGGACCGGGCGGAACGCTGGATGCACGAACAGTTCCTCGCCGCCGGTGTCGCCGTGGCCGGCGTTGACGTCGGTGAAGCTTACGGAAGTCCGAAGAGCCACCCCGTTTTCGACGCTCTCTATCGCGAACTGACGGAGAAACGCCAGTTTGCTCCCAAGCCATGTTTGTTCGGCCGCAGCCGCGGCGGCCTGTGGGTCAGCAGTTGGGCCATCGCCCATCCCGAACGGGTCGCCGGCCTCATCGGCATTTATCCCGTGTTCGACTTCCGCACCTATCCCAGCGTGGGCAAGGCGGCTCCCGCCTACGCCCTGAGCGTCGAAGAACTCACCGCCCGCGCCGATGAATTCAATCCCATCGCCCGCGTCGATGCGCTGGCTCGCGCGCGGATTCCCGTCGTGCTGATCCATGGTGACGTCGACACCGTCGTGCCGCTCCGCGAAAACTCCGCCGAGTTGGTTCGCCGCTACGAAGCTGCCGGCGCGGGAGCGCTGGTCAAACTGATTACATTGAAGGGACAGGGACACAATTTCTACGAAGGCTTCTTTCATTCGTCGGAGCTGGTGACGTTCGCCATCGAACGCGCGCAGGCCGGTCGTTGACGATCACCGCTTGGCCCACAACGCGAACCTCATTTTTGATTGCCGATTTGCGATTTGGCTCCCGCTTTGGACCGGCCGATCGACGACGAGGCTCGCGGCGCGGAAAATTCGGCAGCCTCCCTCTTAAGCCGCCGACCGCGTCACCCTCTCCGCCGCCCTGCGGGGGAGAGGGACCGTCGTGACTCGCGTCCCAGCGAGTCGGGACAGGGTGAGGTGGAGCAGCCTGCTGGTTCATGCCCCGTGAGCAGGTCCGAAATGAACGGGCGGTTTACCATGAACCGCCTCCGCAGGAGCCTGCTTTGCCTGCTCGTGCGCCTCCCCAAACCACCCGGTTCTCGACAGGTTTTCCGCGAAAAGGCACAAAGGGCACAAAACCAAGTTTCTCGCCCCAAACTTTTTCCTCCCCTGGTGAACACCACACCCGCCTGGCACGTCGATCAACCCAATCATTCAACTATGCGCACTCAATTACTTAGACTCGCTGCATTCTCTCTCGTCGCCTTCGGCGCCAGCCAACCGCAACTCGCCCCGGCCGCAGCCACGCCACCGCCAGGTTTCTCCGCCCTGTTCAACGGCACCGATCTCTCAGGTTGGCGCGGCGGCGACACCTTCGACCATCGTAAATATCTGGCCCTCTCCGCTGAGAAACGCGCCGAGCAGGACGCCGCCTGGAAGGCAGACATGCAGAAGCATTGGAGCGTCGAGAATGGCGAACTGGTGAATGACGGCCACGGCAAATACGCCACCACCGAGAAGGACTACGGCGATTTCGAACTGTTCGTCGAATATAGAACCGTCCCCCTCGCCGACTCCGGCATTTACCTCCGCGGCGTTCCGCAGGTGCAGATCTGGGACTTCACCGAGAAGGCGAAGTTTAACATCGGTGCAGACAAGGGCAGCGGCGGTCTCTGGAACAATTCCGCCGGCGCCCCCGGCAAGGACCCGCTCGTGCTCGCCGACAAACCGTTCGGCGAATGGAACAAGTTCCGCATTCTGATGGTCGGCTCGCGCGTCAGCGTCTGGCTGAACGACAAGATGGTCGTCGACCACGCGAACATGGAGAATTACTACGATCGCACCAAGCCGATCCCGGCCAAGGGCCCGATCGAGCTGCAAACCCACGGCGGCGAGATCCGTTGGCGGAACATTTTCATTCGCGAGATTGGCAGCGACGAAGCGAACAAGATTCTGGCTGCAAAAGGCAACGAAGGTTTCAAAACGATCTTCGCGGGTGACCTGAGCGGCTGGGCCGGGCCGGTTGACAACTACGAAGTCAAGAACGGCGCCGTGGTGTGCAAAGCCGGCAAGGGCGGAACAATTTATTACAACGAGGAACTCTCCGACTTCGTCGCCCGCCTGGAATTCCAGCTGCCGCCCGGCGGCAATAACGGCTTGGCGATTCGTTATCCGGGCAAGGGCGACACCGCCTACGTCGGCATGTGCGAACTGCAGGTGCTCGATAACGAACACACGATGTACGCCAAGCTCGACGCTCGTCAGTACCACGGATCCGCCTACGGCATGGCCGCTGCCCAACGCGGTTACCTTCGTCCCACCGGCGATTGGAATTACCAGGAGGTGACGGTCAAAGGCTCGAAGATCAAGGTCGAGCTCAACGGCGCCGTTATTCTGGATACCGACCTTTCCACGATCAGCGAGTACATGGCCAAGTCCGCGCATCCGGGCAAAGATCGCACCAGCGGCTTTTTCGGCTTCGCCGGGCACAACGACCCCGTGGCCTTCCGCAACGTTTCGATCAAGAAGCTCTAAGCCACCTCACCCGGTTCCGATTCCGCATTGCGCGCATTGCGGACGGAGAGAGTAACGCGGTCGGCGGCTTACGCTGTAGGCCGCCGAATCATCTAGACCTGCTCACCAGACATGAACCCGCGGACTGCTCCACCTCACCCGGTTCCGATCTCGCTCGGGCGAGTTCGGAACCTGCCCTCTCCCCCGCAGGGCGGCGGAGAGGGGTTACGCGGTCGACCGCACCGACTAACAAGTTGCTCGATCTCCGCGCCGCCCGCCTGCGTGTCGATCCGGCCCCCGAAATGCCACGACGTTTCCGACGGCCGATCCCATCACCGCCCGGTCGCTGAAGTCCCCCCTCTCCTTGGGGAGAGGGTTGGGGTGAGGGAGGATCGCGACGGCGGTTCGCGTTCGTCCGTTGCTGCGACCTATTCGAGGTTCAGGGGAGGTGAACTTCAGCGGCGTCGCCACGCCCAAGCATTTCGTCCAGAAGGTGAGTAATGTCTAAGCCCATGCACAACCCCACCACGCGTCGTTCGTTCCTGGCCCAAACCGCCTCGGCCACAGCCAGCCTCTGGTTGGCCGCTCCCCAAATTCTCCGCGCCCAAGCGGCCATCGCTGCCAACGACCGGATGAACATCGGAGTCATCGGAGTGAACGGTCAGGGCGGGTTCAGCATCGATCAACTCAAGGGCATCGCCAACATCGCCGCGCTCTGCGACGTCGACGAGCAACGTATGGCGCCGGTCGCCCAGAAATTTCCGGCCGCCAAAACGTACCGGGATTTTCGGCGATTGGTCGACCAAAAGGACCTGGATGCGATCGTCGTGGCCACACCCGATCACACGCACGCGGTGGCAAGCGCGGCCGCGCTTAACAGCGGCCGGCATCTATATTGTGAGAAGCCCCTGGCCCGGACGGTATCCGAAGCGCGCTTTGTCACCGAACTCGCGCGCAAGAAGGGATTGGTCACGCAGATCGGCACGCAGATTCATGCGGGCGGCAATTATCGACGGGTCGTCGAACTCATCCGCAGTGGCGCGATTGGCGAAGTCAGCGAAGTCCACGTTTGGGTGGGAGCCAATTACGGCGGCAAAGAGCGCCCGAAACAATTCCCGCCCGTGCCCAAGAATCTGGATTGGGATTTGTGGCTGGGACCGGTCCCGGAGCAGCCGTATCACCCGGACTGGACGCACTTCAGCTGGCGCAATTGGTGGCAGTTCGGCGGCGGCTCGCTCGCCGACTTCGGCTGTCACTTCATGGACCTGCCCTTCTGGGCGCTCGACCTGCATCACCCCACGACGATCGAAACGGAAGGACCGCCCGTCCATCCGGATTCACCGCCCACCTCGCTGATCGTGCGGTACCAGTTCCCGGCACGAGTCAAGGAAGGCACCCATTGGGCGCCGCTCAAGCTCACCTGGTATCACGGTGGCAAATACCCGACCGACCTGGTCACCGCCGAACAGCACAAGAAATGGGGCAACGGCGTCCTGTTCATCGGCAAGAAGGGCCAGCTGCTCGCCGACTATGGCCGCTACGCGCTTCTGCCCGAAAAGGATTTTGAAGGTTTCACGAAGCCCGCACCGTTCATTCAGGATTCCGTCGGACACCACCGCGAATGGCTCGATGCCATCAAGACCGGCGGCAGCACGACCTGTCGCTTCGACTACTCCGGGCCACTCAGTGAGACCGCGCTGCTGGGCAACGTCGCCTTCCGCGTTGGCCAAAAGCTGGACTGGGACTTCGCCCGGCTGAAGGCCACAAACTCCGCCGAAGCCGAGCGATATATTCAGCATCAATATCGGTCCGGTTGGGTGTTAGGCAGTTAGGGCTGGAGATGGATTGGCCGGCGTAATTCAGCGACTCGACGGTCTGCCACGGCAATCCTGTCCTGCGCAAACCTCAGCGTTCAACCCGACAACGCGGCCTGTAAGGACAGCAGTTCCTCCGCAACCTGTCCCGGATCGGCCAGCGTCTGGCCAATTTCATCGCGCAACAGAGTGCGATACCGCTTGCGCAGGCGATGCACTGCGACTCGAACTGCCCCCTCTTCGAGCCCCAGTGATTGCGCGGCCTGCGCATACGGAATCGCCGACGCCTCCACCATCAAAACTCCTTTGACCTGATCGAAGAGCGGCCCCTTGCCGTCCGCCGCGCACTCGTCCCGCAAGCGGAGGATCACACGTTCGAGCAACGCCAGCGCCCACTCGCGATCGAACAACTTGTCGGGGCTGGCGAGGTCAGGGGGATCCAAGTGAAAGCGCTCGTCGGCTTGCCGCCAGTCGAGCGAGAGATGCAGCACGCCTCCGCCGCGCTTTTGCCGTTGGGATTTGTCCCATTCGTTGGCGAGAAAGTGCTTCACCGACGCGAGCAGGAAGGCGCGAAATTTTCCCCGATCAGCGCTGAGACCCTCGAGATAATTCTTCTCCAGGAATTTTTCGAAGAATGCCTGCACCAGGTCTTCGGCATCCTCCTTGTTGCGCCCCTGGCGCCGCACATACGCGTAAAGCGGATACCAATAGGTCTGGCACAACTCACCCAGCGCCCGGTCGGATTGGGGTGAGGATTTGCGCCCCGCCGAAAGCACGACGGTCCAACGGGTCGTGACGAAGATGTCGCCACGCGGGCCAGGGTCGGAGCTTGTTGGCGCTGGCTTCATTCTATTGGGCTGGGTTCACTACCGCGACCTGAGTGTGGTGGCCGGGCTGAACCGAAACGTGCTTGAACACGACGGGTCTGCCCTGACGAATCTGAAAGCGAAACTCCTCCACCTGATCCAGCGTCAACCCGCGGTCCAGATCCGCCGCCGCCGCCGCGCCTCCAAACATCATGGTTATCTTCATGAACGACTCCCGGGTCGGCCAATTCTGTTGAGCCTTCCAATGCAAGTGTTCCACGCCACGCGCGTCCACGGCGACAAATTGCTGCGCCGTGTTGGGCGCGGGCAAGGGCCACTTTTCCACTTCGAGCAGAATCGAGCCGTCTGGATTCGATTGCCAGTTCCAATGGCTACGCCCTCGGTCTGAGCCAAGGGCGCCGAAGAACCCTGTTTTCTGAACCGCCGCCGTCCGCCATGGACCATCCGCCAGCCACAGGGTATACGTCGTCTCCTTGGCATCGATCGGCGGCGGCAGTCGCCGGCTCACCGTGTATCGGCCGTCACCTTTGGCTCCGTAGAGAGTCGGATCGAGAAAGCTCACGCCCGGGCACCGTACTCGGAGCAGGTATTCAATGCCTCGCGCTGCCGGGCCCGATTCCGGCAAGACATTCGCCTCAATGTTCGACGGGATGGAAGACGGCGCCCCATCTGGAGACCACCAGGTGCCCCCTTCATAGGGGTACGCTCGCACGGCCACCAACTCCACCGTCCCGCCATTCACCTGGGCCAGGAACGGCCCGCCGTCAGGTGCCATTCGCTCCATCGGCGCATTGGTCATTGAGTCAATCGCGACGACATTCGTCACGCCGGCCTTCAGCGCGCCATCGATCAATTCGGGAGAAGATCGACGTTGCGCAACCCAACAGAGGATCACCCAGCAAATAACCAAGAGCACCGCTCCGATCGACTCACTATTCCAGGCCAGTTTTAGTTCTGCTTCCACCGGCCCGGGAACAGATCGCGCCGCACGCCAGAATCGGCGAACGATGAAAATGTCCACCGCGACACCAATTGCCAGCCCGCCGGCCAGATCGAGCGTGGGCGCTTG
The DNA here is from genome assembly GCA_044230345.1 of Limisphaerales bacterium. Lineage (GTDB taxonomy): Bacteria > Verrucomicrobiota > Verrucomicrobiia > Limisphaerales > JADJPG01 > JBGARF01. The sequence goes on from JBGARF010000026.1 coordinate 151,350, forward strand.
AAACAGGCGGACGATTTCTTCGATGAGCGGACGTCGAAACAGCGCAAAGCCATTGACTGAGGCCGAGCAAATGGCCGCATCCAACAGCAACAACGGAAGAAACAGCTGCGCCAGAACGGCCGTCCGCAGGCCCGAAATCCGGCCTTGAGATCGACGGATATCCCAAACCGCCAGCGTGCCGAAAGCGCTCGAACCGAACGCTGCGGCAAGACCGATCAGAAGACAAACGTCCGCCAAAACCGAGCTAGGGACGGACGCATCCCCGATGGCCGGCGAGATCGCCATGGCCATCGGCACCAACGCAGCGAGGGGCAGACAGACAAGACCGAGAATGGCTTTCCGCGAAAATCCCTGCGGCGGCAAGATCACTGTACCCGCCGGAGTGCGCGGGAGAGAGGGCGGTTCCCTTCGGCGCAGGGACCACCGCACCATTCCGAACACCACGGCGATTGAAAGAACCAACCGCACCACCGCGCTTAACCAACCCACCACGCCCAGCCATCCCATCAACGAACGCCCCGTCACAATGGAGACCGCGCCAAATCCGATGGTCAAAAAACCAAAGATGATTCCGCTCCAGACCAAGACTCCCTTCCAGTGTACGACCCGGCGGCCAGCTCTCTCGATCGTGAGCGGAAAGCCAGGCTCACGCCCAGAACCATTCGCCGCCGGATTCGAAACGGGCGTGACGCTCGCACCACCGGCGATATTCTCGACCTGCGACTTCACTTCGCTCGCGTGCTGGTAACGTCGGGCCGGATCGTTTTCCAACGCGCGCAGCACGACTTCGTCCAGGCGCACATCAAGTTGATACTTCCGCGAGGGCGGCGCGAATTTGCCGAGCGGCAAATCCCCGGTCAGCATCTCGTAGAGCACCACGCCGAGGGAATAAATGTCAGCCCGATGATCCACGGTGAGGGGCTTCTCGATCTGCTCCGGCGCCATGTAGTGCGGCGTGCCCATCACCTGACCCTCAGCGGTAAGCCGGCTGGTGCCGGCCTCGACGCCCAGCATCTTCGCGAGTCCAAAGTCCGCAATCTTCACCCGGCCCTTGCGATCCACGAGCACGTTTTCCGGCTTGATGTCCCGGTGCACGATGCCCTCGTCGTGCGCGTATTGCAGCGCGTCGCAGATCTGCGGAATGATCTGCAGCGCCTCACGCGGTGCGAGACGGCCAGCTTGTTCCAACTGCCGCAAGTTGGCGCCGTCCACAAACTCCATGATGAAGAAATGCAACCCGCCCTCCCCGCCCACCTGGCCAAACTCAAAGACAGCCACGATGTTCGGATGGTTGAGACGGGCCAGCGCCCGCGCCTCGCGATTAAAACGCTCCTCAAAGTTCCCGCCCCGCGCGCCCTTCCCCGGCATGACTTTGAGCGCCACAAATCGATCCAGGGCCGGTTGACGCGCTTTGTAGACCGCCCCCATCCCGCCCGCCCCGAGCAGTCCCAAAATCTCCAGGTTGGGAAAAAGGCGGACGATCTCCTCCAACGGAGGTGGCTGGAACTTCGTGCCCTCGGCGGAGTCACCCGGCTCCGTGTCGGCACCCCGCGCCAGCAGACAGGTCGGGCAAAGACCGGCCAATGCACCGGCCGGGGTGGCTCGGCCACAACTCGGGCATTGATAGGCTTCGTTCACGTTGGTGTTCATAGGCTTTTAAGCTTTCTCTACTCACCTCAGAAGCACTTTCGTGAAGTCGTTACAGAAATCTTGAAGGCGTTTCCGGCCGCATGGACGTTCCTGCCGTCGACGCCAGCGCGAGGGCAGCGAGGATGGCTCAGAAGACGTTCATAACGCGATTTCCCCCAAAACCACACCAACCCGCCGATTTGACTGAGAGTCGAGCGAGTCACATCCAACCGGCTGCGGACAACGCCGGTTGGGCGCAACCGGAAGCATCGCACGATCGTCGCGCACGTCCGAGCAGCTGTCAGTGAGTGTTTTCAAAAACGCCACCAGCGCGCGCTGGTCGGCGACCGTGAGCGGCACGCCTCCCGGCGGATGTTTGGCCAAGTTTGGATCCAACGTCGAACTACGCCTGACTCCCACGGCGTAGTGTTCGACCACTTGCTCCAATGTCCGGAATCGTCCGTCATGCATGTACGGCGCGGTCAGAGCGACGTTACGCAAGGATGGAACCGCGAACTTCCCGCGGTCGCCCGGTCGCCTGGTGACCAAAAATCGGCCCAGATCACGCGGTTCAACATCGAGGCCGTTGTTGGCAAAGGTCTGGCTTTGAAAGAGCGGGCCGCCATGGCAATGAAAACAGTCGGCGCCGAACTGCCGGCGTCGAGGGTCGTACTCAGTCCGAAAAAGTTCAAAGCCGCGTTGCTCTTCAGCGGTCAGGTCGGCCCGGCGGGCGAGAAATCGATCGAACTTGGACTCGCGGGTAACAAGCGTCAGAAGGAATTGCTCCAAAGCGCGTGCGATGCGGTCAGCCGTGATTTCAGGGGAACCAAAGGCGCGGGCAAAAAGGCTGGAATAATCGTCGGGTGCGGCGGGGATGGAGTCCGCTGACACGGAATTGAGGTTCGGGCCAATGCGCGCCGCCTCCACCTGATGTCGGCGGTTGACGCGGGCCAGTCGCAGTTTGGCAACGACGTGATCCAGGCTTTCGTGCATTTCCACAGGATTTTGGATCGGCAGAAGGACTTGTTGACGAAGAGTCGGCGTGCGGCCATCCCAGAAAAAAGATGATTTCCACGCGAGATTGAAGAGCGGCATCACGTTGCGAGAGCCGGACTGCTTCTCCGCGCCGAGACTGAACGCGCGGTCCGGATCGACAAAGCCAGCGCCCGGTTGATGGCAGGTTGCGCACGACTGAGCGTTGTTCCGAGAAAGCCGCGGGTCAACGAATAGCAGCCGACCAAGATGGACGCCTTCTTCCGTCAGCGGATTGTCGAGCGGCAATGCCGGCCGCGGGAAAAGGGCTGAAAACGTGAGCCCGAAGGGCGTCGCGTTGGACGCAACTAGCAGCGAGCCAGTGGCATTTTGCGTCAGTTCTGATTGTTCCTCAGTCGCGACAATTGCGCTCGCTCCCGTCATTGGCGACAATGATTCCACCGTGAATGCTCGCTGGATGTTTTCCCGGAGCTGGCCTGCCAGCGAGTCGCCTTCGCGCGAATGGGTCGAGGAAGTCTCGTCGGCAATCGTCACGCCTTGGATCGCGGAGAAGACCTGTTCGACATTCAGAGCCAGATGGAGTTCTTGATTTCCGCCCAAGGCGCACTTGATGGGAAGGTCAACTGCCATCAGCAGCGGATCACTCGCGATGTGATACGAGTAGCCACCACCCGCCGCCGATGCAGTGGGAAATAGGCTAATCACGTCGTTCTCTTCAGCGCACGACGACGGAAGGGGTAGTGGGGACGAAGCATTCATCCATTGACCTTCGAGGGCGAAGAAGACGTAGCCGCCCTGCCAATTCCAGTGCAAACCATTCACATTCGGGTTCAGGGGATGCATCGGATCGAACTGCGCTGGGTCGGCGTGATTGAGCAACGGCGGTACCCCCACCTGAAATCGCAAGCGGTCATAGACTCCAACCGGGAGATTGTTCAACTCAAAATTCGTGCGCCCTTCGCGGGCGCTCATGAACGCGAACCAGTTGGTGAGACCGAGCCAGCCGCAATCGGCGCGGTGCAGCGCAACGTTTGAAAGAAGGAAATCAAGGCGCGTGACGGACACGAGTTGTCCGGCGGCAGTGGTGTTCGTCAACGCGTCGAAGACCAGCGGTGCGCCACCGAAGCGCGGTTCGATGGCGACCGCCAAACGTAGTCCCGGATCGACCACCGCGCTGGCGGACAGTGCGCCGGCCGCCGCGAGCATCGTTGAGGTAAGCAGGTGCTTCATGGCGAAGTGTCGGATTGGGTGTTATGCGAAGGATTTGATTACGGCTGCCCGCCGTTGTTTTGTTCCATCACCTTGAAGTACCGGTTGGTGTGTCCAACTGTTCCGGGGAGGTAGCTGAAGCTCGTGGTCGTGCCATCCGAAGGCAGGCCCAACGAGATCGGCGTCCAGGTTTGCAAGTTCTCGCTGGTGAACAGTCGGTAGACTTTGCCCTCCTGACCGTCCCAGCGCAGGGTGACGGGCCGGTTCAGGGCGACCTCTCGCAGGGCTGCCGCCGTTTCCTTCGTCGCGAACCGCGCCGCGTTCGCCACAAAGTAGGTTTCGGCATTGGTGTTCACGGTCGCATTCTCCCCGCCCAGCCGCGCGCCGCAATATTCCCAACCCAGGACATAAGGAAATGCCGGGCCGTTAGTCTCATTAAGCGTGACGAAGTAGGCGTAAGTGCCGTTCGGATACTCTGGCGTGACACAGCATCGCCCGTTGTGCAGGTCCAGGTCGAAGTCCTCGCCTTGATGATACCAATCGCCGTCGTCGGGGTTGATCAGATGTCCGAGGAAGGCATTGTCCTCCGCGTAGCGCCCAAGGGAAAACGGAATGGAGTTGCACGCCGTAGCATCGTCGGCCCGATAGGTGGATGGCCCGCTGCCTCCCGTGGGATGACCGGAGGCGCGCCGCGCCCACGTGGGGAGGGTGGTGCGTTTGCTCACGAAGGGAAGGCCGAGCGATGCTCGCACATCCACAGTCCCCCTGGTGCCATCGCGCGGGACGTAGCCGGAGACCATCCGCCTAACAACGGAGTTTGTATCCCCCGGATCCGAGTAACCGTATGGCCCGTAAATCGGATGACCGTCAAAGGCCCAGCCGAGAATCGGTGAATGATGCGGCGCGCCCGTTGCTTCGGTCACCGTGATGACTCCGTCCACATTCGTGGATGCCGTCACGTTGTCGCTGAGCTGCAGCCGCAAGAGCGATGGGCCGGTGTGGGAATGGTATTGATCAACCGCCGTATGGAACTGGCCGTAGTCAAACGTCGCCGCCTCAGCAAACCAGGCGTCTCGATTCCACGAGCCGAACGCGCCGCTCATTCGGTCTACGCTGTAATCCCCCAGGGGAGGCGCGTTGCCGCTGCCATTCGGCTCGAAGCTGGCGTCGTAGTAGTGCCCGTCCAACATGCTGTAAATGGCCGTGCCATTGACCCACAAGCCGATGGCGTCGAACCCCGTGTTGGTGCAGGCGCCGAGGTCCGGCACCAGCGGAATCTGGAACGGTTTGGTTTGGGCGCCAGGCCACGTGGGAAACCGATTCGCCGGATCGCAATACCACGGTCCCATGACGTGGCTGGCCAAACCGTAGGCGGTGATATAGGCGAAGTTTCCGTAGTACTGGATTTTCTGCACGTCGGCGTACTGGTTCGACACCCTGGGAGTCGGGTCCGTTGGTCCGGCGCTCCAGACCGTGATGGGCGTAGCGGCAGTCTGGGGCAGAATTCTGGCGTAACGCCCCGAGTACTTGGTGAACCACGACTCCAGCAATGCCCCCCACGACGGAACGGTATTTGAGAAACACGTGCACGCGCACTCCGGGACCCTCGACACAATTCCGAATACGCGCGCAGCGACATTGTCGAACGGAGCGATTTCCAAGCCCCCGAAATCCACTCGTGCGCGAATCGTCAGTCGTCCCGCCATCTCGGGAGTCGCCGTGAAGTCAAACGCGGCGCTTTGGCCGGCCGTCAACCGGCTCACCGCGCAATGTATCTCGCCATTGACCACCTGGCAGGCATTGCTTGAGGACGCGGCGGTAATTTCCGCCACCGCCGGGCCTTCGAATGTCACCACCAGGCTGACATTCGACGCGGTGTTCGAACCCGCGTTCGCGGCTGAGGCGGTGAAGCGGAAAAATTCGCCGACGATCTCCGCCTCGATGGGCGCGTCGGGCAATGCCACGCGAAGATCCGCTCCCTGCGGCGGTTCGTTCGTCATCATGTGATCCTCGACTTCGCCGATGCCGCCGTAGCCCGTGTAGCCCAACCCGCCGGTGGTGCTAACGCGCCAGCGCGTGGTAATCGGTCCGATCGCGGCGTCCGCCGGCACGGTGAACGTAAGCGTGTTCGCCCCGACGGCCAACGATCGACGGGCGAAGATCTGTTCACCACGATCAGCCCAGTTGGTGTTGCCGTTAAAATCGGCCCACGCGTCCAGAAAGCCGGCCGCGTTCGCACAAGTGACGATCGCGGTGGCGGTCATCCCGGGAACAATCGGGGACAGAATGGCCACGCCATCCTCATCGTCCCCGGCCGTAAATCGGTCGTCGAAGTCGGCGAATAAGCTGTGGTTTCCGGTGTCGTCGTTGTCCCAACGCGAACCCAGCCACGGCGCGTTGGTGGAGTAACGATGGTATGGCCCATTCTCCACCGGCGTGACCGGGAAGCCGCCCCGCGCATCGCCCCAGTCTGTTTGCGCGCGGACACTGACGGGCAACGACAGCGAATTGTCGGTCGCACGCGCCTCAACCTCGGCGCTGCGAACGGCCGCATTGAAATCGCTCAAGGTCACCAGCACGTCGGAGTTGGGCGAGAGGAAATTCGGCCGCAGCGTGAGTTCGACGGTAAATGCCCGGTTGCTGGCCAAACTCGCCACCGCGCACGTCACATTGCTGGAGGTAATCTGACAACTGCCGCCGCTGCTGTTGGTCGCAGCAGTTGCGCGCAGTCCCGCCGGCAGGCTCGCAACCAGTTGCACGCTCGTCGCCGTCAATGGCCCTCGATTGCTGGCCGTCAAGGTGACCAGAGGCAAGATGATTTGGTTCTCCGTCCCGAGGAGGTTTGTCCGATTGGCGTTCAGCACGAGGTCCACCGGATTGGGGTTATTGCCCGACACAACAACGACGCCCGGCCCGTAGTCTTCCACTTCGCCGTCTGGCGCCGCTCCGCCGGGAGCGAGACCTCCGGCCAGACTGAAGCGAAAGCGCGCCCAGGTTCCACCGACGATCGCGCCCGCAGGCACATTGATCGGAACCAGATTTGCCCCGGCCACGAGGGGCACGGCAACGCAGACCGCTTCAGGGAAACCCAGCCCGGCGTCGAACACACCGCTGTGGTTGAAATCAATCCACGCATCCAGTTTCCCTGCGACTGAAGCCGTGACATTGATCATCGCCATTGCGCCCGGCGCCAACGACGCCGGGAAGGTCACGCCGTCTTCGTCCGGACCGTCCAGATCGACGGGCTGTCCATCGGACTCAGCGTCGATCGTCGCGCCAAGATGGATCCCGCCGGAGACGACGTGGCTCGGTCCGCCGCTGGCCAGGTAGGTTTGGTAGCTGTCCGGCGCGTCGCCGAAATCAAATCGCTGACCTTCCGGCTCCCACTGGCACACGTGATCTTCGACTTCGCCTTTTCCACCGTAGCCGGTGGACAAAAGCCCGCCCGTTTCACTGAAACGCCAGCGGCTGACGAATTCGCCAGCGGTGGCCCAGACCGGCGCAGTGATGGTGAAATCTTTTGGCACACCCGCCGTGAGTGCAGCGCTGGCAATGACCTGTTCGCCACCATCAGACCAATCGAGATCCCGATTGAAATCCATCCAAGCGTCGACAAACCCGTCATGTGCCGCCGTCACTTGCACGAGAATGCCGCCGGTCGTCGTCAGGAACGCCACGCCGTCTTCATCGTCAATGCATCCGATGGGCAGGCCAAATGCACCGTGTGTGTCATCATAGTCCGCGCTGGTGCTGTGCATTCCATTGAGTTCGCGGTCCCAGCAGGAGCCCAGTCGCCAAGTGGCGGCATAGCGATGCGACGCTCCGCCTTCCAGCTTGGTGACCGGATAACCCAACGGCGCATCTCCATAGTCGCGGCTCGTAAAGAGCAGTCCCGCCACATCCGCGCCACGCCAAGTCTGGAGCACGGAGCCCAGATGTTCGATCACGGCTGCCGTGGTGAAACGGATCCGACTGGCCGGCGCCGATGCGCCACCGGCGACCGTCACCATCAAGGGCTGGGCAAATTCCAGTTCCATCACGAGATGATTCTCCTGGTCTTTGAACACACCAAAATATTGCAGCACCACGGGTCCGTTCGAATCCGGCGTCAGCGCCACCCCAGCACCGGAACTGATCGAGACGTGCTCGACGGTGCGTTGCGCGCCGTTCCACATGGAGAGCTCCCACCAGAGTGGAATGAGCGCGACGTCAACCGACACCTGTGAAGCATTGCCGTCACCCGCCAGTTCCAACGTGGCCAACGTGCCGTTGACTTCGCCCGCCTGTCCATCCGCTTGCACGCGAAAGCGCCGACCTGCCGTCTTGAGCTCGACGGGCTCGAGCGTGACGTCCAACGCATCGGCGCCGCTCAGCTCCGTCTTTACGCCGTCCTGGCCGGACGCGCCGAGATTTCCAGCCCGAAACCACGGCATCTCCCAATCATCCGGCCACGCTTCCAAGACGGCGTTACCGAGAAACTGATGCCAGAAGTCCCCTTGGTGGAAGGCCTCGCTGACGAGGGTAAGCGCGGACGCGCCCGCGCCCCCAATTTCCAACTGGCTGAGGTAATCCGCCCTGAGGCTGGCGCCGACCGCCGAGACCTTGACGGTGATCGGCCCTTGAATCGGCCCGGGCCCGCCCTCGAACGTCATGCAGTCGCCGCACACGAGGAAATAAATGGCGTCGGCGAACACGGCAACCTGGCACACTTTGAAACCGGGACTTCCATCCCCGCCAATGCAGGGCATGGTGATCAACTTCGCGCCAAATCCCTGCGGCGCGCGCGAAGCCAAGAGGACGCCATTGCGATCGTAAAACTCGGTCTGGTATTGGCTGGCCCCAACACCAGAAAAGTCCACGGACACCAGCCCGTTGGAGCCGGCGCGCTCGAATCGGATCGAGTTGAGCGGTTGATTGCTCTGACTGCCAATCGCACCCCGCGCCGACACCCACCAGTCGTCCCACCACCAGAACGAAGATATCTCCCCACGCCATCCATTCACGCGACTCAAATTGACCCGCACGACGTCGTTGGTGGAGGCAAGACCACTCAAGATCAACCCGTTCGTACTTAAGCTCACCGCCGCGTTTCCGGACGCGACATGTTCAAATCCGCCAAACACCGCGACTGGATTGGGGTGAATGTTGGACGGAAAAACGGTCAGTGTGACGATGGCTCGATTGTTCGCGGGATTCGAATCCGTCTCGGCAGCGCGAACCGAGAACTCTAAATTTGCATCGAATGACTCGACGCTGCCTTGCGATGCGACCGAGGAATCGGCCGCCAGCACAGCCATGACATTGAAGCTCTGTTGCGGCGCCAGCGTAGCCACGGTGCAAGTCACGTTATCGCCCTGAACGGTGCAACCGCCGTGATCGTTGGTCACCGACTGAAGCACCACGCCGACCGGGACGTTGAACGAAAGTTGCGCGCTCGTGGCGATGTCAGGGCCAGCGTTGCTGACTGTCGCGGTAATTGGAAGAACAGCACCCTCGTGCAGTTCGTCGGTCGGACGCGTCATCAGGGTCGTTTGAAGGTCTATCGTCGGCGGTGGCGCCGCCGCAGCCCAGAGGTTCGCAACACGAACTTCGTCTACGAAGGCAACTGCCGGCAGAATCGGCTGCGGCCGCTGAAGCAGCACGAAACTTTGGAGATTGGTGACATCCGCTCCCGCACTGGTCGTGAGCGTCGGCGGTGGCGCATTCGATTGCCCGAAGGTGGCGATCGGGGGATTGATCCATAGATGCGCCGCATCCGCCGCAGGGTCGGTGAACTCATACGCGACCACAACGAACACGACGTCATTGGTGGAAAACGTCGGCGATGCCCAGACAAAGTTCGCCGTGTTCGTAGTGCTTTTCGACAACCCGAGTTGGTATCCGCCGCCGCTGGACCGCACCAGCAAACGTGCCGCGAGCGGCGCGGGCACCGTCTGGCTGGCGCCCGTGGCGTCGTTAAGCGCGGCCAGCACGCCGCCGTTCGGCCCGAGCGTGCCGCGATCGGTCACCCGCAATGCCAGCGAATAATAAAGCGTGCCGGTGCTGACATTGGTGCCGAACGCCACCCGCGCCCCGGGGCCGTTTGTGCCGGCTAATCGCACACGATTGCCCTGGGGCGCAGACAGACCTGTCACCGCGAGATTGCCCGGCTGTACGGTGATGCCTACGCCCGCCGGACCAACCGATTCCCAACGCGTGCCCGAGGCACTCAATTGTCCGGCGAGGGACGAGCCACCGGGTTGGCGAAACTCATCTTCCCACAAGTAACAGAGCGTGAACGCGCGGGACAAAGACGCCTGCGCCAGGAGAAAACCAAGGAGAACGAGAACGTTTTTCATGCTATTGAAGTGATGAGTTTTCTGTGTGTCTGCTGCAGAGCCCTTTTCGCCCGGAGTCGAGCCATTAGCTCGGGCCCTGGGCACGGGTTCCAACAGGCCATACCGCCGAAAGGGAAAAACCTTACACGGCCGGATGAAGACCGGTTGGCCGAAGCGCTGACGAACCGACAGCCTGCCGGAAGAAAGCGGTTGGACGGATGGTGAAAAAGCCATACTTCAGACCTCCGGTTGAAACCGTCCCCATGTTTCAGCAGGAGCAATCGCAGTGAACCTTCGTCCCGCGCCGCCATGTCGTTTGCCCCTACAATTTGAAGTTGCCTGACGTGCGCGATCTGATCCAAATAAGTGGGTCAGGAGCACGATGAGCCATGATGCTCAACAGACTCGGCCCAGCTTGCTGCTGCGGTTGCGGGACGCCGGCGATGCTGCGGCGTGGGAACAATTCGTAGAGATCTACACGCCGTTGATCTATGGCTTTTGTCGACGACGCGGATTGCAGGAGGCGGACGCCGCCGATGTCGCGCAGGAAGTGATGCGCTCGGTCGCCCGGGCCATCGGAGGGTTCGATTACCAGCCGGCCCGAGGCGGTTTTCGCCCGTGGCTCTTCACCGTCACCCGAAACAAATTCAACAATTTCCTGGAGAGCCGACAGCGAATCCCTCAGGGGACGGGCGAGACGGCGGTGCAGGATTTTCTCGAAGCACAGCCGTGTCGCGAGCACGATGATGGTTGGGATCGAGAATATCACCAGCGGCTTTTCGAGTGGGCGTGCAGTCAGGTGCGAGGGGAGTTCCAGGAGGCGACCTGGCAGGCATTTTGGCGGACAGCAATCGAAGAGCGATCAGGACAGGAAGTCGCCAAGGAACTCGGCCTCGGTGTTGGCGCCGTCTACGTCGCGCGCAGCCGCGTCACGGCGCGCATTCGCCGGAAGGTCGAGGACGTCACGGCGGAAAACGATCAGCCCGGGCTGAAGGGCTGAAGCCCAGGGCTGCATCAAGCTCGATCGGGAACACCAGCCAGGCACGGTCAAAAGCCTATCTTTTACCCACCCATCTTTTACCAAAAACGGAATCTTCCGACGGCTGGTAGCGATCGAACCAGCGCACACGAGGGACCAGAACTTGGGGTTCCGGCGTCCGTAGCCCAAAACCTAGGTAAAAGATGGCCGGTAAAAGATAGACCAATCCCGATCCGGCCCGGACGGAACTGCCATCATGATCAATGCCAGCAACCTGTTTATGAGCTTGATGCACCCCTGGCTGAAGCCTTCGCCGCCCTCGACAATCTTGCGCGATTGCCTTTGGATTCGATGATGCCCGAAGGCTGTCCCACCGCGGAGGCGCTGCAAGCGTTGCTGAGCGGTGATTTGCCTTTGGCGACGGAAGGCGCCCTGGCGGAGCACTTGTCCTCCTGTGCGGATTGCCAGCGATCACTGGCCGAAATGGCGGGTGGACGCGAAACGTTTCCGACGGTGCGACTCGACCTGCCAATTTTGAAGTCCGAGCGACTGTTGCAAGTCATGGAGCGCCTCAAGACGGATCCACTGCACCCAACTCCGTCCGCGTCGGGCTCGCCGTTCACCTCCGGAACCCCGCCTCGCCTCTTCGGGGACTACGAAATCCTCGGCGAACTTGGACGCGGCGGCGTCGGAGTGGTGTATCGCGCGCGCCAGCTCAGCCTGAACCGTCCAGTAGCGCTCAAGCTTGTTCTCGCCGGGCAACTGGCTTCCGCCGCCGAGGTGCGTCGCTTCCGCACAGAGACCGAGGCCGCCGCGCGGCTCGAACATTCGAACATCGTCCCCATCTACGAGGTCGGCGACTGCGAGGGCAGGCAATTTTTCAGCATGCGGCTGGTGGAAGGGATGAGCTTGGCGGAAGCGATCTCGGATTGGAACTTACGAGAAGCAAGGCAAGCTGCGGAGCCAGCGAACCCAAAAACGCAACAGGACTCCCCGGAAGACACCAGGCTCGCGTTCCTTCCGACCAATTCACCGGCCCAACTGGTCGCCATCATCGCCCGCGCCGTCCACTATGCCCACCAACGAGGCGTGCTCCACCGCGACATCAAGCCGGCCAATATCCTCATCGACACTCACGGACAACCGCACCTCACCGATTTTGGGCTGGCTAAGCTTTTAGAAAATCAGAGCAGCCTGACTCATTCCGGCGCGGTCATGGGCACGCCGAGCTATATGGCGCCGGAAGCGGCGGCCGGCCGAGCCAAAGAAGTCACCACCGCGACCGACGTCTACAGCCTCGGGGCCGTCCTTTACGAATTGCTCGCGGGCCGTCCCCCGTTCATCGGCGACTCACCCATCAGCGTTCTGCGCAAAGTGCTGGAGGAAGAACCCACACCGCCCAGCTTGGCAATTCGCCAGCGGACCGCCGAACGCCGTTCCGACCAAACGGGAACTGTCGATCATCCATCGACACTTGACCGTCCACGGGTTGATCGAGATCTCGAAACGATTTGCCTCAAGTGTCTCGAGAAGGAACCGGTGCGCCGCTACTCCAGTGCCGAAGCGCTGGCCGAAGACTTGGAACGTTTTCAGCGCGGCGAACCGATCGTCGCCCGGCCGAGCGCGAGCTGGGAGAGATGTTTAAAGTGGGCCCGTCGCCAACCCGCCCTCGCTGCAGCTCTGGCGGCCTGCCTCGTGCTCTTTGTCGGCGGTCTGACCGGCGTGCTCTGGAAATGGCGGGGCGAACTAGCGCAGCGCCTGCGCGCCGAAGACGCGAGTAGCAAAGCCCAGCGCGCAGCTTTTCGGCTCGAACTCGAACGAGCCGAGATGCTGTTGGAATCCGGTGAATCCTCGAAAGGGCTCGCCTTGCTCGCCCGCCGACTGCGGCTTGCCCCGACCAATAGCGTGGTCGCCGAACGGCTGCTCAGCGCGCTGAGCCATCGCACCTTTTGCCTGCCGATCGCACCTTGGCAACACGATTCCCCATTGTCGCCAAACCGATCGAACAATTCGCCGCCGGTCCAAAATTCATTTCTCTCCATCATCGACGGCAGTGCGCTCGCGGCAAACTTCAATGCTGATGGATCGCTCGTCGTCACCGCGGGCAAAGACGGCGCAGCGCGCTTGTGGGACGCACAAAGCGGCCGGGCTCTCGCGGCGCCGCTACGGCATTCGGCCCCCATATCTTGGGCCGATTTCAGTGCGGACGCTCGACGCGTGGTCACGGCTTCGCTCGACCAGACCGCACAGGTCTGGGATGTCGTCACCGCAAAACCCATCGGTCCGGCCCTGCGGCATCCCGACCTGGTCTGGCACGCGGCCTTCAGTCCCGATGGGCAGTTTGTGGTTACGGCATCTCAGGATCGGCACGCGCGGATTTGGCGGGTGGACTCCGCGGAATCCCCATTGGTTTTGGAGGAACAAGAATCGCCGGTATGTTTCGCGGCGTTTAGCCCGGACGGGCGGCGCATCGTCACCGCCCAACGCGAAGGACCCGCCCATCTCTGGGATCGCCGCACTGGACGCTGGATCGCGCAGGCGGACCACGGCTACCACCGCGAGGTCGGCCGCCCCTTCCCCGTCTTCAGCCCGCGCGGGAATGAACTCCTCACCTTTTGGGATCGACAAGCCATTGTCTGGTCCGGCCCCGCCTTTCAATCAGAACCAATCTCGTTTAGTCACAATGATCTCGTGCTCGAACTCGCTTGGAGTCCCGACGCCAAACTCGCCGCCGTCGCGTCTCAGGACGGGACCGCACAAGTGTGGGATCGGCAAACGCGCCTCCGCGTTTCCCGGCCGCTCCCGCACGGTCACGCGGTGCTGTCGGTGCAATTCAGTGACGATGGCCGGACACTTTTGACTGGGTCCCGCGATCGAACGGCGCGCCTTTGGAACGTGGACACCGGACGCGAATGGACCGAGGCCCTGCGCCATGACTCCGCCGTGGTCAGCGCGCGATTGGCGCCTGGGAACCGCCGCGCCGTCACGGTCTCTCAAGCCGGACCGTCGTGGCTGTGGGAGATCCGCCCGCCCGCCACGCTGGCGCTCATCTTGCACCACTCAACAACGGTGTCCCGCGCTCGCTTTAGTTTCGATGGCCGCCGCGTCATCAGCGCCAGCAGCACCAAGGCGTTTCTCTGGGACGCCGACACCGGGCAAAGCCTTGGCCGAGCCCTCGATCATTTCGATGCAGTCCGGGGCCTGAACGTGGAGCAGGAAATTTACGACATCGACGTCTCGCCCATGGATGGGCGCGTGGTGACTGCGTCGGAAGATGGAAACATCTTCGTGCGCGACGGTCTCACCGGCGAAACACTCGAGCCGCGCCTCGCCAACTATTCTCAGGACCGTGGCCCAATCCGTCGGCGCGATGCCGTGACCATGATTCGATTCAGCCCGGATGGCAGCCAGCTCGTCACGGCGGGAGAAAACGCAAAACTTTGGGACATTCGATCCGGCCGGATGCTGCGGGCGCTGAGGCATTCCGCCGCCGTGAATTGCGTCCAGTTCAGCCGCGACGGTCGAAAGATCGTCACTGCCTCGGCCGATCAGACCGCAGTCGTGTGGGACGCGAACACCGGCCAGCCGTTAACGCCGCCGTTACGCCACGACGACGATGTATTTTGGGCCGCGTTTGATCCGGCGGGAGAACGCGTGGCCACGGCCTCGCGGGACAAAACGGTTCGCATTTGGTCCACGCGCGACGGGCAAATGGTCCTGCCCCAGCCGCTGCGTCACCCTGATCCGTTGAGCGAGCGACACTCGGTCGAATTCAGCCCCGGCGGCACGCTGCTGCTGAGTGCTGCCGGAAGCGTTGGACAATTGTGGCATGCGTCCACCGGCCAACCAGCCGCGCCCGCCTTGCACCACCGCGCGCTCGTATCGTCGATACGCTTCAATCGGGCCGGGACGCGCATCGTCACGGCGTGCTCGGATGGCACCGCGCGCATCTGGGATCCGCTGACCGGCCACCAACTGAGCGAACCATTGCGCCATGGCGACCGCGTGGATTCAGCAGAATTTAGCCCCGACGGGACGCGTGTGCTGACTTGCTCCGCTGACTCCACGGCCCGACTTTGGCCCGTGCTTGAGGCGCCCACACCTGTTCCGGTTTGGCTGCCCGAACTCGCCGAAGCACTCGCCGGCCAACGCCTGGACGAGAACGAAGTCAGCCAACCCGTCGCCGTGAACACTTTGTTTCGCCTTCGTCAGGAACTTTCTTTGCTGGCGCCGACCGACCGCTACACGCGCTGGGTCCAATGGTTTCTCGCGGAACCTTCCCGCCGCGAGCGTTGGCCGCGATAACGTCAACCGGAGTTGAGCGTAGCGAAGATGCGCCAACGCCTGAGGGAGAAAGCCACGGTCAGATCCGCTCCGTGGTTTGCACGGCGAGACTGAGCCCGCGGACCTGCATCTCCACGTCGAATAGCCCGGGGACTTCCCAACCAAGGTTCATGCCCGTAAGCCGGTAGTCGGACCAGTCGTGCGATTCCGTGAGGAAACCGCGCCGCCACGCGGTGGAAACGGCTTCGCGCAAGAGCGGTTGGAGATCGTAATCGATGCGAATCCACTCACGGTCGTGAGCGCTGCGCTTGGCATAGGTGTCCCCGGCTGGGGTGAAGATAAACATGCTGGTCCCGCCCGTGTCCTGGGCCTGGTGCGCCTTGGGAAAGCGTGCGCGGTCGTCGAAGAGCGGTATGCCGAACCAGAGCAACCGGCCATATCCGCGCGACGCATGGTTGCGATTTTGCACCATCAGGAACATCTGAAACTGCGCAGCGTGCAGACCTGGGTCGTAGTCCGCTGTTCGGCGCGGTTCAGACGCTCGCAAGCGTGCTTCGATTTGCAGGCGCGCGGAGGCGAGATCAGCCAATGAAGGAGTTTGGAGGAATGACTGCTCGACGAGAAGGTGGACCCAAGGCTCCCCGGATTTTCGCGCACGGCCCCGGTATTCGCTGATGGCATTGACGCGCAAGGTCAGGTCCGCCTCATCGGTGCCGGCTTCGCCACGCGTGACGACCTTCCCGTCGTTCTTCCAGCGACGCACGCCTGGTCGGGGCGTCTCGAGCGACGCCGCCTCGAGAGGAAAGCGGCTCGACCATTGGTCCAGGTCCCACACCGGTTCAGTTTCAGTCGTTGAGCTTCGGCCGGCCAGACGCCCGTAGATCACCCGGCGACCTGGAGTTGGCTCGACGAGATTGAATCCCGCTCGAAAATGAGGGTCACGGATCAGCTCGTGTTTGGAACTCCCGCTCGGGGAGACGTCGCGCGCCTCCGCCGCGGTGATGTTCCAGCCGCAGAGAGACGAAGTGGACGCTACTGCGGCAGCGTGCGCGAGGAATCGACGCCGTGAAATCATGCCTGAGTCTGATTCGGCTTCACCCAAATGTCTTTGGAAATTTGCCGTGACCCGGAAAAGCGAGCAATCGCTGGCGATCGCGACCGCATCGTCGCGTCTGACGCGCTTCAAAGTCGCCGCGGATTTCCAGACGTCACTCCACTCGCGCCCAGCCACAATCTTATCGTGAGGGAGAAAGGGAAAGATGCGCTCAAGGATTGGCGACCAGAACGTTATAGGCAGCGCCGACGGGCATCGCTGCGCCGTCGAGATTGTAGATCGCCCATTGGCTCCCGTTGTAGTAGATGCCGACGGGGCGATCATTGCGCGTCCCCAGCAGCCCAGCCGGGTTGAAATTATAGGTCACAATCAGGATGGCACCGGGCTTGCCGTCGCAATGGGGATGGCTGATGCGGGTCTCGGCACCGGAGGTGTTGGCGACCAGCGCGCGGTGGGTGAAGATGGGCGTGGCCGTGTTGACGCCGGCACCGGTCACCCGGAGGCCGCCGCCACCTCGCAACTCAAGCGCACTGTTGGTCGACTGAATCACCACGCCGTTGTTGGCGCGCACCGCGAATTGCGCACTGGTGGTCGACGCAAAGTCCGCGTCGGTGGTGTCAGCCCAAACGAATGAGCCGGTGTGATTGGCCTTGGCGCGGCGGCCCGCGGCCAACGAAAACCCCGCACCGGCCGAATTGAAAGCGCCGCCTGGAATCGTGGAGTAGGCGCCGGTGACGAGATTGGAGTATCCGCCGCTCGCCACCCCATACTCTGCGGTCAGGCACTGATTTCCGACACCGCCTGAAATGGACGCATAGAAGGACCCGCCATCGATCGTGTTTTCACGTCCACCTGCGACGACAGAGCCAACGGAGCCATTGTCGATCCGGTTGTTAATCCCTCCGCCAATTGTGGCGTACGGCGCGTCCTGCACGCGGTTGGTGATTCCTCCCGCAATGGTTCCTCCCTGGGTTTGGATGGACTCGGAGACAATGAAGTTTCGCAATCCCCCTCCAATGGAGCTGCTGGGGGCCGGGAAGCCCACGAAATTGCGGCCCCCCCCGGCGATGGTTGAGGCGGATGACCGGACAATGTTTTCCTGCCCGCCTCCAATCGTCACCGCTGAGTCCAAAAGCGACGGAATCGAATTCGACAAGCCACCGCCAATCACGGAGTGATCGGCTCGGGAGTAATTGCCGCGTCCACCCGTCACAACACTGTAGATCCCGCCGTTGGTGTTTCCCCCGCCGCCCGCAATCACTGCACCCATCCCTACCACCACGTTGGAAACACCGCCCCCCAACACCGCATAGTCATTGGTGACTGTGTTGAATTCTCCGCCCGCCAGCACGGCACGGTCCCCGGTGTTCAAGTTCGCATACCCGCCCCCAACCACCGCGGCATCCCCCATCGCTTCATTGCCAAATCCGCCCGTAATGACAGCGAATACGCCGTCGGCGGAATTGAATCGGCCGCCGCCCACGGCCGAATACGTGGCGTTGGCGCTATTGTTGTTCCCGCCGACCACCGCGGCCGCCGCGGTGGCGCGGTTGGTGGCACCGCCCCCGACGAACGCACCCCGACCCGCGGCGGAGTTTTTCAGTCCGCCGGCAATCGTCGCGAAGTCGCCGTTCGCCGCGTGCGGAGCGTCGGCCGAACCGCCACCCCCGACGACCGCGCCCGAATTGCCCGCGACGACGGCATTGGCGGCGTGTCCGCCCAACACGTTAGGGCTGGTGCCCCCTGGCAGGATCCGAAGCGCCGACTGGTTGTTGGCCCTGATCTCCACGGGCTGATTGTCGACGCTGCCGAGAAAGTTCCCAGCACCCGTGTTGCCACCCAACTTCCAGAACGTGCCGTTCGCCAGGGCCGGGCTCAGGTCTGACGCGCCAACGCTGCCGTCGGCAATGGCAGCCCCTGTGACCGCCGAAGGGGCCAACCCCGCACTGGTCACCGCACCCGGGGCCACGGCGTCGGCCGAACCAGCCGTCCCCGCCCGCAAGGCATGCTGCGCTTCGGGAGTCGCCGTCAGTTCGGTTCGAGGAACCAGCACGAAATAACCCGCTGCACGATTTGTCTTCACCTCAATCGACAGCCACCGACCTTGCCCGGAAAAGGCCGGTCCAAAGTCGAGAGAGACAACAAATAGACCATTGGAAACAACGGTCGCATCCGCCGTTACAACGTTGGGACTGCCGACCCGAACCCCACCCGCAAGCGAGTCAAACAAGGTAAACCGAAGGTCGTAAAGCCCGCTGGCGGGGCTGCCGCCGTCGGTTAGGCGGCCTTGGTAGGTGAATGCCGTCCCCAACGGCGCGGCCTGGAGCAAGAACGGGGTCACGCCTAGCAGGAGCGCTCCCCCAACGACACGGACATTGAATCTGAAGCTTGTCTTCACGAGGTATTGCATCTAATGCGCGCGAACTTTCGCCCACAAAGCCCGAGCTCGCAAATGGGCAAGTCGGGCCCACCCTTGACAGATGCCGGACGGAGTTAGCCAGAAGACGGGTGAGTGGCGGGTGGCCAGGGACGCCTTCAGTTCAGCCACCTACTCCACCCGCAGACGATAGAAGCGCGCTGATCCTCCGGCGCTGGAATCGGTCACGGTTTGCGTGTCGCCGTTGCCCGCGCGGCTGGTCAGTGGCGTCCAGGGAGAATCATTCAGCGCGTTTTTGCACTCCAAGTGATACGAGAATCCCGCGGCGGTGGGGAACGACAATGCGACATCGCCCCCGGTTCGGCTGATCGTCAGGCGAGTCGCGGCAACCACGTTGAATTTCGCTCCGGTGTTGGTCGCCGCAACGGAATGGAGCCGCAGACCATGACCCAGCGTGACTTGATCCAGCGACATCGTGTGCGACGCATCCAGATTGGCTCCACTTTCGGCCGTCAGACCAAGAAACCCGACGGCCGCATAGCGATGACCAGTCGCCGGAACAAACGACAAGGTGCCGTTGGTGTGAATGGGGGTCAGCCCAGGATTAGGAAGCTGAGTGCCACGATTTTGATAAAGATCGAACGCGGCTATTTTGCGCGGCTTGTTCTGATCGAGCTGATCGAGATCGAAAACAGCAACATAGGCTTCCACGGTATACGACAAATCTCGGAACTCCGACTGGGTTAACACGGGGTCTCCGACGCCCAGACAAATCGCATCCAGACACGGGTTGGTGATGTTCACATCAAATCTGACCGACAACGCTACGGTCGCTGCCCCACCCCCGATACCACTGAAGGTCCAGTGATCGACCCAATACGAATGCGCAAAGCTGCGATTGAAACTCCGATCGAAATACCTTGGCCCCGATTCGGAATATCCTTCGAAGTCAAAGAATGAGTACGCCTCGGCGTGGTTCTGGCCGAAATCGGTATACGCGCGCGCCGTATGAGGATTCGTCCCAACCACAAGTGACCCCGGAGGAACCACCAGCACCTGGGCCACCTCACGATTCGTTCGAACACTGAGATCGTCGATGTCGATGTCAATATCGTCTCGGTCAGGAAGCACCGCTTCCCTTTCATACTGACCCTGAGCTTCCGAGTACAACCTCGGCGTCGCGAAGGCGGGATACCACATGCTTCCCGCAGCGCGCGCGGGAGTATGCAGCGTGAGCACCAGCGCCAGGAGAAATAATTGAAAAAGTCGAAGAGGTTTCATAGGCACAACATATTAGTGACGGGTCAGGGAAGTGAGCGGAGACGAAAGAATCGGCGATCGCCCGAGGGCGCGACTCGGATGAACCGTTCCACGCCATTCGATTCCGTCGGACTGGTGACCGCGCGCCAAGCCGCCGGACCAAGCAAACTCTCGGTGAACTCAACGACCCCGTCCCCGGTCCAGCGCAGTTCGAGCAAATCGGGGCGAACCGCCGTGGCGCGCAACTGCAGCGCCGGATTCACCGTCACCAGAAACCGGCACTCTTCCTGCCCCCCCTGACTGTCGACCGCCGAGCAATGCACGACGGTCAAGCCCGGCGGGAAGAACGCGCCGCTCGGCGGTGCGCAGGTGACGACAACATTGCTCCCGCAACGCGTCGCGCCAGATGGATTGAACGTGACGACTGCGCCCGCTTCGTTCGTGGCGTTGACCAGCACGTTCGTCGGACAGGTGAGTGTGAGGCACTCGGGCGGCAGATTCGATCCGGTCGAGGAAAAACTCTTGAACGACATCTTCTGCTGGAGCGTTGTCTCCAGGCAGACGTTGGCAAAGTCGAGACCAATGAAGCTACCCGAGGCGTTGAAGCTCACGCCGTTGGCCGTGTAATCTTGCCCACCCACCGTGACCACCGTATGGGCCGGAAGGCCGACGAAAAAATACTCCGCCCCCATGCGGCCTTCGACGCTCAGAGGCCACTTTGAGAAGTTCGCCTCCGAGATATTCCTCAGGCCGATGGGGCCGCCCTCTTCGCGATAGATGGTCAGGCTGTAGGAGATTTCTTCACCGAGCATCGATGACACCGCGGTGTATTTGATATGACAGTCATCGAAGGGCAGCGCCGTTGGCGTGATGCGCAGGTTGGCCATTTTGGCCGTCGTGTTAACGGGAAACGGGGGGAACTGCGGGAACAGGCCCACATCCACGTAGCCATCGTTACAGTTGGGCGCGCCGAATTCCGGGAACTCGCAGAAATCGGTCACGCCATTGAGTTCGAGCGACCAGTCAATGGGGCCAGGAATTGCGAGCCGAATGCAATCGCCGTAAGGTTTGCGCTGCGCACCAATGACGGCTTGGGAGTAAATCGTGTCCGAGATCGTGAGTTGCTGCAGGCCAAACCCATCGATCCAGGTGTCGCCCTGCAGAAGTGAAATCTGGCCGACGCTCGCGGTGTTCGAGCTCGATCCCAGCGTGATCACCGGCTGTGCCGCCAGATCGAGTCCTTGGAGAGTGACAGGAGGACGAAAGTATAGGCGCACTGAGGTGCCGGTGAACTCCGGCCCGGTGCCTCCGCTGACCTGCGTGGCCGCGCTCGCTCCAGGAAGAACGATCAACTGCGGGCTGGCGAAGTTCACGAAGTAGTGGTCTTTCGCAAAACCCTGCGAGACGACGCACGCATCACCCGGGACGTCCGCTTCCGTGGAACCAGGCCCGGCAAAGAAATGGTGGCTGACCAGCTGAACGCCATGCCAGACTTCAATCTTTTTCCCGATCGGATTCCCGGGCTGTTCGAGGACAACCGACTCGTACGGTCGCCCGGGTACCGGAATATCGAGAATCCTTGCGGTTACGGTCAGGCCGCCCGGCTTGGGGAAGACGACGGTCAGTGGATCAAGTGTTTTGCAGTTGCGAAGCCCGTCCAGGACGCTTGGAAAATTGAAGCGAAATCCATCAGCGCCGCCGATATCCAGAGCGATGGTCGGAGGCGGTCCGTTGGAGTTTACGGTTTGCCAGGAGACGCCATCGCCTCGATGGACAGGTCGCACGTTGTTCAACGAATACGGGACGCCAGACAACGTGCTCTGAGGTCCGCAGTAGGTGACTTCGAGCCGCGCATAGTCCACCAATGTGTCCGTGCCCACCGCGAACTCGAGGCGTTGCGACGC
>JBGARF010000060.1:0-5637 GCA_044230345.1 Limisphaerales bacterium
GAATATTCAATCGTGGCAACCCAAGCGATCGGACTTCTGGGTTTATCGGCCAAAACTTCGCGCCCCGCCCACCGCTGTTGCCCGACTCTACCCGGTGAACAGCCGGCCCATCATGGATCGCGAGCAAAGGGTCTGGTTCGTTTCCAACCTGCCGGAGCGGAACCAACCGACGAATGTCCTCGGCAGTCTCGCCGATCTCGAAGCGGCAGTGGTGGCAGCACAGGAATTAGCACAGTCGCCGCCGATGGACATTACCGTTTCGGGCGCTCCGGAACGACGTCGGGAGTATGGCTTCGGTCAGCCAGTTGGGCTGTTCTGCCTGCAGCAGGGTCGTTGCCTGAGTGTGCAGTCAAATGTCCCCGCCGATCTGTTGTTGCTTAACGGTAGCGATGGCGCCGTATTCGGCGTGTCCCGCAGTGACCGTGTTCCGGCGGCGTTCTGGATTCAGGGCCACGCCTTGACCATCGCAACCAACCTTCATGAACTGGCAACCAACCGGTTCGACGAATTACTGAAGGCGGCTCCGATGGAAGGTCTCCCGCCCCGGCAATTCCTGCGAAGCAAATCCGCGTCCTACTGGGTTCCCGCCAATCCCGCGTTCTATCGGAGCGATGATGTGGTTTGGATCAATCAGTCGACGGGCATTGAGGCCTACCGTCAAGGGCGTCCGCTCGGAGTGCGCACGCGCCTCGAACTGATGAATTCCACCCCCGATGGTGCGGTGTTGCTCGGCCCACTTCGTACCAGTCTGGGACTGGCCCAGGTCATTGTCAGTGTTGACACGTACCGCGCGGGCCAGGTCATCTGGGCCTATCCGCGGGCGGATGGTGTGGACTTGCGCCGCGGCGGGAAACCGGATTTTGCACAAATCGGCCTGCTCGCCGGCTACACCCCGATCTACGATTTCCCGTCCGGGCCGGATTTGTCGCCGGTGGCGAGTCTGTCAACAGGACGGATCTTCTCGAGCAACAACGACCTCGTCCTGGAATCGTCCGGGCAGACCAATTTTGTTTTTATTCGGGACGCCGGTCAGCCGGCGCTGGTGATGCGAACGGGCGAGCTCTTGGTCGAGCGGGTGGCGCCAGCTTACAGCGGTTATCGGCTGTGTGCGGGCGAGGTGAGGCACGATCTGGTGGAGACCTTTTTCCGTCCCTTGCGCTTGTCTGAGGAGACTGGCGATGGCGATCTTCTGGCCAGCAACGCGGAAGGCCTGCTCTGGCTGCGGCGCGACGCAAGCGGAGAATACAAGGTGCGGCGCGAAGCGAAACTTCACTTGGGCGGCGAAATTCACTCCTTGGTGGGTGAAACGACGAACCAGATGTTCGTCACCGTGATTGATAGCCAGAGCCAGGCGTACCTGGCGGTCATTCAGAAACTCCTGCTTCCATGATTAAACCTGGCGTTCGATCGCTTCTGAAATGCCGACTCCTGGCGGTGGCGGGGCTGGTCTGTTTTGCGACGCTTCGAGGCCCGGCCGCGCCGACGAATGATTTTATCAGTGGACGCGAACTTCGCGGATTGATTTCCCGCGAACTCAAAGAACGGCTCGCCCGTTCGGAGCGCCTCACCTTGCTGCCGCACAATCTATCCGGCGTGTATCTTTCTCGCGAGCGGAGTCCGGTGTTTACCATGCCGGGGGATGGACAGTCAGCCGCCACCAATATGGCCGCGGCGTTGGAAAGCTACGCGGAAGACCATGGCGCATTCCGCTTGGTGCAAGGGGCGGAGGTCATGGGTCTTTCGGAGCAGGAGGTCGTGCTGGGCGCGGTCGCCCCGGGCCGGATCCCCGGAGATCGAGAATGCGCCATCGTGGATCGAAGCGGTGTTCGCCGCTTCCTCGTTCCCGCGAAACTGGAAGTGACCGGTGCCGTGCGTACGATTGCGGGTTGGGGATTGCGCGGGAAGGACGGAATTCTATTGCCCGGTGGGACAAATTCCTTTCCGCCCCTGCTGCCCGCTCCCTACCGGGAAGCGAAGGCATTTCCGGGCAACAACGAGTATGTCTTCGTGGCCGACGCTGTCGGGCATTATGGGGCGCCGAGTGAAATCGGCATTGCCCGGCAAACACCCGGCGGAATTGAGGACGAACGATATCGACCGACCCGGGTTGAAATGCAGACCGCCCTGCGCTTGAAAGATGGGCGCTGGCTGATGATCGGAGAAAAAATCAAACCGCTCGTGAAGGACGCACCGCCGCCCGAAGAAGTGATGGCGTCAGCCTTGCAAGCGGCCCGCGAGGGCGATCGCGAGAAATTCTTTAAGGAGCTGACGGGCGCCAGCATCTATACGCCAGATGCGCTGGCGGGCTTCGCTCGGCTGCTCGTGGAACTGCCAGGACAGGGACGCTGGCTGCAGGAGATGCAACAGCGCACGGAACGGATGGTTTCCGAAGTTCAGGCAAATGCTGCCGGCGGCACCAACGTCGCCCTTAACGGCGCCGTGGCCGAACTGGAGCGGAGTTCCCAGGAGTTCTTGAGCGAATTGCACACGGCGGCTGCCGGCCAGTTGGGAATCGCCCCAGCACGAGTCGCCTCACTGTTGCAGGGTGGCTACCAGTATTTCGATGGACGCTGGATTTCTGGCCCGCGGCTGGCCGGCCAACGGAGGGTTGACTCTGTGGAACTGGAGATGTTTTACCAGAACGCGTCGTGGGAGCCACGCCTCGGAATCTTCCGGCTGGACGCGGCAGGTCATTTGACGCTGCTGGCGGATTGCGGCACCGAACCCAAGCGAACCGAGGAAGCGCCCAGTTTCAACGGCTATGCGGCAATACCCATCGTGCCTCCGCTCTTCCGCCGGCCGGTTCAGTGTTTCCAGTCGGCCGACGGCCAGGATTTAGTACTCTATCCCCACTTTGGTTTGGCGCGGATGGCTGGTGGAAAACGGGAATGGCTCGATCGCTCAGACGAGTTCAAGTCCATTCGCGAAGTGGTGGGGGTGGACGACGAGGGGCGAATTTACTTCCGCTCGGGACCGCGGGATGAGGGGCACGCCAGTTCGAACGGAGCGCCACGGCGCGAGGAGGAAAACTTCTGGGTATATCGGCTGCAAGGAAAACCGGCGTCGGTCACCGTGAAGCACCTCATTCCCGTGGTCAGCGAGCCGGTGATGGACGGCAGCAATCAAGTTTGGTTCACCGTGCAAAGAACGTCCGCCGATTTCACGCCCACGTTCAGCATGATCTCGGACAACCCCGTGGTGGCGAGGTCCATGATGGCGATCCGCTCCGCGACCAACCAGTGGCTGTCGGCCACGAACTGGCCGATTGTCTCCCGGGACCGTTTCAACATCACGGCCGACTTGTACTCTTATGGCAATGGGCAATTGCGCAGGCGCATGACCAATCTGCCACCGACGACGAGACTGTTTGCCGGGCCGACGGGTGGAATCGTGGGCGCAGCCCAAACCCGCGGCGGGGCCTTCCTCAACGATGCGCAGGATGCCGTGGCCTGCACCAATCTGCACGAGTTGGCCCAACAGCACTTCAGTCGCTTATGGCATGCGACCCCGGATCGAAATCCGCCGCCCGACATTTTTGTCCCGCGAACGAGCACGCTCGGGGTTGACGGGCACTTGGCGCTCTTCCGGTTGGGGGCCTTTCTGCTCGTCGCGCAGGAAGGCAAACTCGAGGCGTATCGGGATGGGCAACCGCTGGGACTCAACGAACGGTTGACCGCAATGAGTCCCGGGAATCACGCCGGGCTGCTGATCTATGCGCCCTTGAGCCTTTCGAATTCACCTGCCGCTTTGTTGTATTTCACCGGCTATCGCGCGAACCACCCCCGCGTCATCTGGGCGGTCGTTTCCGAAACCAATGTTGATCTTGTTGCCGGTGATCAGCCGCGCTCGTTTTATCGTGAGAGCGATTATCGGCGACGACATGAAATGCAGGTAATGAACGTGAACGAACGGCCGGATTACGCGGAACGTGACAATGGGAAAGATAATTTCACGATGTGGAGCCGACACGTCGGTCCAGTGCTGGATGCGGGCAAATCCATCTTCTTCGCAAAGAACGCGACTGACCTCCTGGAGGTGAGCGGGCCGGCTGAAACTCAAATGTGGGATCGCGCCGGCGCGCCAGCCTTGAAGACGAGCACGGGTAATCTGATCGTGCATCTGGAAGGGCTGCCTTACGAAGGGTACCGCCTCTGCTCGGGAAATCAGCGGCAAGATTTGCGGGCAACCTTCAGCCGCAATCTGCGGTTGCTGCGCGAGAACCCGGACGGCACCGTGCTGGCTTGCAGCCCGGAGGGATTGACTTGGTTGAAGCCCGGCCCAGATGGTGAACTCACCCCGAACCGGGAGGTCCGCGTGGGGCTTGCCGACCTGACCTACAGGTGCGTCGGTGAGACCGCAACCGAAGTGTATCTGCTGGTAGTGGATCGTGCGGCCTCTGCCTATCTGGCAGTCGTCAGCAAGGAATGACTTGAGGCGGACTCAATGGAAAGCTCACAAGCGTGATCCGCGCTTTCCCTTCTTTCTCCGGGCATAAGTGTTGAGAGACACACGCCGGTCTTCCAAACCGGAATAGTCGGCGCGCTACCGACATGCCCGTCCATTTCCAACCGCTAAGGTGCGCTCATCTCCGCCAATCTCCGAACGGCAGGTGCGACTCTCGCACGGGACTCCCAAGCCCTTCACGAGCTCATTTTGTGACGCGCCGGTAGACCGTCTCGACGGCTTTCGCTTCCTTGCCATCGGGCATGATGTTATAGGCGGTGATCGTCAGGTGGTCATCATCCAGCAGTTCGTATTGGGTGCGCCATCCCCATTTGGGCTGAGTCGGGCTCATGGCGTATTCATTGGGTGCGCCATCCCCATTTGGGCTGAGTCGGGCTCATGGCGTATTCGCCGCGGACACTGAAACCGCTCGCGATCTCCTGGCCCTCTGAGAAAAGGATGCCGGTCCGCATGTGAAAATCGTCAATCCACGAAACCTGGTAAACCCGCATCAGGGAGTTATAGGCGAGGAGTTCCTCGCCGTGTCGCGGCTTGCCCTGGATTGTCCCCGCATACGTGTGGCGAACATACAGGCCCTTGAAGTCGTTCGTGATTTCGCCGGTGACCTTTGCTTCGTCAGCCAGGACATCCGGCTTGAACCAAGTGCGGCAATCGCCTTCCCATTTGCCGACGAGCCTTTCGAAGAACGCCTTCGCCGACGCGCGCGCGTCTTTCCCCGGTGCCGGGAGTTCAGGTTTCGTATCGGCGGCGGGCGCGGCAACGGCAAAGGTCAAGAGGACGATCGCCAGGGCGCTACCAAGTAGCCGTGTGTGCGGAGTTAAAGGCTTCCTGTTTGACTGCATAAGCCATGACCTTAATGAGGAGTGCGGGCCCGTCAATCTGTTTCCCGCACCCAAGATCGGAAGCCAGAGCAGGCTGGACCTGCGTGCCCGCAAGCCCTGGGTCCGCAGCTCTGTCCATTTCACGCGACGCGAAATCCCGGTGCCAGCGAGGCTTCACAGACTTCGCCGCGGCGGTTCAACTCCGCCTTCGTGTCGCGCTTGGGTTGCAAACTTTGACAGTGAAGTCCCGGCTCTTAACCGGCGAGAACTCGGTGCGAATCCGAGGCGACCCACCATTTCCGCATCCGTGGTGAAATTACAATCATCCTCCGCTTCGAACGGAGAGTCTGCA
>JBGARF010000048.1:0-38748 GCA_044230345.1 Limisphaerales bacterium
CCGGCCCCGGCCCGGACGAACGCCGCCGCTGCCTATCCGGAGGAAATGGCCGAACTCGTCCCGGGCGAGGCCGCTCCGGACTGCACGCTGACCAACCAACTGGGGAAAACCTTTCGCCTTTCCGACTTTCGCGGGCAGGCCCTGGCCTTCACGTTCATCTTCACGCGCTGCCCGTTCCCCGTCTATTGCCCGCGGATGAACCAGAACTTTGCCGCGGTGCAAGCCGCCCTCTTGCCAAGCGCTTCAACCAACCCCAGCGCCACCAATTGGCACCTGCTCTCCATCTCGTTCGACCCCGACTACGACACCCCGGCCCGTCTCTCCACTTACGGCGCCAGCTACCACCACAATCCCGCTCACTGGACTTTTGCCACCGGAACCACCGAGGACATCCGCCGCCTCGGCAGCAGCTACACGCTTGCCTTCTGGAAGGAAGGCGCTCTGTTCAATCACAACGTGCGCACCGTCGTGATTGACGCCCGCGGCCGCATCCAACGCATCTTCCACGACAACGAATGGAAACCAGCTGAACTCGTCGAGGAATTGCAAAAGGCCATGCGGGTAGGTCAGTAGCCAGTGCTCAGTGCTCAGTGCTCAGTCGTCTTTGCAAGTTTTGAACCTTAATTCGCCGACAATGGATCGAAGCCCAGTTACATCCGAAAGCGCAGAGCCGAAACCTTCCTCCAAGGTGCCGACTGACGAGAAGCTGTATCTCGGCTTTGTCGCCCTCGGATTGATCGTCATTGCGACGTTCTTTACCCTCACGCTGATGCGCAGTCATCGGGCGGAGGCCGAAAGAAATCAGGTTCCGCTTCGTCACCTGGGAGAGTTCGCGCTGACCAACCGCAACGGTGAATTGATCCGGCGGTCAGACCTGAAGGGCCAGTGGCTGGTGGTGAATTTTGTTTTCACCAGCTGCGGGATCAGCTGCTTGCAGGTCAACCGTCATATGGCCGAAATCCAACGGCGCACCACGAACCGGACCGATGTCCGCCTGGTTTCCCTGTCGGTTGACCCGCGCTCGGACACGCCCGCTTCGCTCGCTCGATTCGCGGATCGTTTCGGCGCCGACCCCGTGCGCTGGCTATTCCTCACCGGCGAAAAGGGTGTGCTCTATCCACTGATCGAGAACAGCTTTCTGGGTCCCACCAAATCACCACCGGTCGCAGGGCAACCCGCTGGAATGATTCACAGCGACCACATCGCCGTGATGGACGACACCGGGCGTCTGGTTCGCATTTTCGACGGGCTGAAATCCAGCGTGGCCGACGAAGTCATCGCGGCCCTGGGCTCGCCGACCACTGCCCCCGGAGGTTGAGGCGGCTTGAACGGACCGCGGGCTTCCAGCGCTTCCAGCCCGCAGCGGTGCGTGCCGGAGACGACGCTCGAAGGTTCGTTCGTGCGTGGCCGATTCCACCCGCTGCGGACCGGAGGTCCGCGCTCCGGAAAGCAGGTTCACGGGAAGCCACCCGTTCCTTTTCCACCTGCCCACGAGACATGAACCAGCGCCGGCCTGGACGGACCGCGGGCTTTCAGCCCGCAGCGGTGCGTGCCGGAGACGATGCTCGAAGGTTCGTTCGTGCGTGGCCGATTCCACCCGCTGCGGACCGGAGGTCCGCGCTCCGGAAAGCAGGTTCACGGGAAGCCACCCGTTCCTTTTCCACCTGCCCACGAGACATGAACCGGCGGACTGCTCCACCTCCCCCGCAGGGCGGCGGAGAGGGTGGACGCACCGGGCGGTTCGATTGAGAGGTGGCCGAATCTCCGCGTCGCGTGCCTTCCAGTCGATCCTCCACCATTTTCCCTGCATCCAATCTCGCGCCCCCGGCGTAGAGAGAGATGATGACGCCAACTGCGAAAGCGCGACGGGCAGAAATGACTTCGGGGGCGGGCCTACGGCCATTCGCGAAGATCGTCTTGCCCCAGCCGGAAGCCGCCGCCGAAAACGGCAACGCTGCTCGTTTGACCCAGCGCCATCTTCCGCGTAGTTTCCCGGCCAATTCCTCCGGAATGAAACCGTGGCGGCAACTGGTTGCGTCTGGCCTGGGCCTTCTCGTGGCCGCGGCCGGGATGATTGGCTTGAGCCCGGAGCTGCACGTGCGTTGGGAACACGGAGGCGTCGGCCCCGCCCACCGGCACACCCGGGCGGAAGTTCCGCCGGAGCCGCACGAGCGCCATTTTCACGCTGGGCCAGCATCCCTTCATCCCAATGCCCTCCGTTCGCCGGCACCGGACGCGACCACGCCGGAGAAGGTGGTCCAGCATTCGCTCCCGTCGTTCACACACGTTCACGACGCATTCGGGCGAAGCAGCGACCTTGTCCGCTGGCTGGTTCAGAAGCTGATTCCAGCCAGTCCCGATGCCGGCCCCGATCGTCAACCGCTCGAACATCGGCACGACAGCCTGACCCAGTTGCTCGTCGAAGGCGGCATCGAGGTGACGCCTGAGCTCAGCCCGACGTTCCTAACGCCCTGGCGGTTCGTCGCCACCGCGACGCCGCCACCTGAGTTTCACCTACCTTCCCTCTGGTTCGCTCCGACTGCCTCCCGCGGACCTCCCCCGACAATCGGTTGATCCGTCGCGGTCCGAGTTTTGGCCGGACCTTGATGGGTTCCACTGTTTCCCCTGCTGTTGCCGATTGCGGACGACGCCCCGTCGCGTTCGTCGCTGGAGTCAGGTCGGGTTTCCGGACGCAAACATGAGCGTCAAGGAACTGCTGCCGACCTACCCCGCCCAGCCGAGTTCCACGACACGAAACAACCCTTTTACGCCGCACTCCGTATGAACCGCCGAACCCAACCTGCCGTTTGCCTGGCGCTTGTTCTTGCGCCCATCGCCTCCGCTCAATCCCCCACCTCCACCAACCATCCCGCAGCCCCACCGACCTCGTCGACCCCAGCGATCGCGCCCGCCCGTCTGCCCGAGGTCGTCGTGCAAGGCCGCGAGGACAGTCTTGTCGGCGTGGCCACTTCCGCCTCCGAAGGAACGGTGGGCGCCACCCAGATCGAACGTCGAACCCTCTCCCGCCCCGGCGAGGTGCTCGAGACGGTCCCCGGTTTGATCCTCACCCAGCACAGTGGAGCCGGGAAGGCCAACCAGTATTTCCTGCGCGGCTTCAACCTGGATCACGGGACTGACTTCGCCACCAGCATCGACGGAATGCCGGTGAACCTGCCGACGCACGGCCATGGCCAGGGCTATACAGATCTCAATTTCGTCATTCCGGAGCTGATCCAGCGGGTGAACTATCGCAAAGGCGTTTACCACGCGGAGAGCGGTGATTTCTCGTCCGCGGGAGCGGCCGACCTGCAGCTCTTCCGGGTGTTGCCCCAAAGCCTCGCCCAATTGGAAGGGGGCAGCTTTGGCTATGCGCGCGGCGTCTTCGCCTCCTCACCGCAACTCGGCCCTGGTCAACTGCTCTACGGGCTTGAGGTCTATCACAATGACGGACCCTGGCGGCATCCGGACGACTATCAACGCCTCAACGGCACACTCCGTTACAGCCAGGAGACGGGCGCGACCGGCTGGAGTCTGACCGCCCTGGGCTCAAAGGGGCGGTGGGACGCGACGGATCAGATTGCGGCTCGCGCCCTCAGCGCTCCCGGCTTCGGACGGTTTGACTCGTTGAATCCCGATTCCGGCGGCGATTCGCAACGTTACAGCTTGAGCGCGGAATGGCATCGAACCACCGACCAGTCCGCCACAAAGCTGGCCGCTTACGGCTTCTACTATGACCTCGATCTGTTCAGCGACTTCACCTACGTCCTCGCCAGCCCACAAGGCGATCAGTTTGAACAACGCGACCGCCGGTGGACGGGCGGTACTCAGCTGAGCCAAACCTGGTTTGGCCGGCTGTTCGAATGCGACATGGAGAACACCGTCGGCCTCCAACTGCGCAGTGATTCCATTCGCAACGGCCTCTATCAAACCGCCGATCGCCGTCCCGTCGCCAAATCCGACTACAATGGAGGAACCATCAACGCCGTCACTCGCGCGGACCAGGTTTGGGAGACCAGCGTGTCACCGTGGTTCGAGAACAAGGTGCAGTGGAGCGAGAAGTTCAGGTCCACGGTGGGCGTGCGCGCGGATTACTATCACTTCGACGTCGACAACCGGCAACCGGTCAACTCCGGGCAGGAGGATGACGCGTTGGTCAGCCCGAAAGGCAGCCTGACGTTTGGACCTTGGGCTCGGACGGAGTTCTACCTGAGTGGCGGTTTGGGCTTCCACAGCAACGACGGACGCGGCGCCACCACGCGGGTGGATCCGGTCAC
The DNA here is from genome assembly GCA_044230345.1 of Limisphaerales bacterium. Taxonomy (GTDB): domain Bacteria; phylum Verrucomicrobiota; class Verrucomicrobiia; order Limisphaerales; family JADJPG01; genus JBGARF01. Next base: position 4,275 of record JBGARF010000048.1, read on the forward strand.
GGGCGATCCCGTGCGTCCCGTCGATCCCCTGGTGCGCAGCTACGGGGCCGAGCTCGGCGTGCGCACGACGGCGCTGCCCGGGCTGCAAAGCACAGTCTCACTCTGGTGGCTCGACCTCGACTCAGAACTGCTCTTCGTCGGAGACGCCGGCAGCACCGAAGCCAGCCGGCCGAGCCGGCGCTATGGCGTTGAGTTCGCCAACTACTACACCCCCTTGCCCTGGCTGACGTTCGACGCGGACTTCTCCTTTTCGCACGCCGAGTTTCGCGATCGCGACCCTGCCGGAGACCACATTCCGGGCGCGATCGAAACGGTGATTGCCGCCGGCGTCACGGTGCAACCACCCGGCGATCACGGGTTCTTCGGTGGCCTGCGCCTGCGTTACTTCGGCCCACGCCCCCTGGTCGAGGATGACCGCGTCCGCTCAGGCGAAACGATGCTGGTCAGCGCCCGCGCCGGCTACCGCTTCAGCCGCACTTGGACGATCGCCGCCGAAGTGTTCAACCTCCTCGATCGCAACGACAGCGAGATCGACTATCTCTATGCGTCCCGCTTGGCGGGCGAACCGGCCGGCCCCGACGACGGTGGCTACCTCGACCGGCACTCTCACCCGGTGGATCCCATCTCGTTCCGGGTCGCCTTGACCGCCCGCTTTTAAACGCTGCCATCGGCCGAACCCGGTCCCCAAGCCATGCTCGCCTCAAGCCCCCCATTGCTGACCCCAACTCTCCGCACGGGTTTGGCTATCTCGCTGCTGGTGCACGCAGCCCTCGGCATCGGCATGACCTGCTATCATCATGCGGCCCCCACCCTGGCGCCCGAGCGGGAGCGTTTCATCGAGGTCGTCTTCATGGAGTCCACCGACGCTTCCGAGGCCGCCCTCGCCACCGCCGCAACGGAGCAGAATCCTGCGCTCGAAACCCCCGCCCCGTCGGAGCAAGTTCAGCCGCAACTCGCGGACCAGCCCCCCACGCCCGAACCCAAAGCCGAGTCCACTCCCTCAACTGCTCCCGCCGCCCCGGAACCAGAACCGATCGCCACGGTTGAACCGACACCCATTTCTCCAACGCCACCCAAACCAGAACCTGAGCGCGCGCCAACCCCGCTGCCACAGGAACCGACCGTGGCACCAATTCCTCTACGTTCACCCCTACCGACCGCGCCGTCGTCGCCTCAAACCATCGCGTTGCCTCCCAGTGGGGAACCATCCAACGTCAGCGCACAGTCATCGCCGCAGAAGCCATCAGCCGGTCTACGGTCGCGTCGGGCCGCTCCGCTCTACCGACGCAATCCGGAGCCGCCCTACCCGGCGCTGGCGCGAAGGCGACGCCAGGAAGGTACCGTCCTGCTGCTCGTGACCGTAACCGCACAAGGCCGAGCCTCCACTGTTCGCGTGCACACGACGTCGGGATTTCCAGGCCTCGATCAGGCGGCCGCAAATGCCGTTCGCACCTGGGAGTTCGAGCCGGCACGGGACGGCGAAGTCGCGATCGAATCGGAGATCGAAGTGCCCGTCCGCTTTCAACTTGATGGAACGAGCCGCCGCTGACGCCGGACTTTCACTTCGCCTTTTTCTCGTCGGCTTTCTTCGGCTCCGCCGGTCGGATGGTCAGCCAAAGCTGTTCGGTGAACGGCCGGAGCAACTCCCTAAATCCTCCGGGAACACCATTATTTTCACTGGTGCTGACGTAGGCGAACTGGGCGGCCCGCTTCAAACCTGGGTTCGCATTGGTCCCGGCCTCGGCCACAGCCACAATTCGAAACGGCCCGCCAAACGCAACGGCATTGGTGGCCACCACGGCGCGCAATGTCACCTCGCCGCCCTTCTCCGGCACCTCGACGGCTCCCGCCGCCACGCTCTCCGGCCAACCTTCCACCCGAACGGTGAGCTGATTGGTGAATCCATCCTGTCGGCTCACCGTGACCTTCACCTCGTTCGTCGACCCGGCCTTGAACACGAAACTCTCACCGGCCGCGCTGACCTTGTAGTCGGGGCCCGGACGGAACGCGCTCAGCCGATACCAATGATTGCTGCCCCCTCGATGCACCAGGCTGCCGACCACGGCCTGGAAGGTGCCATCGTGGCCCGGCGTCCAGGACAACTCCGGATCCTGCCCGTTGCCACCTTCACTGCGCGCCACCTGGACGCCATTCGAGTTTTCGATCTTGAGCCATGCGTCAACCGGAAACCCCAAGCTCACCGCCTGCACATTCCATTGCAGACGCTCGCCTTTTCGCGCGGTGAATTGGAAACGATCCACATCGTCCCCCCGCGACACACAGCCCGTCGCTGCGCCCGGAAGCTCGAAAGCGTTGGCTTCCGACGAAAGATTGTTCGGCTCCTGTTCCAGAATTTCCGGCCCGTCACCGAGCGGAATGCGGACCACGTTGTCGATCGACGGCAATCGAAACATTCCGTAGCGCGGATCGAATGCTGATGGCGCCCCGTTGAAATTCTGTTCAGCCGCAAGCTTCGCCGGAAGATTCCAGCCGGCGAGGCGCAACCGGCTATCCCTCCCGCGCCGAGCGCCCAGAGGCAGGGTGTATCCCACATAAGGTCCCGCATCGAGCCGCAGCCGATAAACGCACTTGTCACTGCCATGAAAACGAATCTCCGATGTCGCCGGATGCGGAAATCCCATCACTTGGACGACGTAGCGACCCGCCGCTGCCGCCGTGTACGTGAGGAAAGGGTCAAGGGTGCGCCCGTCGTGATTCCACGCCACCTGCACGCCGTTCGCATCGGTCACCCGTAGAACGGCATCAAGGGGGCTCTCCAACACGTAGGCGTCTACGCTCGCGATCAACGTCTGGCCGGCGCTCAACTCGATCCCGTACGAATCCACGTCGCCGGATTTCTCCAACCGTCCATTGATCGCGGCCGGCAATGACTCGATCTTCTGCGGCGAACGGAATTCGTCGTTCGGCTCCGCTTCCCGGGTCTGCACTCTCGACTCGATGATGAAACATCTGGGACGTGAAGCTCCTTCGTCGTTGTAGACGCGAACCCAGTGCGCGCCTTCCGGAGCGGACGCCTCCACTTCCACGGTGAACTCGCCCTTGTTGGTGGAAGCAACGAATCTGAGGCCCGGCACATCCACCCAAACCTGGGCCGGCCACGGATCAATTTTACCCACCGCCACCACCGAGTTGGTGGTTCCACGTTGAGCGGCCACCGGGAAGAAGTGTTCGACCGCAGGAACTGCGGCGTGCAAGGGAAAGAACCCGAGGAGCAGCGCAACGAACGCCCAGCATCGGAGCCCGGATTTGTCCCGCCTCTCGCATCTGCTCCGAACCACCTCTGAGATGCGCCCTCTTCCGCCCGGCGGGAGGAATGGGAAGCATGGTCTCGCCGTTGGGTTGGGCCAGGGATGGCGGAACATTTCAGCGATCATGAGCCCGTCGCCACAAGTTCGGATCGGATGACGCCGCCCCGCATTCGGCTCGCTATCCAAACAGCTCCTTGATCAGCCGGCCGTTGCTGACCAATTGCGCAGGACGACCGGTATTGGTGTGCAGGACCTGGGCGTGGTCGATGCCCATCTTGGTGTAGAGCGATGCGGCAAAATCCTCCGGCCGATAGACGTTCTCCGAAGCATGATACCCACGGGCGTCAGTTGCGCCGATGATGGCGCCGCCCGGACAGCCGGCCCCGGCCATCAGCACGGACATCGCATGCGGCCAGTGATCCCGACCCGCATCCTTGTTCACCTTCGGCGTGCGCCCAAACTCGCCCAGCATCACGACCAACGTCTTATCCAGCAACCCGCGCTCGCCAAGGTCAGTCACCAACGCCGCCATGCCCTGATCAACCTGCTTGAGTTTGTCCCCCTTGAACGCATCAAAAATCTTCGTGTGATGATCCCAGCCACCGTTGTAGACGGTGATGAACGAGACTCCCACCTCGACCAGGCGCCGCGCGAGCAGCAAGCGCTGCCCGAAATCATTCCGGCCGTACGCCTCGCGGACATTTTCCTTTTCGCGGCCCAGATCAAACGCCGCCTGCGCTTGCGGCGACAGAACCAAATCCACGCCCTGCCGGTAGTATTGATCGAAGGTCACCGCCGGATCGTCCGCCAGCTTGTCGTGATATCGCTTCATCCCGTCGAGCGTCGCCCGCAACTCGCGCCGGGATGCCGCCCGCCCTTCACTGATCCCCTGGGGCAAAACCACGTCGCGCACTTGAAATCCCTTGGCGTTGGGGCTGCCGCCAATGACGAAAGGCGCATGCTGACCGCCCAGAAAATTCGGGCCACCGCTGCGGGACACCTCCGGGATCGACATGTAGGCCGGCAGCCCGTTCCGGATCCCGCGATCGTAGGACACCATCGAACCGAAGGACGGATGAAAGGTCACGAATGCGCCGCACGCCACCGGCACCGGCGTCGGTGCGCCGGTCATCATGTAGTGATTGCCCCCGCCATGATTGGGATCCTTGTGGCAAATCGACCGCACGATCGACAGCCGATCCGAGATGCCCGCCAGCTTCGGCACCACTTCGCTGAATTGCATCCCGGGAACTTTGGTCGGGATGGCCTTGAACTCGCCCCGAATCTCCGACGGCGCATCCGGCTTCGGATCGAAGGTCTCGTAGTGGGAGGGCCCGCCGTCCAGCCAGACCAGAATGCAATTGACGTCCCGCCCAGCCTTCAGCCCGCCAACATTGGGCGCGCTCGACTTGATGGGCGCAGCCCCCGCGCGGAGCCGTAGCAGATCGCTAAAACCAAGACCCAGCGCGCCGCCCAGGCCAAGCTGGAGAAAATCCCGGCGGGGCATTCCGGCACAGTTATGAGTCAATTGGGACACGCTTTTCAGACGAGCCGGGCGGGGCCCGGCTTCAATGGGAAATCAATGGTTGAAGACGAACTCGGCCGAGTTCAGCAACGCCCACAACACATCCTCGGTCGCCGTCTGCCGGGTCGCCTCCTTCGCGCCAAATGCCGCCACCGCCGCCGGCAATTCCGTCGAAGTCGGATACCGATTCAGCGTGAGCAGGTATAACTCCGTCACGATCTCCTCCGGCGTTCTCGGGCTGGCCACCAAAGCCCGGACCCGGCCCTTCTCCCCCGCCAGCTTGCCCTGCAGATCGCGCGAGTGCATCAGGTGCAGCGATTGCACCACGCTCGTCCGCAAGTCGCGATCACAAGGACAATCGCTGCTCGAATTGGGCCGGCCGAACGCGTCCAAAAACTGCGAACCAATCTTGTAACTCCACATCTGCATGGCCCTCGATCCCGCCGGCAACGCACTGCTCGCGTCCGATGCACCCGTCACGTCATTGACCGCATCCAACAGCACTTCCGCCGGAAGTCGGCGCCGATATGACCGAGAGAAATTGCGGGTGTCCGCCAGGTTGCTGGCATTCGGCTCCGAGCTGAGCTGATAAATCCGCGAATCCAGAATCGTTCGCATCAGATGTTTGAGGTCGTAGCCATGGGTGGCGAAGTCACGGGCCAGCGCATCCAACAACGCGGGATTCACACACGGGTTCGAGATGCGGAAATCGTCGACGGGCTCAACCAAGCCGCGGCCGAAGAAGTTCGCCCAGACGCGATTCACAATGGCCCGGGCAAAGAACGGATTGTCCTGGGCGGTGAGCCATTGCACCAGCGCCTGCCGCGGATCGGCGGTCTCAGCCAGGGCCGGCGCCGGGCCGTCAGGCGGCTTGGGAATCATGGTCGCTCCGGAGATCGGATGTTTCACCGCGCCGCCCGGCGCAAAATAGAACGTCTCGGTGCCGGCCGAGATCGGTGGCGACAGCCCCGCCCCCTTCTGTTTCACCGGACCAAAGAACGCGGCAAACTGATAGAAGTCGTCCTGGCTCCATTTTTCATTGGGATGATGATGACACCGGGCGCACTCGAACCGCACGCCGAGAAAGAGCTGACTGAACATGGTGGTGAGGTCCGAGGGCTCACGCCGATCGCGATAAATGACCGCCGGGCCGTCGCGATGATTGCTCCCCTCGGCAGTCAGGATCTCGCGGACAAACTGATCGTAAGGCTTGTTCTCTCGGAAACTTTCTCGCAGCCATTGATCGAGCGTAAAGATGCTCTTTACCCCCACGCGATCGGGGTTGGGACGGAGCAGATCCGCAAACCTGTTCGCCCAATAGTCGGCGTAGGCAGGACGGGACAACAAACGGTCAATCAACGCCCGGCGTTTGGCCCGATCCACAACGGCCTGGCTTCGCTTCCCGGCCTCGGCCGCCGGAGCAGTGTTCGTCGGAGAGACGGGCTCGCCGACAAACTCCCGAACCTCAGCGGGCGTGGGCAATACACCAATCGTATCCAAGGAAGCGCGCCGGAGGAACTCGGCATCGGTGCACGGCTCGGATGGATACAAACCCAGCTGCTTGAAATGGGCGTAGGCCTGTTCATCAATGAGGTTGTGAACGGGCAGCGCGGCGTATTTCGAATCCGGGAGCAGCTTCTCCGCCGGCACGGTGATCTTCGAGTCAGCCACGAAGCCCATGAAACGGGCGATGATGACCCCCTGTCCGGTCAGTCGCCCGATCTTGACCTGACCAAACTCGTCCACGGTCGCGACTTCCTTGTCCTGCGAATCAAAGGATGCCAGGCGCGTGACATCGCGTTTCGAACCGTCTGCGTAGTGCGCTGTGACCTGCACCTTTTGCTTCGCTCCCTTGCGATAGCGACCGCCCGCCGGAGTCGCCTCAATGCGCACCAGCGCCGGCTCGTTCGTCGGCTGAAATGTCATGCCTTCCCGAATCCAGCGCACCAGAAGGGTGTGCGCCTCCGAGCCTCGCTTGAATCGTTCGCCTCCCTCGTGCGGAATGCTCAGCGTGGCTTTCTTAAGCATCAAACTTTCGTCGGGCGCGCTCGGAAAAATCCGCCGCCCACGGGCCTCATTCACGATCTCGCCGTAGTCCGCCTTCGGATCGTACGAAAATACCGAAAGCTTGAACCCGTTCTGACCTTCTGGCTTCGCGTGACAGGCGCCCGCATTGCACCCGGCTTTGCTCAAGACCGGCAATACGTCCCGCACAAAACTCAGCGGCTCAGTCCCCACCTTCGCCTTCGACTGCTCCTCCTCCTTGCGCTTGCTCTTGCTCTCATCCTTGTTCTTGCTGCCACTCTCGCTCTTGCCCCCCTCCGGCTGCGCTTTCGCAAACTGGGCCGCAACCCTCTCTCCTTCCAACTCCGCCCGCGAAAACTTCCGCTGCACTTTGCCGTTTTTGGCCCACACCGCGATCGTTCCGTCGCTGCCACCCGCCGCGATCAGGCGGCCAGCACGATTGGCCGCCAGCGCAAAGACGACACCACCGGCATCGGCCACCTTGCTTTCGTTTCCGCTCGAGGAGCTTTGCTCGCCGGAATGCGTCTTCAAATCCGTGTAGCGAAACACACCGCCCGCCTCCGTCGCCGCCAGAACGGATGCGCCATTCGTCACCCAAAGCACCGCCGTGACCGCCGCACTGTGGTGGCCCAGGTTGATCAGCTTTTCCCGGGTTTCTATATCCCAAACTTTCAGCTCCTTGTCCGCCGAGGCGCTGACCACTTGGGTGGCGTTGGAATTGAAAGCGACGCCGAGCACGGCCGCGCCATGCCCCTCCAGCCGGGCAAACTCCCCGCGACGATCCCACTGCCAAACTTTGATCAGCTTGTCGCCCCCGGCCGTGACCATTCGACGCCCGTCCGCGCTGATGTCCAACCCAAGGATGGAATCTCCATGGGCCAGCCAGGAATTGGTCACCGTCCCGCTCCCAGGATCCAGCAACCGCAGCACCCCGCGCTGCCCCACAACGCTGTCGGCCGCCACCAAAAAGTCCCGGCCCGGCACAAAAGCCAGACCAGTGATTCGCCCGGCCAGACCATTGGTCAGACTCCACCGCACCTGCCCCGTGCCCGCGTCTCGCAGGGTCAACGTTCGAAAACCGCCGGAAGCGAGCAATTGCCCGTCGGCACTCCACGCCAGCGACTGCACGCCCTCCGTGTGCCCGGACATCGTCGTGACCACGCTGATGTTGGTGGACTTGGTGTCCAGGATCGTGATCTGTTCGCCATGCCCACACGCGAGACGTTCATCATTCGGCGACCACGCCAGGGCCATGACCGGGCGATACGACGCCGGCAACGGCTGAATCTGGACCGCATCAATCCTCTCTTCCGCCGCCAGAAACGCGCGCGCATCCCATTTTGCACCCGCCTTGATCCAGCGCTCAATGGCCGAAATATCCTCCCGCGCCAGCTGTTTCTTCGGCGGCATATGCGGGTCCGCCTCCGGCGCCAGCGACTGAAATAAACGACTGGCCGCGGGTTTTCCCGCCACGACGACGGGCCCCTCATCTCCCCCGCGCGCCAGCGCCGACGCCGACGTCAGGCTCAGGCCGCCCTTCTTCTTTTCCTCGCTGTGGCATGAGAAGCAGTTGGCCTGGAGAATCTCCATGGCTCGGCCTTCGACGGTGGGCTTGGGTACTGCCGCCGGAAGATCCAAGGCCATGATCGAACCAGCGGCGACCAGCCCGATCGTCCCACGACGGGCCGCCCACGCCAATCCACGACCAAACCTGAACGCTGGAGTCACGAATCAAAGACGGCCGGGAAGACGACGCATTCACTCCGATGAGCCGGAACGACTCAACTCGCCGGGGCCGACGGGGTGTCGATCGCCCCCGGAAAACCGTGTTGCCGCAGCGCCTCGTAGAGCACGAGGGCGACGCAGTTTGAAAGATTGAGCGATCGCGCTTCCCCGTTGAACATCGGGATGCGCAACCAATGATCGCGAGCTCCCTCCAGCAGCACTGCCGGCAATCCAGCGGTCTCCCGGCCGAACACGAGGTAATCATCCACCCCGTACTTCACCTCCGCATAGGTCCGCGGCCCTCCCGATTCCACGAACCACAGGTGCGCTCCGGCCGGTTGGGCCGCGCGAAACTCAACCCAGTTCGCCCAGCGATGCCACGTTACCTGCCGCCAATAGTCCATGCCCGCCCGTTTCAATTGTTTGTCATCCAACGCGAACCCAAACGGTTCAATCAAGTGCAGGGTCGTTCGCGTCGCCGCACACAACCGGGCGACGTTGCCCGTGTTCGGCGGAATCTCCGGTTGCAGCAAAACAATGTGCATCGGTTCAGGTGTCAGGTGTCAGGTGTCAGGTGTCAGGTGTCAGGTGTCAGGTGTCGGGTGTCGGGTGTCGGGTGTCAGGTGTCGCGATTCGCGCCGAGTTCGGTAGTAAACCTTCCACAAGACCAAGCCGCACGCCGGCGCCGTCATGCCCGCCACCCGCCGATCGCGATGTTCCAAGATTGTCCGAATTTCGCCCGCGTCGATCTTGCCTTCGCCCACCTGCACCAGCGTCCCCGCTATGCCGCGGCACATCTTGTAAAGGAACCCGTCTCCCTCGATCACCACGGTGAGCAGCGAACCGGACTTTTTCACATCACAGCGGCGCAGGGTGCGCACGGTGGAGTCGGTGTCGTAGGTCGGGTTGGCCCGAAACGATCGGAAATCATGCCGCCCGACAAAGGCCTTCGCGGCCTGGCGCATCGCCGCCAGATCGAGTTCGCGCTTCACATGCCACGCTTGCGTGCGCAGGAGCGGGTTCATCGCGGGATGATTCCAAATCAAGTACCGATACTGCTTTCCCTTCGCATCAAATCGCGCGTGAAACTCCGGCCGCGCCCGGGCCGCAGCGAGCACCCGGATGTCCTCCGGCAACCACGCGTTGATCGCGAGCAGCAGCTTGGCCGGTGTCATCTGAGCTTCAGCTGCCGTCACCTCAAAGTGCGCCACCATGCCCATCGCATGCACACCCGTATCCGTCCGGCTGGAACCATGCACCCGCGGCGCGCTCGGAAACAGTTTCCCCAAGGCCGCCTCGATCTTCTCCTGCACTCCAGTGCCGATCTTCTGCACCTGCCACCCCTCATAGCCGGTGCCGTCATAGGCAATGGTCAGGCGATACTTGGTGTTCGTGACAGACATGAAACAAACCTAAACAGAGTGAAATGTTTCAACCGCCGATGAACCCAGATAAACGCGGAAGGTCGCCTCCCGGGCTGCTCAACGTGTGTTTGAACAGTTGGTATCCACAGACCCGCCCGTCTGAGTCCATCCAGTCCATCCGCGGTTTCCGGCTGTTCATGACTCGCCGAGACTTCAGGCCGTGGCCTCCAAATAGCTTTGCAGCAGGATGGCCGCAGCCACGGCATCGACCTTCTCCTTGCGCTGATCGCGGCGCACATTGCCCTGGACCATCACGCGATTGGCCTGGGTCGAGGTTAAACGCTCGTCCCAGGTCCGCACGGGCACCGTGGTGACCTGCTTCAGCTGCTCGATGAAGGCGCGCACTTTTTCCGCCGCCGGACCGTAGGTGCCGTCCATGTTGCGCGGCATTCCCACCAGGATTAGCTCGGAAGGTTTCTCCGCGAGGATGGCTTGAAGGCGCTGAAAGGCGGCGTCCAGCGGTTCGGCCGGAATGAACTCCAGTGGTTGCGCGATCATCTTCAACTCGTCGGTGATGGCGACCCCGATCCGTTTGGTGCCGTGGTCAAGTGCCAGGATTCGTGACATGCGGACGAGTCTAACGAACGCCCGAAGCCGGCGCCAGCCCGGGCGTTGGACCGGGCGTTGGACCGGTCAAACGACGCAGCGCATTGGTGGCGAACCAACGAATGTGCGGATCGGGATCCGCGAAAATCTGCGCCACCTTCTGGGTGGCCGCACCAGCCGCGGGTCCCAGCATGCCCAGCTGGGCCAAGGAATTAACCCGCATCGCGCGATCGTCCAACGTCCGGCACAGATTGGAGACCGCTTCGGCCACCGGCGGCTGGCAGACGCGATAGAGCTGAATCGAACGACAGCGAACACCAGTGGCATTGGTGCTGTGCATGATGTCGGCGAAAATCTCGAGCGCTTCCTTTCGATGCGTCGGGAGCCGGGCCAGTATGTCGGCGGCAGAATACCAATCGACAGACGTTGGATTTCTCGCCTGACTGACGATCCGCTCGGACGACTCTTCCCCGAGCAGAACCAGCGCTGCGCGGGCCGCCGCCTTCGCCTGAAAACTGCGGGGTTCGATGGTGGTCTTGCTCATCGCCTCGAGGTCGTCAATGGCCTCGCGCGCCCGATCCCCCAAGCGACCCAATGCCGTCGCCGCTTGTTCGCGATAATCGTCGCTGCTTTGGGAAGACACCGAAAAGCCAAGGCGATATAAGAACGAGGCGATCAATTCTCGGAGCAACGAAGGACGCCAGTCGAGCTGCCGTCGCAACCAGCGAACATGGGACGCGTCCATGGCCGCGTGCGCGGCCGCAACCGAGTCCGGCGTTTCGGTGTGCGCATGGCGCCAGCCCAAGACCCAATAGCTGACCGGATGCCCCAACAGATCCGGCTCACGCTGCCGCCACAACGTCAGCGCAATAAGCCCGACTGCCAGGCAGAGCACCGCTACTCCCAGCAGTCGAGGACGTGACCACATGGGTTTACAACGTTCGCATCACCCGCGCCGCTGCCTGCACCGTTTGTTCAATATCCGCGGGCGAATGCGCCGTGGAGATGAACCCTGCCTCGAACTGGGACGGAGCCAGGTAAACTCCCTCCGCCAGCATGCCGTGGAAGAATTTTTTGAACCGCTCGCGGTCGCTCGACATCGCGTCCGCCAGATTGTGAACAGGCTGACTGGTGAAGTAGCCGCAGAACATTGAACCGCAACGATTGAAGGTGACCGGAATGCCGGCGCCCTTGGCCGCCTCCCGCAATCCCGCTTCCAACGCAGCGCCGCGCTGTTCGAGCACCGTCCACGCCTTCGTCGCCTCCAGTTCCTCGAGCGCCGCGATGCCCGCCGCCATGGCGAGCGGGTTTCCGCTCAGCGTGCCCGCCTGATACACCGGACCCAAGGGCGCCAAATGATCCATGATGTCAGCCCGCCCACCGAAGGCACCGACCGGAAGGCCGCCTCCGATAATCTTTCCGAAGCAACTCAGGTCGGGCGTGATGCCAAATCGTTCCTGCGCCCCGCCCGGCGCCAGCCGAAACCCGGTCATCACCTCGTCGAAAATCAGCACCGTCCCATTCGCCGCGGTGAGCTCCCGCAAGCCTTCGAGATAGCCAGGCTTCGGCAGATACAGGCCGGCATTGCCCGGAACCGGCTCCAGGATGACTCCGGCGATCTGGCCGGGGTTGGCCGCGAAGAGCGCGCGCACGGCGTCGAGATCGTTGAACGGAGCCACCAAAGTGTGACGCGCAAAGTCCGCCGGCACGCCGGCACTGTCCGGATGCCCAAACGTCAACGCGCCCGACCCCGCTTTCACCAGGAGCGAATCCGCGTGCCCATGATAGCAGCCGTCAAATTTAACGATCTTGTCGCGACGCGTGAACCCGCGGGCGAGACGGATGGCGCTCATGCAGGCCTCAGTCCCGGAACTGCACACCCGCACTTTCTTCACCGACGGCACCAGGCGCAGGATGGCTTTGGCCATCGTCACCTCAAACGGATTGGGAATGCCGAAGCTGGTCCCGCGATCAGCCGCGCTCTTGACCGCCGCAATGATCTTCGGATGCGCATGACCCAGCACCGCCGGGCCCCAGGTGCCCACGTAGTCGATGATCTCATTTCCGTCGACGTCCCAGACCCGCGCTCCGGCCGCGCGATCCACGAAAAATGGCTGGCCGCCCACCGCCCGAAAGGCGCGCACCGGCGAGTTCACCCCGCCGGGAATGCAATTCAACGCTTCCGCAAACAACGCTTCTGAACGCGCTCGAGAAATCATGTCGCGAGCATGACGGGAATCGCGCCTGAAGGCACGCATCATTTGCGATTTCAAACTCGCAATTTGCGATCAGCCCGGATGTTTCATGCTCAGGCAGGGCGCGCACTCCGCTGCGCGCCGCGAAAATACGGTGACGACATTCTTCAACGGCGGGCGACGGTCTGACCGCTCCGCAACCCGTCACGCAAAGGCCGGAGCGCCCGCCCTACCGGCGCGAGACCCACGGGCTCCGTTCCAGGTGAAATCGCAACAGCTGATCGGCGGCCTGCCGAATGCCAATCCGCGTCGTGGTCACAATCGGCCCCCGCTCCGCCAGCGCCAACGCCCGCTCCGGATTCTCCGCGAAATAAACCGACGAACCTGATGAAGTCAGATCCACGCCGTCGAGTTCCCGGTCAATCGACAAGGCCTGACAGAGCTTGGCCGGGCCGTTGGTCAATTCGATGAGACCTCGCCCCGGGCGCCGCATCGACATTTGTTCTGCGCCGACCGACGGTTCGATCGCACGAATCAAAACCGCTTCCCCGATGCCTTCCGGCTGGCAAACCGCGTTGAAACACCAGTGGTTGCCGTAGATGAAATAGACATAGGCCCGGCCGGGCGGACCAAACATCGAACGATTGCGACGAGTCGCCCCACGAAAAGCGTGGCAGGCCGGGTCGTCGTGCAGGTACGCCTCCGTCTCAACGATCAGCCCCGCGGCCATTCCCTCGCGAGTCGATCGCACCAGCCAATGTCCCAGCAACTCCCGGGCAACCCGTCGCGCATCCGGCTTGAAGAAGGCTGGGGGCAGCGTGGAAATGCAACGAGGGAAATTCGCAATTTGAAATGCCAAGGGCGGCCCGGCGCCGACGGCACGAACGGGCCCGCCGGCGGTTGCCCCTCGGACCGCCCGGTGCGCCCGACTCGCCGATCCCTTTCGGTTTTCGTCCTTCGGATTTCGGGCTTCCTCCCTGCCCGTCATCCCTTCACGGCTTTGAACATGGCGAGACACTTGGGCCTTTGTTCCTCGTGCAACACGACTCGCTGCGGATAGCCGCGCCTATACCCCGCCAGCGGACTGTCCCATGGCGCGTGAATCAGATCAGCACCGGCGTGCGCGAGCTCCGGAATCCAACGACGAACAAATGCTCCGTCGGGATCGAACTTCTCCGCCTGCGACACCGGATTGAAAATCCGAAAGTAAGGCGCCGCGTCGGTGCCAGTCCCGGCGCTCCACTGCCACCCGCCATTGTTCGCCGCCATGTCGCCATCGACCAACTGCTGCATGAAATAGCGTTCACCGCGGCGCCAGTCGATGAGCAGGTCCTTGGTGAGAAACATCGCCACAATCATGCGCAGCCGATTGTGCATCGTTCCGGTGGCGTTCAGGCAGCGCATGGCCGCATCGACGATCGGAAAACCGGTCCGCCCTGCGCACCAGGCCTCGAATTGCTCGTCCGTCCCGCTCCATTCCAAGCGATCGTATTCCGGCCGAAACGCGCCCTTGGCCACGTGGGGAAAGTTCACCAGAATCTGCTGATAAAACTCGCGCCAGATCAGTTCGTTCAGCCACACATCGCACTGACGCTGACGCTCGGCCTCCCCGTTCTCGCGCGCAGCCTTAAGCCGGGCATAGACGTGGCGGATGCCGATCGTTCCACAACGCAGGTGAATCGAAAGCCCGGAGGTTCCTTCCGCCGCCGGAAAGTCCCGCCGGCTGGCATACTGGAACACCGGACCGGCCAGAAACCGGTTGAGCGTTTCCAAGGCAGCGTGCTCGCCCGCCGGAGGAACGCTCTGCGAGGAGGAATGCCCAAACTCACCCGCGTCGAGCGCTCCGGAAGCCGCGGCGGTGAATCGCTCCGTCAGGCGAGGGGCCCGGCCCGCCGCCAGACGCGGGCGCGGCGCCGGAAGCGTTCGCGCTTTCCAGGCTTTCGAGTAAGGGGTGAAAACGGTAAAAGGCCGCCCGGCCTGGGTCAGAACCTCCTCCTCTTCCCAAGCCACCGCGTCCTTGAACACTTCAAAGCCAATCCCCGCCGCATTCAGCGCGTGCAAAATCTTTTCGTCCCGCGCCAGCGCATAAGGCTCATAGCGGCGATTGGCAAAGACAGCGTCAACCCCAAGCTCGCGGGCGAGCGCCGGGATTACTTCGATCGACCGACCACGCGGCAGCAGCAGAGGGTAGCCAAGGGCTTCGAGATTCTTGCGCAGGGACTCGACCGACTGCAGGAGAAAGGAAAGGCGGGCGGCTCCGACATCCGGCCCGGTCCGCAGCGCGTCTTCGAGCACAAAGACAGGAATCACCTCTTCACCGCGTCGGGCGGCCTCACTGAGCGCGGTGTTGTCCGTAATCCGAAGATCGCGCCGAAACCAATGGAGAACCCGTTTCATTCTCCCAGACGGCCCGTTCGATGGAAGCCAGTGGGCCCTACCATGAACGCATCACGCCCACGCCTTCCTCAAGGACGGCATGCGGCGAACCCAACGCTTTTCGACCGATGGCCTGAATCGATTCACAATACTTCGCCGCGCCGCACTGCATGACGCCAAACACCCGTACCAGATCGCGGAACCAATCCGGAAATCGGTTGGTAAACTTCAACTCCAGAATGACCTGGTTGGTGAAGCTAAGCTTGGGATCTTTCATGTCCGTGCTCACGGTGTAATCCAAATGAGCATCCCCATAAACTTTGCGATCCAGCGTGATGCGGGATTGGTCGTCGTCGCTGACGTAGGCTTCCCGCATGTAAAAAATGTGCACTTTCGGAACGGCCCGAATCTGCTGGGCCAGATTGCAGAAGTTTTGGAGGGCGACCAAATGGCTGGGGTTCTTGGAGACCATGTGCTCCTGCTGCGGCAGCTGCCCCTTCAGCAGGTTCGCGACGAATTCCTGCCTCACTCCGCCCCGCTGCTTCATGATGCAGTTATTCACCCGGCGTTTGATTTCGAAAAAGACCGGGGAATCGGCCGCCGTGCTGTAGTACCGCAGCCGCAGCTTGTAGCGGTTCTTGTTTCCGTTGATCGTCTCCCAATAGAGCTTCAGGTCGTCCGAATCCAGGTACAGACTGTGCACCGGATAAGAAAAGTCTGCCTTGCCCACACTGTATTCGTCAAAATCAAGGTAGGAGCGGACGAAATCCCGAACGAGCAACGCCGTCTCCTCGGTGATGAGGTACTTCAGCTCGAAACGCTGCTTCTGCATCCGATCGCGTGCCATATATACAGGAGTTTGTTGCCTTCTATGTCGTTGAAAAGAACCGCCAAAGCAACTTTTTTGTCAGCACGTCAACCAACCCGAAACGAGATGCGCTTGACCAATTCCCGGCCAAAACTGTGCTGCAACCGAACCAAAATCTCCTTCCGACGGTACCGCACGATCTCATCCAGCCAAACGCTGCTGTCGACGGTCACAAAAAGGGTTCCATTGTTGATCCCCGTCGGCTGCGCGTGGGCCGCCACATTGGGGTCCATCAGCCGGTTCCAGACCTTCAAAATCTCGGTTTCGCTTTGCCGCTTCTCCATCCGCAGCTTCGACAGCACCGCGGGCATCACGGCGGAAACGGCGCGAGCCGTTTGTTCCCGCGCCTTCTCCAGCGGTTGAACATCGATCCCATGCAACTCGGCCAGCGCCCGCTGACGCGGCCCCCGCCGCGGCGGACCCAACGGCGGCATGAAACGAAATGGGCGCGGAAGACTCATGCCGCGACGCGCGAAAACCCGCCCGTGTCAGCCACGACGCCTTCAGCTTCCAGATTACGGATTGCGGAGTTCACCCTCACCCTCACCCTCAGCCCTCATCCAGCACCAGCACACCGTGCGGCGGCAGGTCGTAGTTGCCGGTGAACGTCTTGTCCGTCAGAAACTCGTGCATGGGCTTGTAGAACGGAATCCGCACGGGCGCGTTCTGATGGTTAATCAGGAAGAACACCTTCTTCTTCCCATCCGAGCGCAGGCTGACCTCGACCTGATCCGGCACCTTCAACAGCGGATTGATGCCGCAGAGCTGGCGCAGCCATACCGCCAAATCATAGTAAAACGGCTGATGACTCATCGTGCCAAGGTAGATGGCCCGGCCGCCGCCAAACTGATGCGTCGTGACCGCCGGCCGCCCCGTGTAAAAGTCCTTGGCGTAGGTCCCGATCACGGTGCAGCCCTTCGGCTCAATGATGTCACACCAGAGCCGGGCCGGATGCGACTGGGTCGCGCTGAACGCACCCTTGAGCGTGATGTGGTTTTCCTCCCCAGGCGGCAACGCGTCGAATTCAAGAACCTCGAGCCCGAACAGATCGCACAGGCTGTGCGGATAGCCGCCGTCCGGCGCGATGTGATGCTCGTCCACCAAGCCCGTGTTGAACGTCCCGACCAGCGTGCCGCCGCCCTGCACGTAGAGCTTCAACAAATCCGCTTCACCCCCGGCCAGCAATTGCAGCGACGGCGCGATGACGATTTTATACTTCGAGAGATCTTCCGTCGGGCGGGCAAAATCCACCGGGATGTTGCGATCGTGCAGCGCGTTGTAGAAGAGCTGAATGTGTTCGCGTTGACGGAAATGTTTGTTCGGCTGGCGGGTGTGGCGAATGCTCCAGTCGTTGTCATGACTGAGCAAAATGCAAACATCGGCTTCCACACGGGTGTTGCGCAGGATCGGCGCCAGTTTCTTCAGCTCGAGCCCAACCTGCTTAATCTCCTCGTAGACCCGGTTCTTGCCCCGGCCATCATGCGAAAGAACTCCGCCGTAGAACTTCTCTGAACCAATACGCGGCTGGCGCCAAAGGAAGTAAAGCACGCCGGTCGCTCCCCGGCTGATCAGCTGATAGGTGAACATGCGAACCACCCCCGGCCGGACCAGGGCGTTCACCTCCTGCCAATCGACGTTGCCCGCCTTCTGCTCGATGACCCAAAAGCCGTGGTCTCCGTCCGGAGTGCGAATGCCGGCCTTTTTAAGCGAGCGCATCATGTCGATCTCGCAGGCGAGCTCGGAACATTTTTCCTTAATCGTCGCGTTGCTGTCCGCGCTGACGAAATCGATGACCTCGGCCATGTCGAAGTGATCAAACTCCCGCGTCAGCGCGCGAAGGTTTTGCGTCACCGGAACGTCCGGCGACAGTTCCTTCAACAACTCCGCCTGCATGCGTGCATAGGCCACGATGGTGTCGCTGCAAAACCGCTTCCAGTCCACCACCAGCGCCGGGTTGTGCACGGTCGGCGCGCGGCGCGGCATCGGGACATCCTCAAACCGCGTCACGGTCTGAGCCCAAAACCGGGTGCCCATCATCTCATTCAGGCGCTCAATCGTTTCATACTTGGCCTTCAGCCAGGCGATCCAGTCCCGCCGGGTTTCTTCGTTGAAGCTCGACTCGCTGTTGTGCCCGCCCAGACCGTTGTCGATCTGCCAGGCGATGAGCGCGGGATGTTTGCCCAGAGCCGACGCCAGGGCCCGAACGATTCGCCGCGAATAGTCCCAATAGACATCGCTGTTGAGGCAATAGGCCCGCCGGGTGCCTTCGTGCCGGACCAGACCGTTCTCGTCGATCGGCAGGATCTCGGGATGTTTCCGGGCGAGCCAGACCGGCGGCGCGGCCGTGGGAGTGCCTAGCACAACCTTGATCCCAGCCACATGGAACAGGTCCAGCGCGCGCTGCATCCACGCAAAATCGTAGCGGCCCTCCTCCGGCTCGTAGAGGCCCCAGGCGAACTCGCCCATCCGGACCACGTTCACGCCCGCTTCCACCATGAGCTCCACGTCGCGCTTCCACCGCGCCTCGGGTTGCTCCGCAGTTCCAGCATAGGGAAAAACCCAATGCTCCGGATAATAGTCGACGCCGAAATACATGACCTGGATTGGTTTGCTGGCCCCAGTCTACGTCCTACCCCCGAACCAGCAACCCCGTTTTTTGGCGGGCGCCCAATCTTGGGTGCGGTTAAAAGCGGTTGAGAGTTCAAGGCGTTGACCTCGCGCCCCACGCGCGCCCGCTGTCCCACGAACGCCCCAATGCGCCTCCCCTACCCTGAACGGGGTGAACTGGGAGAGGGATGAGGGGTGAGGCCGTTCGTTGGATCACCCCGTCTTTAATCACACCCGCCCCCCCCAACTCTCGGTCCGCGCGCAAGACCAAATCACGGCGAGTGCCCGCCAAGATCGTCGTTGCTGCGGCGACCCGTCCAGTGCTCAACTTCGGGTGAGAGATATGAAGCACTCGTGGCGGATGGCGGTCTTGCTCGGACTGTCGGCGCTTTCAATGCAGGGACAGGGAACCGTTCAGCTCCTGAACTCCCCGCTCTCCGCGCTAAAATTCGAAGCGACACCCGGCGCACCGCTGGTGGACGCACCCGTCGGAACGGAAGTCGCTCTGCTGCGGTACGAGTGGGACTCCGCTCGATCGAACTTCATCGTTCACCTGGCACCGCCCCGCGTAACGATCAACTTTCCGGGTATTTTCAACGGTAGTTCGATGCATTTAGTCGACGGCGTCGCCCCGGGTCAGGAGATGTCCTTCATGGTTGCGGCATGGTACGGCAACTACTACGGCCAGAGCGCTCGCGTTCAGTCGAGTAATCTCGGTCCTGCCGAAGGTCCCGGAACGGTCATCTGGATAAGTTCGTCTGGGTCCGGAGGAGGCAGACGAGCAAAACCCTTCGCGCTGAAGTCAGGCCGGTCCTCACAATCAATCGAATTTTCCAACCGCACCGAGATCATTCCCGGACGGCCTGACCTCTCCCTCGCCGTGCATGCCCAAACGTCCTCCGGACTGCCCATCGCCTACGCTTCCAGCAATCCGAGCGTCGCGACGGTGGACGGCGCGAGCGTGACCAATCTACATGCCGGCACGACTATTATGACAGCCTACCAGGAGGGTGATGCATATTTCTGGCCTGCCATCGCCTCGCAAGAACTGGCCGTGGTCCCGCCCATCGGGCAGGGAATGCTGGAATCCGTGGCCATTGGGACGTCTCGTCGGCTGGCTCCGGTGGGCATGCCTGCCATTCTGGTCAACGGAACCTTCGTCCTTGCGACCAACTTCAGCGCGCGCGGCCCTGCCATGATCGAACTGCGAACCACCCGAACCGACACCGTGCTGCTATTTACGACCGACGGTTCCGAACCCGAGCTTGGCTCGACGGTGTATACCGGCCCGTTCGTCCTAGCGTCGTCGAAAACGTTGCGCACCCGATCCATAGATCTCGACACCATGGCTTCGATCGATGGGAACCCGGTAGTGATCCAGGTGCTGCCAACGCTTGAGGCTTGGTCGGCCGGAGGCGGGAGCGTGCTGGTCTCCCCTCCGAGTGGCGCTTACCTCAAAAACATGACGATTTATGTCCGTCCGCTAGCGTTCCCCGGTTGGACCTTCCTGCAAATGCTGGGGGATGCCAGGCCGTCGCAATACGGGATGCTCGAGATGCACCGCAACTACTGCCTGGAAGCGGTCTTTGGCACTTCCCTCGCCACCGGCACGGTCGGTCGCGGAACGATCGCCCTCAGCGGCGGCAACACGCTTCACCCGTTCGGCCAAGAGGTGGTCCTCACGGCCCTCCCGGAGGCCGGGCAGTGTTTTTCCTTTTGGACGGGAGCCATCACGAGCACGAACAACCCGCTGCACTTCACGGTGACCAATGCTCACCCCGAACTGACGGCCGTCTTTGTCCCGCTGCCGGCAGGATCGGAGACATTGCTGGCGACGGTGGACGGCCTCGGCCGGGTCGAGATGTTTCCGCGGCGAAACCAGCACATCATCGGAAGTGTGGTTCGCCTCACCGCGATTCCGGAGCCGGACCAAACCTTCGTGGGATGGGCCGGCGACGCCAGTGGCTTCAGCAACCCTCTGACGGTGTCCCTGAATTCAAGCCTGAGGATTGTCGCAAAATTCACCCGACGCCCCCGATTGTCGGTCGAAGGCTGCGGGGGCGAATTCCGTTCGGACGAGGTTCGGCTTCGGCTGACGGGCGAACCGGACCATCGCTACCAAATCGAAGGCAACGCAAATCTCGGGCTTGGTCCGTGGCTCCCACGCGGGCTTGCGACCAATCTGTTTGGCGTCACTGAGTGGACTGACTTGATTGCACCCGGCGACGGGCACCGACTCTACCGTGCGGTCGAAGTCACCGTGCCGCCGTCCCTGTGAGCGGGATCGCCATCGTCACCGAAGGCGAACGGCGCATCGAACGGGTCAGTCGAGGTCAGCAGGAGTCTTTGCCGCCCCGCTGATTGCTGACGGCGGGCTTCGTCTCTGCACCAGGACTTGGAATCGCCGGCCCAGGTGCTCCGGATGGGTCAGCGTTTGAAATTGGCGAATCTCGGCGGGCGAAATCGAGACTGGCTCACGATCCGGTTTGGGCGCAACCCAAAGCCGGCTGGCGATCGCATGCAAGAATTGTCCCTGCGACTGCATCCTCTCCGATGTCAGGCCGGTGGATTCACCGGCCCGGATCAGCTCCGTGAAGTTGACCTGACTGGTTAGGTCCTGCAGTCCGGGATCGGCCAGCGGGTCGAGCGCGGGGCGATGACGGCGGTAGGCCCGCAGGGTGCCGCCCGCCCGTGAAGGATGGAGCAGGCTCTCGGCGGAACCTCCGTAGTCGATGGTCAGGAGTTTGCCGTGGGCCAGAGCCAAGGCGGCCTCGGTCCACCAACGGCCGGCACCCTCTGCCAGATCCAGCGTGAAACCGTCCGGCAACAGAGTGGCAAGTTCTGGGGGAATTTCGAGGCCCGCTGACGTCAGGAGGGCAGACGTGCGCGAGTTATCCAGCGGCAATGGAGTCCACTCCCACACAGGCGAGCAGGCCTTAACTCCCATTTCACGCCATTGGCGAAACTCCGACGACCACCGCAGGCGAGCAACCGGAAAAGCATCGATGAGCTCGTTGGAAAAGATAACTCCGCGGATCGATCCACGGCCAAGGCGCTCCGGGCCGTCGCACCAGCGAATCCGGTGGGCAAACGGCCGGAGACGATCCGCCTGCCAAGCTCGGCGGCGGGCGGACGGCTCCAGGATCCAGTACTCAAGGCGCGGCCAAAAAGGCGCGCGGCCGGCCGTCGCCTCGGTTTCGAGCGCGGAAAGAATGTCTAGGGCCAACCGGCCATCGTGTGCCCCGGCTTCGACCAGCTGGAGGGGGCCATCCCCAAGTTCCGTCAGCCATTCACTGAACTGGGCGGCAAGCAAACGCCCGAAAAGGGGTCCGACGCTGACGCTGGTAAAAAAGTCCCCCGTCCGGCCCGGGGCGGACTCGGGACGCTCGTAGTAGCCCAAATTGGGACAGTAGAGGGCCAGTTCCATGAAGCGGGAGAACGGGATGAACCCGCCTGACTCCAGCTCTTTATGCAGAATGATTGAGATTTCGGACACGAAGTTTGGTTCCACCAACAGTTCGGCAACACTTTTGCTAAGCAGGCGTCTGTATGGCCAAGATCGACGCGTTCTTCAACCTAATGTTCGAGCAGAAGGCCTCCGACCTTCACCTCGCCACGGGGAATCCGCCCATTCTGCGGATTCATGGCGAGCTGCAACGGGTTGAATACCCGCCGCTCGAAAACGACGCCCTCAAGGCAATGCTCTACGAGATCGCGCCCGAATACAAAATCAAGGTGTTCGAAGAAACCGGCGACATCGACTTCGGCTACGAGATCCCGGGCGTGTCCCGCTTTCGCGCCAACTTTTTCAACCAGAAGAACGGCATCGGCGCCACCTTCCGCCAGATCCCCAGCAAGGTGATCTCCTTCGAGGATTTCGAAAAGATGGACGCCGGCCTGCCCCCCGTCCTGAAGAAATTCTCGATGCTGCACAAAGGCCTGGTCGTCGTCACCGGACCCACCGGCTCCGGCAAATCGACCACGCTCGCGGCGATGATCGATTACGCCAACAAGAACCGGCGCGACCACATCATCACGGTGGAAGATCCGATCGAGTTCGTGCACGAAAGCAAAAACTGCCTGGTCAATCACCGCGAAGTCGGCGTCCACACTCAATCGTTCTCGTCCGCGCTGCGCGGCGCGCTGCGTGAAGATCCCGACATCATTCTGGTCGGTGAAATGCGCGACCTGGAAACCATCGAGCTGGCAATCACCGCGGCCAGCACCGGTCACCTGGTCTTCGGCACGCTCCATACGCAAAGCGCCGCCAAGACGGTCGATCGTATCATCGACGTCTTTCCGGCGGACCAGCAGAACAAGATTCGCGCCACCCTCGCCGAATCGCTGCGCGGGGTCGTCGCCCAGAACCTTTTCAAACGCGTGGACAAGAAGGGCCGCATCGCCGCGCTCGAAGTGCTGGTCTTCACGACCGCCGTGGCCAACCTCGTGCGCGAAGGCAAGACCCACCAGATTCCCGGCATGATTCAGGTCGGCAAAAAACTGGGCAACACGCCGCTCGACGACTCCATCATGGAACATCTCCGGATGAAGCGCATCTCGCCCGAGGAAGCCTACGACAAGTGTCTCGATAAAAAGAAATTCCGCACCTTCCTGGCGACTCCGCCCATCGACGACGATCCGTAATCCCGCGCTCGACCACCTCGGGGCTTAACTATTTTCGGGAACCGCCGAACATCATTCCATGCGCCGCAACGAGCTAGACTACATCCTCAACACGCTGCTCGATTTCAACAAGGATGTGTCGGACATCATCATGACGGTCGACAAGCCGTTGCAGGTGGAGGTATCCGGCAAGCTCACGCCCGTCCCGATCAATCCGCCCCTCGATCGCCTGACTCCGTTTCACACGGAGATGATCGCGCTCAACCTCATTTCCGGCAGCATGCGCCTGAACGAGGACCTGCTGCGCACCGGCTCGTGCGATGCGTCCTACGCCTTGGGCGACCGCGCCCGGTTCCGCGTCAATGTCTTCTCCCAACGCGGCTGCTACTCGATCGTCCTCCGCAAATTAAACGCCCAAATCCCGGCGCTCAGCGATCTCAGCCTGCCTCCGGTCATTCTCGAGGCCGCCAAGGAAAAGACCGGCCTCGTGCTCGTCACCGGCGCCACCGGCTCCGGCAAAACCACCACGCTGGCCGCGCTGCTCAATGACATCAACGCCCGGCTGCCCATTCACATCGTCACGCTGGAAGACCCCATCGAGTTCGTCTACGCGCAGCGCAGCGCCACCATCAACCAGCGCGAGCTGGGCACCGATTTCGATTCGTTCGCAACCGGACTGCGTGCCGCTCTGCGCCAGGCGCCCAAGGTGATTCTGGTTGGTGAAATGCGCGATCGCGCCACGGTCGAGATCGCCCTCAGCGCCGCGGAAACCGGCCATCTTGTGTTCAGCACGCTCCACACGATCGACGCCGGCCAGACCATCAACCGCATCCTCGGCATGTTCGAAACCGAGGAGCAGGAACAAATCCGCTACCGCCTCTCCGACACGGTGCGCTGGATCATCAGCCAGCGCCTCGCCCCCAAGATCACCGGCGGCCGCTTTCCCATCGTCGAAATCATGGGCTCGAGCCTCCGCACGAAGGAATCCATCGTCCAGGGCGAAAGCGAAGGGAAGAGTTTCTACGAGATCATCGATGCCAGCCAGACCTTCGGTTGGCGCACGTTTGATCAGTCCTGCCTCGACGCCTACAAGAACAAGCTCATCACCGAGGAAACGGCCCTCATGTATTGCAGCAAACGCGGCGTCATGAGCCGCGGCATCGACAACATCAAGAAGGAACGCGGCGAGCAAACCACCAATATCTCGGACCTCCGGATGGCCCCGTCCGAGCATCGCCAGTCCAAGCCGCCCATCGCACCCCCACCCGCCATCCGGATGAAATAAGCGCCCGCCTTTCCCCCTCACGCCATGTCGATGGATTTTGATTTTATCACAGCGACGGACCGCCCGGCGCTGCTCGGCCTCAGCACCCCCGAGCTCCAGGAGACCGCCCGCACCGCGCTCGACCAGCTCGGCTACAAGGTGCACACCGCAGTCAATCACGGCGAGTTCCTCCACAAGTTCGCCCAGGTCCCCTACCAGGTGGTCGTGATCGAGGAGCTCTTCTCCTCCAACACCCCGGAGGAAAACGAAAGCCTGCTCGCCCTCCAGCGCATGTCGATGAGCAGCCGACGCCATTGCGTCATCATTCTGTTCGGGTTCAACATGGCGACCTTCAATCCCATGCAGGCCTACCAGCAGTGCGTCCATGCCGTGGTGAATCCGTCCGAGATGTTCCTCCTCATCCAGCTCGTCCAAAAGGCCGTCGCCGACAACGACACCTTTCTGAACACGTTCCGCGAAGTCCAGCGCCGCCTGGCTTGAGGCTGCCAAAAGGGATGGACATCGACGCGCTCAAGCCTTTCCGCCACGGCGTCGCTCCTTGCAACAAACGCCTGCGCGCAGCCAGATCGAGACGGGCATGGCCAGTAAGGCTGGCTGCGATCGTTCCTCCCTCTCCCCGGCTCGTCGCGCCGAAGGGCAGCGAAGGCGGAGGGAGAGGGACGGGGTGAGGGCGAATCGCAAGAGCTTTTTCGCATTTCGCGTTCGCGGCGAATTTCTGAAAAACCTCGGGATTCCAGTCACCTTCCAGCCAGATACGCCTCCACCTGGCTCACTCGGGTCTCCACCGGGCCTTCCACCAGGAGAAAAGGCACGCCCCTGCGCGTCAGCTCCTGCCGATACCATTCGTGCTGCCGCTGGCGAAACGCCGCGTCCTGCCGGGTCCCATCCTGGACAAAAGGAAAGTCGGGCGCGCACAGAATGGTCGCGCGATAGCTTCGCCCCGCCAACCGCTCCAGCTCCGCGTCCGCCGCACCAAACAGCTCCCGGCTGTAAAACAACGTCGTGAGCGGTGATGTGTCACAAAAGAGATACCGGTTCGCCCGCCCCGCCGCCTCCTCTTCCCACACCACCTGCCGCCGGCCGATGGCAAGCATGTCCCCGAACTGCAGTCTCCCCTGCCGCTCCTCCCAACATTCCCGACCATATTCCGCTACCGCCACCGTCTGCCACGCGCGCGCCAGCGCCGACGTCAGCACGCTTTTTCCGGACGATTCCCCGCCCAGCACACAGACCCGATCAACAAAGGACGCGTAAACGACGGGCGACAGCCATGCGCGATGGGCATGAACATCGGCGCGCAGCTGCGAACCGGAAATCGGGTTGAGCCTTCGCTCGCGATCGACCAACACATGCCTAACCCCTGCCCCTCGACGCTGGCATTCGCCAAAGTACCGCTCCATCTCGGCGGCAAAGCCAGCGCCATAATCTTCGCTGGTGAAGACGGCGTCGACCGTCACGCCTAACACTTCCACACACCAGAACGCACAGAAACGTCGATGCGTTCTTTCGTCCGCGTCATTGTCCGGCACCGCGCAAAAACCGCCCGCCCTCGCCGCCGCCCCCGTCACCGCCAGCTCCGCGTTCGTCGGCGTTACTACACGCACGCGCTCGGTGGGGAACAACGCCAACAGCCAGCCCCGCCGTTTCTCCAGCTCGCAGCCGGGAAACTCCGGACCGCCGTAGGTCATGACGATGACCTCATCGCATTCCGCCAGGGCGCGGGCAATGACCATCTCGTGCCCTCGATGCAAAGGAGCAAACTTGCCCACCACCAATCCCCGTTGAAACGGACGGCTCACGGCGCGACGAGCAGTTTGCGCCACCGGAAAAGCGCCACCACGGCATTGATCCAGAACACCGCATACAACGCGGCCGTCACCTGGAGACCCCGTGAAAAATACAGAGGCACGGCCAGCGAGTTGACGAGGAGCCAGCACCACCAAGCCTCATAGCGACGGCCCATGAGGAGGAATTGTCCGAGGACGCTGAAGGCGAGAATGACAGAATCGAGAAAAGGCGCGTAGGCATCGGTGAAACGGTGCAACAACCAGCCGTAGCCCACCGCGACGGCGGCGCCCGCGGCCAACAACCCGACCGCCAATTCCGGCCGCACCCGGCGCACGGGCAAATCTCCGCCCGGGCGCCCGTGTCGCCACGTCCACCAGCCGATGGCGCTGGTCACGATGAAAAACACCTGCAACGTCACGTCGGCATAGAGCCGCGCGCCAAAGAAGACTGCGCCAAACAAGGCGCAACCGACGATGCCCACCCACCACGTGTGCACGCTGTTGCGGCCGGCCAGGACGATCGACAGCGCATTGATCACATTGGCGGCAATTTCCCAGCCCTGGCTCATGGCGTCGTCGGCTCCACGTGCGATGTGTACTGCACGACTTTGCCGTCAAACGAGGGCACGATTTCGATCGTCAACCGCTGCTCACGACCGAACAACTCCCGCAGCGCCAGCTCCACTGAGCTCAATTCCGATCCCGCGCCCGGGGCCATCGCCCTGAACTGGAGACTCCCGTCGCGTTCCTGAAGAAGGGTGAACTGGGCCAGGGCGAATCCTTGCAGGGCATGGGTGATTTCAATGTTGTTCAGCCATTCACCCCGCAGCGTGCGGAAACGAACCGGAGGTCGCCCCTCGAGATCCCGCAGCACAACTTCGCCGGCGACCCGTTGCAGCGACGCGAAATCGCCGGTGCGATAGCGCAACAATGGCAGGCAGAAATTGAACCCGCCCGTCAAAGTGACCTCACCCCGTTCGCCAGCCGCGCGCGCCCTGCCCGCTTCGTCCAGGATCTCTACGAACAACCGATGCTGCAGCAGGACGTGGCCGCCCACCGCGGGATCCCGCACGGCAACCGGCCCCGCCTCGTTCATCGAATAAAGGTCCAGCACCGGACAATGGAATCGTTCCTCCAATTGCCGCTGCAATGCCGGCAGCAGGGCCATCGACGTCGACAGCATGACCCGTGGCTGGGCCTTCAGCGGCAACGCCAGCAGCTCCGCAAACGCGATCGGGTCACCCGTCCAAACCTCCGCTGCCAGGCCGTCGAGGTACTTGGCGCGATCCGCCGGATCGCGCCAGTCCGCCGGATGCAGATTGATCTTGGCCAGTCCCGATTCGTCCATCGTCGGAGTGACGGAGACATAGGTGAAACATTTGCGCTGGAAGCCAATCAGCACGACGCCGACCTGACCGCGGCCATGCTTCAACTCCAGGCCGAAGCGGCGCAGGGCCCGCTTGTGAAAGGCGAGATAGCCGGCCGCCACCACGGGATGCGACGCCAACAGCAACGGGTGCCCGGTGGTGCCGCTCGTCCGAAAGTTGATCAATTGATCAACCGGCACCGGGTCGGGCACAAACTGCGCAATGTCCCGGCTGAGATCCGCGCGCGAAATGGTCGGCCAATCTTCCCAGCAGGCCGGCGGAGAGCCATAGCGTCGGTAAAACGGCACTTCCGCCATGCATCGCTCGACAAAGTCCCCCAGCCAAGCTGGTCGTTGACCGGGAGGCCAGCCCACCTCGGCCGTCGCCACCTCGCGTTCGAAACGCTGCACCGCCGCGACTTCCACCGCCGTGAGCCGGTTCCCGCTCTGGTTTCGGAAGATCGGCGCGTGCGGATGCTCGCGCAAAAACTGCAGCATCTTCCGTCCTTCGTCGGTCAGGGTCGGATATCGTTCCGCATCGGTAAGCGCGTCGGGACTCATTCGCGCGTGAACTTGTCAGCCGATTCCTCGGCAGCCTTCCGCGCGAGCGCCTCCCGAATCTGACGCGCGCGTCGCTCCGCTTCCTGGGCGGCCTTCATCACCCGGGCTCGTTCCGCGGAGTTCAACGTGGACAGCCGATCCTGGGCCTGCGCCAGCGTCTCGCCCGCCGGACGATATCCCAGCCGCGCGAGGGCCACCCGCGCGAGTTCCTCGCGACGGTCCGGATCGGAAACAAACTTGCGCGCCGCCACCTGCCCTTCCAACTCGCCCGACACCTGCTGGAGCATCGCCAAAACCTCCGACGCCTCGATGCGGTTCTGACGAAACCAATCATCGGCCAGCAGCCAGCAACCCACGAGCGCAATGGCCAGCCGATTGCGATCGCGCCGGGCGTCTTCTCCGACAAAGGGTGCAAGCTGCGACCGATCTGTCGATCCGCCCAGAAGTCGCAGCAGGTCATTCACCACGGCCGCCACGTGAATGCGCCCGCGGTTTTCGATGCGCGGCTCGTCCAGAAACGCCTCCGGCGTTTCCGCCAGCCGGCGGGTCAGCGATTCGAGAATGGGCCCTTCGCGTTGCATGGCATTTATGGCGCGGTGAATTTCTCAAAGACCTGGGTGCTGTGGCAATCCTCGCAGTGCACCGAACGCCGCGCCGCCCGCTCCGCCACAAACCGACCCGGCAACGCGCACACCGCCGCCGCGCTGGTCAATGCGGCAATCGGCACGCCGTAGTCCGCCACCGTGAAGTTGCAGGGCGCCGCCACGCCCATCTCATTGATGAATAGAAAACGCTCACCGGGCCGGCAGTCTTCCACGGTCAAGGCTTCGTCCCGGCTGCTCGCGCCAAGGCGCCGAAGATAGGCGTCGCTGCCGGCCAGGCGAACACCCCGCAAGGCCAGCTGTTGGCGCAGTCGCGGCACCTCCGCGGCCAGCCGCGCGACCTGTTCCGGCAACAGCCGATGAGCGCCAAAGAACTCCGGCCGATCGCGTCCACCCAGCTGATTGAAGGTGATTGCTTCAATGCCCCAATCGGCCAGTTCAAAGCACAACACGCCGAACGCGTCGACGGTCTGGCGCAGGAGCACCACGTTGGACCGCAGGATCGGCCCGCGACCCCGGGCACGCTTCGCCTGCGCCAATTCGGTCACCGATTCCCGCAGCGCCGCGTAGCCTCCCGGCCAGCCGCGCAACTGCTCATGCACCGCCCCAATTCCGTCCACGCTGATGGTCAGCTCCGAGTAATGTGCCAGAACCCCCGACCGGACCGCAGCATTGCCGAGTCCCGTTCCATTGGTGGTCGTGCTCACGCGCAAGCCCAGCTCGTCGACGAAATACCCGGTCAACGAGGCCAACGACGGATACAACAGCGGCTCGCCCCCAATCCAGCTGACCAAGACGGAATCGCCCGTCGCCTGCTGATACTCTGCCAGAACCGCCCCGAATCGTCGCACGGAGGCAACGTCCGCCTGGCGTCGAGGCCATTTCACCTGACGATCATAGGCGCAGAACGGACAGCTGAGATTGCAATGCTGTGTGATGCGCCAGACAACAATCATAAGACAATCATGCTTGGTCCCGAGTGACTCGACCGGCATTGCTTCGAATTGGCTGTGCCACCGTCCCATAACGAGCCCGGCTGAACCGCCGCGCAAACTCAACCAACTCGTCCAGCGAAGCGACTCGATGCACCTGCCAACCCTGACGTTCCTGCGCCCGCCGGATCTCGGCGCACGGCCCCGCCATGGCCTCCCAACCAGACGGCAGGTTCAGCACGAGGCTGCCACCGCCCGCCGCGCGGTTCAGCGCCATCGCCGCCACGTCCCACCCCGAATGGCCCTGTTCATCCGGATCGAACATGGTCGAGACGCCGTCATCGGAAATGACCAGAATGTGCGCCGGGCGCGCATTCGCCATTCGCGCCGCGTAGGTGTCGCGCAGGACATGGATCGGGAACGCCGTCGCCCCGCCAAAGTAACCGGTCAACACCCGCAGCACCGTGTCACGATCGCGCACGAAACCATCGGTGGTGATGAACTGCCGTTTGCCACTCCACAGCGTCGCCTGCACGCGCGCCCCTGCGCGCAGAGCCGACAGACAGAGGATCGCGCCCGCCAGAGCAGGATACGAGGTGAGCTGTTGCGGGTTCGGCATCGAGCCGGAACTGTCCACATACAGATCCAAATCCAGTGGTTCACGTCGCGGCTCCCGACCCTCGGTCGTGCCCCAAACGCGTTGCACCGTGGTCAACCCAGGAACGATCCGCGGGCTTTGGAGCACAGACTGAAACCAGTCCACCTCGTCCAACGAATGCCCCATTTCCCAAGGCTCCAACCCCTCGGGCAATGGCTCGCTGCTCTCCGGCGTCTCCCGGCTCGGAAACGGCACGAGATACGGCCGCGCCCGTTCCGCGTAGTAGCGCACCGCCGCATCATGATCGGTGATGGTCACACCCGATGCTCGGAGGATTTCTCCGAATTGAAACGGCTCCCGCGCCTGGCCGCGGGACGAGACATTGCGCGCCACCTCGCGCGGCCTCTCCTTCGCCTCGCCTGCGGCGTCCTCATCGTCACTCACCGGCAGATCGGCCAACGCCGCATCCTGCGCCGGATGAATGGCCCCTTCCCGCTCGCCCGCCTCTTCTTCGATCAATCCCGCCGGATCGCCGCCCGCCCCTGCGTGGCGCGTATCGAGGAATTTCTCAATGATCTTCGCCGACTGTTGATCCTCCAACAAATGAGGCAGCAGCAACGCCGCAAAGCGTCCGGAGCCATCCAGCCAGTCACGGGCATAGCTCCGCACCAGCCTCGCACCCAGCAAAGCGTCGCCTTCCAATCGGTCGGTCGTCGAACCGCCGCCTATCGATCCGCGTTCCAGGCTCCAAAGGATCTCGTAGATGCGCAGGTAAAGGCTCCAAACAACGCCACCCTGGGTCGAGCCATGGCTCATCGCCCGATAGACCTCGGCGATGCGCAGACCAACGCTCCGCTGCAGTCGATCGTTAATCAACAGATCCGTGTAGAGATTCGCCACCATCGGCGCTTGCGCTTCCACGGTGGGCAAAGCGCGGCGCATGCGCGCAATCATCCGCGCATGGTCCGTCAGCGTCGCCGGCGCCAGCACATGATGCCCGACCTCGTGCGCCAGTATCTCCACCGCAAAGCCCGCCACCCGCTCAGCCTCCGCCACCGCCAGATCGACGATGATCGCCTGATCGACCAGCCGAATCATCGCAAAACTGCCGGTCAATCCCTCCTGCTTCGCCGCCTCCGACGTGACGCAGAGGTTGGGCGCCCGCAGCCGGGTGAACCTGCTCCACGCCGCCAGCGCCTCGGGCCAAGCCGCCATCCACCGCTGCCGGAGGGCGTCCGCCTGTTCGAGGGTTAGGGTCGTCTTTTTCAAGAGCGCGTTCAGCCAAGGGCAACCAACACCACCGAGTGAGTCAGGCGCGTTGTAATGGCCAGGGTGGTTGCATTCGCAGCGACTCCCGCAATCTCGCCCAAGATCGGCGATTCGAAACGCACCCCGTCACACTCCACTCGCGAGCCGTGAAATCGCCAGCGAGGCGGCCCCCGTCGGCCCCGTTCCGCCTCCGCAAACTCCTCGATCGAAGCGCGATGAAACGTCGCCCCATAAAGGTCCGCCGTGAGCAGCCAGCATTCACGATCGCTCCGCACGAGAAAATGGTCTCCTGCGCTCACCACGCTCGGCGGCTCGATGAACAAGCCCCCGAATCCTTTGAAGGTTCCCGCCTGAGCCACCACCCGCATCGACGCCGAAGCGCCAGCCGATCCACGGGATGGATCGAACCATGGCTGAGCCAAAAGTTTCGCCCGGACGTCGTTCCAGATCGCGCCAGGACCAGCCTCCACCGCGGCCAGCGCCAGGGATTCCGGCAGGCTCCCAGCCACCTCCAAGGCGCCCGCGCGCAAATGCGGCAGACCAGCCCGCCAGGCCAGCACCTGACCCAAACGCGCAAAGCCATCGGCATCCGCGCACTGGCCGATCAGCGCCGTCATGCGTTCGATCCATTTCCCGCAACTTGCGCCCGGGGTCGAGGCAAGTTGATGCGCCGCATTGCAGACGGCCGGAATCAAACGTCCCGGCGAACCCGCCACCACCCCCGCCGCCGCCGGCAGAATCTCCCGCCAAGCCTGCTCGATGTCGTCCAGACGAGCGCCCGCTCCGGCCAGCTTCTGGCCAACCAGCTCCAGACCGGCATCGTACGCCACCTGGACCACTTCGCCCAACCGGTCGGGCCGCACCTGTTCCACCGCCTGGGCCAACTCGTCGACCGCGCTTTCCAGAAATCCCGCGAACGCGGCGGGATCCAAATCCGGATGCAGACGCCGCGCCGCCAGGAACCGCGCGTTGAAATCCGCGCGGCCGGAACGGAGGATCGTAGCGAGTCCAGGGCTAATCATGAACGCGTCCGCTCTTCACTGCAGGCTCAGCCACCGCAGGTAATTGGTGTAGCGCTGATGCAGATACTTCAAGGTCAGCACGTCGTCGTAGAGGTGACCGTAGAGCTTGCGACCCTTCGCCCATTCCGCCATCAGCCGTTCAATGCGCACCAATCGCCCCCGCGTCTCGCTCTCGCTCAAGCCATCCAGGCCCCGACGGAATTCCGTGGCCAGCGCCGCCACCGGATCGTCCCGGTCCAAATCCAGCCGATCGTAGTCCGCGCACGACAAATCGAACACGCGCCGCAGCCAGCCGATGCGATCGGTGCGGAAAGCGCCATGCCCCGGCGCGTCAAAGAACGGCGCGTCCGCATCCGGCGACAGTTTGTCGTGCAAGACAAAGGGCAGGATCTGCCGGACGTCCTCCAGGTCCACGATCCGGTTGCCTCGAAAATAGGCCACCGCTTTCGCATAGATCAGCAACGTCATCAACACCCGCACCGAGAGCCCGTTCTTGGTCTGGCAGCCAAGATCCTTCAGCCGATCGCGTCCCGTTTCGAGCGCAGTGACGAGATGCCATTCCACTCCGGCGAGCCGCGCGGTGTCCTTCGTCTTGTACTCAAACTGATCCGCCGCCACCTCGCAAAACTCGAACTGGCTCGCGAAGAATTCCAGCCGACGCCGAACCTCACCCGGCACGGCGACCGCCCTAATTTCCTCCTGCATGCGATCGACCTCCGCCTCGCTGAACACGATCTGCCGCGGGACCGCCTCCTCCGGCCGGATGTTTTCCTCAATGCGTGTCAGCAGATCAGCCAGGAACCGCGGATTGAAAGCCAACGCCTGCACCACCACATCGATGCGGTCGCGCAACGCCTCGATCACCTGGTAGGTGCCGCCACCGCGATCGTCATTCGCGGTGAGAAACCACGCCGACTCCGGACATTCATGAATATGATTGAGAATCTCCGCGTAGTTGTCGCCCATCACCGTAAGCAGCGCGCTCTGGGTGCGGGTGGGAATGCGGTTGTATTCGTCGATGATCTTCACCCTCATCCCCAGCCAGTGCCGCCACGAGATGCGGATGTCCTCGAGGCGTTGGGCCTGGACCAGATCCGCCGGCAGCGGATTGCCCAACAGATCGGCGATGGTCATTTGCGGATGCCCATGTTGCATCGCCCGGCGCACCTCCCGCACCGAGTAGCCCGCGAGGACGCCCATGAGAATGGCGCTCGCTGTTTTTCCGCGGCCCGGCCCCCCGATGAAAAGACATTTTCGTCGCGCAGCAAAGGTGAGGATCGGCAGCAAGACGAAGCTCGAATAGCTCTGGGCTGACGGCAGGGTCAGCCGGCTCTGGCTGTCCCCCAACACAAACGCCTGGGGCGGGCCGTCGTTGTACTCGACGTCGTAGTGCGGGCTGATGATGGCGGTGTTGACGATCCAGAAGTAAGCCTGGCGCAACTTCTCATCCAAGGGCGCGGCACCGGCATCCGGAGCGTCGGCCTGGCCGGAGACCGGCCCCCGATACAAATCAGCGACGTCGAACGTGCGTTGGGCCGATGCCGAGTGAGGATTGGTCGGCGACTGAGAGACGCGTTGGAAGACGTTGAGCAAGCCCATGGAGCCGGAGCCTACAGGGTGTCAGGCTCTCGAGGCCAGTCCGCAGATATACCGTTAATCCCCGCGGGTGCGGTTAAAAGCGGGTGATGGTTCAATGCGGGTGATGGTTCAATGCGGGTGATGGTTCAATGCGGGTGATGGTTCAATGCGTCAAGCTCGCGCCCCACGCGCGCCCGCTGGCCCACGAACGCCCGCCGCGCCTCCTTCTCCCCTGAACGGGGAGAAGGCCGGGATGAGGGGTGAGACGGTTCGTTGGATCACCCGTCTTTA
>JBGARF010000027.1:0-158534 GCA_044230345.1 Limisphaerales bacterium
AACCTGCCCTCTCCCCCGCAGGGCGGCGGAGAGGGTGTACGCGCCGGGCCGTTCGATTGACAGGTTGCCGAATCTCCGCGTCGCATGCCTTCTGGTCGATCCTCCGGGTCATGGGAAGCCGCCCGTTCCTTTTGACCTGCTCACGGGCCATGAACCTGCGACTGTTCGGACGAACCGCCGGCTTTCAGCCCGCAGCGGCGCGTGCTGGAGACGATGCCCGAGGGTTCGTTCGTCCGTGGCCGATTCCACCCGCTGCGGGCCGCAGGCCCGCGCTCCGGGGGAGGTTCATGGGAAGCCACCCGTTCCATTTTGACCTGTTCACCGGGCATGAACCGGACATCCCCCCTTGCTCTTAATCCTGCTCTTGCTCTTGCTCTCTTCGGGAGGAGCAACAGCACGATTAAGAGCAAGAGCAAGAACCGGAGGGGCGGTTCATGGGAAGGCGCGGGCGCGCGAGGGTTTTAGGGACAAATCGTCGGCACCGCGTATTCCGGGGTCACCGGACAAGCGCTCGGCACCGCGAGCAAGGTCGCCAGTTCGGCCAGCAGGGCCGTCGCCGTCGGACTGGTGCCATTCTCCGGGATCACCGTGGTCTCCCATCGATCGGTGCTCAGATCGTAAAGCTCATACGTCGGAGCGGCTCCGCAGTAGTCTTTCACGATCAGTTTGTGGGTTTGATTCCGCACCGTCACGTTCCAGCGCCCGCTCGCGTAGGTCTCCGCGAAGGTCACGCTCCGCTGTGGGGCCGCCGCTGAACTGTTCAAATACGGCACCATGCTGACCGAATCGACGCCGCATGACCCATCAGCCCGTCCGATCTCAGCCGCGGTGGCAAAGATGTCCATGGTCTGCACGAGGTTGGTCTCAAACCGCCCGGGCGAAAGCACGCGGCCGAGCCCCTTCGCCCAGGGACTCTGCGTCCCGTGAAGGAACGTGTAACCGTCTGCAATAATCAGCGGAACATTGATGCCGCCTTCGTAGAGGGAAGCCTTGGTGTGACCGGAGGGAAAATGATCGCTGATGGGACCGTCGGTGCCGTTGTCGCCGATCAGAATAATCGTGGTCTGAGCCAGAACATTGGAGTCGATGCCACTCAACAAATCGTTCAACGAGGTGTCGGCACACTCCAGCATCGACCGGTATTTGCCCTTGTCGGTATTTGGCCGGCTGGCGTTCGCGCAGCCCGCGGGCGGGAACTGATAATAATTTCGGCCGCCATCGTTGGCCCAGTGCGGCGCATTGAAGGTGACCGTGGTCATCCAGGGGCCGGCCTGCGTTCCGATCCACGCCAACGCGTTGTCGACGTTCTCGTAAGTGGCATAGTTGGTCACCGACGCCTGCACCCAGAAACGTCCGGTGCTGTCGTTGACGTCCACGTCCTTGATCCAGTCGTAAAAGTCGTCGAGTTCACCACCCAGCGCCCCCTCGTGCCGATTCCAGCCAAACGCAGTGGGCAGGTGGCTCGTGTCTGCGCCCAAATGCCACTTGCCAAACAGCCCGTTCGAATAGCCATTGGCACCCAAGACCCGGGCGATCGTGGTGGCATTCGTCGCC
This sequence comes from Limisphaerales bacterium, assembly GCA_044230345.1. Taxonomy (GTDB): domain Bacteria; phylum Verrucomicrobiota; class Verrucomicrobiia; order Limisphaerales; family JADJPG01; genus JBGARF01. The sequence goes on from JBGARF010000027.1 coordinate 1,555, forward strand.
AGCCTTGGAGCCGTCGGACTGTAAACCCCGTGACGAAACGACGACGTGCCCGTGAAGAAACCCGCCCGCGAAGGCGAACAGGTCGGGCTCGACCACGCGTTAAGAAAGGTCACGCCGGAAGCCGCGAGCCGATCAATGGTCGGAGTAAGCGCAGCCGGATTGAGCGCCGGCGCCCGGACGAGGATGTCGTCCGCGGCACTGGCGTTGGAGTTGTAATAGCCCGCGTAAATCGGCAGCTGATCGACGCCCACGTCGTCAAGCACCACAAACAGGACATTGCGCTTGCAGACGTACCCGAGCGGCGCTGGAACGCGCAGGTTGCACGGCTCGACGGGTTGGGTCTGCACACGAAAGAACCGGTGGGCCGTGGTTTCCGGCAACTCAAATCGATTGGTTTCGCTGACCACCGTCGTCCACGGCCCCCGCACGCTGGCCGCCTGCTCCAACGCCGCGCTCCGCGTATCCCACCAGATCTGGATTCGACCTCCTCCACGCTCGACCCGCAATCGCGGCTGAAATCGAGGTGCGCTCTCTTCCCGAATGACGAGGGAGCCCAGGTTGCCACCGGTCACAACCAACCGGGCAAAATTCTGAATATTGCCGGGCGCACCCAAGGCCAGCACTCGCACCCGATTGCCGCTCAAACCCGCCCCTCCTCCTTCACCGGTGAAGGTCACCGCCGCCGGGAACTCCAACTCCCAAAGCACGGGCGCTGCCGCGATGAGGCCAGACTGGCCGACAATCACGCTTGAAACCCGCGCGTCGCCCGCGAATGAACCCAACGCCTCGTTGGCCAACCCGTCCACTTGCCCGATTTTCAAGCTGCCATTGTAGACTTCGACCCGGACTCGCTCCACCCATCCCGCCAGCACATTCGCCAAGCCCAATCCCACCGACCCCGGTCGCCCCGCCAAGACCAGGCTCATCAATGGCCGATCGGGGATGTCATTCACCATGCCTCGTGCCGTGAATATCAGGCGACGCGAGTTGAGGCCGGACAGCGCCACCGGTTCGAGCCCCACCCTGGCTGTCCGCGACAGCTCCTGAAGATCCACCGAAACTCCGTCCTGCCCGCCGGCCCCAAATCCCGAAACCATCAAGCCGGCGGGATCGTCGCTCAACGACGCCACGCCGACCGTGGTATGCACGAAATTGCCGAAAACCACACTCGACGCGGCGCCCTGGGCCGGCCCCGGCGAACACATCAGCCCCAGTATCAGCCAGCCCCCAAACAACAACCGACGCCGCCAGCCAGCCAGCCTCACCATCGAGGCACACCCGCTCCAAAGGATTGTTTTCATGGATTGATCAATTCCGGCTTCCCCGCGACCGACTCAGGCCCGAAGGCCACCGCCATCGGAAACGGCTGGACCACGGCAGAGCGCAGCCCAGTTTTCCTGTGTGCTGAACCTTACGACGCACGCGGGGCGGAAATGTTACACGCCTCGGCAACTTGGCAAAAAAAAGTTAAGACACCACTCAAACCGCCATCCCAACCTCGCCCAAGCTCGTCACCGCCGAACGCAGCCTCCTTGGAAGGTCGGCTGTCATCCGAATTCTTTTTGCGTTGGACGGGAGAACATTCAATGCCACCCTGCCCCGTCTCCCGGCCCGAAACGAAACAGCCATCGGCCCATCGGACCATCGACTGAGCGCCCGCATGATCGCAACGAACCAGCTTTTCAACACCCCGGCAGGTTCCACTTCCCCAGCCCGCCGCCTCCGCGTCGCGGCGGTGCAGATGATCTTTGCACGTTCCATCGACGGAAACCTCGCCAAGATTGAAAAGGCCGCAGCCAGTGCCTCGGCCGCCCGCGCCGACGTCGTCCTTTTCCCCGAATGCGCCACCACCGGATACAACGGAAACTTCGCCACGCTGACGTCTGCCGCTCTCAAACCGGCATTGCATGCTCTCGCCGAACTCGCCGCTCGCCTGAAAATTCATCTCCTCGTCGGCAGCCCGATCTTCGCCGGGCGCCGTCTCTACAATGCCCTGCTCGCCTTCGATCGCCGCGGACGTCTCGTCCACACCTACGCCAAATGCCAACTCGTAGCCGCCGACCGTCAATGGTTTACCCCAGGAGACAGCCTTTCCCTCTTCACCCTCGACGGCATTCCCGCCACCAGCATCATCTGCCATGAACGCCGCTATCCGGAGCTCGTCCGGTTACCCGTCATGGCCGGGGCCCAAATTCTTTTCCATCCCAATGCGGGCCTGGACGAATTGGCCGTCTCCCGCACCAAACGCGACGGACGCGACGGCATCCCCGTCCGCGCGTTTGAAAACGCGATCTACTATGTGTTCGCCAATTCCGTCGGGCCACAAGGCGGCGGGAAATGGTCCGCCGGCGACTCCAAGATCGTGGCTCCCGACGGAAAGTTTCTCCAAATTGCCGACCACCGCCGCGAAGCTGTCCTGGTGGCCGACCTCGATTTGTCTCTCGCCACCCGAAAGTACGCGTTGGACAGCCTGCAGCATCCGCGGTTTCTCGCTGCTCACTGGCGCCGTCTGCTCCCCGAACTGCGCCGGCGTGTCCGCCTAACCAACCAAAAATTCAGCCTATGAAGCTCCGAACGAACCATGAACCGGTGGATGGAGTGCGCTCCCCGGCGCGCGCCGGCCGTGCGAACACCTTCACCATGGACCGAATACCTCTGCGCAACCATGTGGCGCCGCTGTTTCAGCGGCGGGCGGCGGAGCGCCCGCCCTACCCGAAGCGCCCGGTTCATGGGCCCGTGGGCACGAGTTCGGAACTCGTGGAAGATCTCCATGAACCTCCCCTCCGGAGGAGCCTTCTCCGCCGCCCTGCGGGGGAGAAGGTGTCCCGCCCAACGGGCGGGACGGATGAGGTGGAGCAGCCGCGGGTTCATCGCCCCAATTCGCGCGCAGAATGGCAGGTTGAAACTCCCCACAAACCGTCCCTGCGAAAGTGTCTACAGCGTCTCGCGTTTGTCCTCCTGCTCGCGTTTTCCCTCTTCAATGCCACTGCGCAATCGCAGGACATCAAACAAAGCGACACCTACCGCCGGCTCCGGGCCGCGATCGACCGCACCCCGGCCATCGACACTCACGATCATCCGATGCCATTCGAGCTCATCCGCGGACGCGTCTCCACGCCGCGCGGATTCGGCATGACCCTCCACTCGCTGTGGTCGAGCAGCTACTACACGTGGTTTAACCCCCTCACCCCGTGGCCGGCCAGCGGCCGGTTCGACGATTGGTGGCCGAAAGCCAAACACGACTTCGACAACGCCCGCGCCACGAGCTTCTATCGGTATCAGTTGCCCGCCTTCCAGGATCTCTACCACATCGACTTCGAAGCCATCACCGATGATCAAGCCCGCGAGCTCAACGACCAAATCTTCGATCACTACCAAAACCCGAAATGGTTGGACGAAGTCGTCACGGAACGCGCCAACATCGAGCTGATGTTCATCGACCCGTACTGGGCGCGCTTCGCGCTGACCAACGCCTATCGATTTGCCGTGCCCGTGCTCAATGTCACCACGCTGATCAGCGGCACTCAGCCCGCCGCTTTCCCGCCCAACGAATCGCTGACCACGTTGGCGCGCGAAGAAGGGCTCACCCTCGATTCATTGGACGGCTATCTCGCCGTCATCGATCGCTTGATGATCCGGGCCAAAGCGGGCGGCGCCGTCTGCCTGAAAACCACCTCCGCCTACAGCCGCTCGCTGGATTTTTCCAAAGTTCCTAAGGCGCGGGCAGAAAAGGCTTACGGCCGCGCCCGGGCCCAGCTTTCCGTCGAAGAGCAAAAGGACTTCGAGGATTTCATCTTCTGGCAACTGGTCGAGCTCAGTGCGCGCCACGAACTCCCCTTCCAGATCCACACCGGCCACGCGCGCATCCAGGGATCAAACCCCATGCTGCTGGTCGACGTCATCGCCGCCCATCCCCGCACCAAGTTCATCTTGTTTCACGGCGGCTACCCGTGGGTCGGCGAAACGGGCGCGATCGCCACACGCCACAGCAATGTCTGGATCGACTCCGTCTGGCTGCCCACCATCAGCTACACCATGGCCAAACGGGCCTATCAGGAATGGCTCGAAGTCGTGCCCTCCAATCACCTGCTCTGGGGCGCCGACGCCCACCACGCCGAGGGCATCTACGCGGCCACCGACGTGACCCGGCGCTGCCTCGCCGAAGCGCTCGCGGAGAAAGTTGAGCGCAAGGAGTTGCGGGTGGACCACGCCGAGCGCATCGGCCGTCAGGTGATGCGCGAGAACGCGCTCGAACTGTTCCCGCAACTGAAAGCGCGCTTGTGGAGAAAGACCGAGGCCAAACCGAAGCCTTAGCCGGGAACGATTCAGTTGGGCGGCGGACGGTTGCGTCGCGGATTCTTGCGAAGGCCTTCGCCAGCCCACCGGATCCCAAGCACGCCTTACTAGGCCAAACCGTGTTACAGAAAACCTTTTTCCGGGCCGAGGCCCATCCTGGTTACGGGATGGTTTCATGCTGTTCACCCTTGTCGTGCTCCTCGTCATCGGTCAGCGAGTCGTTAGTTGCATCATGACGCCGCGCGAGGTCATCGAATCTTTCTGGAGGGAGAGGGCGGAGATCACTGCCGCGTCGAGCATTCGACTCGCAGCCTGGCAAACCAAGTATTTTGGGGAGCCGCTATTGAGCCACATTCGGGATTTCTTTGGACATCAGAAAGTGGACGCCTGTATCGAGTATTTGAGCCAGTTTGCAGATTCGTCATTCGTGGTTACACGAGAGCCCAAGGCGCCCAGTGGCTTCGAGCGCAAGCGATACCAGTTGTCAGCACAGGGCGATAGTTGGAAGATTACGCGCATCGAGTCCGAATGCTTTGGGTGCAGCGGCAGCGGCGGCTCGAGCAATACGGCCTGTAAACTTTGCGAGGGATCCGGATGGTATGATCATACCAAGAACCTAGCCTAACCCGCCGGATGCGAACCCGGCGATGGTGGTCCCCATCTTTTACCCCCCATCTTTTACCAGCATCTCCGACCCGACGGATCGGCTGCCGAACGAACTCACGGATGCCGCTCGTGAAATCAAAGAAGGCTGTGGGGTAAAAGATGGAGGGTAAAAGATGAAGACCCTACGATCTCGACGATGTCGCGCTCATGGGACGTATTGTCGAGCCGTGCCGAATAGGTTTGTGGCGGGTGCATGAATTTCCATCTACTTCCCCGCGAGTGCCAGGCCCGGTTGTTGTGTTGCATAGTTCGGTTTCGCGATCAATTGCCCCGGAAAGTCCGGACTGGCACGAGATTCGGGAGGATATCGGTGGGGACGGAGGAGTTGAGGGCCTTTATGATATCGCGCTCTTTGGCGATGCGACTGTCATCCCGTCAGATTATCAGCCGAGCACGGATTGGTCCGCCTATCCATCCAAACGTTGGTATGGCTACATTTGCGACGTGGTGCTCGCAAAGAGCGCCTGGGGCGCAGTGGTTCACCCCTTCGGCTGCACGATCCATTGGGATGGAGGCTGCTCAGTTAGCACGCTTACCGATTCCGATGGCACTATCGTTGGAGTGCGGCTTTCGCCGTTTGACGGAGCGGGCTAACCCGCCGGATGCGAACCCGGCGATGGCGATCCGGTTGGTCCCCATCTTTTACCCGACATCTTTTACCAGCATCTCCGACCCAACGTATCGGCTGCCGAACGAACTCGCAGATGCCGGTTGTGGAATCAAAGAAGGGGTTGAGGTAAAAGACGGACGAGCCGCCGATGGAAAATGTCCGGCTCCACGCAGTAACCTTCCCACTCGAACGTTTACCCATTCAGGTCGGGCGAGAACCGGGTACAGACCCTCAGCGCCGACTCAAATGGGCTTCGGACGGTATTCCAAAAAGGCACGCGTCAGCCGGCCGTCGCCCGCTTCGCAAACAAAAAATCCTTTCGGCTTGGTGCCGTCGTGATTGTCCCGCTTCAACGCGCAACAGGAGTTGGTGGTCAGGATTGCCTGGCCGGAGACGCGTTCGGTCCTTCCGTGATAATGCCCACAGAACACTGCCTGCAGGTTGAAATCGCGGAAGCGATAGAGAACCTCCTCCGCATTGGCCGGACGATAGTTCACGTCCGCACCCATGGGAAAATGGGTAAACACCACGGTCGGCGAGCGCGGATTCAGCCGCGGCAGGCGTTCGTCCAACCAACGAAGGGTCTCCGTCGACACCGATGTCTTTTCGTAGCGCTGGCCCTCTGACGAGTCGAGCCCGATGAACTGCCAGCCGCCGTGCCGAAACTCATAATTCAACCGCCCTGGGAATCGTCGCTCGTAGGCGGAACGATCGGTCTGGGTTTGGTAGTCATGATTTCCGATCACGGGATACATCGGCGCGCCCAGTTGGCTAAACACCGCGTGGACGGCTTCGAAATCATCCGGAAGTCCTTTGTCGGTCAGATCGCCACAGTGCAGGCATAACGCTGGCGACTGCTGTTTCATCAACTGAACGGCACCCGCCAGATATTGACTGCACTCCGGCGACATCCGATGCGTGTCGTTCACCACGATGAAACGAAAACTTCCGCCGGGACGCGCGTTGTCCGCCCGCAACGCCCCCGGCCAGGCGCCCAGCGCCAGGCACGTGCCCAGGCTGCCTCCCAACGTTTGCAAAGCGCGCCGACGCGACAGCACCGCCCGAGTCGTCCGATCGTCTGGCGCCCCGGGTCGAATGAGTTTCAATTTGGAATTCATAGCTGCTGGGAGGCTCTGACGTGCCGACGCCCGCATGGCTTCAGGGGACATGACACGGCGAAAGGCAGGAACTGAACGACGGGTTGTCATCGCCTGCCGCCATCGGTAACGTGCCCGCGTTCTGACGACCACGCTGACATCGTTCACGAACCTCCGATTGCCGGGCCAAGCGTTCCGGCGCATCGGAGTCATCCTTGGCGCCATCTTCACCTTGCTGGCGCCCGGGCTTGCCGCGGAAAGCGAACCGGTCGTTATCCTGACCCCGCACGTCGATGCCATTCGGACGGAGTTTGGCGACGGGTTTGCGCGCTGGCACGAACGCAAGTTCGGCCGGCCGGGCCGCGTGGAATGGCGCAATGTGGGAGGCACGTCGGACGCCCTGCGTTTTCTCCGTTCGGAGTTCAAGAACAAGCCCGATGGAGTCGGGCTGGATCTCATGTTTGGCGGCGGTCAGGAACCCTACTTGGTCCTGGCGAAGGAAAAGCTGGCTGCGGCGTATCGTCCGGGGCCGGAGATTCTCGATCCAATTCCGGCCTCCGTGTTGGGCGCGGAAATCTACGATCCCACGTTCCACTGGTATGCCGCGGCCGTTTCGAGCTTTGGCATTCTGCAAAGCACGCGCCTGCAACGGTTGCATCCGTTTCCGCCAGCCCGTCGCTGGTCCGATCTGGCCCACCCGGCATGGCTTGGCTGGATCGGTGCCGGCGATCCGCGCAACAGCGGGACGATGTATGTGATGTTTGAGGCGTTTCTCCAATCCTACGGCTGGGAACGCGGCTGGGAGTTGCTCGCCCAAATCGGAGGGAACGTCCGCCGTTTCGATCGCGTGTCCAGCACCACCGCCAAAGATGTCACGCTGGGTGAAACGGCGTGCGCGTTCGCCATCGACTTCTACGGCTTCAGCCAGGTCGCCATCGCCGGGCGAACCAATCTCACGTTCGTGCTTCCCGAGGATTTCACGGCCGTCAACGTCGACTGCCTCGCCATCCTCAAAGGCGCGCCTCATCGCGCGGCGGCCGAACGCTTCGTGGACTTCGTCCTGTCCGACGCCGGGCAACAACTGTGGTTCTTGCCGAAGGGGCATCCGGACGGACCCCGTCGCCATTCGATCGAGCGCATGTCGATCCGGCCGGACTTTTATCGTCGCTACCGTGGCGTCAGCAACATCGAGTTCTCCCCGTTTGAACTGAAACAGAAATTTATCTACGACGCGAAGCTCTCCGGAGCCCGGCGCGAAGTGGTGGCCGCGCTGGCCGGCGCCATCCTTGTGGATACGCATGCGGAGTTGATCGCTGCATGGCGAAAGGTCATCGCCCGCGGGCTGACCGCTGCCGATTTGCGTGAACTCGGCCACCCTCCCCTTACCGAGGCGGAAGCACTCGCCCTGGCGGGCGGTGATTGGAAAAATCCCGCCGTCCGCAATCAAAAGAAGATCGAGTGGCAAACGTGGGCCCAGGCCAAATATCGAAAACTATGCGGGTCACCATCCGGAATCTGACCAAACGCTTCGGCACCACCCTAGCCTTGCGCGATGTCTCCCTCGAGATCGCCTCACAGGAGCTGTTCTTCCTGCTCGGCCCTTCCGGCTGCGGCAAGACCACCTTGCTCCGAACCATCGCGGGCTTCTATCAACCCGATGAAGGCAACCTCCTCTTCGGTGACAAGCCGATGAGCGGCGTGCCGCCCCATCAGCGCAATACCGGCATGGTGTTCCAGAATTACGCGCTCTGGCCTCACATGACCGTCGCGCAAAATGTCGCCTACGGCCTCGAGGTGCGCTCGGTCACCGACACCGAACGCCGCCAACGCGTTGGAGAAGCGCTGGAGATCGTCCAGATGTCCGCCTACTCCGAGCGCACCCCCAATCAGCTCTCCGGCGGACAACAACAGCGCGTCGCGCTGGCCCGCGCGCTGGTGATTCGCCCCGACGTCTTGCTCCTCGATGAGCCGTTGTCCAATCTCGACGCCCAGCTGCGACTCGAAATGCGCGAGGAAATCCGCCGCATCCACCGACAGACACACCTCACCACGATCTACGTCACCCACGATCAGAAGGAGGCTCTGTCGCTCGCCTCGCGCCTGGCTGTCCTGCGCGATGGCGTGATCGAACAGATTGGCACTCCCCGCGCCGTTTACCGCTTCCCCGCAAACCGGTTTGTGGCCGATTTCATCGGCGAATCCAATTGGATCCCAGCCACGATCGTCAGCGTCGACGCGACCGAGATCAAAGTCGACACCGCCTTTGGCCCGTTCCGCTCCCAGCCGGATCAAGGCGCCACTTCGGAGCTCAACTCCCGCGCGTTTGCCGCCGGACAACGGGTCCAATTCGGGTTCCGCCCCGAAGCCGTCCAAATGGGTCCAGGACCGGAGAACAATTTCACCAGTCTCATCCGCTCGGTCAGCTACCTCGGCGAGATCGAACAGTACCGGCTCGAGCTTGCGCCCACAGTGGAGATCAAAGCCTTCGAGCAAAATCCCATCGAGCTGCGCGCGATCGGCAGCGCCCTGCCCGTCCACGTGCGCCCGCGCGACTGCCTGGTCCTGCCAGGTTAGCCCGGATGACAGGGACCGGCGGGATTCGGGAAGCCGGGCTCGAACCGCGCCTCGCTAGACTAGGTAGAAACACTCAGGCGGATGAGTAAACACGCCTAGCGGCTTCGTGCGGTTCACTCTATTCACACCAACTGGCGTTCTCCGTCAACCTGTCGCCGTCATCTTCGGAACGCGGACCAGTCGGGAGAAGTTCAATTCTTTCGTTGGACGCGATTCGGCGGCGTGAAGGTGAAGAGCACCAATCGCCGAACGAGCCAGAGCCGACCCGCTTGTCATCGCGGTGAGGCGGCCGAAGCTCGTGAAGGGACTCACCAATGACAAATCGAGCAGTTATTATGGACCATACGACCCGACTTAAATGCGGCGATCCCAACGCCCCAACCGTCCACCGCCATACTCCTCCTTTCACGCCCGCGGGCGGATGGGAGAAATTTCGCCGCCTGTTTTGGCTCATCTTCATCATCGGACCCGTGGGTCTGAACCAGGCCCAAACAGTGCCTGATTTGATCAACTACAGTTTCACCGTCGCGGAGACCAAGACTCTTCCCGGGACGAGTTCGGCGCCCGGGGCGCCGTGTAACGGCACGATCGCCCCCGCGGATCAGGTTCAGGACCTCGCGATTGTCGCCCTGCCGAATCGGGGCGACTGCTGGACCGACGGCCGCTACAACGGCAGCAATTTCAAAGTCGATCGAGGCACCCTGTCCGGCGCAGGCGGCTCACCGCTTGCCGCCTATCGGGTCTACGCGCCGGCCAACAAGCCAACTCAGTTCCTCGTCTCCCGGGCAGGCCTGTATTATCGGTTTCCAACGGTGGACAACTACACGGTTTACACCTTCGCGGGCGGCGCGCTGACCCGGGTGGCCAACGTCCCCGCCGCCGCCATTCCCAATACCACCGACTTCGTTCAGGTCACCAACGCGTCAGGCCCGATCACGTTCAACGACATCACCGACAGCGCCATCTACGTGGTCGCGCCCAGCGCAACCCGGCTGAGTGTTTATACGTTTCTGGCCACCGGCGTCGAAGGAGGCCGCATTGCGTCCTCGCCGCTCGGCGACGTACTCAAGTATCGTTACACCGTCGAGGGAACGCCGTTTGACACGACGACTTCATTCTCCTCCGGCCCGGGCGACTGGGGAAACACCTACAGTGACACGCGGCGTTTCTTTCCGGTCCGAAACGGAGATGCACTCGGCGTCGTCTGGCAGAATCAGGCGGACGCCTCGCTGAAATTGACTTGGTTCGGAGCGGATCGACGTTCGCCAACCACCGTGGGGCTGGCCAACCCGCGCAACGAAGGACTCGCCTGCGCGACCGGGGACGACACCGGCAATGTGTATTACCTGACCGTGCAAACTGGCTCGGGTGTCCCCACCACGTCGCGCACGACCACGCTGACCAAGGCGGGACCGGGCGGCGCGGTCCTGGCCACGGCCGTGTTGGACGCTTCGGAAAACGCCCTCAACATGGTCTCGTTCGGCCGGTATCCCGCCTCGTTGATTTTTCTCAATGGCAAGTTGGGCCTGATGATGGGACGACAGATGCACCGGAGCAACGACGGGTTGAATCATCAGGGAGGCATCGCCGTGGTGTTTGATGCCAACACCCTCGCGGTCGATCGCAACTGGGGCCAAACCTCCGGGCACTCGTTCGACAATGTGCTCGTCACCAATGCCAAGAACGAGTTCGTGGGCATCGATCTGGGCGACAACTTTCCGCGCGGCGTCCATCTGCACAAATTCACCGGCACCAATTACAACTCGCGGGTGATCTCCACGTTCAAAACCGCGCACGGCACGACCGCGCAAAGCCCGTCCGGCGCCACCTACCCGGTTTACGCTGAGATTAGTGGCGGCGGCACGACCTACTACCGTTGGTCCAATGACAATGGCACCTACACGGAACTCGGCGGCGTCGAACAGACCGCCCTCGGCTACACCGTCACGTTCGCTGGAGAACGCAGCGCCGCCGGCCGCCTCCTCGACAGCAGCCGCGTCGGCGGAACGCTCAACGATCCCCGCAATGTCGGCCTGATCACCGTCCGCGAAGATTTTCAGAGCGCGACGGGCGGCGGCGCACAGGTCAGCGACGATCTCGTCCTCACCCCCGGCCTGGTGGAAACTGGACAGTTTTACGGCTTCACCGGCGGCCTGGTGCAGCAACGCAACGCCGGCGTGGTCTGGCTGACCCAGTACAACAACACGAACCAAAATGTCTCCCGCCTCAAGATGACTCGGCGGGCGGACGGGAATCTCCTGCTGCTGTGGGAAGTCTGGACGCCGAGCACCTACATCGGAACCAAGGCGATGACGGTGACGCCGAACGGCACGATCGTGAATGCCGAGACCGATTTGACCACGCTGGTGCGGCTCGGCCGGCGCGACGATCCCATCCGGATTGGCAACAGCATCTGCCTGATCTCCGGAAAGAAAGACAACACGATCGAACTCACGGTCATCGAACCCGGCGGGCCGGGCGCCGCGCCGAACGTCACCGTGCAACCCCAACCGCAGACGGTTACCGCCGGCGCCAACGCCAGTTTCACTGCTGCCGCCATCGGCACCGGTCCGCTGGCCTATCAATGGCGCCTTAACGGACAAAACCTCAATGATGGTGCCGGCATCAACGGCGCGTTGACCGCCACGTTGTCACTGCAAAATGTCCAGCTGACCCAGGCGGGCGCCTACGACGTCGTGATCGCCAACGCGCTTGGTCGACAGACGAGCAATCCCGCCCAACTGACCGTCAACGCCGGCGGCACCGCTCCCGCCATCACTGCCCAACCCCAACCTCAGACCGTGACCGTGGGCGCCGCCGCCACCTTCGCGGTCACCGCCAACGGCACGGCGCCAGTCACCTACCAATGGCGTCTGAACGGACAGAACCTGGCCGACGGCGCGGGCATCAACGGCGCGCAAACCACCGCCCTCGCGCTGCAAAATGTGCAAGCGACCCAGGCGGGGAATTATGACGTCGTTATCGCCAACAACCTCGGCCGCCTCACCAGCAACCCCGCCCTGCTGACGGTTAATGCCGCCGGCATCCCGCCCCGCGTCGTCACTCAACCCCAACCACAGGTGATTCGGGTTGGCGCCGACGCCACCTTCACGGTGACCGCCGCCGGCACGGAACCCCTGACTTACCGGTGGAAGTTCAACAGCGCTGACGTGACGGACTCGGCGGAGATCCAAGGCAGCCAAACCGCCACGCTTACCCTGCGCAACGTTCAGGCAAACCAGGCCGGCAACTACACCGTCGCGATCACGAATCCCTTTGGCAACGCCACGAGCGCGGCGGGCGCCTTGACGGTCAATCCGGCCCCGACGCTTCCGGTGGTGGTCGATGTCCCGCCGGAGACCCCCATCGATACGGGCGGCGACGGCGGCTGGATTCCCGAAACCTGGGACGACGCCGGAGGAGGAGACGGCTTCCGGCCGGCCGGGATTGGAGCCGGGGCGGGCCGGTCGTTCTACAGTCGCGATGGCGAAGATTCCGCCCGCAGCGCGAAGATCGGCGACCGCCAGGAAACGTTCATGGAGATCACCGTCAGTGGGCCGGCCGCGGTCAGCTTTTGGTGGCGCGTCGATTCGGAGGAAGACTACGACTTCCTCAACTTCGAAATTGATGGCTTGGTCGTGGACCGCATCTCTGGCCTGGTGGAGTGGGAAGAGATCACCGTCGACGTCCCCGCCGGCGACCACGCGTTGCGTTGGACCTATCGCAAGGACGAAGAACTGTCCGACGGTGCGGATGCTGGTTGGGTTGACCAAATCCGTGTCACTACCGGCGAGGCGCCGCCGACCGTGGCCGAAGTCCTGGGCACGGAGGACCTGCAGTGGAGCACCACGGGCGATCAACCCTGGTTCGTGACGCCGGACCCGTTGGACGACACGTTCGACGTCGTCCGCAGCGGCGAAATTGCCGACAACCAAGAAAGCCTGCTCGAAACGACCGTGGTTGGGCCGGCGGACTTGACCTTCTGGTGGCGGGTCGATTCCGAACAGGGTTTCGACTTCCTCACCTTTGAATTGGATAATGTCGACGCCCTATCCCCGATTTCGGGCAACCTCGGTTGGGAACAAATCTCCGTGGCCATCCCGCCCGGCCGGCATCAGCTACGCTGGGCTTACCGCAAGGACTCGACACGGTCGGTCGGTCTGGATGCGGGCTTCGTGGACGATGTCACGCTGACCCGTCCCACGCCGGGCCAGAATGGCGAAGCCGGACCACAGCTGCGGTTCAGCGTCGACGGCCAGCGTCTCCGCCTGAGTTGGCCGTCAACGGCCGCCGGGTTTAAACTGCAATCCACGGCGTCGCTCTCCAATCCGAACTGGCAGGACGCGCCGGCGAACAGCATCGCCACGAGCGGCGGTGAGTTCTACCTCAACGTCAATCGAACCGTCGGCACGCGGTTCTATCGGCTCGTCAAACCCTAGCCCGGCCTGAACGTTTAACCTTCGCAGCGGCGGGTTGGGTCGGGGTGCCAATCCGTAGAATCGGGGGAGACCCGGCCCGCCGCTTGCGATCGCATGCGTCCGTTTTAGCACCTGCTTCGCCGGAACGATTCAGTTGGGCGGCAGCCGGCCCTGCGCAAACATGTAGCGGCACGGTTTCGGCGGCGGGCGGCGGAGCGCCCGCCCCCACCCGAACCGCCGGGTGCATGGAACAACCCAGCGATGTCGGAGTCGATTACCGGGCAGAAAAGACCCGCAACGCATTTTCGCGATAGATCTTCTTCAACACCTCGTCCGGCAGGGCCCAGGCGTGCATCGGCCAATGGTATTTCCGGAAGTAGGCCGGATAGAAATGTTCGTCGGCGGTTTCCAGCAACCGGAACGTGACGCGATACATCTCCGGATCGGGATTCATGTCGGTGCCGTAAAAGATGCGATCCTGGTAACGCGTGAGGAATTGCGAAACCGTGCGCGGGATGGGTGACAATTCGGCGAAACGCGCGCCAATATCCGCGTAGAGATTGGGGTATTGGTCGAGCATGGCAGCCAAACGATTGAGGTCAGAGCAGCAGTTGGCGAGATGGCAGGCAATGAAGGTCGTACGCGGATGTTTTTTTACGGCGCGCTCCAGACTGTCGACCACCTCCGAATGGCTCAGCACACCCGGGCCGCTGGCCACGCGCCATTTCCAGGCGTTCATCAGGCCGTCGTTGGTTTCGTCCATCGGTTCATACATCCACCGATCCTCGCCCACGTGAATGTTCACGGGCAGCCGCAACTCGGCGCATTTGGCCAGGATCGGGTCCAGGCGCGGATCGTCAATGTGCAGCCCCAACGCGTTGGTCGTGGCGCCGAGCCCGCGGCCCTTGTCACTGAGTTCGCCCACCCCCGCAGCCCCGGCGGCGCGGCAGCGTTCGAGCTCTGCAACGGCGGCCGCAGCGAAGCCCGGCTGCCCCAGGCTGGTGTAATCAAGCCCGCACCAAACCGTGAAACGCTTCGGATACTTTCCAAACTTGGCCATCAACTGATCGAACCGCCGCCCCGTGACACCCGACAGGATGATGGTCCTTTCCAGCCCCACTGCATCCATGGTCTGAACCCAACGCTCGACGTTGGCTTCGGTGGGCGCGTAGTCGTGCGAATGGACGTCGATGACGGGATAACGCGCCTTTTCCACCCGCGTCTCAGGGATTCGAAAAATGGAGCGGGGCTTGTAGTCCTTCAGTAGAATTTGCTCAGGCGCCGTTTGTGCTGAAGCCCTGACAACGAAGGTGGCGATCAGCAGAGGGGCGGCAGCTCGCATCGCGGAGGGAGGGACGCAAAGGAAGAAAGCATTCACGGCCGCGAGGATATCGACGCAAACATGACGCGTCGCGCAGATTTTACGAACGCGGCCGCAGCGGCGGCGATGTGATGAGTCAGGGCTGCGGAACAACTCAGTTAGCCCGCAGGCGTTTCGTCGCCTCCGGATTCATCCGCAAAATTCCCCTAAACAAATCCGCTCGCCACACCGTCCATCAAGGAGCACTGAACGCCGGCAACCCAGACACCGCGAATGAACACGCCCTACGTTTCGACTCGTCCCGCCTGGTCGCGCCGCCAATTTCTCCGCGGCGCGGGCATCGCGCTCGCCTTGCCGTTGCTGGACGGAATGACACCGGTGTTCGCGGGCGTAAAGGCGGCCGCCGCCGCTGCCGCCAGCACACCGGGCGGCAAGCCACGCCGATTCTTTGGCATCTGCAACAACCTCGGCCTCCTGCCGGAACCCTTCTTTCCCAAAGGCTCCGGCCGGGGTTATGCGCCGTCGCCGTATCTCGAACTGCTCCGCGAGCATCAGGATCAGCTCACGGTGTTCTCGGGCGTGTCGCATCCCGAAGTCGACGGCGGGCATCCGGCTGACAATTGTTTTCTCACGGCGGCGCCGCATCCCGGCAGCGCTGGGTTCAAGAACACCATTTCGCTCGATCAATACATCGGCGAACGCATTGGACATCTCACCCGATTCACTTCGCTGACGCTTGGCGTCAACGTCCAGCAAGGGCTGCGCAGTTTGTCCTGGACTGGCTCCGGGGTGCTCATCCCGTGCGAGGAAAAGGCCGCCGATGTGTTTGCCCGAATGTTCCTCCAAGGCACCGCCGCCGAGACTGAGGCGCAGGTGCGCAAGTTGGAAACCGGTCGCAGCATCCTCGACGCGGTGGCCGGTCAGGCCAGGGATTTGCAGCGCAAGGCTGGCGCCCGCGATCGCGACCGGCTCGATCAATATTTTACCAGCGTGCGCGATCTCGAGCAGCGCCTGCAGATGTCCCGCGAATGGGAGCGTCGGCCAAAGCCCAAAGTCACCGCGTCACAACCGCTCGATCCGGCCAGCCCCAAGGCCTACATGGACAAGGTGAAGCTGATGTATGACATGGCCCGGCTGGCGTTCGAAACCGATTCCACTCGCTCCATTTCGCTGCTGCTCGACAGCGTCAACTCACCGGCCATTGAATTCGGCGAGGTGAAGACCAGCGACGGCTATCACAACCTCTCGCATCACGGGCGTTCGAAGGAGAAACTGGCGCAGCTCAAGTCGATCGACGAGTGGCACATGAAGCTGCTGGCGGAATTGTTTGGCGAACTGCGCAAGGTGAAGGAAGACGGCGAGCCGTTGCTCGATCGGACGATGATCCTTTACGGGTCGAACCTTGGAAACGCCAACACCCACGTGACGACCAACCTGCCGGTGATTTTTGCGGGGGGCGGGTTCCGACACGGGCAGCACCTCGCCTTCGACACCCAGCACAACTATCCATTGCCGAACCTTTTCGTTTCCATGTTGCAACGGCTCGGTCTCGAGACGGATCGGTTCGCCTCGGCCACCGGCACCATGCGCGGGCTGGAGATGGCGTAGGCACCAGGTGCCGAGTGCCAGGTGCCAGGTGCCAGGTGCCAGGTGCCAGGTGCCAGGTGCCAGGTGCCAGGTGTCAGGTGTCAGGTGTCAGGTGTCAGGTGTCAGGTGTCAGGTGTCAGGTGTCAGGTGTCGCGCACTTGGCACTTGGCACTTGGCACTTGGCACTTGGCACTTGGCACTTGGCACTTGGCACTTGCCACCTGACACACCTGCACCTGGCACTCGCCTACGGTCGAACCACCCGATAGAAACGATTTTCAGTCGGCTGGATGTTCTCAAGATACGGTGCGGCTGGTGCGGGCTCGATGGGTGTCCAAGGGCCGGACAGCGTTGGGGCGCTCTCCAGGCGGCCGCCGCCCGTCCAATTCAGCACGATGCGGCCGTCGTTGATGGTCGGGGCGATGAACGCCGGCGGCTCGATCGAAGGCTGGACGCGCAGGACGCCGAGGTAGGTGAAATGATTGGCATTATTGTTGGCGGCTGTCGGCGCGAGGCTGATGCTGATCTCACCCGCCGACGTTGGCCGGATTCGATTCACCGTGACTGTGTTTGTCACGTTATTGGCCGCATTCAACGCGGCGAATCCCTGGCTGGCGCCTTCGACGGTGTAGCCGGTGGTGCGGTTGTCGCCGACGCCCGTGCGCGAGGCAAAGAACAGAAAGTTGTAGCCAAAGTCGGGATTCAGGCCGGTCAGTTTGAACTGGGGAAAGACGTTAGTTTGCCCTCCGAACAGCTCGGTGTTGCCAAAGAGCGAGTCCCGCGTGGCGTCGACGGGAAACGGCGCGGCAGCTGCGGTGGTGCCATTCTCATTGGCGCCATTGAACCTTCGAATCATGGCCAGACCAACGTCCGTGGGCGTATTATCGGCGGTGACCAAGCCAGGCAACACCCCGGCATCGCTCGTGCCGATCGTGGTGGTAACGTTGTTCCAGAAGTTGACCGGGTCATCGGGCGAGGCGCCATTCAGCGTGGTGTTCCCGCCGCCAAAATCGATCAGGAAGACCTGCGACTCCGGCCCGGGCACCACACCTGTCACAGTGGTGCCCGACTCGATGGCATTGAGTGAAAGATCCTCGACACCACTGACGACGACCTTGAACGCACCGCTGATTCGGCTGGAGAGAGTCAGAACCACGGTCCGGCCGTCCGGCTGGAGCACCGCGTCCTGGACATCGACGGCAACGTCATTGACGAGGTAGTTGAACTCGTCCTGGGCGGAGAACAGGCTGAGCGCCTCGCTGAAAGTCAGCTCGATGGTAAGGCCATTGCGGCTGGCGACGGACACGATGGTCGGCGGGACGAGGTCATTCACCACGCGGAGCACCGCATTGCTGCTGGTGGCGCTGAACGCGAGGTTGGCGACGCTGACCGAAACGAGCGTGCCATCGAGGTTGAGGGTGGCCGAATCGATGGTGTAGCTGAACTGGTTGGCGCCGGGGACGGGCGCGCCATTGGTCATCCATTGGATCGTGTACGGCGGGGCGCCCTGCACGGCGGCAGTGAAGGTGACCGGCTGAAATTCGATGGCGCGCTGGCTTACCGGCTCGAGCGTGAACACGATGGGCGTCTGGGGCGGCACCACGTCCATCTTCATCACACCCAAATACGTGAAATGATTGGCATTGTTGTTGTTCTCGGTGGGAGCCAGCCGAATCGTGATCTCTCCAGCGTCGCTGGGGCGAATGTCCGTGACGGTGACGGTTTGGTCGACGTTGTTGGCCGCATTGAGGGCAGCGAAGCCGGTCGTGGCGCCTTCGACGGTATACCCCGTTTCGCGGTTGTCAGACGCGCCGTTGCGCGAGGCATAAAACGTCAAGCTCACCACGCTCTGGGTGTCGAGCCCGGTGATCTTGAAGCTCGGAAAGATATTGGTCAGGTTGTTGAAAATCTCGGTATTGCCGTAAAGCGAATCGCGCGTGCCATTGGCCGGGTAGACCGTGCTGGTCGTCGTGCCGGACTCGTTGACTCCATTGAAACGCTGAATCATGGCCAGGCTGAGACGGGTTGAGGTGTTTTGGACGGTCACGAGGTTTGGCAACACGCCGGCATCCGTGACGCCAACGGCGCTCACATTGTTCCAATAGTTGATTGGATCATCGGGCGCCGGACCTCGGGCGACCGGCGTGCCGGCCGCACCAAAATCGAAAAGAAACGTGCCTCCCACGGGGGCCGTGGCCGCGGCCAGCACCGGCTGCAAGATCGACTCCCAGAGTTCGTAGCCCGTTGCGTTCATGTGCAACTGATCGGATTGAAATAACTCCGTTCGGGGCTGGCCGGAGGCCCCCAACATCGGGGCATGCACGTCGACGAATTGGGCGCCACTCGCCTGGGCCAGCGCCCGGAGCACCGAGTTCAGCTGCTGCATTTGCGCCAGAATGGACACTCGGCTGGGGCTGGGCTTGACCGCCAGCAGGATCACCGACGACGACGGCAACTGCTGTTGCGTTCGACGAACAAAGTTGGAGTAATCCCCCGCCACCTGCGTCACCGACTTGCCGGCGGCCAAATCATTGTCCCCTTCGTAAATTACAATCTGCGCCGGACGATAAGAGACCACCACCCGATCAAAATAGGCCAGGACATCGCTCATCTGCGACCCGCCGAATCCACGATTAATCACCGTTCGGCCGGGAAACGCTGATGCGAGATCCGGCCAGATGCGGATGCTGGACGAACCGACAAACAGGGTGGAACCGGACGGCGGAAGGGTCACTCGGTCCTGTGCTTCGAAGGCCTGAATCTCGGACTCCAGATCCGCGTGAACCAATGATGGCGCCAGCCCGAGCCCAAGGCCCGTGACGAGCCCCAGCAGAAACCGCCAACCTGGGCGGACGACGGACGTGGAGAAAAACCGGTTCGATGCGGTGGAACAACGTGATTTCATGGAGTTGGAAGACAGACGGGCCTGCGTGCGGTTACTATTCATTCCCAGCCGAAGGAATCTCCCCGACGGTCTGGACCCTGGTCCAATCACGAATCCAAGACCGGAGGCCAGTTTTGGCTTGCGCGGTCCGGGCCCGGCCCTGACAACAGTCGCCCGATGTTTACCGAGATTCGTTCCGTGCATTTTGTGGGAATCGGCGGCACCGCCATGGCCTCCGTGGCCGGCGCCATGAAGGACAAGGGCCTCCACGTCACCGGCTCCGACCAGAACGTGTATCCGCCCATGTCCACCTTCCTGGCCGAGAAGCAGATTGAGGTGATGAATGGCTACGCCGAGGCCAACCTCGACCACAAGCCCGACCTCGTCGTCATCGGCAACGCCATCTCCCGTGGCAATCCGGAAGCCGAAGTCGCGCTCGAACGCAAGCTGCGCTACTGCTCCCTGCCCGAATTGCTCCGCGAATTCTTCATCCGCGGCAAGCGGTCGCTGGTCGTGACCGGCACCCACGGCAAAACCACCACCACGTCGCTCCTGACGTGGGTGTTCGAACACAACGGACTCAACCCGAGCTTCCTGATCGGCGGCATTCCCAACAACTTCTCCCAGGGCGCGCGCTTCACCGACAGCGAATGGTTCATCATCGAGGGCGATGAATACGACACCGCGTTCTTCGACAAACGCAGCAAGTTCGTCCACTACCTCCCCGAGGTGGTCATCATCAACAACCTGGAATTCGATCACGCTGACATCTTCGAGGATCTCGGCGCGATTCAGACTTCGTTCAAGCGGCTGATCAATCTGATCCCCCGCAATGGCCAGCTCTTCGCCAACGGCGACGACCCCAACATCGCCCCGCTGCTCAACGTCACGCATTGTCCCATCAAACGATTCGGGCTGGGCGAAGACAACGCCGTCCGCGCCTTCAACCTCAAGCTCGGCCCCACCGCGACCGAGTTCGAACTGCCCTCCGCCAAGTTCCACCTCAACCTGGTCGGAGAGTTGAACGTCCGCAACGCGCTGGCGGTGATTGCCTGCGCCAAACACTGCGGGCTCAAGAACAGCCAGATCCAAAGCGCGTTCAACACCTTCAAGGGCATCAAACGCCGGATGGAAGTCCGCGGCATCGCCGGCGGCGTAACGGTGATCGACGACTTCGGCCATCACCCCACCGCCATCCGCGAAACCCTCCGCGCGTTGCGCCTGAAGTTTCCGTCGCAAAAGATCTGGGCCGTGTTCGAGCCCCGCTCGAACACGACGCGTCGCAATGTTTTTCAACTTGAACTCGTCATGGCCTTCGAGGACGCCGACGCCGTGGTCGTGTCGCAGGTGGCCAAGCTCGAGCAGCTCAAGCCGGAGGAACGCCTCAATCCCGAGCAGTTGATGAAGGACATCCAATCAACCGGCAAACCCACCGCCTACCTCGCCGACGTCGATGCCATCGTGGAACACCTCGCGCGCAACACCCAAGGCGGCGAAGTCATCTGCGTCTTCAGCAACGGCGGATTTGGCGGCATCCATGGCAAGCTGTTGAACCGGCTGAACGCGCAGCGGTAGCAGAAGCAGAAGGCCTGGGCCAGATGCCTTTCGGAAATTCCCCATTAGCTTTGAACACATCGGAGCGACAGCCGAAGAACTGCGGCCGTCGCGATCTCCCGCGCTATCTCGCGCTTTACCGCGATGGCCTGCTCCACAACACCCTGCCGTTCTGGCTGCCGC
This sequence comes from Limisphaerales bacterium, assembly GCA_044230345.1. Classification (GTDB taxonomy): domain Bacteria; phylum Verrucomicrobiota; class Verrucomicrobiia; order Limisphaerales; family JADJPG01; genus JBGARF01. The sequence continues at coordinate 22,745 of JBGARF010000027.1, forward strand.
GCGCCCTGGATCACGAGCACGGCGGCTACCTGACAGCGCTCGGCGAAGACGGCACGCTGTTGCAATCGGACAAGGCGGTCTGGTTTCAGGGCCGATTCGCCTGGCTCCTCGCGACGCTGCACCAAACAGTCGAACCCCGACCCGAATGGCTCGATGCCGCCCGCCTCGGGATCGAATTCCTGCGCCGCCACTGTTTCGACACAGACGGACGGATGTTCTTCCTCGTGACCCGCGAGGGGAAGCCCCTGCGCAAGCGGCGCTACTGTTTTTCCGAGGTTTTTGCCACCATCGCGTTCGCCGCCTACGGCCGAGCCGCCGGCGACGCCTCCGCCCTTGAACAGGCGTCAACGCTCTTTCGGCAGGTGCTGAAATTCCAAGGCGAGCCCAAGACCAACCCGCATACGCGGCCGATGAAGGGACTGGTCATGCCGATGATCCTCATCGTCACGGCGCAGGAACTGCGGAAGGCCACCGGCGATCCCCTCTGCACCGAAGTGATTGATCGTTGCATCGACGAGATCGAACGCGACTTCTTGAAGCCCGAGTTTCAATGCCTGCTGGAGACGGTCGGCCCGGCGGGCGAGTTCCTCGACACGTTCGACGGTCGCATGATCAATCCAGGGCATGCCTTGGAGGCGGGCTGGTTCATCCTGGAAGAAGCGCGACTGCGGGGTGGCGACGCCCGTCTGATGAAGCTGGGCACCACAATCGTGGATTGGATGTTCGCATGGGGATGGGACCGCGAACACGGGGGCATCCTCTACTTCCGCGACGTCAAAGGTCAGCCCTGCACGGAATACTGGCACGACATGAAGTTCTGGTGGCCGCACAACGAAGCCATCATCGCGACGCTGCTGGCCCATCTGCTGACCGGCGAAGCCCGCTACGCCGAGTGGCATCAACAGGTCCATGACTGGGCCTACGCGCACTTTCCTGATCCCGTCCACGGCGAATGGTTCGGCTACCTGCACCGGGATGGCACGATCTCCACCCGCCTGAAGGGCAACGTGTGGAAAGGGCCGTTTCATTTGCCGCGCATGCAGTGGTACTGCTGGCAACGATTGAAGGATCACCTCGACCGCGACGTCAGCCTGCCATCTTGAAACGTTCAAGCCCGCACGCCGCCGACGAGACGAGCGCGAAACTCGTGAAAGCTCTCCATGAACTTCCCCTCCGGAGGAGCCTTCTCCGCCGCCCTGCGGGGGAGAAGGTGTCCCGCCCAACGGGCGGGACGGATGAGGTGGAGCAGTCGCGGGTTCACGGCCCCAATTCGCGTGCACCATTGCAGGCTGCAACTTCCCATGAACCGCCCGGCTCTACACGGGAATTAGCCGCGAAAAGGCGCAAAGGGCGCAAAAACAAAACTCCGCTTTTGTGGCCTTTGTGCCTTTTCGTGGCCATCCCGAAGCGGTTTGGATTTGCGGCGCACAGACGAACCGATCGAGCGTTCTCTTCAGCACGCGCCGAAGCGTTCCGTCCAAGCCGTCGCCCGGCAGGGGCCTCGATTGCAGTCTGCCTCGGCCTCATCACGTTGAGCAGCGTTCTCGCCCTCGCGGACAATTCTGTCTCCAACAAAAACGACGCAGCCGTCGCTGCGGCCCGCTGGCCGCGGTTTCGCGGGCCGGATGGCTCGGGACTTGGCCATGGCTCGTTCCCCACCCATTTCGGGCCGCAGTCCAACGTGCTTTGGAGCGTTGGCCTGCCCTCCGGTCATTCCTCCCCCGCCATCTGGGGCTCGCGCCTGTTCATCACCGGGTTTACCAACACCGAACTGCAGACCCTTTGCCTTGATCGCACGAACGGACGCCTCCTCTGGCAGCGCTCGGTCCCGCCCGGGACAATCGAGCGCGGGGCCAACCTGAGCCACCCGGCGACGGCCACCCCGACCACCGACGGCGAACGCGTTTGCGTTTACTTCGGATCATTCGGCCTGGTGACCTACGCGCTCGACGGCACCGAGCTTTGGCGCAAGCCGTTACCGATCCCGGTGACGCAACACGGCGCCGGCACTTCTCCCGTCCTCGCCGGCAATCGCGTCATCCTCAACTGCGATCAGGACACCGACTCTTATTTGCTCGCCGCGGACGCCGTGACCGGCCGGACCCTCTGGCGCACCGAACGGGTTGGATTTCGCCGCGGCTTTGCCACCCCCCTGCTCTGGCCGCCGGAAAAGCCCGAACAACTCATCGTTCCCGGCACCCTCCGGCTCGTCTCCTACCACCTTCAGGATGGACGCGAGCGCTGGAGCGTCCGCGGTCTGCCGAACGAGTTGGTCAGTTCGGCGGTGGGCGGCGACGGATTAATTTATGTGGCGGGTTGGACTTACGGCTCCGGCGTCGCTCGCATGCCGGACTTCGAACGTTTGCTCGAACAAGGGGACGCCAATCACGACGGCAAGCTCACCCGCGCGGAAGCCCCGGCCGGACCGGCCAGACAACATTTTGTTTACATCGATGCGGACAAAGATGGCCAAGTCACGCGGGCGGAATACCAGGTGATCGCGCGCATCTTTGACGAATCGAAGAACGTCGCGTTGGCCGTGCGCCCGGACGGAACAGGCGACGTCACCGGCACCCATGTAGTCTGGAGGGCCAGCCGCGGTCTACCCTACGTGCCATCTCCCCTCTACCACGACGGGAAGATCTATCTCGTCAAAAACGGCGGACTGGCCTCGTGTCTCGATGCGCGCACCGGCGCGTTCCTCTATCAAGAAGAGCGTCTAGGCGCGTTGGGGGACTATTATTCCTCGCCGATTGCGGCGGACGGCAAAATTTGCATCGCGTCACAACCCGGTGTAGTCGTCGTCTATCAGGCGGGAGCGCCGTTGACGGTGCTGGCGCGGAATTCACTGGAAGAACCGATTCTCGCGACACCCGCCGTCGTGGACGGAACGCTCTATATTCGCACGCGAAGCCGTCTCTACGCATTCAAGTCAACGCCATGAAAAGCCCGCGGCGACCAGCGGCGCGACCTTCGCCTGAGAGCACGGGCGAGGAATCGTCACCGCCGGCCACCGCGCCCTCACCGTCCGCTCCCATTCACGGCCGGGGCGCCGGCGGCAATCCGGGCAATCGCTTTCAAACCATTCACCTGGAGCGGGACGCAGATTGGGACGCGGCGGAAGACCCGGCGGTGACGACGACGTTTCTCCGGGACCATTCCCAAAGCATCATCAATTACAACGACAGCCCGGACGTCGGATTCGATGCCAGCGTGAATCCGTATCGCGGCTGCGAGCACGGCTGCATCTATTGCTATGCGCGGCCCACCCACGAATACCTTGGGTTCTCCGCCGGGCTCGACTTCGAGTCGCGCATCATGGTCAAGGAAGACGCTCCAGAGCTGTTGCGAAAGGAACTCTCGTCGCCCAAATGGAAGCCGCAGGTCGTGGCCCTCAGCGGTGTCACGGACTGCTATCAACCGATCGAACGTCGTCTGAAACTCACCCGGCGATGCCTGGAGGTGCTGGCCGAGTTTCGCAATCCCGCGGCAATCGTGACCAAGAATCATCTCGTCACCCGCGATCGCGATGTCCTCGCCGAACTGGCGCGGTTTGAGGCAGTGACTGTCCTGATTTCAGTCACCTCGCTGGACTCCGCCCTGGCCGCAAAGCTGGAGCCGAGGGCGTCACTGCCGGCGCATCGATTGGACGCCATTCGGAAGCTGTCGGAGGCCGGAATTCCGGTCGGGGTATTGGTCGCGCCGGTGATTCCGGCGCTGACGGACCACGAGATGCCGGGGATACTGGAGGCGGCCTACGCGGCGGGGGCTCGGCAGGCGGGGTATGTGGCGTTGCGATTGCCGTTGGGCGTAGGGCCGCTGTTTGAGGGCTGGTTACAGGCCCATTTTCCGGACCGAATGGAGAAAGTGCTGAACCGGATTCGCGCCCTGCGGGGCGGAAAGCTCAACGACCCGCGTTTCCGTTCGCGGATGAAAGGGGAAGGGATTTTTGCCGATCAACTGGCGCAGATGTTTCGGGTGGCTTCCCGGAAGGCAGGGTTCGCGAACCAGAGGACGACGTTGTCGGCCGCTGCTTTTCGCGTTCCTTTTTCAACACCCGAGAATAGGCAAAAAACGTTTCCATTCTAACCTCGTCAGCAATCTCACCGCTGCGGAGAGCAAGGGCCTTGCCGAATCGATCGATTCGCCTGAATACGCCTCAGGATTTTTCACCGGCCTGCGTGCCGCGTCGCACGGAGAATCCGCCGTAGCCCTTCAGACCGCTCGAGCGCGACAGAAACGTTGGCACCACTGATGGCGTCGGCCGCAGAGCCGAGGTCCGGCTGGGGCAACGGCCAGACCGCCGGCGACCGGCGGCTGGCCCTGAACTTTCAACCCGAACCTTTTTGCCCGACTTCATTTCGATGAGGATCATGATGACTGCTTTCGGCGGGAGGGGGCGAGCCCCTCTTCGCCCCGCTCCCGCCGAGTTCCACGTTGTCCCTACGCCCAAAGAGATAACCTTCCGCTGGCAATCTCACCATTGAGGGAACTGCGAGTTGAGCTGCCCGGTGGAACCGCTGCCGGGAGACCGGGGATTTACTGAGGGCGTCGATTTTCCCGCATAAAATGAGGCTGGCGAACGTCAATAAAAGCCGTTAGATAAAGCAGTAACGCGGAAAGCCTGAGTGACCGAAACCGAAGCAAACGTCGACCCCTGCAGCGCATGAGCAAGCCGTTCATTCCCACCTGGTGCAACAGCCAGGACCACACTTGGCGTCCGAACCGTCGGGATTTCCTCTTCACTGGAGCCATCGGCACGCTCGGCCTGACCATGGGCCAGTTCTTCAAACTGCAGGCTGCAGCCGCTGCGGCCGGGCAAAATGCAATTCCGGCCGCCAAGGCCGTCGCTCAATCGGTGATCCAGATTTATCTCCCCGGCGGCATGGCGGCGCAGGAGACGTTTGATCCCAAGCTGCTCGCACCCATCGAATATCGCGGGCCGTTCAGCCCGGTGAAAACCAAGCTCGATGGCGTTCAGTTTTCTGAAATCATGGCCAAAACGGCCCGGGTCGCCGACCGCATCACGGTGGTTCGCTCGATGACTCACGGCGAAGCCGATCACGATCGCGGCACGCACAACATGTTCACGGGCTATCGCCCCAGCCCGGCCATCCAATACCCCAGCTTCGGCAGCATCGTTTCCCACGAACTCGGAGCCCGGAATGATTTGCCGCCCTACGTCTGCATCCCGAGTCAGCCCAACAATTTCGCCGGCACCGGCTACCTCGGCTCCGCCTTCGGCCCTTTCAGCCTCGGCAACGATCCCGCCAACGCCAATTTTCGAGTGCGCGACCTGAGCCTGCCCACCGGCGTCGACGAAGCTCGCTTCGCCACCCGACGCGAAATGCGCGCCGCCGTCGACGCCCACTTCAGCGCCCTGGAAAAATCCGACGCCCTCGACGGCATGGATTCCTTCTATCAACGCGCCTATTCGATGTTGTCGTCCGACAAGGCGCGCGCTGCGTTCTCCATCGCGGATGAACCGGAAAAGGTGAAGGAAGACTACGGCGCGGGCGCCGCCGGCCAACGCCTGCTCCTGGCTCGCCGCCTGGTGGAAGCCGGAGTGCGCTTCGTCTCGCTGACCTACGGCGGATGGGATCATCACGACAACATCAAGACCGCGATGAACAGCCAGATGCCGAAGTTTGATCAGGCGTTTGCGGCACTCATTCGCGATCTCGACCAGCGGGGCCTGCTGGCTTCAACCATGGTCATGGTGACGACCGAGTTCGGGCGCACGCCCAAGATCAATGCCACCGCGGGCCGCGATCACTATCCGAAGGTCTTCTCCATCGTCCTCGCCGGCGGCGGCATCAAGCGCGGCCACGTCCACGGAGCCTCGGATCCCACCGGCGGAGAACCGGAAAGCGATCCGCTCAAGGTCGAGGACTTGGCGGCAACGGTTTACCATCAGCTCGGCATCACGCCGGAAAAGGCGCTGATGGCGCCGGGCAATCGTCCAGTGCTGATCGTCAAGGACGGTGAAGTGCAAAAAGGGCTCCTGGCCTGATCTGTCGCATGCTGCGATTCGCGCCCAGCCTGGCGGTGGCGTTGGCCAGTTTGATCGTGCTTTGGGCCGCGCCCAGCCTAGCGGAAAAAATCGGGCGCCCGGAATCCTTCGTTTCCTCGTCAAGCGTGTGCGGAACCGGACAGAAGCTCGCCCGACAGGCCTATCGCGTCGCAGCGAACATTTCCCTGGCCATGGGGTTCGCGTGCGCAGCGGCATTCGCCGTGGCCTCGCGACGTCTCGGCCTGGTTCATCGATGCCTGTGCGAAACGGCCATCATCCTCGCCCTAACCCACGGTTTCCTCGCCTATTTCGGATCCACCCTGGCCCATGCCTACTGAAACCACCATGGACTCGACCCGTCCGAGACACCGGTCCGCGATCTTCGTCGCGCTTTCCGTCCTGCTCGCCGGCCAGAACAGCAGCGTTGCCGTGGCGCCGCGCCTGACCAACATTCTTCCCCCCGGCGGCCAGCGCGGAACGGAGGTTCCTGTCATTTTTTCCGGCCAGCGCCTCGGCGACACCCGCGAGGTGGTGTTCTATCACGACGGTCTTTCCGCCGCGCAGCTCGAGGCCGGAACCAATCAAGTCAAGGTCACGCTCAGGATCGCTCCCGATTGCCGCATGGGCGAACACCAAATCCGCCTGCGCACAGCCACCGGGATTTCGGACGTCCGCACCTTCTGGGTCGGCGCGCTGACCAATCTCGCCGAGATTGAGCCCAACTCCGACCGGGCCAAGGCACAGCGCCTTCCGCTGAACTGCACCGTCCACGGCGCCATCGGCTCCGAAGACATCGACTATTTCCTCGTGGCGGCGGAAAAAGGCGAACGGCTCTCCGCGGAAATCGAGGGCATGCGCCTTGGCCGAGGCGCGTTCGATCCGTTCATCGCCATCTTCGACGCCTCCGGCCAGCTCCTCGCCAGCGCGGACGATTCGGCGTTGGGTTTCCAGGACGGTATCGTCGCGATCGTGGCACCGACCTCAGGCGACTACGTCGTCCAGGTTCGCGAATCCTCCTACGGAGGCCAGGAGGGTTTTCATTATCGTCTGCACCTCGGCACCTTTCCCCGCCCCACCGCCGTCTTGCCGGCCGCGATCCAGGCGGGAAAGCCTGCCCGCCTCCGTTTCATCGGCGATTTGCGAGGCGATTTTGAACAAACCATCGAGGCGCCGAAAACTCCGTTGGATAAGCTCGGCGTGTTTGCGCTCGCGCCCAGTGCGGCGGAGAAAGGCCTCGCCGGTTCAGAAGTGGCACCGACGCCGAACTGGCTTCGAGTGGTCCCATTCCCCGTTTCCCTCGAAATTGAACCCAACGACACCCGCGAACAGGCGGGACCGGCAAAGGAGGTTCCCTTTGCCTTCAGCGGCAGCATCGCCAGGCCGGGCGATCTCGACTCGGTCCGCTTCCATGCCCGGAAAGGCCAAAGCCTCCAGCTGACTGTCTACGCCCGTCGGTTGCGGTCGCCCCTTGATTCGTTCCTGCAGGTCGCCAACGCCAAAGGCAGCGTCATCGTGGATAGCGACGATGCCGCCGGGCCCGACAGTTCCCTCACGTTTAAACCCGACGAGGATGGCGATTACTTTGCCCAGATCCGCGATCATCTCCGACGTGGCGGACCGGACTTCACCTACGATCTGGAAATTGCCCCGGTCGAGTCTTCGTTGGGCGTGAAGTTTCCCGAAGTGGCCCGCAATGACACTCAATCGCGCCAGTCCATCGCCGTGCCGCAAGGGAATCACCTCGCAACGCTGGTCTCCCTGAAACGCACGGCTGCCCCGGGCGATCTTCGTTTGCAGATCGAAAATCTCCCGCCCGGGCTTCGCCTGCTCACGACCAACATTCCGGCCAAAGTCGACCAGTTTCCCATCGTCTTCGCCGCTGATCCCGAGGCCGCCGTCGACGGGCGCCTCGCCCATCTGGTCGCGTCGAATACCAATGGCGTGAGCGGGCACTACCAAAACGACATCGAGTTGGTTCAAGGTCCGAACAACACGAGCTACTACAACACGCGCGTGGATCGCCTGGCCGCCGCCGTTACCGAACGGGCGCCGTTCGCCCTCCGCGTGATCGAGCCCAAGGTCCCCCTGGTCCAGGGCGGTTCGATGGAGCTGCAGATCGTCGCCGAGCGCGATCCCGGTTTCACCGAGGCCATCAATGTCCAGGTGCTCTGGCGCCCGCCCGGAATCAGTGCGCTGCCCGACATGACGATCCCCAAGGGATCAAACCATGTCCGCTATGTGCTCAACGCAAAGGCCGACGCCGACCTGCAGCGCTGGCCCTTGATCGTCCTCGGTTCGGCCAAGGTTCGCGACGGCGACCTGTTCCTCTCCTCCCCGCCGGCCACCTTTGAAGTCGGCGAACCCTTTCTCGCGGCCACGATCGAAAAAGCCGCCTGCGAACCCGGCCAATCGACCAACGTCGTCGTCAAGCTGGACCAGAGGATTTCCTTTGAAGGCAAGGCCGTCATTCGGCTCGTCGGACTTTCCGAGAAGGTAACGGCGGCCGAGAAAACGATCACCGCCGCCGATCGCGAGGTCGTGTTCCCCATCAAGGTCGATGCATCGTGTCAGCCCGGCTCACAACGCAACCTCTTTTGTGCCGTCGATATCCCCAAGAACGGCGCACTCATTCCCCACAGCGTGGGCCAGGGCGGAGTCTTTCGAGTCCTCCCCCCGCGCAAACCCGTGGCCGACGCCGGCCAGAAAAAGGTGGCCAGCCGATGACTTTAAAGACCATGCCGGACAGCTCTTCTTTGGACGTGTCTCCGCGATCCGCCCTCCGCGCGGCAACCGCGACGCATGCACATACGCCGAGGCCGAGACCGTCATTCATTGGCATCCTCCTCTCCCTCTCCGTCCTGGCCGTCACTCTGTCCGCCGAGGCCGCACCCGCACTCACCCCCAACGCCATCGCCGTCGCCATCTTTCCCGCCGAGATTCGATTGACGGCAGAGCAAGCCAGCCAAGTGCTTTCCGTCCAGGCATCGTTTCCCGACGGCACCACCCGCGACGTCACCGCCGAAGCCCGCCTCACCGTGGCCCATGCCGGCATTGCCCGAATTGAAGGCACGTCCGCCGCTTCCGTGGCCGACGGCACCACCACCCTCGCTGCCGAGTTCGCCGGAAAGTCCGCGCATGCTCCATTGACCGTTGAGCAAGCCCGCTTGCAGCGGCCGATCAGCTTCAAGCTGGATGTCGTTCCCGCCTTGACCAAGGCAGGCTGCAACAGCGGCGGCTGCCACGGCGCGTCGCGAGGCAAGGACGGATTTCGCCTTTCGCTCTTTGGCTACGACGCCGACGGCGACTACCAGCGCATCACCCGCGAACAGATCGGGCGTCGCGTCAACCTGGCGATCCCCGAGGAAAGCCTGCTGCTGGAAAAAGGCCTGGGCATCGTGCAACACACCGGCGGTGAACGTTGGCGCACGAACAGCCCCCTTTATGCGACGGTGTTGCGCTGGATCGAAGCGGGCGCGCCCAGAGACCCGACCAACGTCGCGCGGGTCGTCAGCATCGACGTGGGCCCGAAACGCGCCGTCCTCGAAGGCTCCAACACCACCCAACGCCTGGTGGTGCAAGCGCGCTACACGGACGGATCAATCCGCGATGTGACGAAGCTCGCCGTGTTCATCAGCAACAACGAGCCGAGCGCCACCGTCTCGCCCGAAGGCGTCATCACCGCCGGCCAGCGCGGCGAGGCGTTCGTCATGGCCCGGTTCGACGCCTTCACCGTCGGCTCGCAAATCCTCGTGGTTCCCAAGGGACAGACGTTTGAGTTCCCGCGCGATCTGGCTGGCAACAACTACATCGACGAGCTCGTCCACGCGAAGTTGAAAAAGCTGCGCATCCGGCCCAGTGAGGTCTGTGACGACACGACGTTCATCCGGCGTGCTTATCTGGACATCACGGGAACCCTGCCGCCACCGGCTGAGGTGAAGAACTTCCTGGCCGAGACCAGCTCAGCCAAGCGCGAGCATCTGGTGGAAGCGTTGATCAACCGTCCCGAGTTCGCCGACCTTTGGGTGATGAAATTCGCGGAGCTGCTGCAGATTCGTTCGCGCAATGATCAGTTCAGCCCGAAGGCCGCCCTCGCCTATTTCAACTGGCTTCGGGACAAGATGCTGGCCAACGTGCCGATCGATCAGATCGTCCGCGAACTGCTGACCACCACCGGCAGCACCCTCCACGAGCCCGCCGCCAACTATTATCAGGTCACGACCGACACCTTGAAGCTGGCCGAAAACACCGCCCAGGCGTTCATGGGGATGCGCATTCAATGCGCCCAGTGCCACAATCATCCGTTCGATCGCTGGACGATGAACGATTACTACAGCTTCGCCAACTTCTTCCCCCAGGTCGGCCGCAAGCAGGGCGAAGACCCGCGCGAATACATCGTCTACGATCGGCCCGACGGCGACGTGAAGCATCTGGTGACCGGCAAGCCGCTCCCGCCGAAATTTCTCGGAGCGGAGCAGCCTGAGATCAAGAAGGGCGAATCCCGACGGGAGGTGCTCGCCCGCTGGCTGGCTTCCCCGGACAACCCGCAGTTTGCCCGCAATCTGGCCAACATCATCTGGGCTCATTTTCTCGGGCGCGGAATCATTGACCCGGTGGATGACGTCCGCATCAGCAACCCGGCCACCAACCCTGAGCTGCTCGACGGCCTTGGCCTGAAACTTACCAGCTACGGCTACGACTTCCGGCGCCTGGTCCGCGATATCTGCACCTCGCGCACTTACCAGCTCAGCACCCGAGCCAACGAGACGAACGAAGGCGACGACCGCAACTTTGCCAAGGCTTCCATCCGCCGCCTGCGCGCCGAAGTTTTGCTCGATTGCATCAATCAGGTCACCGAAACGCAGAACAAATTCGCCGGGCTGCCCCGCGGCGCCCGCGCCGTGCAGATCCCGGACGGTGTCACCGGCGGCTATTTCCTGACCACGTTCGGCCGCGCCACCCGCGAGACGGTCTGCTCGTGCGAGGTGAAGATGGACCCCAATCTTTCCCAGGCGTTGCATCTGTTGAATGGCACAACGGTGGAAGGAAAGATCAAGGAGGGCGGCGTCATTCGCGCCCTGAAAAAGTCCGGAAAGAAGCGCGAGGAACTGGTCGAAGAACTGTATCTGCGGACCCTTGGCCGCCCACCCACGGACGTCGAACGGACCAGGCTGATGAGTTTCTTCAGCGATCCGAAAACCGATGAGCAAGTCCTCTCCGATCTGTTGTGGTCGCTGCTGAATGCGAAGGAGTTCGTGTTCAATCATTGAGGGTGGGACGTGCAGCAGGCGTAGAACAGCGCTGAATCAATCAGGCCGAAAGACTCACCTCCAACCGACACCATGAGCTCAGAACAGTGCGCCGAATCAGAGGAAGCTTTCACGAGTTCCGCACTCATGCCGACGGGCCATGGACCGGCGACGGCTTGGACGGACCGCGGGCGGCAAGCCCAATGCCGTTCGGAAATTCCGCTGCGACCAATGGAGGCTGTAAGCGCTTGCGATCCGCCCTCACCCCGTCCCACTCCTCCGGCGAACCCGGCGAGAGGGAGGAACGTTCGAGGCCGTCTCGTGAGTGCGAGCCACGTTTCGAGTCGGATGTTCGTCGAATTCCGTCACGATTACTCACCTGCTCGCAAAACGGTATCGATGCTGCCAACGCCCCTGCGTGCCACCACGCGGCGGCTGCGGTTCCCCCTCTCCCCGGGGGAGAGGGTTGGGGTGAAGGCAAATCCAGTAGCACTTCCCGCTCTTACTCTCTTCGGGAGGAGCAAGAGCAAGAACCGGGCAGGTTCATGGAGAGCCACTCGTTCCTTTTTGACCTGCCCACGGGCCAGGAACCTGCGATTGCTCGGACGGACCGCGGGCTTTCAGCCCGCAGCGGCGCGGGCCGGAGACGATGCCCGAGGGTTCGGTCGTGCGTGGCCGATTCCATCCGCTGCGGGCCGCAGGCCCGCGCTCCGGAGGAGAGGTTCATGGAGAGCGGCCCGGGGTGAGGGCGAATCGCAATCGCAATTTCACCTTTCGCGTTCGCGGCGGATTATTCGGAACAGATTGGCCCGGCCACATCCCTTTTCTCTCATCGCGTCTTCGTTTCTGTGCCTTCTGCTCAGCGCAGTCCTCCTCTCCGCTCAAACCAAGACCACGTTTGTCGATCATGTGCTGCCCCTGATTGAGCAGCATTGCGCCAAGTGCCACAACCCGGACAAAAAAAAGGGCGACCTCGATCTGACGTCCCAAAGCGCAGCCCTGAAGGGGGGCGGCACCGGCCCGGTTGTGGTCTCCGGCCAACCCGATGCGAGCAAGTTGCTCAAGGCGCTCACGCACGCGGAAGAGCCGTTCATGCCGCCGAACAAGCCGCCGATCGCCGACCAGGAAATCGCCGTGTTCAAAAACTGGATCGCCGGTGGCCTCCTGGAATCTTCGGGTTCAAAGGCCGTGGCCGCGGCCAAACCCGCCGCCGATCTGACCCTGAAGGTATCCGCGGTGGCGAAACCGTCCGGCCCGCCGCCGATGCCCAAAGAGCTTCCCCTGGATCCGATCGTGCACACCTCACGTCCGGGGGTGATCCACGGACTCGCCACGAGTCCATGGGCGCCCCTCATGGCCGTCACCGGACAGAAACAAGTGCTGCTATACAACACCACGAACCTGGATCTGCTCGGAGTTCTGCCGTTCCAGGAAGGCCAGCCTGAAGATCTCAAGTTCAGCCGCAGCGGACGGCTCCTGCTCGCCGGAGGCGGTCACGGCGCCAAGGCCGGCAAGGTGATTCTCTGGGACGTCGAGAGCGGACGCCGCGTTGGCGCCATCGGCAATGAATATGACTCCGTCCTCGCTGCGGACATCAGTCCCGACCAAGGCAAGGTCGCTCTCGGCGGCCCTGATCGTCTGGTCAAGATTTACAGCTCCGGGAATGGCGAGTTATTGCACAAGCTCAAGAAACACACGGACTGGGTCACCGCCTTGGCTTTCAGTCCCGACGGCGAGATGCTGGCCAGCGGCGATCGGAACGGCGGAGTCACGGTCTGGGACGCCGACAGCGGCCAGGAACTGTTCACCACCGCCGGGCACAAAAGCAGCGTGACCGCCCTCAGCTGGCGCATTGACTCCAAACTGCTCGCCTCGTCCAGCGAAGATGGAACGGTCAAGCTGTGGGAATCGACCGAAGGCAAGCAATCCAAGACTTGGAATGCACACAACAGCGTGCTGGGTCTTGCCTACAGCCGCGACGGCCGGATCGTCACCTGCGGCCGCGACGCGGCCGTCCTCGTGTGGGACGCCAACGGAAACAAGGCGAAGACCATGACTGTCCCGGGGGAGCTGGCCGTTCGCTGCGCCTGGACACACGATGACACGGCGATCGTGGCTGGCGATTTTTCGGGGAGAGTATCCGTGTGGGAAGCGAAGACCGGGCGGCTCCTAGGGCAGCTGGATTCGAATCCGTTGCCGTTCGCAGATCAACTCGCTGCCGCGCGAAAGATGGTGGCGGAATTAACCGCGCGCACGAATCAATCTGCCGCCGCATGGGTGGCCGCGCGCGAAACAGCAATGACGTTGACCGTCCAACACGACGCCGCACGCGCGGCCGCCGAGACGGCGGCGGCCGATTTCCGCCGCAAAGCCGACGCGGTGGCGAAGCTGAAAGAAGTCTTGACCAGGCCCAATCCGCCGGCCGACATCGAAGCCCAACTCACCGCCGCCCGGGCCACTCGCGAAACCGCCCGATCCGCCAACGCGGCTGCCTGGGCCGCCTTGAGCGCCGCCAGCAATCAGCTGTTCGCCGCTTCCTCTCGCGTGACCGTCGCAACCAACCCGCCCGTCGATGCTGAACTGATCGCCGCGCAAGCCAAACTCAGACGCCTCGAAGGCCTCAAACGCCCTCAGACCAGTAGTCAGTAGGTCAGTTCTCAGTTCTCAGTTCTCAGTGCTCAGTTCTCAGTGCTCAGTTCTCAGTGCTCAGTTCTCAGTGCTCAGTGCTCAGTGCTCAGTTCTCAGTTCTCAGTGCTCAGTGCCCAGTGCTCAGTGCTCGGTGACCAGTGACCGAGCCACCGACCCACTGACTACTGTGTACTGAGCACTGAGTACTGGCTACTGGCCTACGGGCTTGCTGTCCTCTGGGGGCGTGGCTAGCGTTGGTTTATGAGAATTTGGATGCTCGGGTTTCTCTGCGCGCTGGCTGCTCTCGGAGCGGGCCTCACGGTGTCTGCGTCAGCCGCAGCGGCTGAGGCGACCCCGGCGGCATCGGGGAAGGTCTTCATCATCCCGATTCGCGATCAAATTTCCCCCCCGTTGCTCTATGTGGTTCGGCGCGGAGTCAAGGAAGCCATCGATCAGCAGGCTGCGATGCTGGTGCTGGACATGCACACTCCGGGTGGACGGGTCAAAACAACCGAGGAGATCGTCGAGATTCTCAACGAGTTCAAGGGCGAGACCGTAACCTATGTGAACAAGCACGCCTTTTCAGCGGGCTCCTTCATCGCGGCCGCCACCCGCCGAATCTACATGGCACCAGGCAGCGTCATTGGCGCCGCTGCGCCCATCATGATGTCGCCGGAAGGCGGCGTGCAGGCGATGCCCGACACGCTGGAGAAAAAGCAGATCTCCGCCCTCCGGGCCATCGTCCGCTCGTCGGCGGTAAAGAACGGGCACAAAGTCGAGGTGTTCGAGGCGATGATCGACAAGACCAAGGGCCTGGAGATCGACGGGACGGTCATCGCGAAGGAAGGAGAAATTCTAACCCTGACCAATACCGAAGCCGAAAAGGAATACGGCTCGCCCCCGAAGAAACTGCTTTCTGCCGGGACCGTCGACAATCTTGACGCGCTGTTGAAACGACTCGGGTTCGCCTCCGAGATGCGCGTGTACATCGAGCCGACCGGCATGGAAAAAATCGGCGCTGCGATCAATCTAATCAGCCCGTTACTTTTGATGATCGGGGTGATCGGCCTCTACATTGAGTTCAAGACACCGGGCTTTGGTCTGCCCGGCGTCGTCGCGATCTGCGCGTTCGCCGTCTACTTCGCCGGCGGTTATGTCGCCGGGCTTTCCGGCCTCGAATGGGTGGTCATTTTCGTCCTCGGCCTTGTGCTCATCCTCCTGGACTTGTTCCTGTTTCCCGGAACGTTCTTCCTCGGTCTCATCGGCGCGTTGATGATCCTGGTCGCCATCGTGATGGCCATGGTCGACCTCTATCCCAATCCCGGGCCGGGACCAGGGCTGCCGAAACTGCCGAGCTTCGATGCGTTTGCGCTGCCGGTCCGACAGCTGGTCATTGCCATGGCCGGCGCCGCGCTGGGCATCGGGCTGCTCAGCCGGATTTTGCCGAAGACTTCGCTCTACCGAAGCGTGATCTCCACCGGCACGAGCGGTGCCCGCACAGAGGTAGTTCAGGAACAGCAGCGGTCGGCCCGGGTCGGCCAGACCGGCATCACGCTCTCGACCCTGCGCCCCGGCGGCAAAGCCCAGTTCGGAGATGACATCCTCGACGTCATGTCGCAAGGCGAGCTGCTGCCGAAGGGAACGACCGTCCGCATCGTCGGGCACAGCGGAACCGACGCCATCGTCGAAGCCGTGAAGACCTAAGCCTCGCGCGGATTCCCCCTTAAGATTTCGCGCCAAACTCCGACACCATGAGGGCATTACATGCGAGTCCTCATTGCGGACGACGACCAACTGATTCGGAAGCTCCTTCAGACCCTGCTGATCAAGCTGGGCCATGAGGTGGAGTCCACCCAGGACGGCGAAGCCGCATTGCGCGCACTGGATCAGCCGGATCCTCCCCCGCTGGCGATCCTCGACTGGGTCATGCCCGGCCTGACGGGAATCGACGTGTGCCGGCGGTTGCGCCAGCTCAAAAACCGCTCGCGAACCTACGTCCTCCTGCTCAGCTCCAAATCGGACAAGGTCGACGTGGTTGCGGGCCTCGACGCCGGAGCCGACGATTACCTGGTCAAACCATTCAACCCGATGGAGCTGCTGGCCCGGCTGCGGGTAGCCCAGCGCACGATTTCCTACCAGCACGAGTTGCAGGCCAACATCGACGAAATGCAACGGCTGCTGGAACGTTACAATCTTCTGGGCGAGATGTTCGGCAAGAAAGGCCGGCCCGCAGAGGCGGAGCCCGCGACCAACCCCGGCCTCAGCCAAAACCTCGCCTCTGGGTCTAACACCAGCACGAGCCCCGGCCTTAACGCCAGCGCCAACACCATTCGCAACGTCGAACCGTCCAACGAGCGCGAACTCGCCGCCTTGCTCAGTCCCGGACGTTTGAACCTCGCCCTCGGTCGCGCCCTGAACGAGATCGGCCTCGCAGACGCCATCATCACCACGCCGCTCGCCGTGCCGCCCGCTCCCTTGGACGACTCCTTCGCCGCCTGGTCGGCCCTCGTGATGGTCAACGAAGGGTATTGGCTCGACCTGATGGTCGTCGCCGATCAGCCGTCCGCGACAACCTTGTTCGAGACCTTGCTCAGCCGAATCCCCGTTTCCGAACGCGAGCAGCTCGATTTTCTGGCCGAGACGTTCAACGTGCTCTGCAGCGCCATCCGCAATTCCCTGCAGGAATACGGATCCAAAGTCATCGCGCCTGTCATCTCACGTTCCACCCGAACCTCGGCGATGCGTTTCAAGCTGCCGAGTTCCGACGGGCTCAGCCGGCACCGCATCGAAGTGATCGGATCAACTCTCGACGTCACCATCTTTCACCGGCGAACCCCCGTCTCCCAAAAGTCGCTGGGCCGCCTCAATGAACTCGATCTGGTGGCGGAGAACGTCCCCTGCCCGAGCTCGAACGAAGTCTTCCTGCTCAACCAAGGCGTGCTGCTGAACACCCGCTACATCGAAAAGCTCGCCACCCTCGCCCAGGCCGCCGGACAGGAGTTTCGCTGCCCCGTCATCGAACCGTCACCTCTCGCCCAGTTCTTCTGCCTCGGACGCATCCCATCCCTGGCTTGCGCGGCCTAACGACCGCCGGTCCCAGATTCAGGGAGCCATCGTCACCACGATAAGCGAACGCTTTTAAATCCATTGTCGCGATCGAGTTCGATCAAACCTCCCTCTCTCCCGCCCCAGTCCCAATCGCAACTAATCACGACCACAGAACCAGTGCTGCGATCCTCAAAACGAAGCAGGCGAAGGTCCCGCAACCCGGCCTGCTCCTCCACCTGGCCCGCCCGCTTTCGTTCCGGAACCAACAGGCGTGTCCACCGAATCGCGCCGTCAGGCGAACGCCAGACCACCACCGGGTTGGTCGGAGGCGAAAGCTCATGAACCTCAAGACTTCCTCGCCCCGGAAGATCCAAGTGGGAGCTCGGACTTGTGGTGATACTGCCCGCAAACGGCCTCCCCACGAACGGCCCGTCGAGGGTCCGCTCCCACAAACCAGGACCGACCGGACGCACGACCCAAAGGCCAGCACCCACCAGCGCCAGGCCAACCGCCAGAATTAAAAGGGCCTTCTTCATCGGATCTCTTCATCCAACAAGCTTACGCGACACGACGGGCACCGCGGCTGGTCGAGTTGCGAGGCGCGCAAACTGGCGGATGCAATCGCCCCGCAATGATGACAAATCAATCCCAACTCACGCGTAAGCCGCGTGCAACTGCCTTCGCAACGAGCTCTCGTCAATCGGCAGCCGGCGCAGCTTTTCCACAGGCAATGCCCCGTGCTGAAACCGGCGCTTCGGATACGCGGGCATGTTGAGGCCGGTCACGGCGCGGACGCCCCGCGCCACGATGTCCTGCTTCAAGGAATACAGCCGCGGGACATCCATGCCGGTCAATTGGGTGAAGGGAATTCCTTCGGCGACTTCGATGACATTCGGCCGCGTGAACGGGCTGAAGCCCTGAAAACCAAAATGACGCGCCGGCGCGTAGGTGCGCGTGTAGCTGCGGCTCAAGCCGCCGCTGTAAGTCAGCGAGTGTTTGATTTTCCCGACACCCCAGCCTTCCTGATAGAGCATCAGATTGTTGACGACGCTGCGAATGGTCAGCTCCGGGTTCTCTTCGATCGGATAATCCTTCAGATTTTCATCGCCTCCATCGCCATCCAGCAAGTAGCGCCAGTCGGGATAACGCGCGCGAATTCCGCGACACAAGGTCAACCCCATCGCCGCCGCCTCGATGTCCAGCGGCTTGTAGTCCTCCACCACGCGCAGCGTTTCCGCGATATCAATCGCGGAAAGGTCCGCCTCGATCGGTTCCAGGAAGAGCCCCAAACCGACCGCGTCCAAAAACTGCCGGGCCTGCTGCAAATCCGGCCCGTCGCCGAAGGTCAGGGTGAACGCCTTTATCCGCGACGGGCTCATTCCCAGCTTCCGGACTACGTGATAAGTCGTCAGAAAGACGGCTCCGCTGTCGATTCCGCCGGAGAAGCAAACGCCCAGCGGTTCGTGCGACGGAACCCGCTGAAGCCAACGCTCAATTTCGTTGGCCAGGGCCCCGACATAGGCGGCACCGATGGCGTCGAGATCCGTCGACCATCGATTCCGTTCCGGCGTGAAGAACCGCGTGTAGACCGGGTCCGGATCCGGGCACCCGATCAGGTGGATCTCCAAAACATAATGCGCCGGCACCATCCGCGTGTAGCTCGGATGGAATTGCCCACCCAACCCTTCGGCCTTGAGCCAGTCGCGAATGACATCCATGCGATCGGACACCACCAGCGCCGGCCCCTCGGCTCGCTTGGCGAGAAAGTAGCGCATGGGCCGGTCCATCGATCGTGCGAGGCGAACACGTTTACCTTCGCGGGCAATCAAGGCGAAAGAACCTTCGATCGCGCGGACGTCCTCCGGCTTGCCCTGCAGGACCCGCTGACGCGCGTCATCAACGCTGAGGTTCAGGATATCGTTGACGTCGGCCGGCAGGAGGTCGACCACCCGCTCGACATATTCGTGGTGTGCGTCGGTTGACATGGGATTGGTTTGTGTTGTTGCGCCGAAACTGGCGAGCGCAACCCGGGATGTAAAGGGACAAAACGATCGTTAAATGGTCTGACTGAGAAAGCCGCCGTCGACCCGAAGGTCAGTGCCGGTGACGAAGCTGCTGGCCTGATGGCTGGCTAGGAAGACGCAGGCGCCGATCAGTTCGCGGGACTCGCCGAACCGCCCCATCGGCGTGTGTCCCCAGATCGCCCGCGTCCGGGCGGTGGGCGAACCGTCCTCATTGAAGAGCAGCTTGCGATTCTGTTCGGCCGGGAAAAAGCCGGGCGTGAGCGTATTGACGCGAACACCGCGCGGGGCCCATTCACGGGCGAGGAAGAGCGAAAGGTTGAGCACGGCCGCCTTGGCCGCGGAGTAAGTCACCACGCGGGACAGAGGCAGGTGGGCGGAGACGCTGGCGATGTTGATGATGCTACCGCGGCCGCGGCGAGCCATCGACGGCCCGAATTCCTGACACGGCAGGAGGACGCCACCCACCAGGTTCAGATCAAAGTTGGTCTGCCAATCCTCGATTTTAATTTGCTCGAAGGCTTGGTCCGCAGTGACCGTAACCTTGGGATCGTTGCCGCCGGCGGCGTTGACGAGAATGGTAGGCGGGCCCAGCCGGGCTTCGATCTGTTCGTGGGCTTCGCCCAAACTGCAGCGGGAGATGGCGTCGGCGGGGAAAAACGCCGCGTGCCCGCCGTTGGCCGCAATCGCCTTGGCTCGCGCCTCGCCGCGTTCTGCATTGCGGCCCAGCACTGCCACTTTCGCTCCGGCATGAGCCAGGCCTTCGGCCAACGCCCCGCCCAGCACACCCGTTGCCCCGATCACCACCGCCACATCACCCGACAAATCGAACAAGTTCATGCCCGCGAATTGTGCAGATACCGGCGGGTCGGTGAAGAAGAAACGGTGTGGCAACCCGGACCGATGCGGGCTAGAACAGCCGCATGGCATACGAGTTCAAAGCCCAGCGGCGGGTCGAATTTTCCGAAACAGACGCGGCGGGCATTGTGCATTTCTCGAATTTTTTTCGGTATATGGAGACCGCCGAACACGCCTTCTTTCGGTCGCTGGGCTCCTCCATCTTTGCCCGCGAGAATCCCCTGCGCATCGGCTGGCCGCGTGTCCATGCCTCCTGCGACTACCATCGGCCCCTTCGCTTCGAAGACATGGTTGAGATTCACCTTCTGGTGGAAGAAAAACGGTCCAAGGCCATCCGATATCAGATCCGATTCTCCAAACTGAACGGCGAACAGCGCGAAGAAGTCGCCCGTGGACGCTTGACCGTGGTCTGCGTCGCCCATTCCGCCGAAGGCTCCATGAAAGCCACGACCATCCCGTCCGAACTCGCCGCCTTGATCGAAGCCGCCCCGCCAGAGTTGCTCGGGAAGGAGTCGTAGTCAGTGCTCAGTCCCCGGTGCTCAGTGCTCAGTGCTCAGTCCTCAGTGCTCAGTTGTCGATCCTCAATCGGAGGGACGACTGACGACTGACGACTGACGACTGAGGACTGAGGACTGAGGACTGGGAACTGATTACTGATTACCGGCCACCGGCTACGGACTAGGCAGCGTGCGCCATTCCTTGACGAGGCCGCCTTCGAAGATGACCTCGGCGCGGATGTAATTCATCATCACATAATCGTGGGCGAAAGCGGGACCGGCGTAAGCGCGGGAGAAAGGGCCGAACGGGCCCGGATAGGTCCAATAGGAGAAACTTTGGAGGTGAGTGCCCGCGTAAAGCCAGCGGACCTGGGTGCCCGCGGCAGTCTCTGAAGTGAGGATCTGATGTGGCTTTCCCCAGGCGATATAAACGGCGTCCATCGGCATGCCGACTTTGATTTGGCCGAGTTCGACCGATGTTTTCTGATCGGTGGAAAGCCCGGCGTAAGTGCCGTAGCGCTCCTGTTTGCGGGACTCCAGCGTGCGGGTTGTTGCGCATCCACACGAGAGCAGGAGCAATGCGGCGAGAACCGGGACGAGCAGCGTTTTCATGTTGGCGTGATGGGATGCAACGGATTCCACCCGACCGTCAGCAGCGGACCGGACTGCGGGGGGAATATTGCGGACAAACCGATTGAAGTAAAGACACCCGGTCACTAGACTCCGCGCACTATGGCTGACAACTCGCAATCACCTGGAGCCACCTGGCTGGTGTTCGCCCTGATGACCGTCGTGTCGTGGGGCGTTTACGGAATTTTTCTGCATACGGGTCAAACCCAAATGGGTGGAGATCCGGCCACGGCACGTTACAAGGCGTTTCTGTTTGTCGGCATTGCCTACTTTCTGACGGCCGTGCTCGCGCCGCTGGCGTTGCTCATGGTGAAGGGAGCGGCGTTCTCTGGCTACACTTCGAAAGGCATGGCCTGGTCCCTCGTGGCGGGCATCGTGGGCGCCATCGGCGCCTTTGGCGTCCTGCTCGCTTTCGGCGCCGGCGGAAAACCCGGCGTCGTCATGTCCATCGTCTTCGCCGGAGCCCCGGTGGTAAATGCGCTCTACTCGCTCGTCAGCCACCCGCCGCCGGGCGGGATCGGCACGATCAAATGGCCATTCTACCTTGGGATTATCATGGCGGCCGCCGGGGGATGTCTGGTGACTTTCTTCAAGCCAGCGCCGACGCCGCCCCCGAAGACGAAGCCCGCGGCCATGGCCACCGCCGGCGTCCACGCGCGCTAAAGTCGCTCCATTGCGTTTGCCCAGGCCAAACCAGGCTCAGGGTTGTTACCTCATTCCGCTGTGCCGCCCGAAAATCACCCGCGACGTCGAATCATCGCCCAACGACAGGTAGAATCGTTGCAGGCTCTGCTGCGGGCCTTGACTCCGCGGAATCCCTTTTACCAGGCCAAACTCGAGGCTGCCGACGTCCCAAATCGCATCGGGCATCTGGGAGATTTTTTTGATTTCTTTCCCTTCACCACGAAGGAAGAACTGGCGGCGGATCAGGCCGCGCATCCTCCCTATGGATCGAATCTCACCTTCCCGCTCGACCGATATACGCGCTGCCATCAGACCAGCGGCACATCGGGCCGCCCGTTGCGCTGGCTCGACACTCCCGAGTCATGGCAGGGCATGCTCGAGAACTGGTTGATCATCTTTCAAGCCGCCGGCATCACTGCCTCCGAGACAGCTTTTTTCGCGTTCTCCTTCGGCCCGTTCATCGGCTTTTGGCTGGCGTTCGAAGCGGCCCAGCGAATCGGCCTGCGCTGCATCGCAGGCGGAGGAATGAGCAGCATCGCCCGGCTCCAAAATATTTTCGACCACGGCGCCACCGTCCTCTTCTGCACGCCCACCTACGCTCTCCACCTCGTCGAGGTGGCGAAGGCCAACGGTTTTGATCTCAAAAACTCCCCCGTTCGAACGTTGGTCGTCGCCGGCGAACCCGGCGGCAGCATCCCCGCCATCCGCCAACGCATCCTCGATTCCTGGGGCAACGCGCGCATCATCGATCACCACGGCATGACGGAAGTCGGCCCCGTGTCGTTCGAATGTCCGGTCCGACCGCAAGTCCTGCATGTCATCGAGAGCGCTTACATCCCGGAGATCCTAGACCCGGCCACGGGCAAGGCCGCCGAGGCGGGACAACCCGGCGAACTCGTGCTCACCACGCTCCAACGCCTGGGGTCGCCCCTGATTCGCTATCGCACTGGAGACCGTGTCCGCGCCGCCCTCGACGACGTCTGCAGTTGCGGCCGGAGCGATCTTGCCTTGGAAGGCGGCATCCTCGGACGCACCGACGACATGGTCATCGTCCGCGGCGTTAATCTCTACCCGGAAGCCGTCGACGCCATCGTCCGGGCCGAACCCGGCGTGGCCGAGTACCAGGTTCGCCTGCCGCAATCCGACGGGCTGCAGGAGATAGTTCTCGATCTTGAGCCGCTTCCGGACGCCAGCGCCGACGAATTGGTTCGCCGCGTCGGAGCCGCCCTCGAATCCGCGATCAGCCTTCGGATCCCGGTCCGCGCCGTGCCCCCGGGTGCGCTGCCCCGCTTTGAAATGAAAGCCCGGCGCTGGATTCGCTCCTGACCCGGACCCGACGAATCAAAAATCAGACCGCGCCATGACCTCCGCTCTCATTGTCGCCGCCGGCCGCGGGACCCGCATGGGACCCGATGTCGACAAGCTGTTTCTGGAAGTAGGCGGCCGCCCCGTCGTCGCCCACACGTGGGCTCGCTTCGACGCCACGCCGTCCGTCGACGATCTTGTGCTGGTAGTACGGGCCGGCTTGGAAGCTGCCTTCCATGAGTTGGGCGCAACACTCTCGCTGAAGAAGCCCTACCGCATCGTCGCCGGCGGACGCGAACGGCAGGATTCGGTCTGGAACGGACTGGCCGCCCTGCCGGAAAGCGCCTCTGTGGTCGCCATCCAGGACGGAGCGCGCCCTTGCACTTCCTTCCGAACCATCATCGCCACCATCGACGCTGCGCGGGAATCCGGCGCCGCCGTTGCCGCCCAACGGGTCACCGACACGATCAAGTCATCCGAAAACGGCCGTACCATCGCCAGCCATCTAGATCGCAGCCGGCTATGGGCCGTGCAGACGCCCCAAGCGTTTCAGGTCTCGGTGATCCGCCAAGCCCTCGCGGCCGTGAAGGAAAAGAACGTGCTCGTGACGGACGACACCGCCGCCTGCGAATTGATTGGTCAGCCGGTCCGGCTCGTTGAATCGCCGGAGCCCAATCCGAAAGTCACCGTGCCGTCGGATTTGCCTTACATTGAACTTCTGCTGAGATCCACGCCGTCGAACTAAGCCAAAGGTCAACGGAACAGCGCCAGAACGCCCACCGCCCCCGCCAGCACGGCGACTGCCCAGAGCAATACCACCGCCGTCGTCCGGCTACAACCGGCCCGGGTCAGCAGGTGCGAAACATGCCAGGTATCGCCAACGTAGATCGGTCGACGGCGCCAGATTCTCCCGATCACCACCTGGACCAAATCCACCGCGGGAACGGCCAGCACCCACAAAGGCGGCCAAAGGACGTGCCCCATATGACCATCGCCGGCGGCCAGTGTTCTCAGCACAATCACGGCCAGCAACCCGCCGATCAGATGACTGCCGGCGTCGCCCAGAAACGTCGACGCACGCGGAAAATTAGTCGGCAGAAACCCGAGGCAGGCCCCGGCAAGCACCCAGGCCTGCACGCCCAACGCCGGCTGCTCCAGCCGGACTGCCATCAGGCCCAGTTGAACGGCGGCGATGCACCCCAGTCCGCCGCAGAGCCCGTTCATGTTGTCGAGGAAATTGATCGCATTGAGCGTCGCGAGAAAGAACAGGCCAGTCAGGGTCCACTGCATCACCGGCCATTCCGACGCCACCGGAAGACGTTCGCCACTGACCAACACGATCACCGCGAGCAACAACTGTCCGCCCAGCTTGGACTTCGGACTCAATTCCGCAACGTCGTCCCACCAGCCCAAAAAAAACAATCCCACGGCGAGCGCCAGATAGGTCCAGTCGAGCAGATCCCAGCCGACGGCCGACGGCCCGTTGCCCCAGGCCACCCTCTCCACGCTTACCCCAGTCGCCAGTCCGGCCAGGACTCCAACCAACAGAGCGAACCCTCCAGCCAGCGGAGTTGGCGCCTGATGAATTTTCCGCTCCCCGGGATCATCCACCCATCCTTGTCGCCGAAACCAGCGGTGCGCTGACGGGAGAACCAGACGGCTCGTCACGGCCGCCACCAGTCCGGCGACGAGCGGAATGTAGAGCGAGTTCATCGTCGCTCCTTTCGTTCCCGATCCAGCCGCAGATACAAGGCGTGCAGATCATCGACCATGCGGCGGATCGAAAACCGATCGCGCACCAACTCCCGGCCGCGGTTTCCGAATCGTTGTCGCAGCGCCGCATCGCGGCCGAGCTCCGCCAAGCGCTGGCCAGCTCGGACGACATCGCCCGCCGGAACGAGGAAACCAGTCTCGCCCTCGAGGCAAATCTCCCGCGCGCCGTCGCAGTCATAAGCCACCACCGGCTTCCCCGCTGCCAGCGCCTGCGGCAGCGCGCGAGCCAGACCTTCCCGTCGCGACAGATGCACCAGAATGTCCATGGCGGCCAGACAGGCGGGGACCTCGCCGGGGGCGACGAGGCCGACGAACCGCACTTGACCGCCCCAGCCCGCATCGGCCACGCGATGTTCCAACGACGCTCGCAACGGCCCGTCGCCCACCAGCATCAGCCTCGCGCGCGGAAATTCCCGCAAAAGGTCCGGCCACAGACGGAGCAAGTCGTGGTGTCCTTTGAGCGGGGAGAGTCGAGCCACCGATCCGATGACAAGGTCGTCGGCGTTCCAGCCGAGGCGAGCACGCCACGTCGAGTTGGGGCGATCGGTCAGAAAACCTGAAAGATCGAACCCGCTCCAAATGCGGGTGTAACGTTCGCGCGTTCCGATGTCAGCCGCGAGGTATTGTTCGGTCATCGCGTCACACACCGTCACGAAATGATCCGTGAGACGTCCGGCGCGTCGTTCCGCCAGGCGAAACGCGCCGTTGGCCCAACGGCCTTGGAACGGGCCAAACGACGGGCCGTGGATGGTATGCACGACGATCGGCACGCCCGCGCGTCGCGCTGCGAGGCGGCCGAGAATGCCGGCCTTTCCGCTGTGGGTATGCACCAGATCCGGACGGTTGCGACGAAAATGATCGGTCAGCTGAAGCAGAGCCCGGAGATCACGACGCGGGCTGACCGGACGAACGAGATCGGGGATCAGCGTCACAGGGATCTCCAGTTCCTCGACTCGGGAAAGCAGCGAACCCTCCGTTCCATCCGTGGGACCACTGAGCAGGCTGACGGTGAGTTCAGCTTTGGTCCGGAGGCCCGCGACCGAGTCGATGGTATTTTCCTGAGCGCCGCCCAGAATCAATCTGGTGATGACATGGGCGACACGCATGCAGCCGGGGCTGGTCTCCCGGTGAGCTGGATTACGGATCGAGCTGACGGATTCGATCCAATGCTAGCTTCCGATCGGGCGAAGACTCCGGCAGATTCTTCAGCGCCTGTCGATAAAGCAGCAGGGCTTCGCGGTTGTTCTTTTTGCGGAAGTGAATGTCAGCCAGGCCGAGAGTGACGACATGCGGCGCCGAATTGCGGGAGTCCCGCAGCGTCTCGTAGTCTTTTTGTGCGAGATCAAGATTACCCGCCGCCGCGTGGAACCGGGCTCGATTCAGCAGCGCGTATTCGTCGTTGGGACTCACTTCAAGCGCCCGGTTAAGATAGGCAATCGCCTCTGGCAGCTGGGCCAGCCTCGCCTTGAGCACCGCCACATCCACCAGCGTCTGCACGTTTCTCGGCTGCACCTTCAACTGCTGTTCACCGACGGCCAGAGCATTGGTCACCTGGCCGGCCCCGCTGTAGAGCTCGAAAAGCGCCCGCCACGGACCGGGTTCGGCCGGCGTGCGGGCTTGTTCGGCACGGAGAATCTGCACGGCTTTTTCCTGCTCATTCCGCATCGCGTGGGCGGTCGCCTCGGCCACCGCCAGCTCGGATTTCTGACTGACGGTCAAACGCGGGGCCAGCGCCCCCGAACGCAAATCCGCAATCTTGGCGAGAGCCAGATCGGGCAAGCGCGCATTGACGGCCAGCGCCGGATGAATCACCCAGGCGGCAACGTTGGTGGGCTGATACTGCAAAACCCGCTCGAGGTACATGCCGGCCTGGCGGGCCTGATTGGCCGTGTAAAACGATCGCGCGAGCGTCTCGCACACGGTGGGCTCCTCCACCGGACCGCCGACCGAGACGGCGTAGTTCCAGTTGCCCCCCATGGTATTCAATCGCTTGACCACATCCTGACTCAGCTCAAATCGTTCGGCCCGTCCCGCCTGCGCGTGCCGGTTGAACTCGGCGTTGAGCATCGCCGACGCGTTATAGGGATCCAGCTTGAGCGCCAGTTCGTAATACGGCAGTGCGGGCGCCAACTGTCCCGCGCGCTGCAGAGCCACCCCAAAATAATTCAGCGCCTGCGAATAAAGCCGGCCGACATACATCTCCAGTGTCATCGACTGCACCTTCATCTTCGAGCCCGGCGTAGCAAACTCGGCCCGCGGGATTCTTCGTGCGAGTCGGTCGAGCTCCTGCTCCCGCAACTGGCGCCAGAACTTCTCGCCCTCGGCCATTTCCGCCGCCGTCAGGACGGCGCCGGACAGGGAGGAGTTACCGAGCGGACGGAGCTGATAAACCAATCCTTTGGGAATCATTTCGAAATACTCGAAGAAATACCCGAAGCTGGGGTGCAAATAGTACACCGGTCGTTGCGTGGCGAGCTTCAGCAACTGCTGAATCAGGTCGATCGGCGCAACCGGCTGCTTGGGCGCCATCGTCTCGGTCACTTTAGGCCAGACTCCAGGGTGCTTGCGCAGCAGATGCTGGTGGTAATCCCCGTTTTCAAGCGACCGAGTGTCGACGAGTACAAACTTGCTCCGATCGAACGACCCGGTCCGGAGTTCATGTTCAAGGGCAAACAGTCGAAACGGCTCGTCGCTGAGCACAATCGCGCCGTCCCGGGGCAGCGACTGCGCGGCGAGCGTTGAGAACCGGCCGAGTGCCGAGCCGGTATTGGCCCAGATCAGCGACACGTTCTGATAGGCGAGCAGGCTGGGCACGATCACCGCCGCCAGGAGGACGAGGACGAAGCCCGCTTTTTTTATCGTCCGCCAGAGCGGCGTCGCCCGCTGCCACTGCGGCGTGGCCGGCGCTTCGGGCCCGCAGACCAGCAGAAAATAGCCCGTGCAATAACCCACGCTCAAGGCGCCGAGAAAATAGAACGGCAGAAGCACCACCAGTCCCCCGGTCAGATTGCGGGGACTGAAATATTGGTCAAACGCCACGTAGGCACAGGCCACGAGAAAAATGGCGTGGATCAGGTGCGTCATGAGGTTGGTGAGGGCATTGCCCAACGGGCTGACTTCCCCAAATTGGGCCGGCCACCGGATGCCCATGAAGATCACCGGCAGGATCGAAGTAACGGACAGCAGCACGACGATGACGCGGGGAAAATTCAGCAGGCTGTCCCGCTGGCTTGCCCAGTAAGTGCGGATCATGTCCCCCCAGGAGTATCCAGAGTCCGGCCCGAACAGCGCCAACGTGGGCAGCAGCAGGTAGAGCAGCATGCCCACCAGCCCCAGGGCGACCGTGCGCAACAAAAACCGCACGTTAAAAAACGCCCGGCCGCGAATCCAGATTAAGGCCCCGAGAAAAAGCGGCGCGAACGCGATCAGCGCGTAGTTGTTGGTCACGCCCAGGCCGTAGACAAACGCAAACCAGCCGAGCCGCGACTCCCGCTGATCCAGGCGAAACATCAGCAGCGCGTGCACGAGCCAGGCGAAGATCAGCAGGTCGAGGGCTTCGCCGGTTCCCACCACGGCGTTTTCCCAAAATGAAAGTTGCAAGCCGGCCACCGCGGCAGCGAGCACCGGCGGCACCCAGGCCACGCGCAAGCTGAGCAACGAGTGCTCGCTCTGTTCCAGCTGGCGCTGATCCCGGGTGCGGTCGTGCGGCAAAAGGCTCACGCTCCGCGCCAGCAACCCCAACGCCGTCGCCGCACACAGGGCCGAAATCAAATTCAATGCCAGCAGCTGAACGCCCGGCGGCAAAAACTTCACCGGAAACGTCACCAGCACCTGCAACGGGGAACTGACGCTCGGCCGCCAGTCCCAGCCAACCACCTTCGCCAGGTTAACCAGCCCGGAAAAGGTCGCGTCATGGTTCAGCGTGACGAGGTAAATGACAAAGGCCACCGCCGCCACGGCCAGTGGAATCCGCTTCTGCACCGCGCTCAGTTCGACTCTTAACTCTTGTTGCATGCGTTCTGGGTTCTTGAAACGGCAGTTGAAACCAACGCCCGCCCCTCAGGCAAGGGATTAATCCGGCCGCGTCCTTCTTATATCGGCCACGCATTCAACGTGTTGAGTCTGCGGAAACATGTCCAAGGGGGTCACGCGCGACAGTTCAAAGACACCACCAGCACATAGAACGTTCAAGTCCCGCGCCAGCGTCGCCGGATGACACGACACATACAACACCTGTCGCGGACGGTGTTCACGCAACGCCTCAAGTCCCACCGGCGGACAACCCGTCCGCGGCGGATCGATCAAAACACCGGTCGTTTCCGCATCCAGCCGTTTCAACAGATCACCCAGCATCAACTCCGCCCGGCCTTCGATGAATTGACCGTTGGCAATTCCCCGACTCTGCGCATTCAAGCGCGCCGATTTCAAAGCCGCCCGATCCAGTTCCACGCCGACAAACGATTCCACAGCCGACGCCAGTTCAATGCCGAAAAAACCCACCCCACAATAGGCGTCCACCAGATGCCTCACGCCACCCGCGGCCAATCGATCCCGCACGGTTTCAACCAGACGCGGCAGGAGAAAATAGTTGTTCTGAAAAAAAGAATCCGGCGGCACCGTCCATCCGGTCGGCAGCTTCCGCAAAACCACCTTCAGTCCCCCGCGCGGCGGCGGGTGGGCTCGCACCCGCTTGAGCTGCTCGTTTAATTCCGGCTCCGCAATCCGACACGCCTCCACGTCCACCACCACCCGGCTGTCCGCCCGGAGGAAACCCACGTCAAGCGCCTGCCGCGCCTTGTTCCACCACGACCGCACCATCACCCGGTTTCGATAATGATACGGCTGCGGACACGGGACGACATCGTCCACCAATTCCCGGGGAAAGCCTCCAATCCGCTCAATCAGATCGGCCACCTGCTTTTTCTTCACCTCCAGCTGACGCTCATAGCGAAGGTGCTGGTACTGGCAGCCGCCGCAGTCCCCAAAGTAGGGGCACAACGGTTCCACTCGATCGGGCGACGACTCCCGCACGGACACAAGGCGCGCCCGGGCGAATTGTTTTTTCACCTCGACGACTTCCGCCTCGACCTCTTCCCCAGGCAGCACGAACGGAACAAAGACCACGAAGTCATCGACCCGGCCCACGCCTTCGCCGCCAAAGCCCACGTCCACGATCCGCAACGTCAGGCGTTGCCCCACCGTTGGGCTATTTCCCATGCGGATGTTCGGCGTAATGCTGGCGCAGCAGATCCTCGCCAAAGTCGTTGGCAAAATCGCGCCACACGGCGTGGACATGATTCGCGTCGTTCTGGGTGTTGTCGTATTCGAGCAGGAACGTCGGGCCCTGCACGCGGTAATAATGCCCTTCGCCTCGCTCCAATCCGCCGGCCCACGCAAAACGCAAGGCCTCAAACCCGGCCTTTTGGATCTTTTGCAGATCCACCCGGGCCAACTCCGGCCGCACCCGGGTGACATACTCCCGAATCAAATCCAACAGCATCGCCTCCTGTTGCGGATTCAACTGCGCATAGGTCACGCCAGCGTCGCCCAGCGACGAAACCTTGCGCTTGGCCTCAGTCAAGATGTCCTTCGGCGCCTCGGTCGCAAACACCGCCGCCTTGCGCTGGGTTTCATCCAGCGACTTCACCAGTTTCCGCGCCAGGTCCTCCTCCTTGCCCAACACCCGCACGCCGGTCCGCGGCCCCTTGCGCACCTCGCCGGGATTCGTGCCCATGAAGGAAGGCGTGGAGGCAAAAAGCTCGCCGTTCACAATGGTGAAGCTCGCGGAAAAATGATGCCCCTCCGCGCGCCAGGCCCAGGTGCCTTTCGCCTCCGGCTGGCCAAAGACGTGAAAATGATACAGCAACGGATCGCGAGGAAACCGGCGGCTCGGCCCTTCCATCTCCGCCAGGATGGACTCCAGGCTCATGATGTTGGTGGCCTTCGCATATCCCTGTTCGCTCATGCCGCTCGCCAGCAGCGCCAAGGCCAGCGTCCGCTGGCGCTCAGACATTTCCTTCAGGGTCACCCCTTTGCGATCCTTCGGCACAAAATGCCAGTTCTGTCGCTCGTCATCCTTCAGCTCGTAGACCGCTTTCGCCCGCAGTTCCGGACTCAGCGATTCGATGAACTGCTTCGCCGCCGCCGACATCGCGTCGGCCGCCGGATGCGCGCGTCCAGGCACCGCCGCCAACGCCATCAGACCCGCCAGACAAAGCCTCCACCGACCAGAAAGGGTTGTGTTCATGCGCGCGAGCATCTCGCCATTCCTCCCAGCGTGGCAAACGGAAAATAACCAGATCAACGCCAAGCCGTGCAGCTTGAAGTTGTTGGATCGGAGCGCGGGCCTCTGGCCCGGTGCGGGTGGAATCTGCCTTGCGCGATCGAACCTTCGAGCGTCGTCGCCAGCCCAAGCCGCTGCGGGCTGAAAGCCCGCGGCCCGGCCAAGTATGAACTCTTACCAACAACTTCAAGATGCACCGAACGCCAAGCCTTGCCAGCAGCGCACACGTCGGCCACGCTCGCCCCCATGAAATCCATCGGTTCACTCGTCCTGGCTTTCGTCTGGTCAGCTCCCGCCCTTTTCGCGGCGGACGACTACCCGCTGACCGCCGACTCGCGCCCGCAGGAAGGTGTGCCCAAGGGCGAGGTGAACAAGTATACCTTCGACCAAAGCAAGGTGTTCCCCGGAACGTGGCGCGAGTACTGGATTTACGTGCCCCGCCAATACGACGCCGCCAAACCCGCTTGCGTCTACCTCGCGCAGGACGGCGTCGGCTACAACGCCCCCATCGTCTTCGACAACCTCATTCATCGAAAGGAGATGCCGGTCACCATCGGCGTGTTCGTCATGCACGGACGCGTCCGCGCGGCAGATCCGACCAATGCGCTGGATCGATTCAATCGCAGCTACGAATACGACGGGCTGGGCGACGCTTATGCCCGTTTCCTGCTCGAGGAACTGTTGCCCGAGGTGGAAAAGAAAACCGCGGCCGACGGACGGCCGATCCGGCTTTCGAAGGACCCGAACGATCGCTGCATCGCGGGAGCGAGCAGCGGCGGCATCTGCGCCTTCACCGCCGCTTGGGAACGACCGGACGAGTTCCGTCGGGTCTTCTCCAGCGTGGGAACCTTCGTCGGCCTCCGCGGAGGCGATGTCTATCCCACGCTCATTCGCAAGACGGAGCCCAAACCCATCCGGATTTATCTTCAGGATGGTTCCAATGACCAGAACATCTACGGCGGCGACTGGTGGATGGCCAACCAAATGATGGAACGCGCACTCGTCTTTGCCGGCTACGACGTTCAACACGCCTGGGGCGACGGCGGTCACAATGGCAAGCATGCCAGCGCCATCTTCCCGGAGGCCATGCGCTGGCTCTGGCGCGACTACCCCAAGCCCATCGAGGCGAACCCGACCCGCTCGTCGCGCCAGCCGATCGCCACCAGTATGTTGCTCGAGGGTGAGGATTGGAAAGTGGTGAGCGAAGGACACGGGTTCACCGAAGGCCCCGCGGTCAACCGGCAGGGCGAGCTGTTCTTCACCGACATTCCCCAGAGCCGCATTCACAAGCTCGACCTCGACGGAAAGGTGACCGAATTTGCCCGGGACACGGGCAACGCGAACGGCCTGCGTTTCGGCCCGGATGGACGCCTCTACGCCTGCGCGAACGGGCGCAAACAGATCGTCGCCTACACCTCCAACGGCCAGTCGTCTGTGGTCGCCGACGGCCTTGAGAGCAACGACCTGGTCATTGACCATCGCGGCAACATCTACGTGACCGACCCGAACAACAAACAAGTCTGGCTAATTCCCAAGAGCGGCGCGAAGCGCGTGGTGAGTCAAGGATTGAACTTTCCCAACGGCGTGACGTTGTCACCGGATCAAACGCTGCTCTACGTGGCCGACATGCGGGGACAGTTTGCCTACAGCTACCAAATTCAAGCGGACGGATCCCTCGCGCACCAACAGCGGTATTTTCATCTCCACGTCGTCGACGGCTCGGGCGCCAGCAACGCCGACGGCATGATCGTCGACGCCGACGGATGGCTTTATGTGGCCACCGAAATGGGCATTCAAGTCTGCGACCAAGCCGGGCGGGTCAACGGGATCATTCGCAAGCCGCAACGGGCCTGGCTGGCCAACGTGGCCCTCGGTGGACCGAACTTCGACACGCTTTACGCCACCTGCTCCGACAAGGTTTACCAGCGAAAAGTCCGGGTGAAAGGCGTGCTGGGCGCCAGCGCGCCCGTTCGCCCAAAGCCACCCCGGCTGTAGTCGCCGAGGGACTTTGAGATTCTAGCGTTGGGAATTTCGATTTGCGATTTCCCGGCCCGCCCTGCGCGCTTCCGGTGCCACTCACCACTCATCTCCCCGGTCGCTCGGCGAATTTCGCTGCCATTTCCCGCTCGATTCGGTCGCGCAGCTCCTCCGTCAGCATCGACCCGTGGTCACCGGGCACGACCTCCACGTAGCCGCCATACGAGGTGGTTTTCAGGAAGTCGCGGAGCAATTCCACGGCGCCGTCGAGATAGAACGTGTCCTGTTCGGCGGCCAGCACGTGGATCTTTCCCTTCAGTTCGGGGCCCAAGGTGCTCCAGTTTTCCTGCAGCAACCGCCGCAGGTCATAACGTTTCCAGTATTCGGCGACCTCGCGATCAATCACGCCACTCAGCGCGTTCATGAGCCGCCGCGGCCGTCCGTCGGAACCCTTCGGGCTGAAGACGGCATTGAAGGAATCGAGTTGTCCGCCGGGGCCCGTCACGTATTCCCACAAGTCCAGCCGGGCGAAGGTCAGGGCGGGATCCGTGCGATTTCTTCCCACCGGTCGGGCGAGTCCCTCGCGGGTCCAATGGCCG
Organism: Limisphaerales bacterium; assembly: GCA_044230345.1. Classification (GTDB taxonomy): domain Bacteria; phylum Verrucomicrobiota; class Verrucomicrobiia; order Limisphaerales; family JADJPG01; genus JBGARF01. Next base: position 56,307 of record JBGARF010000027.1, read on the forward strand.
TTGCGATCCTCGTAGATGTTGATGGTTTGGAAGGCCCGAAAATCGACAGGGTCCGGTGCGCTGCTCCAACATCCGCCAAAGACATCGGAGTAGGCCACCTGCAGCCAGAGGGACGACCAACCGCCGGAGGAATGGCCGGCCACAAAACGCGCTCGCGATTCGGGGATCGCCCGGAAGCGACGTTCAATTTCCGGGAGGAGCTCTCGGACGAGCGCGTCGCCCATGGGGCCGTTATTGGCGGAGTTGGCGAAGACGGAATGGCCGAGCGGAACTTCCGGGTCGAGGTACACCCTCAGACATTGCATGGGCACTTCACCCTTCTGCCATTTGCGTCCGGCGCTTGAATTGATCCAGCCCCAGGCTGCGGTGTGGCGCCCGCCGAAGCCGGGCACCAGGTACACGGCTGGGTATTTTTCACCGACCTTCTCGTGATAGGTCGATGGAAGAACGACTGCCGCGCGAAGTTTGACTTCGCGTCCATGGAACTCACTGAGCAGGCGGCTGCGGACCTCGACCAGTTTGACCCAGTCGGTGTCCATGGGCGGAGTTTCCGGCTCGACCTGATCCGTAACCAACTCGTATGCCCGCCCCTTGGCTCCGCTCAGTTCGCATCGAACAATCCCGCTGTGCAGGTTGCCCGCGCCGTCGTTGAAATTGGCGCGGGTATCATTCAGGTCGATCACCGCCTGGGCGTAATAGGTGCCCGGAGGCAGGCGGTCCATCGAGTCCGGATAAGCCAGGGCGGTGTAAGCGCGGAACTTGTCCGGCAGGAACGTAACCAGATCGCCGGGGTAAAGGTTAGTCACATTGAGGGCGTAGGCGGCGGGCAGGCGGAAATAGTCCGCGCGACGAGGTTCGCCACTGGAACGGGTCGAGAGAAACAGGAGGACTCGACCGGTCAGGGGCTCCCGGCGAGCGCTCTCCGGAAAAGACACCACGAACTTGAGGCGTTCGGATTCTTCGGCCGTTTTTCGAGCGGTTCCGGGGGCTGGCGCCAACGAAGGTGCCGGAGCAGCAGCGCCTGAGCCGGACGCTTGGATCGGACGCGCGGGACGCACGGGACGGGCCCCGGAGTCGCCGGGAAGCGCACAACCGCACAGCCAACTCAGAAACAAAGAGCCGAGCGCCGCCGCGACCAAACCGCGCGCCCGACGGCAGGTCTGAAGTCCGCGTCCGCTCCAACCGGCTGGTTCACTGAAAGCAAACCTGGCCGCGAGCCGGGGAAATCCACGGTGAGTCATGGACCCATGACAACACCAGCCCGGCCGCCCTGTCCAGCGACATCAAAATTTTCCTTTCCGCGGGCGCCCCGATTGCGGTTTTATTGGCCCGCATGTTTCTCTGGATTCTCGCTCTTGTGCTGGTGGTTTCCCTCGGAGTCATCGGATACTATCAGGGTGCGCTGCGAGGCGCGTTAACGCTCATCGGCCTGCTCGTCGCCGCCGTGACCGCCAAACCGCTGGCGGTGCTTTTCAACTTCATCCTGCCCGCGCTCGGACTGTCACATCCAGCGGTGCTCGACTTCGTCTCGCCAATCGCGGCGTTCATCCTCGTGCTGGTCGGCTTCAAGGTGGGGGCGTTCGCGCTCCACAAGAAGATCGACACTTGGTACAAATACAAGGGATCGGACACGGAGCGGCTGCTCTGGGAACGCCTCAACGCCCGCGTGGGCATCGCCATCGGACTGGCCAATGCCTTCCTCTACACGCTCATTCTTTCCAATCTCATCTATACCATCGGTTACTTCACGACCCAGGTCGCCACGCACCCGAACGAATCCTGGGTGGTCAAGATGGTGAACCGGCTCAGCCGCGATGTCCAATCGACCGGCATGAACAAGGCGATCGCGCCGTTCAACCCCGCCACCGAGACCTACTACGACACGTCGGATGTGCTGGCTGACCTGTTCCACAATCCCCTGCTCCAGAATCGTCTCGCCAACTACCCGATCTTCCTGACCCTCGGCGATCAACCCGAGCTCAAGGCTCTCGCCGACGCCAAGTTCCAGGAACAATGGGCGTCCGGCCTTTCCATGCGCGAGTTCGCCAATCACGAAACGGTCAAACCCGTGATCGAGAACAGCCAGCTGTTCACGAACGTGCTCGGGCTCGTCCGCCCGGACCTTAAGGACCTGAAGCAATACCTCGAATCGGGCGTGTCCCCGAAATACGACGAGGAAAAGATCCTGGGCCGTTGGCAGTTCAACTTCCGCGCTTCCATCGCGGAGGCCCGCAAACGGAAGCCCAACATCGGCTCGGCGGAATTGAAGCGTCTGCGAACCCTCCTGAATGCCGCCTTCAACAACGCCACGGTCGTGGCCACCGTGGACAACAAGACTATCTTGAAACTGCCCGCCGCCCAAGGCCGCACCACCCAAGGCACTTGGAGCAGCGCCGGCGGCGGCCAATACCTCGTCCGCGTGACCGAAGGCGGCAACAAGATGGAGCTTCAGGTGTCCATCGAGGGCCGGCGCATGACCTTCGTGCGCGAAGGCGTGGTGTTGGTGTTCGAAAACACCCGCGTCTAGCCGAGCCGTCGGCCAGCCACGACCGGACGGCGGGCTTTCAGCCCGCACAGGAGTTTGAAGATTTTTCGCCCGGAGCGCGGACTTTTAGTCCGCAGCGGCTCGCGAGGGCCGACGCGGCTTGAAGATTCCAACGCTGGCGGCCGATTCCACACGCTGCGGACTTGGAAGTCCGCGCTCCGTTCCAACAACCTGTTCCAACAACCTGGAGATCCGCCGTTACTTCCCCAAGGCGTGAATCGTTCCATGCAAGGAACGTTCGAATTCGCTCCCGTTCTTTCCTCGCAGCGTTGCTTTCAACTCGTAGCTCTGGGTCGGCACGAGCGCGGGAATCTCCAGCGCCACCGTTTGACCGTCCGCCTCCAACCGCGCGCCCCGAATCTCCAGGGCATGCTCGTCGTAGTGCTTCGACCCATAGTTCGCCGTTCGTTTGAGAGACCACACTTTGAACGCGAACGCTTCAGGGCGAACCGACGGCGGGTCCAATGCCTCGCTGAATTTCACGACGACTGACCCGATTCGAGCGCGAACTTCCAGCGGAACCCATCCCGGCTTGGGGCCCCGCCGGATGCGATGAAAGCCGCCCGGGCTGGTGGCATTGCCCGCCCAAGCAAACATCCCGCAGGTGTAAAGCGCCGCATCCGGCCCAAAACGTCCGCGCATGATGCCCGTGGCAAAGGCCGGCATCGGCAGTTCGCAGACGGCTCCCTGCCAGCGCCCCTCCACTTCCTCGTGCGGCACGACAAATCCCCGCCCGGTTCCGTAGCTCAGATTGAGCAGCGCACCGCCCAGCGCGCCCCACGCATTTTTCGGCACCCAGACCAGCTCCGCAGGGCTGCGGTCCTTGTCATTTGTGATCCAAACCATGGGCGGCTCCATGGCCTCGTCGGAGGTGTTCGTAACCGAGGTATAGCCGAACATATTCCCGTAAAACCCGCCTGGCTTCACCCGGTTGATCCGATTCTTCGGAGTCCAAAAACCTTCCTGGTCGGTCACAAAGAAGGTGCCGTCATCGTTCAGGCAAACCCCGTTGGCCGCGCGAAAACCCGTGGCTAAAATGTCCGTTCTCGCCCCATCGGCGCTCACTTTCAGCAAGGTGCCATGATGCGGCACCACCGAATCCAGCGCATGCCGACCCGACTTCGCATAGTAAAAATTCCCGGACGCATCCGTCTGCAATCCCATGGCGAACTCATGAAAATGCTCCGTCACCTGATGATCGCTGTTGAAGTTCTCCAGAAAATCGATCTCCCCGTCGCCATTCAGATCGCGCAAGCGCACAATCTGATCCCGACAGGCCACAAAAAGCTCGTCGCCGCGAAATTTGACGCCCAACGGCTGAAAGAGGCCGGCGGCAATGCGACGCCACTTCAACGGCGCCGGCGCCGGCGCCATCAGACCATCCACCCGCCAGACATCCCCATTCCACGTCGCCACGATCGCGGCCCTCCCGTCCGGCGTGAAATCAAACCCGCCCGGTCGCATCCAGCTGTTCCACGGATTCTCTACGGGCAGCGGAAAGCGGTCCGCGATGAAAGCGCCATCCGCCGCTCCTGCCTCGGATTCGGTCACCACTTCCTCGGTCCACCGCGCCGGGCCTCCGCGGGTCCAAGGGTCGAGTTCGAAGGAGCCCTTCGCCGTCCCTATCCCGGCCAACGCCGTGAGCGAAGCCAGGTCCGCTCGCGAAATCGCCAGTCGCGACCGCGCCGGCCCCACAAAGTCGGCCACCCAAAAACCATCGGCCCGACGCAATCGACCATCGCCAGCCAGAACGACATTGATCGTGTCAGGGGCAACCCGGAGGTGTAGCGACGACGGAGCGGAGCCGGCGCCAGCGCCGATATTGATGGTCCTGGTAAAGACCGGTGTCGTGCCGTAGTCGAGCCACCCGGGCGACTCCAAAACTCGCAAACCGCGGATCCGAGCGGCGAGCACGACGTGCCCGGCGTGCAGATAGAGCCCTTCAAATCGGGCCTGATCGCGAGGCAGCGGGCCATAGTGTCGTCCGTCGCGCCCGACCAATCGAGGGTCGTCCCAGCCGCCCGTCGCGGCCGCCCAACCCGGCGCGTCGGGAGTGACGAAATGCCGATCGCCGGCCAGCGACGGATGCGTGCCATGGCTGCCGTCGAACGCGATGCCCTTCCAGTCGAGGAACCGGCCGGTGGTCGCCGCCGCAGCCCGCAGGGTGTCGTGTTCGTAAACCATCCAGGCGCGCCCTTTACTGACGCCTCCAGGACCCGCATCCAGGCGGATGACGATGCCTTTCTGCGCAATATTGTCGGGTGCGACTTGCAGGGTGGACAGCATCACCGGGCCAAAATCCATCAGCTGATAGGGCGGCGGCGTGCGGTCTTCCACTTCCGCCTCCGCCCGCACTCGCGACTTCGGCAACGAGGCGAGATACGCGGGCGTCACGTCGAACAGCTGTCGCGGATTGTGCGGACGAAGGAACGTCTCGCGGATGTATTGGATGACGCTGTACTTTTGCGCGGTGGTGTACTGACCCTGCGGGACCATCTGACCAAACCCCCGAGTCAAGGTGAGGTACATCGAATACGGGTCGGATCCGTTTTTGAATTGCCCCTCGGCAAACCGCAGGGCGGTCGGCAGGGAACCGACCTGCTCTTTGGTTCCGTGGCAGACAATGCAGAGGCTGGCATAGATCTCCCGGCCTTCTTCCAGGGTCTGGGCGTTCCAGCCTGAGACGACGGCCGCGTGATCCGTGCGCTCCAGCGGTTGCACCCACGCAGCCTGCACTGCGATGCCCGCCGCCGGTTCAACGCTGGGACGTCCCGCTCCCACCGCCGGATCGTAAGAAAAATCCGCCACGCTCGCTCCGACACCACCGTCTTGAGACAAACGTCGAAGCTCTGCCTCAGGCAACGCCCGCGCCCAAACCTTTACGCCGTCGATTCGACCCGATCTGAAAACACCACCAAAGTTAGTCGCAGCTTGCCCGGTTTTAAAAATGTGCCCGGCCACGTCCGGCCGGCTGAACCTCTCCCGTTGCGCCACCTGCAGGCCGTCGAGCCACAGGCTCGCTTCCCCGTCCCGCACACTCACCACTGCCAGATGCGGACGGCCATCATCAACCCGGTCGCCACCACTCACCGCCCCTACCCAGCCCAGGTCATAAACCAACCTGCCCTCACGAATAAACAGGGCTTTGGCATCTCGGGACCACTTCCCCTCTGCCGCACACTTCGCCCACAACGTTCCGCCTCCACGCGTGGCAAACTTTACCCACGCCGTGAAGTCGCGGCCCAAATCAATCTTTGCGCCGGGAAAACCGACCGCCCCACCCGTCGACAGCTCCGCAAGTTCTTCGGGACCGCGCACCAGCCGGCCATCCGTCCAAACGCGAACCAAGGCCGCGCCCTGCGCCGGGCGCTCGACGGCCACGTCATGCTCGAGACCAGCCCCCAAGTTGATCACCGCGTTGGGTCCCAGAAGAACCCGGCCTGATCCCCGTTCGGCGAAGGCAACGTGCAGCCGATAGCTCTCCGGCAGGTCGCCGGCGTCGAGCGGCGAGGCATCGCGCGGCGGCGGTGACGCCTGCGTCCCCAGCGCCCAAAGCGTCCACAGTAAAGGCAAGCCCGCCCTCCCCAGCCGCGCAGTCGCACGAAAGCTTCGGGCTGCCCACATGCCCGAACTCAAAACAGGCCGCAGAATTCGTCCCGGGACCTGCAGCTCGCCGCGGCCGGTGGTCATCGAGTGAACGCGGGATGCGACGCTCTTCCGCCCGCTTCCAGGAACGCCAGCAAATCCAGGACCTCCTCCCGGCTCAGCACGTCCGCCAGTCCCGATGGCATGGGCGAAATCTTCGACGCGCGGCGCTCGGTCACCTCCGATTTCTTCACCGACACGCGCCGGTTGGGCTCGAGCTGATTCGGAACCAGCACGAGTTGGTCCGGGGTTTCGTCCACCAGCCGTCCCGTTTGATCGTCGCCATTCTTCAGAAACACGGTCGTGTTCTGGAACTGTTCGGACAACACCTTGCTGGGTTCGATGATGCTTTCCAGCAGATCAATCCGCTTGAAACGCGAGCTGACGGCGGTGAGGTCGGGCCCCACGCCGCCCCCTTCCACGCCCATCCGGTGGCAGGACAGGCATTGGGCATCGACGAACGCCTGACGGCCCCGTTCGAAGTTTCGCGCCGAGCCGGACTGGTCGAGATCCTCGGCGAAATCCGCCACAGTCCAAGCTTTGACCAGCGTGCGTTCCTTGCGGGCCGGAAATTCACTGGCCTGCTTGCGCGCCGCCGCCGGATCCGCAATCGACGCGATCAACGGTTCAAACTCCGCCTTCTCCGCGTCGGTCAGATTCGCCCGGACATCCTTGAGGAAATTCTTCAGAAAATTATTAAAGCTCGCGCCATCCACGTAAGGCCGCCCGGCCTCTTCAAACCACTTCAACGTGTCGCCTTGGTGTCCGTGCACGCGGCGATCCGCCGACCAATAACCCAGATATTCCCGGCGCTGAGCCGACGTCCAGCACTTCGCCGTTCGCAGATGAAACAGGTAATGAAACATGTCCTCCTGGGTTTTGGCCGCGGCCATCAACGCCAGCGTCTTGCCCACCACATCTTGTGCGCCCAAGGCGATCAGCACCTGGCTGAGCTCCCGGTTGACCAGCCGACTCGCGCTGGGGTAGAGCGGATTGAGCAGGCTGATTGCGGCGTCGACCGTGCCCTCGTCAGGCCATCCATGCCGGGCGATGCTCACCTGCAGCAACCGCAGTTGATCGAGCTGCTGCCGTTCATTGAGTCCGCTCAAGGGCCAGCGCGAGGGCGCCTTCCACACGTCCGCCTGCGCCGACTTGTCGCCCAGACGCGCCAGCGCGAGCAGCGCCGTGAGGCCGCCGTCGACCGATTTTTCCGCCACCGCGCGCGCCGCCCAGGTGGCAACTGGTTGCGCTTCGATCGCAATGCGCGCGGCATAGCGGATGGACCGATCGTCACTGTTTAAGTGTGGCCAGGCCGTTGCGACCGCCGCCGGGTCAACCTTGCCGTGAAACGCCTCCAGCCGGTGCCGCAGGGCGCGAGCCTCCGCTCCGACTGCGTTGGGCGTCCAAGCCGGCGCGGTCGACTCGCCCCCGCGATAGGTGACCCGATAAAGCCCGGCCGCCGTGTTGCGCCCGCCCGTGGTGAAATACATCGCACCATCCTGACCGATGATCATGTCGGTCAGGTTGAGGGTCGCCTTGTCCTTCGTCCGATCGATCAGGCCCGCGGGCGCCACAAAGTTTTCCCACGTCGCCGTGTAGCTTGCGCCCTCGGGCTTCAGATGCACCGCCATCAATCGACCATAGGTCCAGTCCATCACGTAGATGGCCTGCTGATACTTCGCGGGAAATTTCGCGCCCTTCCCGTTGCTGACGCCAGTCGGGCAGCCCAGGCCAATGTCCACCGCCGCGCCGAGGCTGTCGGGATAATAGTCCGGCCATTTGCCCGTCCCATAGCGCCAGCCAAATTCCGCGCCCGACACCGCATGGTTCACCCGCGTCGCGCGATACCAAGGCATGCCCCAATCCCATTCCATGTCCGCATCGAACACGAACAGTTCCCCATCCGGATTGAAGGCAAAATCGAACTGGTTCCGAAATCCGCCGCAAAACAGGTCCCACTTGGAACCATCGGGGCTGACGCGGCAGATGTAACCGCCGGGCGCCATGATGCCCGTGGCGTGGCCATTGCCGTCCGGCTGGCGCGGCAAAGCGTGATCCTCCTGGTAATTCTTATGCGGCGACTCCGCCGACAGGCCCGCCGGCGGTTTGGTATGATTGCCGGCCATAATCCAGAGATTGCCATCAGGCCCGAGCTCAACCGCATGCGGACCGTGCTCCCCGCCGCCCGGCATTTTCTTGACGAGCTCGAACTTGTTCCAGGTGTCACTGCCATCGTCGGTGATCCGGTAGAGGCCGGATTCAAACTTCGTGGTGTATTTGTTCACCATGACCCAGAGGGCGCCGTTGGCGAACGTCATGCCCTGGACATCGTAGAGCGGACGCGCGATCAGCTCGCGCTTGGCGACGGCGCCGTCGGCACCCAAGGTGACGCGAACCAATCCGCCATCGTTATTCGGCGATTGATACTGCGGGCTGACGATCAAGCGTCCGCGATCGTCGCGACACAGGTTGACCCATGATCCGTCCGCCGGGGCGGCGTTGAGCAGCAGCTCGACCTTGAAATCCTTGAGCACATAGATGGCGTCGGCCGGAGTGGCGTCGCGACGCCCGGCAGCGGCCGGCGGATTGCCCGAGAGCACGTTGCCCCACGGCTGCATGCCGAGCTTACCCAGCGATTGCGCCGAAGCCCACGAGGCGTCGTCGAAGGTCACTTGATTCCAGCCCGTCGTCCCCTGCTCGCTCGCTTTCCAGGTGGCATCGGAAACGATGGTCTGGCGTGTGCCGGCCGTGTCCACCCGGAGCCGAACCAGCACGCCTGCAGGACTGGAATCGCCATTGTGTGCTTTCACCGCGACGACGTTGCGCCCCGGCTTCAGCCGCGCCTTCACGTCGGCACGGTGGCCGCGGCTCCATTCGCCGCCGGTCAACACGCTCTCGCCGTTGATGAAAACCTCCAGGCCATCGTCCGCCGTGGCGACCAATTCACCGCGGGTCGCCGGGCCATCCAGCGTGATCACTTTGCGAAAGAAACGGTTTTCCGCACCATCGGATTTGTGGAACCAAATCCAATCCGGAACCGGAGCGGGGCCGGGCGTCTGGGCCTGGGCAGAGGCAAATTCCGGGCACACACCAAAGGCACAAATCACTGCGAACAGAGTTACAAGGGCTTTCATCGGGGCGTGAGTGTAGGGATGGTGCAAACCGGAGGCAACCCCCCCGGAACGGGGGTGAAGTGGGACAGGGTGGAACAAATCTCGTTCTGGCTGAATCGATCCAACGGTGCAGGGCTAACGGGATGCATTCGCGAACCGGCCGGCGAGACGCCGGCGCTCCCAGTGGGGCCGAATCTAGTCAGCGATTTTACCCACAGCTTCGAGCTGCACGGCGCCCGCCTCGAACCATATCTTCGGTCTTGCTCTTGCGCTTAATCCTGATCGTCCCGAAGAGAGCAAGAGCAAGAGCAAGAGCAAGAGCAGGCGAAATGAAATCCTCTCCGACGCCGTTCCGCGCCGTGGCTGGGCCGGCCGAACCAAGCCGGGCTCGACCCAGGCATTACTGCGTCCCGGGACGGGCGCATTCGGTCCGCCGCCGATTGGGTCAAGTTTTGGCTCCGCTCACCCCAGCCGTTCCCGCAGCGCCCGGGCGATCTGAAGGAAGGCCTGCGCGGGCGCGTCGTTCGGCGACGTCACCACCACCGGCTGACCTTCGTCACCCCCGACACGGATCTCGGTATAAAGCGGGATCTCGCCAAGGAACGGAACTTTCTGGCGATCGGATTCCAGGCGGCCGCCGCCGTGCCCGAAAATTTCCACCCGCTGGCCGCCCGGCGCCATGAAGTAACTCATGTTTTCAATAAGCCCCAGGATCGGCACGTTGACCTTTTCGAACATCGCGATCCCCTTCCGCACCACGCCGAGCGACGCTTCCTGCGGGGTCGTCACAATGACGCCGCCATCCAGCGGCACGGTTTGGCAGAGTGACAGCTGGGCGTCGCCCGTGCCGGGCGGAAGATCGACCAGCAGATAGTCGAGCTCGCCCCATTCCACCGCCTGAAAGAACTGCTGGATGGTTTTCTGAATCATGGGGCCACGCCAAATCACCGGCTGATCGCCGTCGAGCAGAAAGCCCATGCTCATCAGCTTCACCCCGTGGTTGGCCGGCGGCACCATTTTTTCATGCTCGTTGATCGTGGGGCGCTGCTTGATGCCCATCATCAGGGGAATGCTCGGCCCGTAGATGTCGCAATCGAGCAAGCCCACGCGCGCGCCCAGATGCCGCAGGGCGCAGGCCAGGTTCACCGAGCAGGTCGACTTACCCACGCCGCCCTTGCCCGAGGCCACCGCGACAATTCTTTTCAAGCCCGGGATCCGATTCTGGTTCGCAAACGGGTTGGGACCAGCCGGCGCGGGAGCAGGCCCACCCGCCGGCATACGCACGTCGACATAAGTCATGGTCACGCCGGGCAACGCCTTCACGGTCTGCTCCACCGCCTGTTTCAATTGCGCGGCGATCTCGGGATTGTGGCTGGTCAATTCGATCTGGACGTTTGCGGCGCCGGCATTGACGGCCACCTGCTTCACAAGCCCAAACGAGATGATGTCACGCGAATAGCCGGGATATTTGACCGACTTCAACGCGTTCAGAATGGTTTCCTGGTTCAACATGAGATTGATCTACTTTCCTGCCGAGCGCGGACAAATCGCTGAATCGATCAATCCACGCTCAAATTCGTCCCACATCGGCGACAGCCCGCGCAGTTTGGTCACCGTTTTCGGCAACACCTCGAGCAATCGCTCGACTTCGGCCTCGGTGCTCGCCTCGCCGAAGGAGAACAGCACGCTGCCCTGGGCCAGGGCGTGTTCCACGCCCATCGCCTGCAGCACGGGCGAAACCTTCAGGGCCTTGCTGGCACACGTGGTGCCGCTGGCCACCGCGATTCCCTGCGTATCGAGCATCAACATCACGCCCTCACCTTCCACGAACTCGAAGCTGACATTCAAGCTCGCGCTCACGCGATGCGGTCCCGGCTCCGGTCCGTTGAGGCGAACGTAGGGCACCCGCTCGTGCAAACCGTCCCAAAGACGCCGCTGCAGCCGGCCGGCTCGTTCCGCTCGTTGGTCCAGCTCGCGCGCCGCCAACTCGCACGCCACGCCCGCGCCCACAATTCCAGCGAGCGGTTCGATCCCCGCCCGCCAACCGCCTTCCTGGTTGCCGCCATGGATGAGGCTCATGAGCCGCGCCCGGCGATGGCGGTAGAGCACGCCCACTCCCTTCGGACCACCCAATCGATGCGGCGAAAACGACAACAGCGACGCGCCCAACGTCCGCACTTTCACGGGCAGCCAACCAGCCGCCGCTTCCGCATCGACCAACACCGGCACACCGCTCGCGCCCAGCCGCTCGACGATCTCCGTCACCGGCTGGATCGCGCCCACATCATGATTGGCCAGATGCACGCACCCGAGCACGGTCTGGTCCGTCACCGCACCGGCAAAGCTGTCGGGATCAATTAACCCGTCACGATTCACCGGCACCCGCGTCGCCGCAAAGCCCTGCCGCTCGAGAAAACCCAGCGACTCCAGGACGGACGGGTGTTCAATCGCACTGGCCACCAGATGATTTCCGCGCCTTTGACTTGCCCAAGCCACGCCTTTCACCGCCAGGTTGTTGGACTCGGTCCCGTCGCTGGTAAAGATGATCTCTTCCGCCGAAGCCGCGCCGACAAACGCGGCGACCTGTTCACGCGCCCGATCGAGCGCGTCCCGGACCCGCAGCCCGTGCTGATGCAATGCCGATGGATTTCCGAAGGCGGGCCCGGCGAGAAACGGCTGCATGGCGGCCAAGACCTCGGGCCGCAGAGGCGTGGCCGACTGATGATCGAGGTAAATGTCAGGCGAAACTGGCATGCGGTCAGCGCGGCACCGGCCCGAGATGTCGCAAGGCCAGCAGGAGCCGTTCGGCGATCAGGCGCTGGCGCTCCGGGCGGGTCACCTTCTGTCCGTCCCCTTCAGACACGTAAAAGCTGTCAATCGCCGCGCCCTTCTCGGTGGAGATCTTGGCCAGCGAAATGTCGAGACCGAGGCCGGTCAAGACATGGGAGATCTCATAAAGCAAACCCAGCCGATCCTCGGTCTCAACGTCGATGACTGTCCGGTTCTCCGAGGCCTCATTGTCAAAGAAAACCCGGGTCTCGATCCGCTCATCGGCCAGGGGCTGATAAGGAGAACGCACAACCTTTTGCTTGGCCATCAACGCCCGCAGATCCACGGGGCCATCCGTTTCCGTCAAGGCCCGCAGGAGGACATCCTCAAAACGTTCCCGCGCCTCCCGGGACACCATCCCGCCCGTCTTCGCATCGGTCACGTAGAACGTATCCAACACCACGCCATCGGAACGGCTGAAGATCTGCGCATTTAAAATGTTGATGCCAGCCGCGCTGAAGGAGCCGGTCACGGTGCTGAACAGCCCGGCCCGATCCCAGGTGCAAATCTTGACCGATGTATAGCCGCGGTCCGGCTCGTTGTGCCAGGCGATGACCGGCTCCAGGGCGCGATCCTCCACGGTCAATTGTTGGTTCATGAACCGGTGGACCAAGGCCAGATCCCCAAACACCTCGCGCGCCTGATGAATCTGGAAATACCGCGGCGGGAGCGCCCCGAAATGCGCCTCCACTTCGTCGCGCCCAAAGGTCTTCGGCAGCAGCCCCACCACTTCCTCGGCCAGCAACTCCCGCTGGCGCTCCTCCGCCCGGATGAAATCCGTTCCCCCCTGCAGGACCGCCATCGACTTGTGATACAAGGTCCACAGCAGGGAATCTTTGAAGCCGTTCCACAGCTTGTCGCTGGTCGCCATCGCGTCGGAGAACGTGAGCAACGCCAGCATCCGCAGATTCTCCGTCGACTGGACCAACGCGGCAAACTGGCGAATCACGGCAGGATCGTCCAGGTCACGACGCTGGGAGATCTGCGCCATGGCCAGATGCTGCTCGACGAGGAGCCGGAGCGAGTGGGTGGTGGCGCCGTCCAGATCCAGGCGCCGGGCCACCTTGATCGCGAGACGCCCGCTGTCTTCGGCGTGCTTGCCCGAATGGGCCACCTTGCCGGCGTCATGCAGCAGCAAGGCGAGATAAAGCACCGCCGGCCGCTCGATCTCGCGGAAGACTTCGGCGTAGTTCGAATACATCGGCTCCTGGGATTCCCAGACCCGGTCGAGCTGGGCCAGGATCATGAGGGTGTGTTCGTCCGCCGTATACTGATGATAGATCTCGTGCTGCACCAGGCAGGTCAGATTGACGAACTCCGGCACATACTTGCCCAGGAGTCCAACCTCATGCATCGCCCGCAAGACGGCTGCGACGTTGCCGCGGGCGTTGAGGATCTCCAGGAACGTCTCCCGCACATGTTCGTCGTAAAGCATCCCGCGATCGACCAGGCGCAAATCCCCGCGGATCATCTGCGCCAAATCCGGATGCAGCCGAAGCCCCCGCTGCTGCGCGTGCAGAAAGACCCGCATCAGGCGCCGGGGCTGATCCTTGAAAACTCGCGGCGTCGATGGATGGATCTGGCCTTCGACGAATTTGAAACCATCCACCACCTGCGGGGCGGGCCGCTTGAACGGGCCGGGCAGCAACCGCGCAATCTGACTCACCCCGGGCAACCGCTGCGGCTTGGGCAGCAAGGCGAGACGTTCCTCCAGCGTGCGGGTGATGAGGAACACGTTCCGCATGTGATTGTAGAGGTCCCGCATGAACCGCTCGATCCGCCGGCTCGGCGAGCGATCGGTGTAGCCCAGGCTGCTGGCCACGGTCGGTTGCACCGCCTTGGTCAGGCCCTCCAGGGGATGCTTGGGCGACGTCGACAGATAATGCAGCTCGTTGCGCACCGTCAGGAGGAAATCATAGGCCGCCTCCAACTGCTTGCGCTCCGCCGCCGTGATGAAGTCGCGCGCCTCGAGTTCGGCCAGCGTGCGCAGCCGATACTTGAAGAAGATCATCCAGTGCAGGTTCTGGTAATCGCGCAACCCGCCGCAGCCGTTCTTGATGTTCGGCTCCTGCATCGTCGCCGAGTTCCCATACTTGGACCGGCGCTCGGACTGATCCGTCATCCGCGCCCCGATATACTCGCTCTCGTGGCCGGCGACGCATTTCGCCACGAGCGTCTTCTGCAGCTTGTCGAACAGCTTCGGGTCGCCCACCACCAGCCGCGCCTCGATCAGCGCGGTCTTGCTCTCCATGCTCTTCGCGTCCGCCTTGCTGTTCGCCGCCTCCACACAGTCAGCCACCGTCCGGACAGTGTGCCCCACCTTGAATCCCAGATCCCAGAGCGGCATGAGAATGCCATCCATCAGCTTGGCCAACGACGGCAGGGGCTTCGTTCCCACCACGACCTGCCCATAGTGCAGAAACATGATGTCCAGATCGCTCAACGGATTCAGCTCGCCCCGGCCGTAGCCGCCCAGCGCCACCAGCGCCAGGGGTGGAAACTCCGCCTGCGCCTGCGGGGACATGCTCCCTTTCGCAATCGACCACAGATGCCCAATCAAAACATCCGCCAGCAGGGAGCGCGCCTGACAAACTTCCCGCCCGCCCGCCCCAGCTCGATGCATCAACTTCAGCCGGTGTGACTCAACCTTCAGGAAAGCCTTGTACCGACCCAAATGCTCGGCCGGCGCCAGGCCGTCGAGTCGGGCCGCGACGCTCGCTTCGAACTTTTCGCGCAGAGTACGCATCGATTCAGGGTGAAAGTTAACGAGATCAAATTCGGCCAGCCCAACAATACACCCCACCGCTTCAGCTCAGTTAACTCAATGTTCCGCCAACTCACTAACTCACTAACTCACCAACTCACTAACTCACCTTCGGTCTTTCATCGTCGTCCGGGCAGGCCCGGCGCACCGCCCATTCGGGCCATCATCTTTTGGAACTTGCCCATCTTCTTCATCATTTGCTGCATCTGCCCAAACCGATTCAGCAGGGTGTTGAGTTCGGCCACGCTCACCCCGCTCCCCTTCGCGATCCGCTTCCTCCGGCTCGCATTCAGAATGACCGGGTTCCTCCGCTCCTTCAGCGTCATGGCGCAAATCATCCCTTCCATCCGGCGGAATTCCGCCTCGGACTTGCTCATGTCCGCCCCCTGCAACATCTGGGATCCGCCCGGCAACATGCCCACCAACTGCTCCAGCGGCCCCAGCTTTTTCATCTGGCGCAGCTGATCGAGAAAATCCTCCAGGGTGAACTCTCCCTTCCGCATCTTCTCTTCCAGGCGACGTGCATCCTCCTCGTCGACGGCTTCCGCGGCCCGTTCCACCAGGCTGACGACGTCGCCCATGCCCAGAATGCGCGAGGCCATGCGCTCCGGATGAAACGGCTCAAAGTCCTCCAGCTTTTCCCCCACGCCGGCGAACTTGATTGGCTTGTTCGTCACGTGCTTCAGGCTGAGCGCCGCGCCACCGCGGGCGTCACCGTCGAGCTTGGTCAGGATGCTGCCCGTAATGCTCAAAGCCTGATCAAAATGGGTCGCGACATTGACCGCCTCCTGGCCGGTGGCCGCATCGAGCACGAGCAGAATTTCGTCCGGCTTGACCAGGTCGCGCAGGCGCACGAGTTCCTGGACCAGCGGCTCGTCGATTTGCAGCCGGCCGGCCGTGTCGAAAATCACGACGTTGCGCTGGTTCGCACGCGCAAACTCCAACGCCTCGCGGGCGATCTTCAGCACGTCGGTCTCGCCCTTCTTCACAAAGACCGGCACCTGCAGCTTCTCGCCCAAAGTCGCCAGCTGATCCATCGCGGCGGGACGGTAAACATCCGCCGCCACCAGCAGGGGTTGTCGTCCGTTTTTTTGCAGCAGTCGTGCCAGCTTGCCCGAAGTCGTGGTCTTGCCGGAGCCGTGCAGCCCCACCATCATCAAACACGCCGGCGCACTTTTCAGTTCCAGCCCGGCATTCTCGCTGCCCAGCAGCGTGACCAGCTCGTCGTGGATGATTTTAATGATCTGCTGGCCCGGGTGGACGCTTTGAATGACTTCCTGACCGAGGGACTTTTCCTTGACCCGATCGATGAATTCCTTGACGACCTTGAAATTGACGTCGGCATCCAGCAGCGCCATGCGGACTTCGCGCAGGCTGTCCGAAACGTTCGATTCGGAGATCTTGCCGAGTCCGCGCAGGTTGCGGAAAACGTTCTGGAGCTTGTCCGATAAACTGTCAAACATGGCGCGAACGATACCGACACGCCGCGCCCGATGGACAGCAAAATTGCCACGAAGACAATCCCGCTTTCCTTGTGCCTGCTGCTGCTCGCGCGGGCAGTGTTCTGCCCCATCGCGATCCTCGCCGCCGACTGGAACGTTCTCCCTCCCTCCCCGTCCATGCCGGAAAGCACCGGACTGACGCCCGTCTCCCCTGCCCTCGCGAAATCGCTGGGGGACGCCGCGGAACAAGTTGCGCGCTGGCAACCACCCGCCAACGCGGCCGCTTGGGAGGCGCGCCGGCCGGTGGTCGCCGCCGCCTTCCGTCGCGCCATCGGCCTGGAGATTCCGCCCGAACGAACTCCGCTCAACGCGCGGATCGTCGCCACCAACCGCTTCGACAACTATTGGATCGAGAATCTGATCTTTGAGAGCCGGCCCGGATTCCCGGTCACGGCAAATGTCTATCGCCCCGCCCTGCCCGCCACCGGCCGACGGCCCGCGGTGCTGTCACCCATCGGACATTTTCTCTCCGCCGGCAAAACCGCCACCGATGTCCAGGCCCGCTGCATTCAGCTTGCCCGTCTCGGCTTTGTCGTGCTCGTCTACGACGCGCTCGGGCAAGGCGAGCGAATGTTCCCTGGCAACATTCACCACGACGCCGGTTATGCCCTGCTGCCGTTGGGCGAAACCATCGCCGGCTGGATGGTCTGGGACAGCATCCGCGCCCTCGACTATCTGGTCACCCGCGATGATGTAGACGCGGATCGGATCGGGCTGACGGGCAACTCGGGCGGCGGCTTGAACACGCTGTTCACCGCGGCACTCGACGAACGCATTCATGCGGCGGTGGTGGTCGGGTTCACGTTCGAGTTTGGGAACTGGCTGAAGTACGGCGGCACTCACTGCACCTGCACTCATCTGCCGGGGCTCTTCGGCGCGATGAACTGGTTTGAAATCGGCGGACTCATCGCGCCACGGGCGCTGATGATGTTGCAGGGGGAGAACGACGGCATCTTCCCGGTGAGCGGGGCGCAGCGTTCCGGAACCGAGGTGGAGAGGCTTTACCGGCTCCTCGAACAGCCGGAGCGCGCCCGTTTCGTCGCGCTGCCCAATTTACCGCATGCCTATTCCCGGCCCTTCCGCGAAACCATGATTGGCTGGATGACCCGGCACCTCCAAGACCGTGGGCAGGGGGAACCGGTCGCGGAAGAAACTCTTTCCACGCTGCCGGAAAAAGACCCGCGACTGCTCTGCGATCCTTCCGGCCGACTCATGGCCAGCGCACCCACGGTGGTGGATCTCGCCCGTCAGAGAGCCGCGGAACTCATCGCCCTCCGGCCCGACCCGAACTCTCTCCCATCGCTCGAATCAACCCGGCAATGGGCCCGTCGCCTGACCACACCACCCACGATCCTGCCCCGCCTGCCGCCCGCCCGGGTCCATCGACGGGAGGCTGCGGCGGGGGGCGAGCTTGAACGATTCAGCTTCACCAGCGAAGACGGCGTCCGCCTGCCCGGCCTGCTCTGGCGCGCCACCAACCCACCGTCGCGTGGCCCGCTTCCGGTGATCCTCATCGTCAACAGCCGCGGCAAGGCAGCCACGGCGGAATCCGGTCTCATCCCTCCGTTGCTCGCTGCCGGCTACGCGGTCGCGGCGGTGGACCTGCGCGCGCGCGGCGAATTGCTGGACTTCTACGGGCCGAATCATGACATCAATTTTCGGCTCGTGGCCAATCAGGTTCTCTCCGGGCAACCGCTCGCCGGCCGACGCGCCTTTGATCTCCGGCGCGCACTCGACTACCTCGCCGGCCGGCCGGAGTTTGACTCGGCCGCAATCACCGTGGTCGGGCTCGGAGAGGACGCACTCCCTGCCCTGCTTGCCGCCGTCACGGACGACCGCATTCGCCAACTGGCGATCGGCGGCCTAATCCGCAGCTGGCGATCCCTCCAACACGCCCGGACGCCTCCACCGCGGGAAAAGATGGGCGATGCCTGGAACGATCCGCAACTGCGCGGACGAATCCGCACGGCCATCGGGGAGATTGACTTCGGATCCGTGATTCCGTCGGCCCTTGCCACCACCGACCTCCCCGAACTCGCCCGCGCGTTTGCTCCTCGTCGGCTGCTGTTCTGCGAAGCACCGGATCAGATCGGACCGGACGCTGGAACCATCGCCGCCCGATTCCAGGCCTGGATCGCCACGCCCGGAAGCAACGTGCAACACCAGCCGGACCACTCACTGCCCAGTCAGTTGCTCGGTTGGTTGAAGGAAACACCGCCATCGCCATCGCCACCATGACCCAGCCCACTCCGCCTGCCGGCAGCCGCCTCCAATCGCTCGACGCCTATCGCGGCCTCATCATGTTTACGCTGCTCTGCGGCGGCATCTTTCAATCGCTGAAGAATCATCCCTCACCCGTCTGGCATTGGCTCTACCTGCAAAATGAACACGTCGAGTGGGCCGGCTGCGTTTACTGGGATCTCATCCAGCCGTCCTTCATGTACATGGTCGGCGTGGCCATGCCGTTTGCCTTCGCGCGCCGCATCGCGCTGGGTGATTCCCGGGCCACCCTCTTCCGACACACGCTGATCCGCGCCTTCAATCTGATGTTGATCGGGATCGTGCTGGACCACTTCGGCGCGAACAAAATCCAGATCGGCTTCATCCGGGTGCTCCAGCAGATCGCCATTGGCTACACTCTGGCCTTCTTTGTCGTCGGCCGGTCCCTCCGCACTCAGGGCCTGGTCGCCGCCACCCTCCTGATCGGCTATCAGCTGCTTTGGATGTTCAATCCTTGGAACGGTCCCGGCGGGCCCTGGGCCAAAGGCAACGAAAACCTCGGCAGCGCCTTCGACTTCTGGCTGCTCGGCCGTTACTACTCCGGCTTCTACGTCGGCCTGAACGCCATCCCGTCCACCGCCACGATCATTTTCGGAGTGATGGCCGGCCAACTCATCCTCACCACCACCAACCCAAAACGCACGGGCGGAATTCTGCTCCTGGCCGGCCTCGCCGGCCTCGCGCTCGGACTTGCCGTCAGTCCGTGGTTCCCGCTCATCAAACGGATTTGGACACCCAGCTTCGCGGTCTATGCCGCCGGCTGGACCACGCTGATGTTGCTCGCCTTCTACTGGACAATCGAGGTCATGAACTGGCGGCGCTGGGCGTTTCCCCTGGTGGTCGTCGGGTCGAATTCCATCGCCGCCTATGTCCTCGGCAATGCATTCGGCGGCTGGTTTCGCAGCCTGTCCGGCGCCTGGATCGGCGGATGGCAAACGTCGCTTGGCGAAGTTTGGTTTCCCGTGTGGCAACGCGCCCTCTTCGCCGCCGCCGCCTGGGTGGTGCTGTTCTGGCTCTACCGTCGCAAGATTTTCCTGAAAGCGTAGCGCGCGCCGGAGCGCCAGGGACCGACAGACCGACAGTTAGGCGGCAGCGGAACGCTCTTCCCATGCCGTGTCCGCCGACACGGCGGGCTGGGAGGGCGGGTCGCACGGTTGCGCCGCGCGTTGCAGGAACGGCGATGCAGGCCGGATCAGCGGGGGGCTTTCGGCTGCTGATATTTGTGCGGCAGGATGTCGGGAATCACTTTGACGTCGGTGGTGACCTTCAGCGGAACCGCGTTGCCGTAGGTCAGCTCCACAAAAAATGCAGTCCAGCCTTTGGCCGGCTTTTCAACCCTGCCGACATAGACCCCTCCGCCGTCGTCCTTGAGGTCCGTGCTGGTCCAGGCATCCCGGATCGTCATCAGCCGGAAATCCCGGGCGTCGGGATTCGTAGCCTGCCAGAGCTTCACCCCATCCGGTTTGTCGCTGGTCTTGACCCGGATGGTCGCGTCGTCCGGGATGGTCCAGGAAAACTCCGGCAACTTGCTGCCCTTGACAACGGCCGAGTAGGCAGCCAGCAGGGTCATCCAAGCGTCGCTGCCTTTCAGGCCGTGATCCGCGTTGGGGACATAACGCAGATATTTCACCCCGGACAATTGTTTGAAATAGAACTGGGATGAGTCCGGCAGAAAGAACTGATCGCCGCTGGCGTTGATGATGAATTTGGGAAGATCGAGTCGTTCCCGATACTCGAACGGCTCCTCGATCTTCATGAGCGCCGCATATTCCGGCGTGCCGCTCCAGTCCATGATCTTTTCCTTCACATAGTCACCCACGGCCGGGGCGTAGAATCCGTACGCTTCAAAATGATGAATGAAGGAGGGCACGATGTTCAGCATGTCGATGACGATCGGGGCAATCCCAATGACCCGGGGGTCGACGGCGGCCGTGGTCCAGGTCGTCCAGCCGCGCTTGGAACCGCCGGAGACGAAAAACTTGTCGACCGTCACCTTTCCGCCCGCCTCGCTGGCACAGAATGCGGTCACCGTGTCCATGGCACGGACCGCAGCCTTGGTCATCGGCAGGCGGGCCGGCCACCGCTCGTCGCCCGTGCGCAAAAACTTGTCCCAGGTATAGGCAATGAGACCGTCCTCGGTCCGGCTCTTCGTTTCCCCGGCGAACGTGAGCGGTTCGTTGGGAACATTCTTCACCTCCGCCACCACGGTTCCGGTCGTAGCCGCCACCAGAACAAGGTTGTCCTCGCTTTTGGACGGTGGGTTCGTCCGGTTGCTGCCGCCGCCGATGAACAGCAAGCCCGTGGAGCTCTTGAGCTGGTCCGGCTTCACGATGGTAAGCCAGTGCTGCCAAAGATTGCGGTTAACCTCATTGGTGGACCGCCACGACTGGGAGATCAGGTCAATGATGTAGGTCTTGTAGCCGGGACCATCGACGGTTTTGACCAGGCGCCAGGTGTAGTTGGTATCGGGCGCCGCCACATAACGATCGAGGGCCGTTCGCTCCCCGCGCTGGGTGCGATCGGCGGCACGCAACCCAAGGGTCACGGCGAAAGCGGCGACGGAAACGAAGACCCACCGAAGCGGGCGGGTCCCGAAGACGAGGTGATTCATATGGTGCCGGCATTGGAGACCAGTTCGCCCCGCGGAAACAAGCCAGAACTCCCGGGGGTGATCCCGGTTAAGAACGCTAAGATGTTGAGGTTTGCGGATGAGGTGGAGCAGTCGCGGGTTCAGGCCCCAATTCGCGTGCAGAATGGCAGGTTGAAACTTCCCATGAGCCTCCCTCCCGGCGGGCAGACGGGTGGTGCTTGGGCGACCACCGGCTGGGCAAACCGGCCAGCGACTGGTCGGTCAGGCCTTCAAAAGCCGGCTGGCAGGCCGTTTTCGAGGGTTGGCACAACGGCAGCTAGAGAATGGGAGGCCTTTGGCGTCCGCGATATTAAACCTGGTGAACCGAGGGCAGAACGACGCATTCATGACTGATACAACCTGGCTTTGGGTCGGCTTCAACGTGTTCATCCTGGCCATGCTGGCCTTGGATTTGGGCGTGTTCCACCGCAAATCGCACATCGTGACCCTCAAGGAATCGATGACCTGGACGTTTGTCTGGGTAGGCCTGGCCCTGGCCTTCAATCTTGGCGTCTGGCACTACGGCGGGGCCCAGAAGGGACTCGAGTTCTTCACCGGTTACCTCATCGAGAAATCCCTCAGCGTCGACAATGTCTTCGTGTTCGCCCTACTCTTTTCCTATTTCGCCGTGCCGCCGAAGTATCAGCACAAGGTGCTGTTTTGGGGAATCCTGGGCGCCCTCGTCATGCGCGCCGTCATGATCGTGGCCGGCGCCGCGCTCATCACCCGGTTCGCCTGGGTCATTTATATCTTCGGTGCCTTCCTCATCCTGACCGGCATCAAGATGATCGTGAAGCGCGAGGAGGAAATTCATCCGGAACGAAATCCGGTCGTCAAATGGTTCAAGCGCCTGATGCCTGTCACCAGCGACTACCGCGGCGACAAGTTTTTCGTCCGGGAGAACGGCGTGCGCATGGCTACACCCCTTTTTGTGGTGCTGTTGCTCGTCGAAATCACCGACCTGATTTTTGCCGTCGACAGCATCCCGGCGATCTTTGCCGTCAGCACGGATCCGTTCATTGTCTATACGTCCAATGTGTTCGCCATCCTGGGATTGCGCTCGCTTTACTTCGCGCTGGCCGGGGTGATGGACAAGTTCCACTACCTGAAGATCGGCCTCGGCGTGGTGCTGACGTTCGTCGGCGTCAAAATGTTGCTGGCCCACACCGCGTGGAAGATCCCCACTCTGCTCTCCCTCGGAGTCGTGGTGGGCATCCTGGCCGTCGCGGTCATCGCGAGCCTCCTGCGCCCGCGCGCGCCCAAAGCCGCCCCCAGTCCCGCCCCGCTTGCCCCGGGTTCGGCACCCGGCACGCTCGTGCCCTAACCCGACCCAACTCCCAACCATCAATAACCATTCCCGCCATGTCACGCGATCGCATGCAGCGCCAACGGTTCGAGCAGAAATACATCATCGATGAAGACAAGGCCGTCGCCTTGCGCTCCGTCCTGACGGCCCACCTCGACATCGACGAAAACGGCGTCGGCCAGCCGGATTTTTCGTATCCCGTGCACAGCCTGTATCTCGACAGCGAGGTGCTGTCGACGTTCTGGGCAACCATCAATGGCGAAAAAAACCGGTACAAGTTGCGCCTGCGCTTTTACAACGAACGCCCCGACTCACCCGTGTTTTTCGAGATCAAACGCCGCATGAACAACTGCATCCTGAAGCAGCGCGGCGGGGTGAAAAAACTCGCCGTCCCCGCTCTGCTCGCCGGCCAACTGCCCGGACCCGAGCACCTGCTGCGCGACGATGC
Organism: Limisphaerales bacterium; assembly: GCA_044230345.1. Taxonomy (GTDB): domain Bacteria; phylum Verrucomicrobiota; class Verrucomicrobiia; order Limisphaerales; family JADJPG01; genus JBGARF01. The sequence continues at coordinate 79,368 of JBGARF010000027.1, forward strand.
CAAATCGCTCGTCGCAATTCAGAACTTCGTCGCGCTTGCCACCAGGCTCCATGCCCGCCCGATGGCGCACGTGGCCTACCTGCGCGAAGCTTACGTCGATCCGGTCAGCGACAATGTGCGCATCACCCTCGACCGTGAGGTCCGGACGGAAGCGAGGTTTGAACCCATCTTTACCACCGCCATGACCCATCCCTCGCTCCCCTTCGGCGACCGGGTCATCCTCGAAATCAAGTTCACCAACCGTTTTCCGGACTGGTGCCGGACCCTGGTGGAACGGTTCGGACTGATGCCGTGCGGCGCCGCAAAATACTGCGAAGGCCTGGCCGGCCTGCCGGAATTCGACGTGAGTCATGCGGGTGACTTCCGTGAGAAACCCCGCGGCTCCCGCCGCGCCCTCGCCGGATCCGGAGTCGGCGATTGAAATGTCTGCCAGCCGCCGGTGGTGAAGCGGCAGAGCGACGACACCACCGAAGCCGAAGGCGGGTGTCAGCCTTCCAGCCACGAAGAAATCTCTGTTCATCCCGCCCGCGTGCACGCCATAAACACCGGCGTGAACCGCAGCGAGCTGCCTTTCGTTACCGTGATCGTTCCGACCCGACCGGGGGCCGGAATGGTCCCCGCTCTGCCGGCCGCTCAGGCGCTCGACTATCCACCTGAACGCCTTGAAATCCTCGTGGCCCGGGGACGACAGCCCGCCGTGCAGCGCAACGCGGCCCTGCGCGCGGCCCGCGGCGACCTCATTTATTTTCTCGACGATGACACCGTGCCGCGACCGGACAACCTGCGCCGGGCGGTGGTGCATTTCCAGGATCCGAACGTGACCATCCTGGGCGGACCGAACCTTTGCCCCGCCTCTGCGCCGCTCCTCGAACAGGTCTTCGCCACGGTGCTGTCCAGCCAGCTCGCCTTCGGTCCCAGCCGGGCGCGCTATGACGCTGTCGGAACGACGCGCTCCACCGGGGAGAAGGAGTTGATCCTCTGCAATCTCATGGGACGCCGGAAGGCGATCCTGGATCTCGGCGGCTTCGACGAAGCGCTCTACCCGAACGAAGAAAACGCGTTGATGGACGCCGTTCACCAACGGGGACAAACGTTGCTCTACGATCCGGAATTCGTGGCCTTCCGCCGCCCGCGGCCAACGCTGAAGGCGTTTCTTCGAATGCTCTTCAATTATGGCCGCGGCCGGGCCGAGCAACTGCGGCTGCATCCCACGGGAGGGTCGCTCCTCAATCTGGCCCTCCCCCTGTTTTGCGCATACGTCGCCGGATGCCTCGTGGCCGGGCTTCTGCTCGTCACCGGAAAAGTCCCGGGCTGGATCACCTGGGCCTTCCTTCCGTTGGCCGCCTTTGCGCTCGCGGTTTTGGTCCAGACCCTCAGCTCGATCCCGCGGCATGGAGTCCTCTGCAGTCTCCTCGCAGCCCCACTCCAGATGGCCCCCTCGTTGTTCTACGGCGCCGGGTTCTGGCGCGGCCTCACCACCCGATTGAAAAAGCCCGGCGACGAGCCAGCCACCGAGGTTCAACTGGAATCATTCGGCGGCACCCACATCGGAGATCCCAGCCGGCAATGATAGATCGGAGGGTTGGCCCTGGCCGAAGCCCAACCCATCTGAGACCCGGCGTCAAAAGCGTCGAGCCGCGTCCGGGCCACACGGCTCGAATATCGAACCCGCTCAGTCGCGTCCAAGCCCCGGCGTTCGCATTGTGTCCAACCCTGCGCCGCCCATTGCCTATGCCCAGACCCAATCATTCGCCTCGCCGCCACCGACTCCGCGCCGCCTTCACCTTGATCGAGCTGCTGGTGGTGATCGCGATCATCGCGATCCTCGCAGGACTGCTCCTGCCCTCGCTGGCCAAGGCCAAGTCAAAGGCCCAGCGCGCCAGCTGCCTCAACAACCTCAGGCAACTCGGCCTGGCCTTCACCCTCTGGGCCGACGATCATCAGGAGAAATATCCCTCCGTCGTGGATGCGGACAAAGACGGGGCCAAGACGCTCCCGGAAGCCTGGATGCATTTCGCCACCTTGTCGAACGAGATGCAGACGCCCAAAATTCTGCGTTGTCCCAGCGATGCCTCCAAGCAAACCGCCCGGAGCTTCGAAGGCGGCCCAGGCAGCCTGCAGTTGCTCAAGGATAGCGCCGTCAGTTATGCGATCGGTACCAGCGCGGGAAAGGACAAACCCGGCATGCACCTGGCCGGCGATCGAAACCTGATCGGAAAAGAAAATCAGGGCTGCGGCCCCGCCGCCTTAACCGCCGGCGTCACCCAACTCGCCCCCACCGAAAACCCGCGCTGGGACGACACCATCCATCGCAACGCCGGCAACATGGTCATGGCGGACGGCAGCACGCAGCAGTTGACCCAGGAAGGCCTGGCCAAGGCGATGTCGTCCTCCGGCGACACCCGCAACTGCGCGCTGAAGCCGAAGTGACGACGGCGCACGGCGGCGGGTAACCTCGTCCCGTTCCGCAATCTCGTTGTCTTGTGCATGGCCTCGGCGGTTCATGGGAGGATTCAGGACTTCAGGACTTTTAGCCACTTGCATCTCCGTAGCCGTCCGATACGGTGGCAGCGGTGTTGCAAGGAGGAAGATCGTTCGATCTGGTCGTTCGCACTCCTCCAGGCCGAACCGGTCGATGCCCCGGCAGACAGCGAAAGCCAAATTGATGAAAACTCAACAGCCCCATGCCATCGGAAAACTCCGGCCGGGCTCCTTTCTACCGCTCGTTTTCAGTGTCATCGTCGCCATGGCGTCCGCGGTGGATGGGGCAAACTACACCGTGTCGACGACCAACGACGCAGGCGAGGGCTCCTTTCGCCAGGCCATCCTAGATGCAAATGCCAGCGAGGGTGCCGATCAAATCACCTTTAATCTCGCCGGAGACGGACCTCACACCTTCTTCCCGTTCCCGCCGCTCCCAGCCCTGACCGATTCGGTGCTCATCGACGGCTACAGCCAACGATTCGCAAGTCCGAACACGTTGACTAACGGCAACAACGCCTCGCTGCAGGTGCGACTGCTGATCGCCGGTCCTGGCATACGGATCGCCGCCAGTAACTGCACCATTCGTGGACTTGCGGTGATCCGAGGCGGCGAATCAGCTTTTGGCAACGCAATCGAAATTTCCGGAACCGGCAATGCGATCGAGGGCTGTTTCGTTGGAGTTGACCTTGATGGCAAGACGGTGGGCCTTCCGGGCGGAGGTTACGGGATCTTCATCGCACCTAGCGCAATCTCAAACACCATCGGCGGCGCTGCACCCGAGGCACGCAACCTGATCTCGGGCAACCTCAACGGAGTGCGGCTGGATGGTTCCCGAAACGCAGTTTTGGGAAATTACATTGGCACCGATCGAAACGGCACCGATGCGACGCCCAATCAGGGGGCTGGCATCGACCTCCGAGGCTCGAGCAACATCATCGGGGGCGAGCTTCCGATGGCCGGCAATCTGATCTCGGGAAATTACGTCGGAATTGGAGATTCATTCCCGTCCCACGCCACGCTCATCGTGGGAAACTCAATTGGGACCGATGTGACGAGCCGTCGAAGAATCCCGAATCGCTCGGCGGGAATTTGGTTAAGTCTGGCCCAACACACGACGATCGGTCGGCTCACCGCGGGCTCCGGCAACGTAATTTCCGGCAACCTCGAAGACGGGATCGTATTCAACTCAGCCTTGGCCTTCACCAACTTAGTTCAGGGCAATTTTATCGGCACCGATCGCAGCGGAACGCTCGACCTCGGGAACGGCCGAAACGGCCTGTCGTTGATCACTTGGTATCACCAGGTCGGAGGAATTGTGCCTGCTGCGGCAAACGTGATCGCCTACAACCGCGGTTTGGGAATCTCGGCGCCTAGCGGGCCCAATCTGATTTCGGGGAACTCCATTTTTGCCAATGGGCTGGGCGGCATACAGAGCTATTTTCCCAGCAACTCGTTTCTCGGTCTTAATTCCGCCGCGATCGCCTCCAATGGATGGGTTGTCCGCGGCACGGTGAACGCCTCCCCCAGCGCCCCATACCGCATCGAGATCTTCACCAGCCCAAAATGCGTCCCTTCCGGCCGACGGGAGGGAAAAACGTTTTCCGCATGGGTCGACGTCTTCACCGATCGCAACGGACACGCGGATTGGGTCGCCACCCTGCCGTTCTCTATATCAGGGGAACAGGTACTCACGGCGACAGCCACCCACGCCAACCAAAACACTTCCGAATTCTCTCCGTGCTTCGAGCTTCCGCTCCCCCATCTGACCATCGTCACAACCAACACCAACGTCATCGTGCTGCGGTGGCCGTCTTCACAGCCCGAGTTCACCCTGCAAACCCGCGAGGCCCTGTCCCCGGCGACCGCCTGGCAGGCCGTGGGCGACGGAATCACCAGTAACGAATCCGGATGGCTGCTGCGGCAGACAAACGGGCTTTCTTCCGGCAGCCGGTTCTATCGTTTGTCATACCCGTAAAACTGTCGGCCTGCCATTCGTGATCTGCGCCCAGAAATCTTTAACCGCAGATTAGCGCCGATAAACGCAGATCAAGACAGGGCGATCCTCGATTGCAACGACCCGAGCTCTCATCAACAGGGGGGGGCATCAATGCCCTCTCCTATTCGCTCCCGCAGCATCTGCGTCCATCAGCGTCCATCAGCGGTTTCTAATTCCGGTCTCCGGGATTAGGTGTGTCCTTGGCCCCCCGCTCGACGCTTGACCCCTTCCCGCTGACGGCGGCATGGTCGCGCATGGCTTCCGGCCCCGCGACTGCAACGTCCAAAGTCACGCCCTCGGATCTGCTCGCCTGCAAACGCCGCGGCGAACGGATCGCCGCGCTCACCGCTTACGACTATCCACTGACCAGGTTGCTCGACGAATGTGGCATCCCTTTGCTGCTGGTCGGCGACTCGCTCGGCATGGTGGTCCTGGGATATCCGGACACGACGCACGTGACGATGGCGGAGATGGAGCATCACGTCCGCGCCGCCGCGCGCGCCCACCCTCGTGCGCTATTGGCCGCCGACCTCCCCTACCGAAGCTACGAAACTCCCGGCCAAGCTCTGGACAATGCCCGTCGTCTGATCGGCGCCGGTGCGGATGCCGTCAAGGCCGAGGGCGGGCAGGCCATCCTCGATCAAGTCCGCGCCATCACTTCGGCCGGCGTTCCGTTCATTGGGCATCTGGGCATGCTGCCCCAGCACGTGCTGGAGGAAGGTGGCTATAAAATCAAAGGGCGAAAGGACGGCGAACGCGAGGCCTTGCTGAAAGACGCCTTCGCACTGCAGGACGCTGGCGCCTTCGCGCTGGTCCTGGAACTCGTGACACCGCCGGTGGCCGCCGAATTGAGCGCGGCACTCACCATCCCCACCATCGGGATTGGCTCCGGCCCGCAGTGTGACGGGCAGATCCTCGTCACACCCGATTTGATCGGAACATTTCCCTGGTTCACACCTCGCTTCGTCCAACCGCGCCTCCAATCTGCCGCGGCCATGCGCGAGGCGGTCCAAGGCTGGCACCAATCCCTCAACCTCCCATGTCCAAAACCCAATCCGCCCGGTCCCCCCAATCCGCCCGGTCCCGAACCCGTTCCCGGCCCACCGCCCGCCTGACCCACCTCAACCCCCGGGGTGAGGCCAGCATGGTGGATGTTTCTCTCAAGCCCATCCTGCTGCGCGAGGCAGTCGCCGCCGGCGAGATTCGCCTGCACCGATCCACGATCGCGTTGATCGAAAGCGATCGGATTGCGAAGGGCAACGTGTTCGCCGCTGCGCGCCTCGCTGGGATACAGGCGGCCAAACGCACCGGCGATCTCATTCCGTTGTGCCACCCGCTGCCCATCACCCATTGCGAAGTCCAGTTCGACATCCCACGAACCCGCGACCGCGTGCTCATCACGGCCAGCGCCCGCATCGCGGCGCAAACGGGCATCGAGATGGAAGCGCTGACGGCGGTCAGCGTGGCTGCGCTCACCATCTACGACATGTGCAAGGCGGTGGACAAATCGATGGTCATCGGGAATACCCGACTGGTCTCGAAGACCAAACAGACGCCGCCCGCGCAGGTGTAGCCCGCAGAGAACCCGCCGGCGGCTACTTCGACATCGTCGGCGGCGGGGCGGCGCCCAGCAGATCAGCGCGCCGGAGCCTGGACCGCCTTGGCTTCGGGCATCCACTGTTGCAGCTGCCGAATGCGGACCTCGTCCAGCGGGTGGGTGCGAAGGAAGGAAGGAGTGGAATTGCCGCCCGCCTGTTTCATCACCGCCGAGAAGCGTTCCCAGAAAGCCACCGACGCCTCCGGATTGTAGCCCGCCTTGGCCATGTAGATCAGGCCACGATGGTCGGCCTCGGATTCCTGATCCCGGCTGTGGGGCAATTCGAGACCGACCTGGGTGCCGACTCCGTAGAGTTGACCAAAGGCCGCCGTCCAGCGCGGGTCGGTGGCGTTGACGAAGGAACCCAAACCCTGGCCAATGACATTGAGTGCCAGGCCGCGGCTCATCCGTTCGCGGCCGTGCTCCAACGTGGCATGCGCCACCTCGTGTCCGAGCACCGTGGCCAAGCCGGCCTCATCCTTGGTGATGGGAAGAATCCCCGTATACACGCCGATCTTTCCGCCCGGCAAACAGAAGGCGTTCGCCTCCTTGCTTTCAAACACCACGAACTCCCACTGCGCCCCGGGCAGATTGACCACCGATCGAATTCGTTCACCGACGCTGCGCACCAGCTGGTTGGCCGCGGGATCCTTGCTAATCGGGGTCTCCTTTTTCATCTGCTCGAAACTGCTCAACCCCAACTGCGTCATCTCGCCGCTCGACACCAGCATGAGTTGCCTGCGCCCGGCTTCGTTCGTGACACAGCCGACCAGCACGGCCGCCAAAACCACGGCCCAGCCCACCGCCCAGCCAATCCGATCATTCGTCGCATTCGTTTTCATGCGCCCGATGAAACCAAACCCAGCGCGGCCCGACAAGCGGAGGTTCCACAAACAAGCTGTAGAAAACCGGCGTGGCCCTGGCGAAGGCGAGACTTGGCGGGGCAAGCGGACCTCCTGCACCGAGGTGGCCGATTGGACCGCATCCGCATCACTTTGCGTTTATTCGAGGCCGCTCGTACTAGTGTGCTGACCTCCAAGTCCGTTGCATTATGTTGCGCCGAAATTGAGCGGTGGCGAGGCGTGACGAGGGAGCATCCCCGCAGTGGGCAGACCGAGGAACAACGAAGCCACTGCTCAATTCCGGCGCAACCCTCGGGCGGCCGTTTTCGCCCGGGCGGCGTTGCTCGCTCCTCACCGATCCATGCGGACATGCTCGTCGCTCGCGCCTTGCCCAGGCGAAAAACTCCTGGCCGCATAATGCAACGGACTTAGAGGTCGGCACACTAGCCGCTGCGTTCGGCCAGCCAGTCACACGCCTGCGGCCACACTTCGCGCTGCACCTTCCCACCCACCGCCAGCCCGATGTGCCCGGCCGGAACCATCACCGCCTTGCGATCCGTCGACCGGATCAAATCATTGAACGGCATGCTCTGCGCGCACGGCACAAGGTCGTCGTTCCGGGCCATGATGTTCAACACCGGGCAGGTGATCTTTCGAAGATCAACCGTGTGGCGGCCAACCGGCATTTTGTTCTGCACCAGCAGATTTTGCTGATAGAGATACTTCACGAACTCCCGATACACCTCGCCCGCCACCGGGATGTTGTCGTTCAGCCAGGTTTCCATCGTGAGAAAATCGTCAATGGCCTCCGCGTCGTCCGCCTTCTCAAAGAAATTGATCGGCTTCTCAATCAGGTTCTGAACCGGCTTGAGCATGAGAAATGACGACTGCAGAAACTCCGCGGGGCAGTTGCCAAAAGCGTCGATGAACTTGTCGACATCGAAATACTCCGACCGGGTCCAAAGATTCAACAGGCCCTCGCGCGTGGCGAAGTCGATGCCGGCGGCAAGCAGGATCAGGTTTCTCACCCGTTCCTGATGCAGCGCGGTAAACATGCTGCTCATCGTGCCGCCCATGCAATAGCCCAACAAACTGACCTGCGGCACCCCCGTCCTTTCGCGAACGAAATCCACCACGTTCGACAGGTAGCCATTGACGTGGTCATCGATCGTCAGGTGGCGGTCGGCATACGTGGGCGCTCCCCAGTCAATCAGATAGGTGTCGAAGCCACGATCGACGAAGTGGCTGACCACGCTCCGGCCGGGCTTGAGATCCAGGATGTAGGGACGGTTCACCAGCGCGAAGACAAACACCAGGGGCGTGGCATAGCGGCGTTCGCCGCGGCCGGGATAGTGCAGAAGCTTGAGCCGATCCTCCTCGTAAACCACCTCCGACGGTGTCGCCCCCTTCTTCACCCGCTGGGCGCGCTCGAATAGCGAGGGAAACGACGCCAGCCGACGCAGGTTCGCCATGCCTTCGGTGAACATGGAGTCCTGCCATTTTTCCCAGGGATTGGCCCAGGATGCGCCCGGCGATGGAGTGCCCGTGGTCGTGCTCATATCGCGTCTCCTTTCGAATCGTGTTCGGTTTCAGGTTTCACTCGGCGACTTTCCCGACGCTAACGCTTCCGTCGCGGATTGCGCGCGCGCCGACCTCCAGCCCGGGCGGAAGCCGGCGGCGGATTGTTTCCAGCCTTCAGCCCGGCGCCCTCCGCGCGATCCGGCTCAACCCGCTGCTTGAGCGCGGTCACCTCGGCGGCCAGATCCTCCACCCGATCCAGGATGCGGGTTTCCATGTGGCGCACCGCGAGCATGATGGAGTCGATGTCTTCCCGGGTCGTGGTCTGCGTTTCGTGCCGCACCTTGTTGAAGAAGTCGCTGCTCATCTTGCGGAAGGCGATGGCCTGATCCATCCACTGGCGGGTCCCCTCCATGAATTGAGGTGAGCGCAGGAACTGTTCCCACGACTGCGACAAGGCCTGCAGCAGCCCGGTCCGCATCTGGCGCAGAAAGTCGGGCGGGGCCGAGTCCGGCGAGAACGTAAAGCCGAGCTGCATCATTTTGGTGAAGGTCTCGCCCCAGATCTTCTGAAACGCGGCCCATTGTTCCGCCCGGGGATCCGTGCTGGATTTTTCGTCGTTCATGGCATGATCAGATTCACCTTCGAATTCGCATCCCAATCTCACGCCGCGGCGCGACCGTCCGGCCAACCGCATTTTGCCGATCTCTTGCGCGCTTTCACCCGCCAGCCCCCGTCCTTCAGCACAATTCCACGGCCAGCGCCACCGCCTCCCCCCCGCCAATGCACAGCGAGTCAATCCCCAACCGCACCCCGCGCTGTTGCATCGCGTGGATCAGCGTGACCAGCGTCCGGGCGCCGCTGGCGCCGATCGGATGACCGAGCGCCACCGCGCCGCCATGGACGTTGCACCGGTCGTGCGGAATCCCCAACTCCTTCATCGCCGCCATCGGCACCACGGAGAACGCCTCGTTAATCTCGAACAAGCCGACGTCACCCGCCGACCACGAAAGTTGTTTCAGTAGTTTTGCAATCGCCCCAATGGGCGCCAACGTGAACCATTCCGGCTCCCGGGCAAAGGTGGCGTACCCGACAACTCGCGCCTGCGGTTTCACCCCGAGTTCACGCACCTTCTCACCGGACAACGCCACCAGCGCGGCGGCGCCGTCATTGATGCTCGAAGCGTTGCCCGCGGTGATCGTCCCCTTCTCGCCAAAGGCGGGTCGGAGCTTGCGCAGTTTTTCCTCGTTGAACTTCTTCAAGTTCTCATCCTCCGACACCACCACCGTCTCCTTGCCGGCCTTGATCTCCACCGGGACGATCTCGCGTGCAAAGGTGCCGTCAGCCGCCGCCGCCACGGCCCGCTTGAAACTGGCCACCGCGAACTCATCCTGCTGCTCCCGGCTGAACCCATACTTCTCCGCACACCGGTCGCCACAAGTGCCCATGTGCACATTGTTGTAAACATCCCACAATCCGTCCCGTAACAACGTGTCCACCAACTCCCCGTTGCCCATCCGATAGCCGCCTCGCGCCTTTTCCAACAGGTAGGGAGCGCGCGACATGTTCTCCGTCCCTCCCGCCACCACGACCCCGGCGTCGCCGCATTGTATCGCCTGCGCCGCCAGCATCACGGCCTTGAGGCCGGAGCCACAGACCTTGTTGACCGTGGTGCCGCCAATGGACGGACTGAGCCCGGCCCGAATGCCCACCTGGCGGGCCACGTTTTGGCCCAACCCCGCCCCAAGGACGTTCCCAAAGATGATCTCATCCACGCGCTCGCCGGGCACCCCGGCCCGTTGCACGGCCGCCCGAACGGCGGCGGCGCCTAACAACGGCGCCGGGGTCTGTTCAAACACGCCGCAAAATGTCCCGATGGGAGTGCGGGCGGCGCCCGCGAGAAAGACATCCTTCGTCATGGCTCATTCCTTTCATTGATCGACTTGTCATGCCCTGATCACCGCTCAGGCCTTCGAGCCGGCCGTCGCCGCAGGTGCCCCCGGTGCCGCCGCCTCCGCCGTCTTGCGCGCGCAAGTCATCCACGATTCCACGGCCTTCTGCTGTGACTGCGTGAAGGAGGCCACCGAGTCCCGCATCGTGTTGAGCGAGGCCTCCCACAGCCCAAGGAATCGGGCCTGGGCTTCCTGTGGCGTCGAGGCCTGCGCGGCCAACACCGCCTTCTTCAGCAGGTCAACGCTCGCCCGGCTGTTCTGCTCCATGACTTTCAAACCTTCATCCAGATTCTTTTGCGTTTGCGGAACCCATTCATCCGCCAACGCCTTGACCCGCTTCGACCAGTCCTGGGGCCCAGTCACCTGGGTCACCAGGTTGGTAAAGAAACGCGCGGATTCTTCCTGCATCCGTGCCCCCGTCTTCCACGCCTGCTCGTAGTTCTTCAACGCTTGATCCATCAGCTCATTGACCGGCTTGGTTTTCTCATCGGTGGTGGTCATAATTGCCTTCCTTTCTTGCCTGTGATTCGAGAGGACCGCCTCCCCGCGTTCGTCCGTGAACCGAGTCCGGCTTCACCGCAGACGGAAGAGGGTGGCAGGCCGCTTTCATGGTTTGGTTCCACTGACCGGCGGGCCACGTCGCCTTCCCCGCCGTCTGCAAAAACCATAGACCGGACCCAGCTTGCCCGTCAACAAAAATTTTGCGTTTGCACAATTTATTTTCGAGACCGTTTGCGCGCGGCTTTCTTCGTCTTGGGCGCGGTCTTCAGCCCGGCCTGGAGGGCGGCCAATTGCGCGCGCAGTTCCTGCATGTCGCGCTGCACATCGGCCGGGGTCGCACTGGCGCTCGCGCCCGTCGAGTCGGAGTGCGCAGGGCGCGCCGCCGCGTTGGCGGAAGGGTTTTCTGCGGGTTCCGCCCCCGCCGGGCCGGCGCCTGGCGCCCAGGGCGACCAGGCCTGGGCCCAGGCGTTGAACGGCGGAAACAGGCCAGGCATCTGCATCTGGCGCAAGCGTTCTTCCATCTGCTTTTGATACTCAACAAACGCCCGAAAAGCTTGGTTAAAATAGTTCTCCACAAAATCGCGCACCACCTGGTCATTTGACCGGATCATGCGCAGAAGGAGCGCCACCGGAAAGCTGTCGATCTTGGGCGTCTCCAGCTCGAGAATAATCTGCGTGAGCACCTGGGCCGTGATGTCCGCGCCGGTCTTGGAGTCGGTCACCGTGATGTCGTATCCCTCGCGGATCAGACCCCGGATCTCCTCCAGGGTCAGGTGCCGGCTTTGCGTGCTGTCATAATAGCGACGATTCGGATACTTGCGAAGGTGGAGCTGCTTGCCGGCGGCGGATTCGGACGAACTCATGGCCGAAAGCATATTCCCGCAAACGCACAAAGCAAGCTGGGATCCCCGCTGAAGTGCGATGAAAAGCGGCGGTCACTTCCGCTCAGATCACGGGCTTTCAGCCCTGCTGCCTTTCGGCAATCCGCCATGTCCGGTCAGACCGATTTTGCCAAAAACACCCACGATTGTGCATATGCACAAATCTCGATTGACCGAGACCGCGCGTGGTCGCACAGTCTGGTGCGGCGATTGAACAAAGGCGAACGGGCGCGCCCGCCGGACGGGAAAAGCTGAGCGGATGTGGCGGTGCCCGGCCAAATCCAACCTGGAAAGGAAAGGCAGGCTATGAAGATCAAAGATTCAGTGGCGGTGGTGACGGGAGCAGCCAGCGGCATCGGCCGTGCCGTGGCGGAGGAGTTGGCCCGTCGCGGGGCCAAGGAGGTGGCCCTGATCGACCATTCCACCGCCGTGGCGGAGGTGGCCCAGTCCATCAACCGCACGACTGGGGCGAAAATCGCGACGAGTTTCAGCGGAGACGTCACCGACCCGAAGTTCCGCCGGTTGGTTTTCGGCGAACTCCACGAGCGGCACGGGATGGTCAACATCTGCGTCTCGGCGGCCGGCATCACGCGGGACGGCTTGGCGGTGAAGGTGGACAAGCAGACCAACCAGGTGATGACCTATCCGCTGGAACAGTTCCGGCAGGTCATGGAGGTCAACCTGGTGGCCCCGATTTATTGGGCGCTCGAGATGGTGGCGGGCGTGGCGGAAAACCGGCGACGCCAGGGCTTGAAACGTTGGGAGCCCGAGGAGGCGTTGCAGGGCGCGGTGATCTTCATCGGCTCGGTGTCGTCCTTGGGCAACAAAGGCCAAATCGCCTATGCGGCCACCAAGGCCGGCCTGGATGGCGCGGCGGCCACGCTGATGATGGAGGCCATCTATCACGGAGTCCGCTGCGGAATCATTCATCCTGGCTACACCGACACGCCGATGGTCCGGGCCTTGGGCGAGGAGTTCATTCGGGAGCGCATTATTCCCCAGACCCAGCTTCGCCGTTTGATCAAGCCGGAGGAAATCGCGGACGCGATCTGTTTCATGGTGCAGAATGCGGCGGTAAGCGGCTCGCTCTGGGCCGACGCCGGCTGGCATCCCACGGCATAGAGCGGAGAAGCGACGGAGATCTGAAATCCACCAGGTCTGGGATCGGTGGGTGTGATTGGTAATGGGTGAGCCAACGAACCGGCTTCCCCCTCATCCGGCCTTCTGCCTGCTGAGGGGGAGGAGGAGGCGCGGCGGGCTTTCGTTGGCCGGCAGTTGCGGAGGAGGCCCGAGCTCAACCACCGTGAATGATCACCCGCTCTTAAGCAGCCCAGGATCGGCAGGGCTGCATCAAAAACCTATCTTTTACCACCCATCTTTTACCAAAAACGGCATCTTCCGACGGTTGGTAGCGATCGAACCAGCGCGCACACGAGGGACCAGAACCTGGGGTTCCGGCGTCCGTAGCCCAAAACCTAGGTAAAAGATGGCCGGTAAAAGATAGACCAATCCCGATTCGGCCCGGACGGAACTGCCATCATGATCAATGCCGGCAACCTGTTTATGAGCTTGATGCACCCCTGCAGGATCGGATTCGTGCTGGATTTTCCGTGGTGGGCCGTTACTCTGCTCGGCATTCACCCGGTCCCGGCCGCCCTGATTGTCGACTGATGCTTGTTGGTTTGTTTGTTGGGGCGTGTCGCGTCCGGGTTGGTCCAGAACAATCCAGAACCGGAAATCCGTCCTATGAAGAAGTTGCCCTGCCTGCTGCTGGCCGTTTCGACCCTGCTGCCGCTGCCGCTCCTGGCCGATGCCGTGGTGGTTTTCAATGAGGTGATGTATCACCCGGCGAACACCGAAACGAATTTCGAGTGGGTCGAGCTGCACAACCAGCTCGCGGTGGATGTTGACATCTCGGAATGGTCCGTTTCCGGTGGCATCCAATTCACCTTCCCGGTCGGCTCGGTCATCAAAGGACGCAGCTACGCGGTGCTGGCCATCGCGCCCGACAAGCTCGCGGCGGCCACGGGTTTGACGGGCATTTACGGGCCGTACACGAACCGGCTGAGCAACAACGGCGACGTGTTGCGTCTGCGCAACAACAGCGGCCGGCTGATGGACGAATTGTCCTACGGCGTGGACGACGCCTGGCCTGTCGCTGCGGATGGCTTCGGAGTGTCGCTCGCCAAACGCGACCGGGACACCGCCAGCGGCCCGGCCGCGAACTGGACGGTCAGCGATCAGGTCGGGGGCACGCCGGGCGCCATCAACTTCCAACCCGCAAACCTGTTTCTGGCGCCGGCCGGACTCGTTTCCTACTGGGACTTCAACGAGCCGGGAACCGCCGCCCTCGATCCCGCCGGCCAGAATACCGGCGCCCTGGGCAGCGGCGCGACTCGCGCCACCGGCGCCGGCGTCGGCGGAGCGGTCGCATTCAACGGCACCAGCAACGCCTACGTGAACTTCGGCCCAGGCGCGAACAACAACCTTTCCGTGACGGACGGGCTGACGATCGAAGCTCTGTTGCGAACCAGCTGGGACGGCACCGGCACCGCGACGATTTTCCGCAAGGCACCCGCGCGGCCCACGAATTACGTCGGAGCAGTTCAGGCCAGCGCGCCGCTCTCCTACTGGCGCCTCAACGACTCCACCGCCAGCATCCAAGACTCAACGGCGGCCGGCCGGGTCGGTGCCGCCACCGCGGGCGTTCAGTTAAACCAGCCCGGCTTGCTCGCGTCCGACCCTTCCAACAACGCCATCCGCGTCGGCGGCAGCGAGCGCATCGTGGTGCCCGGCTTTGAGAAAATCGGGGCCGCCGGTTACGCCGTGGAATATTGGATCAAGCCCAACACCCTGCCCGCAGCCTGCTGCCAGAGCGTGGTGGGTGACGGCGAGGCAGGCAGCGATTACTTCATGATGAATTATATCCTCGGTCCCCAGCAGGGATTGGCCGGGGCCATCCGGCCACACTTCGGCCCGGGCAATTCGCCGGTCTCCATGGACAGCACCGTCGCGCTCCAAGTCGGCCAGACGTATCACGTCGTCACGACCTGGGACACCTCGAAGACCACCGACAACGCCGTGATTTATATCAACGGCGTGGCGAACCGGGTCGGGACAATTTCGCGGAACCTCCCGGCCGCAGGCACCACCGGCGCCAACAAGGTCTACATCGGCTTCGACGACCGTGGCACCACGGACGGCAACAACACCATTGATGAGGTGGCGCTCTACAACCGCCCGCTTACCGCCAACGAAGTGGCCATCCACTACGCTGCCGGAGCGCTCGGCAACTTCGATCAAAACCAAGGCAACGCCATCCAGCTCGCGTTTCAAAACGATGGCAACAACGCGCAGGCCGTTCCGGCGGTGGGTCCTGGCCCCGTGCTCTCCTTCGGCCTGACGGTCAACGGCACTTATAGTGAACTCGACATGCCTCTCGACGGGCAGGGGGGACGCCCCACCCTGGCCTCTTTGCAGAACGGCTCGTTCCGGCACCTGGCGGCGACCTACGATCCTCAGACCGGCCTCAAAGCCATCTACCTCGACGGCGCGTTGGTCTACAGCACCACCCTGACCGGCGCGCTGAATGCCAACAACTCAGCCGTCGCCGTGCTGGGCA
Source organism: Limisphaerales bacterium (assembly GCA_044230345.1). Lineage (GTDB taxonomy): Bacteria > Verrucomicrobiota > Verrucomicrobiia > Limisphaerales > JADJPG01 > JBGARF01. Next base: position 94,761 of record JBGARF010000027.1, read on the forward strand.
ACTCAGACCTCGACGGCAGCACGCCGCTGACCGGCGCGCTGGATGAAATCGCGTATTGGGGCAAGGCGTTGTCCGCTTCGGACCTCGCCGCTCACGCCGCCGCCGCGCAGGCCGGCCGCACTTATTTCGCTCCCGCCCCGGGCGCAGGCCCGGTGGCAATGATCTTCAACGAAGTCACCGCCCCCACCAACACCCCGTTTTTCGTGGAATTCCTCAACACCGGCACCACGCCGATCGCGCTCAGCGGATTGTCCCTGCGACACGACGGCGCCACTGATCACACCAACGCCCTGCCCGCCGGCGAACTGGCGCCGGGGGCACTCCTCGCCGTGACCGCGCAAACCCTCGGCTTCAGCCCCGCCGACGGAGACAAGTTCTATCTGGTGCAGAATGCCACCGGAAAGGTCATCGATGCCGCCGTGGTCAAGAATCGCAACCGGGCGCGATTCGCGGGCGTTTCAGGCGGATGGGCCTATCCCAGCGCCGCGACGCCGGGTGCGGCCAATACGGCGGCCTTCCGCACCGAGCTGGTCATCAACGAAATCATGTATGCCCACATGGTCCTTCCACCCAATGCGCCCGGCGCCCTGCCCCGTCCCTCGAACGAAGAATGGTTCGAGATCTACAATCGAGGCGAAAGCGCCGTGGACTTGACGGGATGGGAAGTGGGCGGCGGAATCTCCTACCGATTCACGCCCGGACAAACCATTCCCGCGGGCGGTTACCTGGTGGTGGCCAAGGATGTGGCAACCCTGCAAACGAATTTCCCTGGCATTGCCATCGTGGGCAATTTCAACGGCGGCTTGTCCAGCAAGTCGGATCGAATTGTCCTGCGCGATCCCACCGGCAACGTCGCTGATGAAGTCACCTACTTTGACGGCGGACATTGGCCCGAGTATGCCGACGGTCTGGGTTCGAGTTTGGAATTGAAAGATCCGGATGCCGACAATTCCAAGGCGGAAGCCTGGGCGGCCAGCGATGAGTCGAACAAGACGGAATGGCAAAGCTTTTCCTACCGCCTGTCGGCCGCAATTCCAGCCGCCAGCGGCCAGCCCACGCAGTGGCAGGATTTCATCCTCGGCCTGCAGTCCGCCGGGGAATGTCTCATCGATGATCTCAGCGTCGTGCAATCACCCGCCACGGCACCCGTGCAGGTGATCGCCAATGGCGATTTCTCCAGCGGCCTTTCGGGCTGGCGAACGCTCGGAACGCACAACCGCAGCCGGATCGAATCCGACCCGACCCAACCCGGCAACAACGTGCTGCACCTGGTCGCGACCGGACCGCAGGAGCACATGCACAACCACATCGAGCGCACGCTGAACGCAGGACGCACGGTGACGGCCAGCGCCGAATACGAAATTTCGTTCCGCGCGCGCTGGCTGGGCGGCAACAACCTCTTGAACACCCGGCTCTATTTCAACCGCGCGGGCAAGACGATCGCCCTGCCCGTCGCCAGCCGCAACGGCACCCCCGGCGCCCGAAACTCGCGCTTCGTCGCCAACGTCGGCCCCACCTTCAGCGGCTTCGTCCACACCCGCGCTGTTCCAGCCCCGGGCGAACCGGTCACGGTCACCGTCAATGCCCAAGACCCCGACGGAGTCGCCGGCGTGCAACTGTTCTGGTCAGTCAACAGCGGCGCCTGGGCCAGCAGTCCCATGACCACGACCGGCGGTGGCGATTACCTCGGCACCATCCCCGGTCAGGCCGCCGGCGCCGTCGTGCAATTTTATGTCTCCGCCACTGACACGCCGGGCGCCGTCGCCACGTATCCCGCGCGGGGCGTGGAATCCGGAGCGCTCTACAAGGTGAATGACAGCCAGGCAAATCTTCCGCGGGCCCACAACATCCGCCTGGTCCTTTCACCGGCCAATATTGATTTGCTGCATGGCAATGCCCAAGGCGTGAACCAAACCAACGTGATGAGCAATGATTTGCTGCCCTGCACGGTGATCTACGATGAAAACCGCGCCTACTACGACTGCGGGGTCCATCTGCGCGGCAGCCAGCGCGGCCGCTACAGCGATGTGCGGACGGGTTTTCATGTCGAGTTCCAGCCGGACGATCTTTTCCGAGGAACGCACCCGGTCATGCTTCTCGATCGCTCCGGCGCCGGCGACGCCACCGCAAATCGGCAGGAGGAAATCGTCCTCAAACACATTCTCAACCGCGCGGGCGGATTGCACGCGACCTACCCGGAGATCTGCCATTTGATCGCCCCGCGCTCAGCCCACTCCGGCGCCGCCCAATTCTTCCCGCGGCACGAGGATGTCATGCTGGAGTCAGCCTTCAACAACGGCACGGACGGCCAGATGTTCGAGATGGAACTGATTTACTTCCCGACCAGCGCCAACGCGGCGGGATACAAGAACCCGCAGCCCGACAACGTCGTCGGGACCGACATCACGAATCTGGGCGATGACAAGGAGATCTACCGCTACAACTTCATGATCAAAAACAACCGGGAGCTGGATGACTACAGCCGGTTGATCGCGCTCGGCAAGGCCTGGAGCCTGACCGGCCCCGCCCTCGACGCCGCCACCAAGCAGCTCATGGACATCGATCAATGGACGCGCGCCTACGCCCTCGTCTCGCTCTGCTCCGTCGGCGACATGTATACGTTTGGCAACAACCACAACTTCTTCACCTACTCGCGGCCATCCGACGGCAAGTTCATCTATTTCCCATGGGACATGGACTTCTCCTTCACGCGGGGAGCCAGCGGCGCACTCGTCGGTGATCAGAACCTGGGCAAAGTGATGAGCCTGCCCGGCAATCTTCGCCGCCTCTACGCCCACATGCTGGACATCATCAGCATCAGCTTCAACGGCACTTACATGGCCTACTGGACCGACCACTACGACAACTTCGGCCCCGGCCAGAATTTCACGAACTTCCTGACGGTCATCAACGGGCGCGTGCCGTTTGTGAACAACGCCATCAACACCGCCGGCGGCAACACGCCCTTCAACGTGACCGGTCCCACCACCATCACCACCAACGGCAGCCTGCTTACGCTGTCGGGCACCGCACCCGTCGCCGTCCAATCCATCCTCGTGAATGGCCAGGAATACCCGATCACCTGGACGTCGATCTCAGCCTGGACGATGCGCATCCCCCTCGCCAGCGGCACCAACCAGCTGGAAATCACCCTGGAGGATGTCAAAGGAAGGCCATTGCCGGCGCTGTCCCGCAGCCTGACCGTGATCAACAACGCGACGCTCCCCCTCGCGCAGGACTCGCTGGTGATCAACGAAATCATGTATAACCCGATCACGCCTGAAGCCAGCTTCGTGGAAATCTACAACCGCGCCGACGCCGCCTTCGACGTGAGCGGCTGGCGCTTGAGCGGCGTCGATTTCACCTTCCCCTCGGGCACCATCATCAGTAATCGCGGCTACCTCGTCGTCGCCAAAAACGCGGCAACGTATCTCGGGGTCTATGGTCCCACTGCCGCTCTCACCGGCCAGTTCGACGGCCAATTGGATGACGGCGGCGAGACGCTCACCCTCCAACGACCCACGCTCCTGGTTTCCACGAACGGAACGGTGGTCACCACCAATGTTGTCTACGTCAGCGCCGACAAGGTGCGCTACGACGACGACGCTCCCTGGCCCACGGCCGCGGACGGCACGGGTCCTTCCCTGCAACTCGTCGATGCCAACCAGGACAACAGCCGCGTCGGCAACTGGTCGGATCCGCGCGTTTGGCAGCAGGCACGGGTGACCGGTAACATGGGCAGCTCGACCAACAATCTCCGGCTCTACATCTACCTCGACAGCCCCGGCGAGATTGTCATCGACGACATTTCGCTGGTCGAAGGCACGGTGGCTGAGACTGGCGTGAACCTGATTCGCAACGGCGACTTCGAAGCGCCCCTCAGTCCGATCTGGGTCGTGAGCACCAACAACACGCCGTCCGCGCTGGTCAGCGCACCAGCCCACTCTGGCGGCGCCGGATTCCGCGTGGTCTCGCTCACCACCGGTGCCCCTTCGGCCACGCGTGGCATCTCCCAGGACGTCATTGGCGCAAACGTCAACACCATCTACACGCTCAGCTTCTGGTTCCTGCCGACCACCACCGCCAGCAACCTTGTGATCCGCACCGCCCCCGGCAGCCAGCTGACGCTCGCCGTCAATGTCCGCCCCCAATTCGCCAATCCTGGCGCCGCCAATTCCGTCGCACGATCGCGGCCCGCGTTCGACCCCGTCTGGTTGAACGAGGTTCAGCCGATCAACGTGAACGGACCCGTCGACAACCAGGGTGAACGCGAGCCGTGGGTCGAGCTCTACAATGCCGGCTCCACGCCGGTCAGCCTCACCGGCTATTACCTCGCCAACAACTACACCAACCTGACCCAATGGGCCTTCCCGGCCGGCGCAACGCTGCAGCCAGGCGAGTTCAAGCTCGTCTTCCTCGACGGCGAATCGGCCGAGACCACGGCGACCGAATGGCACGCCAACTTCCGGCCCGGCGCCGCAACCAACTCGATTTCGCTGACCTGGACTCCACCCGGCGGCGTCCCCGAAGTTCTGGATTACTTCAACTACGCCAACATTCCGGCCGGCCGCAGCTACGGCGCTTATCCCGACGGCCAGCCGTTTGATCGCCAGGAGTTTTACAAAGTGACGGCGGGCGCGCCGAACGACAACACCGCGCCTCCGATCGTGGCTTACATCAACGAATGGATGGCGGCCAACTCCGGCACCCTGCTGAACACGAACAACAACAATCGCTACGACGACTGGTTCGAGCTCTACAATCCCGGCAGCGCTCCGGTCAGCCTCGACGGCTATTTCCTGACCGACAATCTGAACAACAAGACCCAATTCGCCATCCCGAGCGGCTTCAGCATTCCGGCCAATGGCTATTTGCTCGTCTGGGCCGACAACAACCCGGCCGCCAACACCAACCGCAGCGCGCTTCACGCGAACTTCCGCCTGGATCAAGCCGGCGAAGCCCTCGGATTGTTCGGCGCCGATGGCACGCAGATCGATGCTGTCACCTTCGAGAATCAGTTCATCGACCGCAGCCAGGGCCGCGTCCCGAATGGGACCGGACCTCAGTACTACATGCTGGCGGCCACCCCCGCCGCCCCCAACACCACCTGGGCCAATCGTTACCCCACGCTCGACGCCATTCCCGACGTCACCGCCATCGTGGGCCAACCGTTCACGCAATCCGTCGTCGCCACCGATCCCGACGGCAATACTCTGACCTTCACGGGTGCCGGAACCTTGGGTGGAACGGTCGAGGCCGGAACCGGGCTTTTCAGCTGGAACCCGGCCGCCACCGGAACAAACGTGGTGACGCTCACGGCGACCGACAACGGCGTGCCGTCGCTCGCCATCAGCCGGACGTTCCGCGTGAAGGCGATCACGGGACTGCTGATCAACAGTGGTTCAGCGCAAATTCAGGGCGGCAATGTAACCTTCAACGTGGGCACCACCGCCGGCCGGACTTATCGGGTTGAGTTCAAGCTCTCCTTGGACGACGCCAGCTGGCAGCCGTTGGGCGGCGACCGCCTCGCCACCGGCGCGAGCCTGACCATCACCGATGCCATCGCCTCCAGCCCGCAGCGGTTCTATCGGGTGATCGAATTGCCGTAAGGCGAAAACTCCGCGCAATCTCCGAGCCGGCATGGTCAGGGCATTTGTCTCTGAGCTAGCCGGCTTTTTCCCGCCATTCGCGGTGGAAGGACTCAAGTTCGGTGATCGCGTTCCAGATCCGGTGGGTCTCCGGATCGCTCACCTCGGCGAAGCCGTGTTCGCTCAGGCTGCGGGCCAGCCCGAGGCGTTCATGGTGGAGCAGCGCCTCCGCTGGCATCGTGCGAAGGACGCGCAGTGAGTCGAGACAGCCTACCTCCACCGGCCCTTTGCCATTCGATCCTTCGAAGGCTGCGATGGCTTGGTCCACCCGTTGCACCCACGCGGATTCGTCGGCCGGGCTCGGTCGGGGCCGGCCTGCTGCCACGCGGCGACGCCAAACCGCGCCCTGGAGCGAGGCTCGCCATTGATTGACCAACACGAGAGCCAGCAGCGCGCTCAGCCCAACCATCAGCCATCCCACGACGCGAAGGGTCGCGCCGTACGCGGGCCGCTCAACTCCCGGCTGTCCGCAGTGCGCGGTGGAAGGATGGACGGGATCGTAGTAAACCGGCACCGCTTGGCGAAAGGGCGCGTACACGAATCGATAGCTTGGACCGGAACCCGCTTCGTCCACGCGCGCGAGCGACTCCGTCATACAGGGACGGAGACGGGCCTTGACGATCTCCGGATCGGCGGCCGTCACCGCGCCAAACAAGAGTGAGCCCGTTTGCTCGCGGCCATCCGCCAGGAAGGTGAATTTTGCCGTAGCCACATACCGAGTGCGGGCCAGGCCTGGCAACGGGATAATCGCCAGCTCTTGGAGCACTCCCTCGGTCCGCGTCCATCCCTTGACCGCTTCGGCTTCAGAAACGGCATTTCGGGCGAGCTGAAGCAGCCCGGAACCCGCGCCAGCACACGCCAGCACGAGCACCAAGACGATCCAACTATTTCGATGGATGAAACCTTTCGAATTCACAGTGTTCACGGCCCCGACGTGCGCTTCCGCGCGCTCCACCGGCCCCGCTCCCCGGCCGGACGTGCACTCCACGCTGGGACCAGACCCATTCCCTACAACGGTCGTTCCGCGGGAACACTTGAGGACAGCTTCCGTCGGCTGTCGGGCGAGCGCTCCATCCCTGTCATTCTCCTCGGTGCACGCGTTCAAGCTTTGCGCTCGAACCTCCCAAAGACCGCCCCAACGCGCACTCCGTACGCGTACCGGTTTCAAGCGCGGAAGGATCTCTTCAGCCCTGTTTGCCAGTTGAAAAGCCGGACGAAATCGAAAGAAACCGCACCGACGGGACACGGACAACCCAGCGGTGAAATCCGGGCATCCTCCGCCGGGACTGACCCGAGGGTGACGATTCCGTTTTGCCCCTCTTTTCCCTGTCGGATCTGACACCGCGGCGGCTTTATATCGGTGAAATGAAAACGCTGGAATCGCGGGAACTGCTGCGGCGCTTTGTGGAGGAGTCCTCGGAGGACGCCTTCACCGAACTCGTGGGGCGTTACACGAATCTCGTTCATTCGGTCGCCAGCCGACGCAGCGGCGGCCATCGGCAACTCGCCCAGGACATCGCCCAAAAGGTCTTCACCGATCTGGCCACCCAGGCACGCCAATTTCCACCCGACGTGCTGCTGGGCGGATGGCTCCACCGCCACACCTGTTTTATCGCCAGCACATTGATGCGCGGCGAATCCCGTCGCATCGCCCGCGAACATCTCGCTGCTGCCATGAACCCCACTGTTGAATCTCCCGGCCACAACTGGAACGACCTGGCTCCCCTTTTGGACGAGGCCATCGATGAGCTTCCCGCACCCGATCGCGACGCCATCGTCCTCCGCTATTTCGAACAACAGAACCTGCGTCGCGTCGGGGCTTCCCTCGGGACGACCGAAGACACCGCGCAAAAGCGGGTGAGTCGCGCGCTCGAAAAGCTAAAGGTGGTGCTTGAACAAAAGGGTTTGACACTCACCCTGGCCGGGCTGGTTTCGGCGCTCGACTACCAGGCGGTTTCCGCCGCCCCCGCAGGCTTGGCCGCCGCGCTCGCCCGCGGCGCGATCCGACCATCCGTCCCTGCTGCCGGCTGGGCGGCTGGATGGCTTGCCCTGCTGCCTTCGTCCAGCATCACCGTCGCCACTGCCTTGATGGTCGCCAGCGTCATCACCATTGGCATTTGGTGGGGACAGCACCGAAAGGACGCGACGCCGCTCTCTTCCGCCAAGTCGGTCGCTGCAACGAGCGTTGAGACGCCCTCGCTTCCAGGCTTGGCGACGGCCGCCGCTGTCGATGCACCGACCAACGTTCGTCCGGGCTTCGTTGCGGCAGGAGCCGACCGTGGGAGCATGCAATTAACGCTCGTCGCCGCCGACAGCGGCAAGCCCCTCCCCAACGTTGAGATCAACTACCAAGCATCCGGAGAATCCGGTGAAATCAAAATGGCCCTGATCGCCAACCGGAACGGTATTTGCACGATTCCCTTGCCTCCCTCCAACACCAGCTGGTTTCAACTCGCCACCCGGACGGAAGGCTTTGCCGACACGCGCCTGGAATGGCTCCCGCTCCGCGGCGAACCCATTCCGACCGACTATACCTTGCGCGTCGTTCGGGCCGCCCGAATCTCCGGTCGCGTCGTGGACGCCAGCGGCAATCCAGTGGCCGGAGCCAAGGTCGGTCTGGGGTACCGCGACGATCCCCTGCTCAAGACGCGCCCGGAGAATCATCTCTTCGGATCGATGGCGCCGACCACCGATGCCGAAGGTCATTGGAGTGTCCATCGGATCGCGCCGGAAATGATCCGACGGCTGAACGCGGACGCCTCCCACCCCGCCCACGTCCGTTCAGAATCGCTGGACGTCGCCGCTCGTCCCGAAGCCGAGAGGCAGCTCCTCGATGGAACCTTTGTCTTCCGCCTGGGGGCACCCGTTACCGTCGAGGGCACCGTGGTTGATCCGGCCGGGAGCCCCGTCGCCAACGCAAAAGTACTCGTCGGCTGGTTGGACGAGGTCAACAGCCGCAAGGGAACCACCGACAACGATGGCCGGTTCTCCGTCCAAGGTTGTCGTCCCGGCAAAACCTACCTCACCGCCGAAGCGGATGGATTCGCCGCGACGACTCTGGACGTCAACCTGTCGCCTGATTCCGGTCCGTTTCAGATCAAGTTGGAGCCCGGACGCAGACTCGTTCTTCGCGTGACGAATCGCACGAACCAGCCGCTCGCCGGCGCTTCCGTCTTCCTGCGGCGCGAGAATGGCCCGCGCCCTGACGACACCGACGCCGGGCCTCCCGTCCAGACCACGTTGCCGCAAAATTACACTGACTCCGACGGACGACTGGTCTGGTCCAACGCACCCAACCGCGAGGTGTTCATCGTGGACGTGGTCCACGAAGGCTACCTCAGACGAGACCATGTGCCCGTTCGTCCCGATGGCACCGAGCAACTCATCGTTCTGGGTCCGACCCTGAAGCTCAAGGGAACCGTGCGCGACGCGGCTGGCGGCGGTTTGATTCCGAAGTTTCGCCTCGTCCTGGGGTGGCCGGATCCCAACGAAGCGCGCTGGTCCAGCCTCAGCCGTCACTGGATCTCGTTCAGTCACGGAGTTTTTCAGCACAGTCTCGACGAGCCCATCGTCTACAACACCCGCGACCCAAAGTTGGTGGTGAAAGTCGAGGCGGAGGGCTATGCGCCCGCCGTTTCGCGGGTCATCCGCATGGACGAAGGAGAAGCGCAGCTGGACATTCTCTTGCGTCGCGCGGGCGAGAATTCGGTGACGGTGCTGCGACCGGACGGCCAGCCCGCGGCTGGCGCCGACGTTGGTTTTCTCTCCCCGTACGCCGGCCTGACGCTGAGCTCGGGCGGATTCGTTCGCGACGGCCCGCTTTCCAGCAGCCTTGTACGAACGGATGCGATGGGAAAATTTGAACTCCCGCCGGAAGCGCAAACCAACGACGTCCTGATCACCCACGAATCCGGCTCGGCAGAGGTCGCCGCCGCCGCGCTGATGCCTGGCTCGCGAATTCAATTGGGACCATGGGGCCGGATTGAAGGCCGCTATCAAACCAACAGCCGGCCCGTCCCTGGCCAGGAATTGCGTCTGGCTTTCATCGGCCGAACTTCCGCGAGCCTGAGTTCCCAGTTCAAAGCCATGACGGACGCCCAGGGCCGCTTTGCTTTTGAACGGGTTCCGGCCGGGCGCCACACGCTCGAACTGATGATTCCATTCCCGCCCGTGCAGCCAACGTCGTGGGGACATGCCCCGGCGGAGGACGTCGAAGTAACTCCGGGCCAAACGACCAGAATCCTGCTCGGAGGCAAGACTTACGCTTTCACAGTTCAACTCCGCTGGCCGGAAGGTCTCGAACCCCAGCCCGATTGGCTCACGCACCTTTCCCTGCAAACGCTCCTCCGCCCCATGGCCGGAGCGCCTGCTGATTCAACGGAGGCATTTTTCGCGGCCCGCCGAACCGCCGGCACCTGCCGGGTCCATCTCCTCGACCGCCAACCGGCCGGACATTGGACGGCTAACGACGTCCGCCCCGGCCGACATCTTGTCCAAGTCATCGTGAACCGTCTGGGGCCGGACCGCCGCGCCGTTCAGCAAGCCCGGGGCGAGTCCTGGATCGACATCCCCGCCGAGGTGCCCGAATCGGCAATCAATCTCGGAGAGATCATCCTGCGCCGGCCGGCCGAATGATCGTCGCAAGCTCCAAGCCTGAACGATCCCGAAACATCCGCGTTCATCCTCGTTCAATGGCGGTTCCCAAAACGGCGGTGTTCAACTCAGCTCGTGGCTGCTCGTGGCTGCTCGTGTGAATTCGTGCGAATTCAACTTGCACCCCGTGCGCCGGCCGCTAGCCTCGCGCCGTTTTGTCTATGAATTACAAAATTAGCCGCCGCGCCGCGTCACTCGCTCCGTCCCTCACTCTGGCCATTGATTCCAAGGCCAAACAGATGAAGGCCGATGGGCTCGACGTGGTTGGCTTCGGCGCCGGCGAACCGGATTTCGACACCCCGCAGCACATCAAGGACGCCGCCATCAAGGCACTGAACGAAGGGTTCACCAAATACACGCCCAGCAGCGGCATCCCCGAACTGCGCCAGGCCATCGCCGACAAGTTCAAGCGCGAGAACGGCCTCACCTACAAGCCCAGCCAAATCATCGTCAGCAACGGCGGCAAACATTCCTGCTACAACGTCATCCTGGCCACGTGTGAAGAGGGCGACGAAGTCATCATCCCCTCTCCTTATTGGCTGAGCTACCCGGAGATGGTAAAGCTGGCCGGCGCCACGCCGGTCATCCTCCCGACCAGCGACCAGACGGAATTCAAGGTTACGCCCGCCCAGCTACGCGCGGCGATCACGCCACGCACCCGCCTGTTCGTGCTCAATTCGCCGAGCAACCCGACCGGCAGCGTCTACACACCGGACGAAATCAAGGCGCTCGGCGACATCTGCGTCGAGAAAGGCGTGCTCATCATGAGCGACGAAATCTACGAGCACCTGACCTACGACGGTGCGGTCGTCAAAAGCGTCGCCAGCTTCAGCCCAGCGCACTTCGAACACACGATCATCGTGCATGGCTTCGCCAAGGCCTGGAGCATGACCGGCTGGCGTCTGGGATTCCTCGCCGCGCCCGAGCCGATCGCCAAGGCCATCGATGCCGTGCAAAGCCACAGCACCAGCAACCCGACCAGCTTCGCCCAAAAGGGCGCCGTCGCCGCCTTGACCGGTCCGCAGGATCATCTGAAAGGCTGGCTGGTGGAATACGCCAAGCGCCGGACTTACGCCTGGCAGAAGCTGAACAGCATCCCGGGCGTCTCCTGCGTGAATTCCAAGGGTGCTTTCTACCTCTTCCCGAATGTCTCCAAACTCGGGCTGAAGTCAGCCGACTTTTGCTCCCGTCTGCTCGAGGCGGAAAAGGTCGCAGCCGTCCCCGGCATCGCCTTCGGCGCCGACGACTACATCCGCCTCAGCTACGCCACGAGCCTGGCCAACATCCAGAAGGGCTTGGAACGAATCGAGCGTTTCTGCCGAACGCTGGTCAAGTAACGGTTGGGCCCGTCGCGGACCAGCTTCGCTCTGCCGCCATTTGCGGGGGGCGGGAAGCATCCCCACAAGCACCAGTGCCGAGAGTCCAGGCCAACGGCCATGTGGGAAGCGGGCGCAGTGGCCCGCGCAGAAAGAGCTGTGATCCGGCGCTTGCGCGCGCCGTCCAAGCTGGCCAAGCTTTCCCCCCATGACCGATCCCCGTGATCGTCGACCGTCTACCTTCAGGGTTCGCTGGATTGTTTTCGCGCTGGTTGCGGCGCTCGGCGTGATCGCGGTTATCCCGATCTTCCAACGCCCGCCCGAGCCCGTCCATCAGGGCAGAACGCTGACAAGCTGGCTGGAGTCGCACCTGCCGACCTCCAGCGCAAATCCGCCTTACGGCTCACCAGGATGGCACGAAGCGGACAAGGCGTTGCGAGCCATTGGTACCAACGCCATTCCAACGTTGCAGACCATGCTCCGCAGAAAAGATCCTCCGTCCATTGTCGGAAAACTGCTCAAGTGGGCTGAACAAAAGCGATGGATTGACCGGGCGCCACGGTACGCCTACCAGCTTCATGAAGAAGCTTGTTACGCCTTTGAAATCCTCGGCACCAATGCGGCCAGTGCCGCACCCGGACTGCTCGACATTTATCGGCAGAACGTCTCGCTTTCGTCGCAAAACAATGCGGCCCGATCCCTCGGTCACCTTGGCCGCACTGCGATTGCGGCCATGCCTTGGTTGATCGCGAACTTTCACCACACCAACTCCGAAGTCCGCTTCAACGCGGTCACCGCCGTATACCATATCGGTGGCGATCCGAGCGTCGTCGTCCCAGCCTTCGTCGACGCCTTGCACGACGCTCAAGTCGGCGTGCGATGGAACGCGCTCAGCGGCTTGCAGTCGCTGGGCGCCAAAGCCCGGCCCGCCATCCCCGAAATCCTGAAGATGTTCAACGATCCAGGAATGACCGGCTCATCCCGCCTCACCAACCAGGTCGAAATGACCGTGTGGCGGATCGCCCCGGAAAAACTTGCGAGCAATCTGGTCATCGGCGACGCCACCTCCTTGATCTCGAACAATGTCACCACGGAAGCCATCAAGTTCGATCTGCATGGACGCCGACAGGTCCTGGTCCCGTCGGGCACCGGTGTGCCCGCCGTCCGCCAGTATTGGAACAGCGATCCGCGGCCATTCCTGACCGTCCATGTTGGGCCGGACAAATCCAATGCCCAGGATCGACTCCTCGGTCGCTTCGAGGTGCTCGGTGTGCCCGCGACCGATTCAGTCAACATTTCGACCCTCTGCATCATCGCCGACGGAAAGATTCATCTGGGCGCCCGGCTGAATTCCGGCGACTGGGGGCAGATGCTGGGCATTCGCCGGCTGACGGACGAGAGCGGCAAGTGACCGCCAGGACTTGGCGCCGCCTCGGGCCCAGCCGCCTTGTCCCTTGGCGCCGGTAACGCCGGCCTCCTGCGTGCCGGTTCTGTCCCATCGCTCCGGGTGCAATCCCGGTTCCAGCGGGAAGCTTGACGACTGGTCGGTTGGTGCGTAAAGCAGCGCGGTATGAGGCAAAAGACGACGTGGGCGACGTTGGCGATCATTTCGATGACGATGGCAGCCCGGGCCGCGATCACCGGTCACTGGGATTTTCGTTCGGGCGATTTGAAGGCGAGCGTTGGTTCTCCCCTCACCTACCTTGATGGACCCGAAGGCCAGACCGCGAGGGAAACCCAGTTCGACACGACGAGCGGATTCGCCTTGCCGGCGCTGGACGGAGATCCGGGGGTGAAGGTGATGAGTTTTCCCCAGATGAATCCCGACATGGGTTACGTGGTGACGCACGGCGCCAAGCCAAACGGAGACGGCGAGCACGTCAATCAATACACCGTCCTCATGGATATCCTGTTCCCCGCGTCTTCCGCCGGGAGCTTCCGGGCCATTCTGCAGACCGACAACGAAGGCGAAGCCGACATTTATTTGGGACCGGGCAACGAAATCGGGACGGTAGGCGACTACGCGGGCACGCTCACGCCGAACGCCTGGCACCGTCTGGTCCTGGCGTTTGATTTGAGTGGCCGCGTTCCCACCGTAACCAAGTATGTCGACGGGGAGCGGGCTGGCCGCCAGGTGCTGCCCCAAGGAAGGGACGGACGATGGTCGGTCGGCTCGGTGTTTTCCCTTTTCAACGATCCAGGGAACGAGTCGCGCCCGGGTTTCCTGCACTGCGTTCAGTTCCGGGATCGCGCGCTCAGCGACGCAGAGGTTCGGCTCCTGGGCGGACCAACGGCACGCGGTCTACCCACCAACGATGTTCCGGAACATCCCTTCGTGGACGCAACGACACCCGCGGCAAATTCGTATGGAATCCCGGTGGAGACCGCGCTTCAGGTCAACATCGTCGATGGCCGGCTTCCATTGGCCCGGTCGAGCGTCCAGCTTACTTTCAATGGCGCCCGGGTGGTTCCGGACATCTCGCGGTCTGGCGGCCTCACCCGCGTGCGCTATCAGCCGAACTTGCCCCTGACCCAGATCACCAACACCGTCGTGCTGACTTATGGGGATGGCACCACCAACTTCACCGAGCGCTGGACCTTTGTCACCAGCCGCCTGGTTCAACCCCGCGCCGTCACCGGGCATTGGGACTTCAAGGACGGCACGCTGCGAGCGAAGGTGGGCGCGAATTTGGAATATCTTGACGGTGGCGACGGCGCCAGCCGGCGAGCGGTACGATTCGCCACGGCCCAAGAGTTGGGCGTGGCTGACCTACCCGGCAGAAGCGATCCGATCCTGGATTTTCGGGGCGCATCGAGTCGAAAAATCGGGCTCGTGCTGCGCCCGGGCGCCATTCCCAACGGCCCCCCCGCCAGCACCCGCGTGAATCAGTGGACGTTGATTTTGGATCTGCTGGTTCCCAATGCACGAAAGGAACCCTGGCTCGCGCTGCTCCAAACGGATTCGGACAACTCCAGCAACGCCGACGCATTTGTCCGCTTCATGCAAAGCCGGGGAGTGGTAGGGAGCCTCGGTGACTACCAGGGTATCGGAGGACTGGAGGCTGGGCATTGGCACCGCCTCGTCCTGGCGGTCGACAACGCTGACCATATTTTGAGCAAATACATCGACGGCAAACTCTTTGCCACCCAAGCGTTGCGACCGGTGGAGTTGGACGGCCGATATTCGCTCGGCCCCAGCCTCATCCTTTTCGGCGATGACGATGGGGAATCCCAACGGGTCTGCCTTGGCTGCGTGCAATTGCGCAACTATACGATGGAGGAAAGCGAGATTGTTGAACTGGGAGGCGCGCAGCCGGCCGGCATTCCCCTGTTGCCGGCGCCTTGATGCCCCGGCGGGACGAGCGCCGCGGTCGGTCGAATCGGAGACGCACCGAAACAGTCGGGGCGGACCGGAGCCGACCGGTCGAAGCTTGGCCACCCGCAACATTACGCTGACAGGCAACCCGAATCGGATCCCGATCCCGTCGCGTGTTTTCCCGGGCCCGGCGCAACTCAAAAGCGCCGTCCCGAGGCCAGCACCGTCAACCGTCGGCCCGCGAGGCATCGAAAAAGGATTTGTCGGACCCGGGGGCGACCCGGCATGCTCACGCCTCTTTTATGCAGCAGGTCCAATTGGGCATTGTCGGCGGCGGGACGGTGGGTGGCGGCGTCTATCAGGCCATCCAGCGCAACGGACGCCTGATGGCGTCGCGCCTCGGCGTCGGGCTCTCGGTCGTACAAATGGCTGTCCGTGATGTCCACAAGCGCCGCGCCGTGCGCATTCCCAAATCCATTCTCACCACCGACTGGGAAGCCGTGGTGCGAAATCCGCGCGTCAACCTGGTGGTGGAATTGATGGGCGGCACGACCACCGCCCGTCACGTTGTCCTGGCCGCGTTGAAGCTCGGCAAGCCCGTGGTGACCGCAAACAAGGCGCTGCTCTCCGCCCATGGCGAGGAACTGTTCGCCGCCGCCGAAAAGGCTGGCACCAATCTCTACTACGAAGCCAGCGTCGCCGGCGGCATCCCCATCATCAAAGTCCTCCGCGAAGGTCTGGTCGGCAACCGCATCACCCGCCTCTACGGAATCGTCAACGGCACCTGCAACTACATCTTGACCCGGATGAAGCTCGAAGGGGCTGATTTCGGCGAGGTGCTGGCCGACGCCCAACGTCTCGGCTACGCCGAAGCGGAACCGTCGCTCGACATCGACGGCCATGACGCCGCTCACAAGACCGGCATACTCGCCTCGCTCGCCCACGGTTTCTGGGTCAACCCAAAGGAGATTCACGTCGAAGGAATCCGTCACATCACCCGGATCGACATGCAGTATGCCGCCCTGCTTGGCTACACGGTCAAACTGCTGGGCACCGTCAAGCTGGCCAACCGCATGGGAAAGGCCGGACGTTCACGCCCGGCCGCCGACACCGACGAGGCGGGGAATCCCATTCAGGTTTCCGTTTATCCGACGCTCATTCCCAACGGGCACGTCCTCGCGAGCGTGAACCATGTGTTCAACGCCGTTTATGTGCGGGGCGATGTCGTGGGCGATACGCTTTATTACGGACGCGGAGCCGGCCAGGACGCCACCGCGAGTGCCGTCCTGAGTGACCTGGCGGATGCGGCCCTGGACCTGAAGTGCGGCACCAAAAGTCGCGTGCGGCCCTTCGTCCCCCATGCCCGCAACGGCGCGGTGCTGCCAATCGCCGACGTCGTCTGCCGATACTATGTGCGGCTCAGCGTCATCGATCGCCCCGGCACGCTCGCCCGCATCGCCGCCATTCTGGCCAAGGCGCGCATCGGCATTTCCTCGGTCATCCAACCCGAGGGCCACGAAGGCGGCAGCGTGCCGTTGATTCTCATGATTCACGATGCCAGCAACGCCGCGATGACCCGCGCCCTGGGGCAAATCGCGCGCCTGCCCGTGGTGAAAGGATCTCCCGTCATGATTCGCGTGGAAAACTTCGACTGAAGGCGAAACTCTTTTTCCGATGAACCCAACGATGCAAACCTCCTCCTGGCCGGGCGTCATCCGCCGCTACGCCGAACATCTTCCAGTCACGGCCGACACCCCGATCGTCACGCTGCTGGAAGGCAACACACCGCTGATTCCAATCCCGAACTTCGTTGAGGCAATCGGCGGCAACTTCAGCCTTTACCTGAAGTACGAGGCGCTGAATCCAACCTGCTCGTTCAAGGATCGCGGCATGACCATGGCCGTCTCGAAGGCCAAGGAGCGCGGGGCCGAGATCGTCATCTGCGCCAGCACCGGCAACACGTCGGCGTCCGCGGCCGCCTACGCGGCCCGCGCGAAGATGAAATGCGTGGTCCTCCTGCCACACGGCAAAATCGCCCTCGGCAAACTCGCCCAGGCGCTCATGCATGGCGCGGTCACCGTCTCGATCGAGGGCAACTTCGACGAAGCCCTCCGCATCGTCCGCGAACTGGGCGAGACCGGAAAGGTCGAGGTCGTGAACAGCATCAACCCGGTCCGCATCGAAGGACAAAAGACGGCGGCGTTCGAAATTTGCGACGCCCTCGGCGACGCGCCGGATTATCACTTCATCCCCGTCGGAAACGCCGGCAACATCACGGCTTATTGGAAGGGTTACCAGGAGTATCAGGCCGCCGAAAAATCCGACACGCTGCCCCGCATGTTCGGCTGGCAGGCCGCGGGTTCAGCCCCCATCGTCGACGGTCATCCCATCGAAAATCCACAGACCATTGCCACCGCGATCCGCATCGGCAATCCCGCGTCGTGGCAGAATGCGCTCGCCGCAGTGAAAGAGTCGGAGGGCCGAATCGACAAGGTGACCGACGATGACATTCTGGCCGCCTACAAACTCGTCGCTCGCACGGAAGGGGTCTTCGTCGAACCCGCCTGTGCCACACCGCTGGCCGGCCTGATCAAGTGCGTCCAGGCCGGAATGATCGAGGAAGGAAGCCTCGTGGTGGCGACGATGACCGGGCACGGTCTGAAGGATCCCGACACCGCCATCAAGACCGCCGGGTTCGAACCCACCGTGGTCAAACCGACCCGTGAGGAAGTGATGCGGGTGATCGGCCTGTGACCTCCGTTTTCCAACATCCTCCCGAAGTCACCGCGTTTTGGCGAAAGTTGGTGACGCCCCTGCTCAAGCGGCACGCCACTCCGTTCTACCTTTTTTCCACCGTGCCAGTGGACAAGGCCCTGCAGGAATTAAAAGCCCGCTTTGGCCGGTATCCCATTCGCCACTGGCTTTCCTTCAAAACCCAGCCCGTCCGTCCGCTGCTGCAGTGGTGGAACAAACAAGGCCTCGGCATTGAAGTGGTCTCGGAGTTTGAGTTCCTGGCCGCCCGCAAGGAAGGCTTCAGCCCGGACCGCATCCTGGTCAACGGCCCCGCCAAACACCACTGGCTTCCGCGCCAGAACGTCCGCGGCTTGCGCGTCAATTTTGATTCCGTCACCGAAGCCATTGCGCTGACGCCCGTCGCCAAAAAGCTTGAATGGTCAGTCGGCCTCCGCCTGAGCACCCAGGAGGAATACGATCCGGAGAATCCCCAATTTCCCACGCAGTTCGGCATCGCCCTGGCCGAGGGCCTGCCGTTGATCCGACGCCTGATCAAAGCCGGGCTCCAGATGGAGATGATCCACATTCATCTCCGCACCAATGTCTCCTCCGCCCAGATCTACGAACGCGCGCTCACGGAAGTGGCCGAGATTTGCCGCACCGCCAGCTTCACCCCCAAGTATGTCGACTGCGGCGGCGGTTTTCCGCCCCGCCATGTCCTGACCCGCGACGGGCGGGCCGTCGATGCGCACTTCAGCCTGAGCGAGATGGCCGCGGTCTACGATCGGATTTTGCCGCGGTTTCCCGGGTTGAAGGAGTTGTGGCTGGAGAACGGGCGCTGGCTCACCGCTCGTTCCGGCGTGCTCGTCACCAAGGTTCTCGACACCAAGCAGCGGACCAACATGCGGTTCCTCATCTGCGACGCCGGACGCACGAATCACGCGATGGTCTCGGCGTGGGAAACCCATGAACTCCTCTCGCTGCCGGATCGCCACGGCGACACTTATCTCACCACCGTGACCGGCCCAACCTGCATGGCCTTCGATCAACTCACCCGTCGCGCCATGCCGACCAGCATCCAGGCCGGCGACCATCTCATGTGGCTCGATGCGGGCGCCTATCATCTCCCCTGGGAAACCCGTTTCTCACACGGCCTCGCCGAAGTGCTCTGGCACGACGGCAAATCCGTGAAAACCATCCGCGCCGCCGAGACGTTCAAGGATTGGTGGGGGCAGTGGCAGTAGCCGCGGAGCAGCGCTCCGCCAATTCCTCCCCCGCAGCGCACGCAACTGCTGTTCCGGTCACGCGGCATCCGCGCCTCCCCCGTGACCAAAAACATTCCCGGCACGCCTTAACCAACGCATGGATGCGTCGCGACCAACCCCAGCGCTGCACGCGGTATGGGCACGGCGCGCAGATTTCATCCTTGCCCGCCCCAAGCCTGCCCCTAGATTGCCGCGGCATGAAGAGTTTTGTCGTTTCTAAACTTTTTTCCCCAGCCCTTGCCGGAATATTCCCCCTGGTCGCTGCAGGGCTCGCGCCCATCCGCGTCAGCGCACTTCCCCTGGAGGCCTGGGAACGCGCCGCCCTCGACCAATTGCTGGCCGCCGCACCGCCCGATCAGCCCCTGATCCAGATCGGTGACATGCGGATCCTCGCCAGCCGACTGCGACTCCAGCGTGATCGGGCGTCCGGGGACTTCACCCTCCAATCGGCCTTTGATGGCGTCGCGCCGCTTTGGTCGGGCGGAAATGTTTACTATTCGTTCGATGCCTCCGTGTCTGCCGCAAAGCGGAAGGCATTCCTCGACGGCGCCGCCGAATGGGCCATGTTCGCCAACCTGCGCTTCATCGCCCGCACCAGCCAGGCGAACTACGTCACGATCCGGCAAGTTCCGGGACTGGGCGGCGGCCAGTCCGCCGTGGGCATGGTGGGGGGACAACAGTTTCTCGATCTCGACCCCGGCGCCTGGAGCCGCGCCATCATCTGCCACGAAATCGGGCATCTCCTCGGGCTGGTTCACGAACACCAACGCTCCGATCGCGACGCCTTTGTCACCATCGTCACCGAAAATCTGATTCCCGGCACCGAAGCCAATTTCGTGCGGCTCGGTAACACGGTGAACCAGAGCCCATACGATTTTCTCTCGGTCATGCATTACCGGCACGACGCCTATTCGGTGGAACCCGGAGTTCTGGAGACGATTGAGCCGCGGCCCGCGTACGCCAGCTTCCTCGAACAAATGGGACAGCAGTTCGATCCCGCGCTGAGCCCATCCGATCGCGCAGGAATGGCCGCCAAATATGGCCCCGGGCCCGCTCTGGGCAGCGTGGTGACCAACACGCTCGACAGCGGCCCCGGCAGCCTGCGCGCCGCGCTCTACTTCGCCCAGGATCATCCCGGAACCACGATCACCTTCAACCCGCCCACCACCGATCCTGGATTCTCCAATGGCGTCTACACGATTCAACCGACGGACCGTCTGCCGGGATTAAGGAACGCCACGGTTCTCGACGGTCGCAGCATTCCGAACAACTCCAATTTCGCGGGGCCGGAGATCGCTCTCAATGGCGCGCTCTGCGATCCGCAAAGCGTCGCTGCCGACGGCCTTCGTCTGCTCGGAACCAATTGCGTGGTGCAAAACCTCGTCATCAATGGGTTTCCCGGGGCGGGCATTGTGATCGACGGAACCAACGCTCGCGGAAACATCGTGCGCGGTTGTTATGTGGGAATTAACGCCACAGGCACAGCCGCCGTGACGAATCGCGATGTGCCGCTGATTATTTCCGGCGGCGCCAGCGGAAATCTCGTGGGAGGAAACGAAGCCGCCGCTCGAAACATTTTCTCCGGCAGCGCGCTGGACGGCGTGATCGTGCGAAGCGTCGGCACGCGGAGCAATACGATCGCCGGTAACTACATCGGCCTGAACGCAACCGGCACCGCCGCCCTGCGCAACGCCAACGCCGGCCTGCTCATCTACAACGGCGCGCAGGATAATCTCATCGGCGGGACCAACGTCGGTGCCGGCAATGTCATTTCGGGCAATGGCTACGAAGGGCTGGGCATCGCCGGAACAAATACGACGGGCAATCGGGTCGAGGGTAATCTGCTGGGCTTGAACGCCGCCGGATCCGCCGCCATACCCAACGCGTGGTCGGGCGCCTCCCTCTTCGGCGGCGCTCGCTCAAACTTAATCGGCGGAGCCAACCCCGCCGCGCGAAACGTCATCTCCGGAAACTCGCTCCAGGGTCTGACCGTGGCCGAGGCCGGCACCAGCGGAAACGTGGTCGCCGGGAACTTTATCGGCCTGAACCTCACTGGCACCGCGGCGATCCCGAACGGTTGGGCCGGCATCCAACTTTATGGCGGCGCCCAAGCCAACACGATCGGGGGCGCCCTCGGATCTCCCAATGTGGTTTCAGGAAATTCGTTGCAAGGAATCCTCCTTTCCGGAGCCGAAACGCTCGGCAATGTTGTGGCCGGCAATTACATCGGCTTGAATCCAGCCGGCACTGCCGCCCTCCCCAACGGGTGGTCTGGCGTGGAAATCTCCAGTTCTTCTCACGCCAACACAATCGGCGGGTCAACTCCCAGCACCCGGAACGTCGTCTCCGGAAACCTCCAATACGGCATCATGATCAGCGGCTCACAGTGCTCCGCCAATATCGTCTCCGGAAATTACGTCGGCCTCAACGCGGCCGGCACCGGCACGGTGCCCAATCAGTGGTCCGGCGTCGCCGTGTTCGGCGGCGCGCACGACAATCTCATCGGCGGCGCCGACGCCGCCGCGGGCAATGTCATCTCCGGCAATGCCAACTACGGCATCAACCTCAGCGGCACGAACACCAGCCGAAATCGAGTCCAAGGCAATCGCATCGGGCTTAACGCTGGCGGCACCGCTCCAATCGGCAACGGATGGGACGGCATCTCGATTTACGGCGGCGCGACCGCCAACACGGTCGGTTTGAACATCGATGACACCGGCGCTCCCAACCAGATCGCGCACAATTCCGGCGGGGGCATTGCGGTTTTCGACCCGGGCACCATCCGCAACACGCTTCGTGGCAACCAGCTTTTTGCGAATGCTTATCTCGGCATCAACTTATTCGGCGGCGCTGAATCGTTCTTTGGCAACACGTTCAATGATTCAGATGACGCTGACTCGGGCCCGAACGAGCTACAAAACTATCCGGTGCTGACCGAAGCCACAGCCCGCGGGTCCCGCACCACCGTCGTCGGCGCGTTGAATGGCGCCGTCCACCAGACTTTCATCATCGACTTCTACGCCAACGAAACAACGGATGCCTCCGGCTACGGCGAAGCTCAGCAATACCTGGGCAGCACGACCGCCACCACCGACGGCACCGGCACGACCAGCTTTGCTCTCGAACTTAACGGCAATACCTCCGGAAAGTATCTGACAGCGACCGCCACGGACCGAACGTCCGGCAACACGAGCGAATTCTGCACCGGCCTGATGACCGTCACCGGGCCGGCACAGCCGGAGTTCGTCTCGCCTCCGACTTGGACTCCGACCGGATTTAGCGTCTCGCTCGCGTTGACCCCGGGACAGACTTATCGCGTGCAGGCCACGACCAACCTCGGCGCCGTTCCTGTCGCCTGGTCGAACCTGACGAACTTCACTGCGAGCACAACGAATTTTTCCTTCCGGGACAGGACCGCCACAAACCTGCCGCAACGATTTTACCGGATCGTTTCGCCGTAGAAGGGAGCCATCGACGGTGCAACTAACAACTCTCGTCTTGGAGTGCGGTATCCTCTACCGCCTTTTCATTGGACCGCTCCAAGCACTGCCAAATCGAATCGTCACGGCCCGGTTCCAAGCCGGGCAAAGCCGCTGCCGTCGAGAATAAAGCGGCTCGGTTGCGTGATCCGAATCGGCTCGGTGTATTTCCCCTGCTTGATCGCATACGTCACGACATTCGTAACACAGGCCAGCCGATTGCTCGTCGCGTTGATCGCTTCGACCACTGAAGGGTACGGATCATCCTTCCATCCGTAACCGGGAGCAGGACTTCCCTGGTTGACCCAAACCGGCGTCTGATGCGCATAGCATTTTGTTGCGGTGACCCCGGTCAGACTGCGCACGCTGACCGAGAATTGGTTGGCCTGATTGAGTTCGACCTCCAGATAGGCTCCGGCCCGCGCGGCCCCCGAAACAAACGTCGGAATTGAATCCGGTCCGGCGGTCGCACCGGCCGGCCGTCTCCAGGTAATGAACCGATTGTAGTCAGCGACGCTGTCGGGGCCTGGGTGGAGATGACCGGTGAAGATGCCAACCACGTTGTAGTTGGCAATCGCGTTCCAATAGGCGAGACGCTGCTCTGGCGTCCACCATTCCTCGCCGTTGGCACCAAAGCCGATGTTCATGGAGAAGCCGTCGAAGCCGTAGTGATGCATCAGAATGACCGGCCGTTGCGAAGAGCCCACGTGCAACGCGAGATCCAGGGTCAGGAACGATAGTGCGTTCATGGGATCGTGCTGCGGATACTCCGGAGCCGTCGTGTCCGAAGGCATCAGGTTCAGCTGGACGAAGTGAACGTCATGCCAGTCCCACGAGTAATGCGGATCGCCTTTGAGTGTCTTGACCGTGGTGCGCTTCCGTTGGGCGACATTGTCCCGGACCCTGTTGCCGCCCAAGTCATGATTTCCGAGACCGTCGTAGAAGAATCGTTCAAAGCCGGCGATGCTGATGAGATACTGATCCTCCCACTCCTGCCGGGAAGTAAACTGGGTAAGATCACCGGCATAACAGGCGCCGCGCAACGACGGATCCTGCAGCAGGCGGAGGATCATGTGCTGATTGATTGCCGCGGCCTTGGTGTTCGCCTCCGGCATCCAGTCCTCGTGACATTGGGTGAGATCGCAGAACTGGCAATCGGCCGAAATGAGAAAGCGGACCTGCCGCGTCGGCGCGCCGACACCGGTGGGTTGCGTTTGCAGCAGGGCTCCGTTGAACGCGTAACCGGACACGAACAAGTTGGCGGGCGCTCGCCAGGCGGCAGGGCGCGCCACCTCGCGAATCACGCCGGTCCCGCCCGCCTCCATGGCCACCACCACGCTAAAGTCGAGCGGATCCCCCGCCAGTGTTTCGATCAGCAAGCTGACCCGGGTGGCCGGCAGTCGGGAGGGATTGCAGTCGCCATCGGACCAGTGGCAGCTGGCGGCAAATCCGGGTGGAATCGTCGCCTCCCAATTGCCGGGCAGGACCCGCGCGCGAACGGCGCGCGAACATTGGTTGGACACCGTCCAGGCGCAGGCATCCCCTGCCCCCAAGCCTGCGAACAACGCCGCCACCAGCACCACCCCCCATGCGCACTTGTGCGACCCGCCGCCCAACGGATATGAAACGGGAACGATGCCCGTGTTCACGGCTGCACCTCACGGACCGCATCAGCGGATGCGTTCGAAAGGAACTGTCGCCGGAGCTCGGCGATCGCCGCGCGCAGCTCGTCGATTTGTCGTTCTCTTTCCTTCAGGCGTTCCTCCAACTTGCGATTAAGGCCTTGAATGGCCGCCAGCGCGACGCCATCCGCGTCGACGGTGGTGATATGTCGCGGATCGCGACCGAGCCCGAAAGCTGCATGAAAATCCTGCGCCATCGGACCGAGGTGTCGGGCGTCAGTTTGCGATTTGTATCTCCATTCGGAAATTGGCATTTGCACGACTTTTTCCAAAACATCGGAGGCGTCGATCCGTTTGAACTGCTCCTTGGCCTCTTGGTCACTCGTGATATTGACGGCGGTGGCGGTGATCTCACCGGCGACTTGGAGCCTGGTGGCCGGCGTCGTCACGCCAATGCCGACGTTTCCGGAATCCCAGGATAGATTCGTGCCCGACCGATTCCACAGGCCAACAGCAGGAGAAAGGTGCGCCAGTCCGATTGACGCGGGGGCGATTTGGTTCCCAGTCAACTGGCCGCTCAACCCGGCCGCGCTCGCGCCGCCGGAGAAGATCGCGTAGGGCGTGGGCGTCATGGGGTGGCGGGGCAGCAGTTTGGCGTAGGGCCCGGTGCTGTTGCCCGGACGCGCGGCCACTTCGAGCCAGCGAGGGGCCCCGCCAAAAGCGGCCGATCCGAAATCGAGGGTCACGGCAAACAGCCCATTGGTCAACGCAAGGTCATTGACGACGTTGCTCGTCCCCACGGCACTGCCCCCGCTCGCCGCGCCATAGAGGGTAAAGGTCAGATCACAGACCTCGGCCACGCCGGCTCCCGCTTGATTTAGAATGCCCTGGTAAACAAAGGCCGTTCCTTGGGCGAAAAGGCAGGATTCAGAGGTCGCGCAAAGGCAGAGGACAGCGGCGGCAAGGGAGAACGATCTGGTTTTCATGGGTCGTTTGAAGGAGCGTTCGGCTGCGTGGACGCGTTGCATACGGCCGGTTCTTAAGAAACCCGGCGGGAAAGTTTCGAAAATAATCTCGCCAGGCTTCGTCCGTTGGCGGCTGGGCGCCACTTTTTGTTTTACCGCGTGCGACGAATGCCGGAGAAAAGGCGCGCGACGCAACATGATCCTCAACCCGACCTCGTGGAATGATCTAGCCGCCGGCCTGCAAGCTGCCGGGCAGGCTGGTCGTACGGTCGAAACCGTAAACCTGGCCCGCCTGAGCCGAATCCAGCGCTATGCGCCCGAGGATCTAACCATCACGGTCGAGGCGGGCATCACGCTGGGCCAACTTCAGACGGAATTGCGGCGACACGGTCAGTGGCTCCCCATCGATCCGCCCCGCGCCGAAATGCTTTTGGTGTCGGAAATTCTCGATCGCAATTTGAGCGGTCCACGTCGTCACGGCTACGGAACCCTCCGAGAACATCTGCTCGGCGTCCGCGTGGCTCTGCCGGACGGTCGGATCATTCGGTCGGGCGGCGAGGTGGTGAAGAATGTGGCTGGCTACGACTTGATGAAGCTGTTCGTGGGCGCAGGACGCAGCCTCGGGGTGATTGTTGAGGCCGCGTTCAAGGTTCAACCCGTCCCGGCGCAAGAATCGACGGTCGCCCGAACCTGCGCGTCCTGGGACGACGCGGCGCGCGCCATCGACCTCATTCGCGAGTCTCCAGTCACCCCGGTCATTCTCGATCTGCATAACATCGGCCAACAATCGAGAGAGACCGCCACCTTGGTCGTCGGCTTTGCCGGGAGCACGGAGGAGGTGGAGTGGCAGCTCGCTCAGGTCAAAGCGCTGGGCTTCATTGAGCCGGGTTCGCTGGACTATGCCACGGCATTTTCCGGAACCGCGAAGGAAGCCACGCCGCATCAAAGTTGGTCCGTCCTCCCGTCGCGCCTGATCGAATCGCTGCGCTCGCTGGGCCCGACATCGTTCGTTGCGCGGGCGGGATTGGGAGTGATTGAACATGACCGTCCGGAGCGGCCCCGCCCGGAAGCCGCCATGCCGGGACCGACCGCCCTGACCCTGATGCGGCGGGTCAAGGCAGCATTCGATCCGGCCGGCGTGCTCCCGGCCCTACCCGGCCTGGCCTGATGAATGTCGCACCCCAGTCGTTTCTCGACGAAGGCCAGGCGCTCGCCTGCATCCACTGCGGCCTCTGTCTTTCGTCGTGCCCGACGTACCTGGAGACGGGCGATGAGAACAACTCGCCGCGGGGCCGGATCCATTTGATGCGAGCGTTGCAGGACGGACGTCTGACGTTAAATGACAGTTCAGTCCGGCATTTGGATCTGTGTCTGGGTTGCCGCGCGTGCGAGGCCGCCTGCCCCAGCGGCGTCGAGTATGGCGCATTGATTGAGTCGACGCGCGATCATGTTGAACGGCATCATCCCCGGCCCGTCTGGCAAAAACTCCTGCGCCGCGTGTTGATCGAAAAGGTGTTTCCTCATCCCGAACGCATGGACCTTGCCCTGCGCCCGGCGCTGGCGATCAAACGGCTTGGGCTGGAGCGGCTGCTGCCCGCATTTGCCCGCGACGCGCTGAAACTGATCCCGGCCGAAGTCACGGGCGGCGCCCTGCCGGAATTTCAGCCGGCGACGAGTCGACCCGCACGCGGGCGGGTTGGGTTCGTGCAGGGGTGCGTGATGAGCGTGATGTTTGGCGACACCAACGCCGCCAGCGTGCGGCTTTTGAATCGGGCCGGCTATGACGTGTTCACGCCCCCGGCCCAAGGCTGTTGCGGAGCGCTTTACTCGCACGGGGGCAATCTCGAGGCCGCCCGGGCCGCGGCGCGCCGCAACATCGCTGTCTTTGAACCGCTGGGCTTGGACGCGATCGTGATAAATGCCGCGGGGTGCGGCTCAACCCTCAAGGAGTATCATCACCTGCTGGCTGGAGATCCGGCGTGGTTGGATCGAGCGGAGGGGTTCCGTCGAAAGGTGAAGGACCTTTCCGAATGGCTGGCGGGGCCGGGCGAGTTTGGCCGGACACTAACCCGCGCCCGACCGGATGAGATGCCCCCCGTGACCTTTCACGACGCGTGTCATCTGGCGCATGCCCAACGCATCACCAAGGCGCCAAGAGAACTGCTGCGAAAGGTGGCCGGGAACGCCATCGTGGAGCTGCCGGAGGCCGACGTCTGTTGCGGCAGCGCGGGCAGTTACAACCTTACCGAACCGGCCATGGCCGAACGGCTGCAACGACGCAAGGTGGAGAACATTCTGAAGACCGGAGCCCGGGTGGTGGTCTCCACGAATCCAGGCTGCCTCCTGCAGATTCGCGCCGGCCTCGATCAAGCCGGAGCTGCGGCCGTGCAAACCATGCACCTGGCAGACTATCTGGATCGGTTTTCCGCCGCAGGATCGTAAACCTCCAGCCTGAGCCCGGCGCCAGCGCCAGCGGCCCGACCGGATCAGTTGGCGCGGATGAAATCGTCGAATTCCAGCGCGGTGCTTTCCTCAAATCGCCCATTGGGTCCAGCGGACCGAATCAGCACGGAATTGTCCGAGAAGTAGAATCGGAGCGGCGTGCCCCACGGATCAACGAATTCGCCCTTGTTGTTTTGGTCCAGCTTTCGGCCCACGCGGATGATGACGCGTTTTGCATTCTGGCCGGTCAGGGCCCTCGCCACGTCGGCGTTTCCGCCGGTCGGGTAGCTGCCCACGTTCTCCTTGTAGGTCTGGAGGCCGTCGAAAAGGCTTTCCAGATCCGCACTCAGCTTCGAGTTGCGAGCCTTGGCCTGGATGGTCGTGGCCCATTTGACCACCCAACCGGCTCCCAACAGGACCGAAACAACTCCCACGATGAGCAGAACCTTTTTCATCCCATGGAACATCGGCACGGGGGCTGGAAAACTTTATTGAGGCGCAGCGAACGGGTTGGGTGGTAGGACGCCGACCGACAGCCCCGCCTGTAAAGCGGTTCAGCGACAACTCTGTTCGCGGAAACTGCTTCCGGAGAAATCGGCGCGCAACCACTGGCTGGGGACGGTGTTGGAATGAGCATGGTCGAAGCAACCTGGGTAAGGCGGCACTGGACCACTGGACGATTGAAGACGGCACCACGCAGGACGGGCGGATGCGGGCGGCCGTTTTGAATTTGAGTTTGGCGTGCTCCTCACTTAGGGTCCCGGCCTGGCCGTAACAACTCACGGCCAACCGTTGGCAAAGAACAGATGAAAACTATGCGTGCGCGAATTTCGGCTCAACGCGGCTTCACCCTCGTTGAAATCATGATCGTGGTGGCCATCATCGGCCTGCTGGCCGCGGTCGCCATCCCCAACCTCGTCAAGGCCCGAAAGTCCTCGGCTCAAACCGCCTGCATTTCCAACCTCAAGGCCATCGAAGGCGGCAAGGCTCAGTGGGCCTTGGAAAACAAAAAGAACGATGGCGATGTCCCGTCGGACGGCGACATTTTTGGCCCGGACAAGATCATCGCCCGCAAGCCGGATTGTCCGTCCGGCGGCACCTACAACCTCGGCTCAGTGGCTGACAAGCCGACCTGCACAGTCACAGGACACGCTCTTCCGTAAGCCACGAAGCCTTGCGCCCCGGCCCGTCCGGCGGGGTCATCGATTTCCAAGCCCGGTCGCCAACGACCGGGCTTTTTTTTGTGCCGGGGGCGTTCATGTCCGCCCCGCGCGAGACCGCTCCGTGACCCGAGCCCAAGGCTACCGACATCCTGTCCTGAAGCAGGACAACCCCAGCCAAGGCTGAGACATCGCGGTTCAGACCGGAGGCCTGGTCCATGTCATCGCCTCGTCCTGGCTTCGCGTCGCCCGCGTTCAACTCAAGCAGTTCTGACGAAGGAGGATTTTGATGCAGGGAAGAATGCGGCGCTTCACCGCACGCAGCCAAATCGAGCGATGGCACCACCGCTGCTAAAGCCGTCACGAGCGGTCGGTCGAAGGCAATCAGTGAACGATGTGCAGCAATAAATCGTAACCCGCCTCCGGCCAAGTTCACGCCGCCCTATGAAAGGTAGCAATACGTAATGAAGATCAGTGCAGTCCGTAAGTCGGGGTTCACGCTCGTGGAAATCATGATCGTGGTCGCCATCATCGGCCTCCTCGCCGCCATCGCGATCCCGAACTTCGTCAAAGCGCGCACGTCCAGCCAGGTGAACGCCTGCATCGCCAACCTCAAGCAGATTGAAGGCGCGAAAGCCAACTGGGCCATGGAAAACCGGAAGACGAACGCCGACACCCCGGGTGACGGCGATCTGTTCGGCGCGACGGCCTACATCAAGACCAAGCCGACCTGCCCCGGCGGTGGCACCTACGCGTTGAACGCGGTTGACGCCGCGCCCACGTGCAGCGTCTCGGGCCACGCCCTGCCGTAATTGGTTCGGTTCAGATTCGTTCCGCGACCCGGGGAATTTCCCCGGGTCTTTTTTTGTCCTCATCTCCTCCGCCAGCCCGCAAGCCAATGCTCCCCGACTCACTGTCCCGAACCAAGACATCGCAGGCACGTCCTGGGACAATCCTTCGACCGCGCCCCGCCCGTATCGACGGGCCACGATCCCGCGCTGTTCTTCACAGCTCCGCTCAAGCGATTCAGGGCAAGCGGGTTTGATCTGCGTGACGCGCAACCTCGTTGTCCGCTGGTGCGCCGGACGCCCTTGGCACTGCCGCTGCTAAACCCGTCACGCGCGGTCGGTCGAAGGCAATCCGTGAACGATGTGCAGCAATAAATTGTAACCCGCCTTCGACCATGTTCACGCCGCGTTTTGAAAGGCAGTAAACACACAATGAAGATCAGTGCAGTCCGTAAGTCGGGGTTCACGCTCGTGGAAATCATGATCGTGGTCGCCATCATCGGCCTCCTTGCCGCCATCGCGATCCCGAACTTCGTCAAAGCGCGCACGTCCAGCCAGATCAATGCCTGCATCGCCAATCTCAAACAGATTGAAGGTGCGAAGGCCAACTGGGCCATGGAAAACCGCAAGACGAACGCCGACACCCCGGGTGACGGCGACCTGTTCGGCGCGACGGCCTACATCAAGACCAAGCCGACCTGCCCCGGCGGTGGCACCTACGCGTTGAACGCGGTTGACGCCGCGCCCACGTGCAGCGTCTCGGGCCACGCCCTGCCGTAATTGCTTCGGTTCAGATTCCGTCACACGGCCCGGGGAATTTTCCCCGGGCCTTTTTCATTCGGGGATTTCGTTGGCGAACTCTTCCCCAATTGGCTAGCGTCGCGCCTCGACCCTCCCGGGCTCACCCGGGGCGCTCGAATATGAAAACGCCCCTGCGAGTATTGATCGTCGAAGACTCTGAGTTCGACGCACAAGTCATCGTCAGCCTCCTCCGCAAAGGCGGCTACGATGTAACCTTCCAGCGCGTGGAAGATGCCGCGGCCATGCGCACGGCCTTGGCCACCGGCGGATGGCAGCTCGTGCTGGCCGACTACAATCTTCCCACCTTCAATGCCCCCGCCGCGCTCCAGGTCCTTCAGGAATCCGGACTCGATCTGCCTTTTCTGATTGTGTCCGGCGGAATCGGCGAGGATATCGCCGTGGCCTGCATGAAGGCCGGGGCGCACGACTATTTGATGAAGGGCAA
The DNA here is from genome assembly GCA_044230345.1 of Limisphaerales bacterium. GTDB lineage: Bacteria > Verrucomicrobiota > Verrucomicrobiia > Limisphaerales > JADJPG01 > JBGARF01. Next base: position 125,394 of record JBGARF010000027.1, read on the forward strand.
CCTTCACCGCCTGGCTCCCGCCGTCGAACGCGAGCTGCGGGAATCCGCCAACCGTGCCAGCCAGCGGGAGGCTCGCTGCGCCTTCATCGAAAGCGAGCTCCGTTACCGCTTGCTCTGGGAAACCTGCCCCGACGCCGTCCTGCTGATGGATCCAACCGGCCGGATCGAGTTCGCCAATCCGGCGGTGCGGGACGTGTTTGGTTACACCGCCGAGGAACTGGTTGGACGGCCATTGCAGACGCTTCAACCCGAGAACCTCGCACCGGGACACCAGACCGAAATCCAGCGCTACCTCGAAACGGGCGTCCGCACGATGACGTGGCGAGCCACCGAAACCACCGGACGCCGGCGCGACGGCGTCGAGTTTCCCATTGAAGTCAGCTTTAGCGACATGCTGCTGAACGATCAGCGGCGCATTGTCGGGTTTATTCGCGACATCACCGAACGCAAGCGCGCCGAGCGTGAACTGCGCGAAAATCAGGAACAGTTCCGGGTGGCGCGGGAGATCCAGCAACGTCTGTTTCCAAAATCCGCTCCGGCCTGCGCGGGATTCGATCTGAGCGGCGCCTCCTACCCGGCCGAAGCCACCAGCGGCGATTATTACGATTACCTGCCCATGCTGAACGGACGCCTCGGCATTGTCGTCGGCGATGTCACCGGCCACGGCGTTGGCCCGGCCCTGCTCATGGCCGAAACCCGGGCCTACCTCCGAGTGCTCGCTGGGCGCCGCGAAGATGTCGGGGAGATTCTCACCCGGGCCAACGGCATCCTCGCCGAAGATGTCGGCTCGGAGCGGTTCATCACGCTTTTTCTCGGCCGACTGGATCCCACCGCAAGGACCTTGACCTACGCCAGTGCGGGGCACAGTGCCGGGTTCCTTCTCGACCACGCCGGCGCCATCAAGGCCACGCTCCGACGCACGGGCGTCCCGCTGGGCATGCAACCCGACACCGCCTACACCGCCAGTCCGGAGATACCGCTGGCTGCCGGGGATATCCTGATTTTGTTGACGGATGGAATCGAAGAGGCCGTCGGTGGCAATGATGAGATGTTCGGCATTGAGCGGACGCTCGACGTCGTGCGCCGCCACCGCGAACTGCCCGCCTCCCAGATTGTCCAGCGCCTCTACGAGGAGGTCCGCAGCTTCAGCCAGCACGTCCCGCAGGCGGACGACATCACGGCCATCATCATCAAGGCGCTGTAGAAAACCGCTGGAACGCGCCGCCTAACAGCGACCGGGCATCCCGCTCAATCTCCGCGTCGCTTACCGCCCAGCCCGCCCGCGCCAGATCCCCGTACTTGTCCGCCAAAGCCCGCCCGATGATCTCGCGGGAATGACGCCATTTGTAGATAAGTTGATCGAGCACCCGAGCGTCCGAATGCTGCGGGGTCATGCTCAACCCGATCAGCTCAAGACGCATCCGGGTGATCTCATCGATGAGCGACGGAACATTGGTGAACCACCAGCAACCAAACACATGCAAGTTCCGGAACTTTCGGGCCAGCACGCACAGCTCGTGCTGATTTTCCCGGGACAGGACCGTCACCAAAAATTTGTTGTCCGGAAATTGTGCGCAGAGCCGTTCCACCGCTCCCAGCCGGCTCAACCCCAGGCCATCGCCCGCCAGACCGAGGCGCGGATTGACCTGGCGTCGCACGCCGAGCATCAAGGCCATGGGCAGACCATGCTCCCGGCAATGCGGCAGCACCGCCTTTTCCAAAAGGCGCGCGCTGGAATGCTCACCCGGGAAGTCAAACTCCGGCCCCAGCGAGGTCATCAGATAACGCGCGTTGATCCGCTGCGTCCAATCCTCCAGGAACCGGCGAACCTCGTTCACCGTTGAACCTGTCAGGCTGACCCCGGCGGGATATCCCCAGCGGCTCAAAACAGGTGCCGTATCACCCCACGCCACCAGAATCGGATCGATCCTCAGCGCCGCGACGAATCGTGAATCGCGCTTGAACCCCTTCTCCCAGACGGCCCGCTCGACGTCATCAAACGGGGAATTCGTCATATGCACCGACTCCACTCCGGCGAGTGCCAGGCACTGATCGACAAAATCCTCCGGCTTCCAGCGCGCAAACCACTTCCGCAAGGCCGGCAAATCGTTCTTCCGCGGGTCCAACCCGAACGCATGCAGCGTGGTCAATACTCCCCGGCACGCTTCCGAGACCGGTGAGTTCTCGACAAACAGCTTTTCCCAAATCAACTCCGCCTGGCGCGCCTTCGGAAGTTTCCAAAAATCGTCAAAGGAAAGGTCCAAATACCGAAACGCCTCCGCCACCAAATAGTGGTAGATCAGCAATTCGTCGATGCCCCACAACAGAAGTTCGCCAAAGGCCGGATCGTAGAGGTGGGTGTGGATGTCCGTGACCGGTGTGGAAGCGACAATTCGTTCCACTCGCGCCCGCAACGCGACCGGATCGACGTCCGAAACTGTTTTTGGTGAATCGTTCAGAATTTCCTGATCAACGTGTTCGATCGTTGCCCCGGTTCGGGCGACGTCCCAAGGGTACGAACCCCGAGATCAAGGACTCTCCAATCAAGGCCGCCAAGGGGTATAAAATTGGAGCGAGCGAAGGGATTCGAACCCTCGACATTCACCTTGGCAAGGTGACGCTCTACCAGACTGAGCTACGCTCGCTTCCGTAACTGAAAGCGGTCGTGAAATTAATGGAAGCGGCTCTGAATGCAAGCCCTCATTTTGCAAGATTGCACGATTCAGCATTTCTCACCTAACCTCGCCCCCATATGACCTCGTCCCCGACCGGCCATCCCATCGTCCGCATGCGGCGTCTCCGACAGAGCCCCGCGCTCCGACGGCTGGTCGCCGAAACCAGGCTTTCCCCCGATCAACTGGTCCTCCCACTTTTCGCCCGGTCCGGACGCAAGGAACGCCGCGAGGTCGGCTCCATGCCAGGCGTGTTCCAACTTTCGCCCGACGAAATCGTCCGCGAATCCACCCGCGCCTTGAACGCCGGTGTTCCCGCCGTGCTGCTCTTCGGTTTGCCCGACCGCAAAGACACCCGCGCGAGCGGCGCCTACGCCCGCAACGGAATCGTCCAGCAGACCGTCCGCCTCCTGCGCCAGGAACTTCCCAGTCTGCTCATCATCACGGACGTCTGCCTCTGCGAATACATGTCGCACGGCCATTGTGGCCTCGTGCATCAAAGCCCCGCCGGCGCCCGCATTCTCAACGATCCCAGCCTCAAACTTCTCGCCCGCACCGCCGCCAGCCACGCCGAAGCCGGCGCCAACATCATCGCTCCCAGTGACATGATGGACGGCCGCGTGCGAGCCATCCGCCAGGAACTCGATCGCACCGGGTTTACCGACACTCCCATTCTTTCCTACGCCGCCAAGTTCGCGTCGGCCTTCTATGGACCTTTTCGGGAAGCCGCGGAATCCGCCCCTCAATTCGGCGACCGACGCACCTATCAAATGGATGCCGCGAATGGTTTGGAAGCACTGCGCGAGGTCGCGCTGGATCTGGAAGAAGGTGCAGACATGGTCATGGTCAAGCCGGCCCTCGCCTACCTCGACATCATCCGCGCCGTTAAAGAACGATTTGGCGTTCCGACCGCCGCCTACGCCGTCAGCGGCGAATACTCCATGGTCAAGGCTGCCGCCGCCCGGGGTTGGATCGATGAGCGCGCTGTGGTTTTGGAGAGTCTCCTGGCCATGCGCCGGGCGGGAGCGGACATTCTCATCACCTATTCCGCCGTGGACGTGGCCGGATGGTTGAAGCAAGGGTGAAGCAGATTTCCAGTTTGCTGCCAGACATGAACCGGGCATCCCCCTCTTGCTCTTAATCCTGCTCTTGCTCTTGCTCTCTTCGGTTGGAGCAAGAGCACGAGCAAGAACTGGCAGGTTCATGGGAAGCCACCCGTTCCTTTTGTTGACCTGCTCACGAGCCATGAACCGGACACGTCAGGTAGGGCGGGCGCTCCGCCGCCCGCCGGCAAACACGTGTTGTGAACTGCTTACCCGGTCGTGCTCGGAGAACGGTGAAGTTGACCGCAACGGCGGCGCGCTGCGGAGAGCGCGCCCTACCTGGCGGTTCATGGGATGAAACTTCGTCGTGAACTTAATCAGACGGGTTCGAATAAGTGGGGTCGCCGACGAAGTTTGCGAAAAAGTTCTAGGATGGGCCGAGGTGGGCGTGAACTCCCGGATTGCAACGATTGCAACGGAGAGGATTTACGCTTCTCGAGCCATTTCGGCGATCCTCCGGTTCACGGGGCTCCGTGGACCGTCCAACGCAATTTGGAAATCTGAAATCGAAAAAGCGGGCTGGCTGGCGGACGCCAACGAAGCGGCGTTACTTGAATTGCATGGCCACCCAGACCAGAGCGCCGATGAGACAGACTCCGGCGATGATGACGAGGATGGCGAAGATCTTGTTGCCGCGATTGCCCTTCTGGGTAAAGCCGGTGGTGCTACCGAGCTGAGGCGGGCTGCTGCCGCCCTGCAAATCCTCGAGCTTGACGCCCTGAGGAATGACGACGGTCTGGTCGTGGGCCTTGGGCTTCGAGGCAGCTGGAGGACGGGCGCTTGGGGCCGAACCGGCCGAACTGCTGGGCGGTTTAACCGGAACATCGCCGGTATCGATCTTCAGTTCGACCGTGCCAAAGCGGAGGATTTGGCCCGGCTTGAGGACGGCTTCCGTTACCTTTTCGCCGTTGATGAACGTGCCGTTGGTGGAGTCCAGATCGCGGATCAGGATTTCGTCACCCTTGAGGACAATCTCGGCATGATGGCTCGAGACCGACGATTCAGGAATCTCGAATGCATTGTCTGAGACGCGCCCCACGGTCGTGGTTTCCGTCTTCAGCTCGTAGGTGCGTCCGGCGTATCCCTCACTAAGGAGGACTAGTCTCGGCATAATCTCGGTTCGGTTGCGATTATCTTCAGCGACCTCTTCAAGTCAAACGGTTTTACCGTTTGAAGGTCGCGGGCCGGCGCGCATCGACAATCCTTTCGACCGGGGCCAGGCTGGTTCGTCATGATTCTTCTCTCCTGCCCCGCCACCCCTTCACGACTTGCCGATCAGTTCCCGAAATTCCGCGAACAGCGGATTGGAATCATGCGGCCCGGGGGACGCTTCAGGGTGATACTGCACGCAAAAGATGGGCTTTTTCTTATGGCGAAGTCCTTCCACCGTCTGGTCGTTCAAATTGATTCGGTTGACAGCCACGTCCGCCGAAAGCGACGCACCATCCACCGCAAACCCGTGGTTCTGAGAGGTGATTTCCACCCGGCCAGACTCCAGATCCTTGACCGGCTGATTGCCACCCCGATGACCAAACTTCAATTTGAACGTCCGCCCGCCAAAGGCTTGGCCCAAAATCTGGTGCCCAAGGCATATCCCAAAAATCGGACGCCCGCTTTGCACCAGTTCGGTCACCGCCTTCACCGCATACCCCAAGGCAGCCGGATCGCCCGGGCCGTTGGACAGAAAGATCCCCGCCGGCTTGTATTTTAAGGCCTCCTCCGCGGTGGTGGTTGCCGGCACCACCTGCACCCGAAAGCCATGCTGCCGAAGGCGCCGCAGAATGTTGTATTTCATCCCAAAGTCGTAGGCGACGATGGGAATGTCCGCGGCAGGCAGCGGGTCGCGGACCTCGCGCGCATTCAGGGCGGCATTGCCGCGGATCAGATTGAAACTCGCGCTTTGCTCATCCTTTTCATCCCATCGAAAAGGCTGCTTGTGGGTCACTTCCTTCACGTAGTCAACCCCCACCAAACCAGGCCACTGACGCGCGCGCTCGACGGCCTCGGCTTCAGAGATGTCTTCCGTCGTGATAAATCCGTTCAATGCCCCCCGCACCCGAAGTTTCTTGGTCAAGGCTCGCGTGTCGACGCCCTGAATTCCGGGAATGCCGTTCTCCTCCAGATATTGAGCCAGCGAACGGTCCGCCCGCCAGTTGCTCACCACCGGCGACAACTCGCGGATGACAAACCCCGAAACATGCGGCCGCCAGGATTCAATGTCCTGATCGTTCACGCCGTAGTTCCCGATCAACGGATAGGTCATCGTGACGATCTGCCCCTTGTAGGACGGATCGGTCAGAATCTCCTGATAACCGGTCATCGAGGTGTTGAAGCAAACCTCTCCACAGGCGGAGGCGCGCGCGCCGAACCCCGCGCCGTGAAACACGGTCCCGTCTTCAAGAGCAAGAATGGCTTTCATCAATCGAACAAAGTGGGCGCGATGCTAGGCCCGGAGTTCCACGGGTCAAGCCCGATTCCATCGGAAGACAGGTTATGTTGATCTGTTTCCATGGATGCACCGCACTTATTCGCCCCGGTTCGCTCCCAGCTGAGCGCGCGAAATCCAAAGACCCGAGATTGGGAATCCGGATCTAACCGATTCGATAGGCGTCCAGCGACTCAACCTGGTCAGCCTCCGGGCCGTTCCCGTCCCCCAGTCCGGCGATGATGACGTGCTCCTGCGGGTTGCGGAAGTCCACGCCCGCGAAATCGAGGTAGTTTCGAAACACATCCGTGTTTTCGATGAAACCGCCGAAGCGTTCCGCCCCGGGGCCGAGCGACAGCACAGGAACGAAATCGCCCGTGTGCGCGTTCCCGCTGAAGCCGATCCCCAGATGGTTTGCCAGCACATCACCCAAGGCGCAAACGTCCGCCTTGCGCATGTCGTAAAGCGATTCACCCGCGTTCGAAAGATGCAGGCGAAGGATTTCGGCTTTCCGATACGGCATCTTGTAGCCCGTTCCCGCCTCCACGATCTCAACGATCTCCGTCGGGGTGGCCACGTTCTCCTCCTTTTTCTTGGCGGCGACCTTCTCCGCCTCCTTTTGTTCCGCGGTCTTGGCCTTCTCCTTGGCCTTCTCCGCTTCCTCATCCCGTTCCTTGTCCGGCTCCTCCTCGGCCGGCAGCCGCTTCAGCGGCCGCATCATCCGGCTGAAGGATTGGTTGACCCTCTTCAAGTTGGCGAACAGCCAGGTGCTCTGCCCATAGGCGTCGCCCATGCCGTTCAAGCCCAGGTTGCCGTTCCCATGATCCGAAGTCATGACGATGAGGGTGTCCGGGACGCGCTTTTGAAACTCAAGGCAAACCTCGATCGCCTCGTCGAGCGCGATCTGATCAAACAACGCCGCAGCGGCGTCGTTGTTGTGGCACCCGTGATCCACCCGGCCACCCTCCACCTGCAGGATGAAGTGTTTCTCGCGTTCGAGCCGGCGAAGTGCCGCGGCCGTCATGGCGGCCAAGGTGGGCACGGTCGCTCGGGCTTTGGGGTCATTCTGGTGATCGATGGTGAACGGGAGATGACTCCGCGCGAACAGCCCCAACCAGCGCTTGTCCACCGGGGCAACCGCCAGTTCCGACGCCGTCGCCAAGGTGGCGTAGCCTTGCTTGGCGAAGTCTGCCCGCAGATCGCGCTTGTCCTTGCGATACGCCGGATCGAAAAACTTTTGGCCGCCGCCGAGCAGCACCTCGACTTCGCGCTTCAAATATTGCTCGGCAATGGTGGTGGCCTTGTCGCGGCTCTCCGTGCTGGCCACGAACCCCGCCGGCGTCGCATGAGTAATCTCAGTGGTGGTGACCAGCCCCCGTTTCCAGCCGGCTTGGCCGAGCAGCTCATAAAGCGTTTTCAGCGAGTCACCGTTTCCCGCCTGATTGACCATCCCATTGATGATTCGGACCCCGCTCCCCCAGCTGGACGAGGCGGCGGAAGAGTCCGTGACGAGCGAATTCAACGAGCGCATGTTCATCCAACCCGCGAAAGCTCCCGGCCACCGGTAGGCCTGCATCCAAGACAGCCCCCGACCGCGCACGAATTGCGCCAGATGCTCGGCACACGACAGCGTCCCGGCGCTCATGCCGTCGCTGACGATATGAATGATGTTCCTCGGCTTCTGGCCGGGGCGGATCTCAGTGCGTTGGGTGTCGGCCGCGCGCCCCAAATAAGGCACACCCGTCCCGGCAGCCAGCACGGACGCACCCTTCAGAAAGCCCCGCCGATTCAATCGGAGTTGGTTCGATTCGGAATTCACGACAAAGCCGACGGCGCCGGCGGCGGGGGGATTCGGACAAATAACGCGAGCGGCCGCCGATTCGTTCCGGTTTAAACCGGGGCGAGATCAATTTTCCACGGCGGCTCATGCGGCGCCTTCAGGAAACGATCCGCCAACTCGGCAAACCGATCGGTTTCGTCGGTCACATACGGCCGGATTGTTCCCGCCCGCCGCCGCCCCCCGCACAACAGGCCCAGGTGCTGGAGCCGATCCTTCACATACACCGCACAGCTCTCTGCTGAATCAACCAACGCCACCCGCGGCCCCACCACCGCCCGAATCGCGGTTTTCAACAGCGGATAATGGGTGCACCCGAGGACGAGGGTATCAATGCGATGCCGCAACAACGGCCGCAAATATTCCCGCAAAATCTGGCGGGTAACCGGCCGACTGTTCCACCCCTCCTCCACCAGCGGCACCAACAACGGACAGGGCTGGCTGAAGATTTGCAGTTCCTCCCGCCGCGCCAGCAGCCCATTGCTATAGGCCCGGCTCCGAATGGTCGCACTCGTGCCGATCACGCCGATGCGGCCGCTCCGCGTCCTGGCCAGCGCCGCGCGCACGCCAGGCAGGATCACGCCAAAGATCGGGAGGTCGTAGCTCTTTTCCAAGGTTGGCAAGGCCCACGCCGACGCCGTGTTGCAGGCCACCACCACCGCCTTCACGTTCTGCTGGAGCAAAAACTGGGTGTCCTCACGCGAGAAGCGAATCACCGTGCTCGGCGATTTTGTGCCGTAGGGAACCCGGGCCGTGTCGCCGAGATATACCACATCCTCGTGCGGCAGCACGCGACGAAGTTGCTGCACCACCGTCAAACCGCCCATGCCGCTGTCGAAAACACCAATCGGCAGCTGCGAAGATCGCGAAGGAGAAGTCGCCATGACGCTCGATACTCAATACTCAATGCTCAATTCAATACTTGGCCACCGCCCGGCCGGCGCCCAGGCCCAGCTGCTTCGCCGCCTCGGCGGACTGCGCCAGCATCAGGCCGGCTTCGCTGATGATCGCAATGAACTGAAAGCCCTGGTCCCGACGGCGCCGCGCTGCCTCCGCGCTGGCCACATGGATGCCGGCTGCCACGCCGTGTTTACGGGCGGTTTTCAAAATGTGATCCACCGCCGCAACGAAACGCGGATGATCGCTCTCAAACGACGGCGCCAGCCCCATTGAGTTGTGCAAATCGTTCGGCCCGATGAAAACGGCGTCAATGCCCGGCACGCTCAGAATCTCATCCGCACGCTCAATCGCGTCGACGTGTTCCGCCATCACCACCACCAAGGTTTCCTCGTTCGCACGAGCATAATAAGTCGCCGCGTCCGTCTCGAAATTGGCGGCATGCAGCTGGCCGCCGATGGTTCGCCGTCCGACCGGCTGATAGCGCGCCGCCGCGACCACCGCCTCGGCTTCAGCCCGGGAATTCACCATCGGCACAATCACCCCCCAGGCGCCCGTATCCAGCGCGCGCTTGATGTTCTCGCCGGTGTTCCAAGGCACCCGACACAACGGCACCCCGCCGGCCCCGGCAATCGCTCCAAACATCTGCGACGCCGTCTCCCAATTCGTCGGAGAATGCTCGAGCTCCACGGTCAGCCAATCGAAGCCCACCCGCGCCATGAGCTGGGTGGACATGACGTTCGGCAGGATCAACCAAGTGCCAATGGCCGCTTCGCCGCGTTTGAGTTTTTCCCGCGCGTGGTTCTTCTTCATAGCCGAGCCCTGCGTTGCGACGCCACCAACACCTCCTCATTCACCACCCAGCGCGGACGCCGCCCCGCCTGCAAATCCACAATGGCCTGCGCTGCCGCCAGACTGACCTTCGCCCCGGTATCAAATCCAAACGAGGCCTGATGCGGCGTCAGCAACAGATTGGGCGCCGTTCGAAACGGATGATCCGCCGGCAACGGCTCAACGACGAACGCGTCGAGCGCCGCCCCCGCAATCCAGCCCTCGCGCAACGCCCGCAACAAAGCCGCCTCATCAACCATCGCCCCCCGCGCCGTGTTCACGAGATAGGCGGACGGCTTCATCTTTCGCAGCTGCGCCTCCCCAATCAAATCACGTGTCTCCGGGGTCAGCGCCGCGTGCAACGAAACGAAATCGCTCTCGGCCAACAATTGGTCGAGCGGGACAAATTCAATGCCGAGCCGGACGGCCTCCGGATGCGGCGTGGTGTCATACGCGATCACCCGCATGTCAAACCCACTGACCCGCCGCGCCACGGTCTGGCCAATTCGCCCGCACCCAATCAACCCCAGCGTGCGCCCGGCGATGTCATGCCCCCACCCGGGCGTCCAAGTCCCCTGCCGCATCGTCAGGTGCCCTTCGTGCACCCGCCGCGCCAGGGCAAACATCAGGGCCGTCGCGTAGTCCGCCACCGCATCGTTCAACAGACCCGGCGTATACGCCACGATGACTCCCTGACGCGTCGCCGCCGCGATGTCGATGGCATCATATCCCACCCCCCACCGGGAGATGAGCTTGAGTGCGGATGCTTCGGGCGAGCTGAGGACCGCCTCCGTAAACTTGTCCATGCTGGCAAAGACAGCGTCGACCCCGGTCAACAGCGGCCGAAGTTCCTCGGCGGTGAGCGGGCCATACTTGGAGGGATGAACCACCTCGCATCCAGCGGCCGCCAGCATCTCGAGCGCGCGGCGGCCCACTGACTCCACGTTCAGCGTGCGCGCGGTGATCAATACTTTCCACGACATGATGCGGCGGAGTGTAACGGCCGACCGATTGAGAGCAAGTGTCGGATCAGACCACCCAGTTCAATCCAAAGGACAAACCACCTCCGCGACGCCAGCCGGAACCGAAACGGTCGACACCCGTCCTCCCGGCCAACGCACCTGCACTTCCTCCGGCGCTGCCCCCGAGGCCAGCACCAAGACAGCCGACGACGACGACCAATAGCCAGTTCCGCCTTGCACGATCCGCGCCGGGCCCCACTTTCCGCCGGACTTCAGTCGAACCACGGCGCCGATTCCATCCGGATTTCCGACCGGACCGCGCAATCGAACCCGCAGCCCCGGCCGCGCCAATCGATTGTGAAATACTTTGGTCTCCGCCCCATTTTGGGTTACCGCGAGATCCACTCGACCGTCCCGATCGAAATCGCCCGCCGCTACCCCGCGTTGATCACCCTCCACGACGAGACCCGCAACCGTCGCGCGGACGGCGGCAAAGCCGCCCGCCCCATCGCCTCGCAGCCACAAGCTTCGTCCCGCTTCCAGCCGTGAGACTTCCGGCTGGGTGGGAAAAAAGTTCTGGGCCAGGAACACGTCCTCGCGACCATCGCCATCCAAATCCGCAACCACGATTCCCGATGCGGGCGCCCACTGGGCTTCCGCCGGAAGGTCGGGGCCGGGGACAAACCGATCGCCGCGATTGAGAAATACGGCGGAAGCGAGGGTCGCCACGGTCAACTGCCGAGCTTGATCGCGGCGCGAACCCAGCACCTGTTCGACGCTGGCCTCGCTGTAGGCACGAACCGTTGGGAATTGTTCCCGCAAAAACGGCATCGACCCGGCCAGCGTCTCCAACATCCGCCGGGGCACAAACGCCCGGGTCGCAGGATCGTCTTCCGTCTCGATCAAGTCCATGGCACCCCGCTCGCCCAGATCGCCGAAGTAGAGCCGGAGTGGCACCACCGAACTGGCCCGATAGGGACTGTTCAATCCCCAGTTCGAAGCAATGATGTCCAATCGACCGTCTCCGTCCAGATCGCCCGTGGTTACCCCCTTCCACCAACCCGTCTCCGGCAAGAAACCCAACTCTTTCGTGGCTTCAGTCAGACGCCCGCCTTGATTGCGAAAAACCCGAATCGGTCCCCACTCGCAGGCCAGAATCAATTCGGGCCAGCCGTCCGCATCCAAATCGCTCCAGGTCGCTCCATTGACCAACCCCACCCCGGCCAAAGCCCGCGTGCTTTCGACGTCCAACTGCAACTGATCGCCGCGGCCACGCAGGATCCGCGCCGGGCTCGATTCTGGGTAGCGCCCCGGAACCACCGCGCCGCCAGCGAACAAATCCAAATCACCGTCCCCGTCCAGATCCGCGACGGCCAACGCCCCCACACCACCGCCGGAAACAGCCACCACATTGGTCATCGTCAATCCGCCAGCCTGAATCCGCCACTCCACGACGGACGGGGCCGACGAACTCTCATAGCCCGTCACGCCCGCCAGGATCGAGCGTCGGCCCGTGCCCGAAACCCAGCCCACCAACCCGGCCGTGTCGTCGGGCACGGCCGAATTTCCGCGCCACGGCGCGGGCTGAAAGTTGACCTCGGGCGGATTGGGCGCCGGCCCCGTGGAGCGAAGTGTCACTTGATAGGCACCAGGCACGCCACCCCGTCCCGCCCCGATGAATAGTTCGTCCGTGCCGTCGCCATCCAAGTCGAACCACGCCACGCCCGGCCCGCCCTGGCTCAGCTTCCACGGAAGCAACGGCTGGCGCCCAAAATCGTCGAAGGGTTCATCGCGATGGACGTGATTCAGCCGTCGACCAACGTCCACGAAGTGCGTGCCCGACGCACCTGTCACCTCAGCCGCCGGCGTCATCGCCACGGTCGGTCCCGAAGGATCTTCCTGAAATTCATACAGTCGATTGGGCCGAATCCGTTCCACTCGCGCATGGCGGCCGCTTCGCCATGCCACCTCGATCGCCATGTCACTCCCGCGCTGGCCGGCGGCAAAGACGAGCATCGGCTCTCCGCCCGCCAGGTATCTTCCTCCGGCGACGACCTCCTGGCTTTGCCGCGCCACCGCGCCGCCCACCACGGTCACCCGCGCGCCGATGCCTTGAGTGTTCGGCGCCACTCCCTTCAGCCGAACCGCCACCCGCGGCGCAGGGCTTTCATTCCGATAAAGACCCGTCGCTGATCCAAGATTGTTGACGACCAAATCCAAATCGCCGTCGCCATCCAGATCCGCCATCGCCATCGCATGATGCACGCCCGGCTGTGCCGTCCCCCAACTGCCGGTGACTTCAGAAAATCGTCCATTGCCGAGATTGCGGAAGGCCACCACAGGCAGCTCCAAAGGCGGATAGAGTCGCATGTGTTCCATAAGTTCCTTGGTAAACGCCCGCTGACGCTCGGCGTCGTCCTTGAATCCTTTCCAATCGTGTTGCCGCGCGCGAATCACTTCGCGGGCATCGAGATCCTGCACGTCGCGGGCATGGCCGCTCGCCACCAGCAAATCCTCGTACCCATCCAGATCGACATCGAGGAATACCGGCGACCACGACCAATCCGAGGCCGCCACGCCCGCCTCATACGCCAGTTCCGCGAAAGTTCCGTCGCCACGGTTTCGAAAGAGCGTGTTGCGCATGACCTGCGGCCGCTCCATTTCCCGTCCCACGCTCACGCCCGGCATGACTAGGCCGGGCGCCTGCGCCAGGGCTTGTCGCTTACGCAGGCGCGGATCGCGGCTCAGCATGTCCACCACGAACACATCAACCTGCCCGTCCCGATCGATGTCGGCAAAATCCACTCCCATCGAACTCGCGCACTGACTGCGGAAGGCCCGTCGCGACGCCGCCTGGAACCTGCCCTTTCCATCGTTGATCCAGATGCGATCGGGCGTCCAAAAATCGTTGCACACGTAAAGATCAGGAAACCCGTCGCCATTGACGTCTCGAAAGCTTGCCGTCAACCCCCAGTCCAACGGCGGCCCGGCCAGCGGTTGACCGTCCTCATCCCGAAACCGGCCCCCCGCCCACGCCACCGGCGCGAATCGTCCGCGACCGTCATTGAGATAAAGCTGATCCGGCTGGCCATATTCAAGGACCTGACCGTTCACCACCGTCAGTCGATCCCTCCATTCCGGCGGCACCACGATCGCTCCGTTCACTTGGCGCAGATTGACCTGACCTCGATCACGAATGTCGTCGACGCGATTGTTCGCCACGTAAAGGTCGAGGGTGCCGTTCCCGTCCACGTCCGCCAACGTCACGGTGGCTGAGCCCATCGCGCTGCCCGTGCGCGCCGACGCGGTCGCGTCCGCAAACCGCCCGCGTCCATCGCCCAGCCACACCTCCACACCGTGGCCCAATACCGCCAGCAAGAGATCGAGAGCGCCGTCTCCGTTGACATCCGCAAAGGTCGCTCCGCGATAGTAACGCCCGTCGCGACGCAATCCCGAAGCCGTCGTGACGTCGGCGAACCGCCAGCCGCCTAGATTTCGATAGAGCGTGTTGTGTCCATTCAAGCTCGCCAGGAATAGATCCGGCCGCCCGTCGCCATCGTAGTCTCCCAGCGCCAGGCCCGACCCGTTCAGCAACACCCGATTGGCCGCAGCAGACGCTTCATCCAGCGTGTTGCTAAACGTCACGCCTGTAACGGTCGAACTCAGCAGAGTGAATCCAGCCTTGCCGTCCCGCGAAACGGTCAACTCTCGAAATCTTCCACCGCTGATTTGTTGCCAGTCAGAGTCGGCGGCCCCCGCCCAAAATCCAATCGCGAGCAAGGCCAATCCAGCGGCCACAAACCGCAGGCAGCGAATCCAGACGTGGGCATTCCGCAGAGGCATGGACGGACAATGAATTCGGACGAACGGAGCGTCGAGTGGTTTCTCGCGGCTCCATCTTTTACCCCACATCTTTTACCCTGATTCTTGGCCGTGCCCATGCAGACGCCGGCCTTGCGTCACCCGCGTGTCGATGAGCACCTCTAGCTTCTGATTTCAAGACGAAGTCGTCTCGATACCCATCGACCGTCGACTGGCGTATTTATTGGTAAAAGATAGGGGGTAAAAGATGGGAATGGTCTTGCACCGCAAATCTCGTCGTGGAACCCTCTGGCCGAGGAGAAAAAATCAAAAGAACGAGATTCATCGGAATGGGATATTCGTACTTGGTGCGAACCAGTTCTCATCTTTTACCCCACATCTTTTACCCTGATTCCCTATGCCCGTTCATCCTTCGATTTCCACGACTCGCATCTCACAACGCGACTTCAAGAGCGTGGCCCGCAAAGTCATGCGCCACGTCTTCGACCTTCACAACGAGTTCGGCCGCCTTTTCGATGAGCTGATCTACAAACGCGATCTTGCGGCTCGCCTCCCAGGCGTTGTCTTGGAAGCGGCGGTCACGGCCTCCCATGGCAGTTTTGAAAAGACCTACTTTCTGGACGTGCTCGTCGATGGCAGCGGACTGTTCGAGTTCAAGGCTGTTGACGCCCTCCATCCACGGCATCGAGGCCAGACGCTGAACTACCTTCTCCTGTTTGATCTCGCCCATGGGAAGCTCATCAATGTCCACACAGACCGGGTGGAGCACGAGTTTGTGAACTGCCCGAATCGGTTGATCAACCTGCGAAACCCACAAATCATCGATACGGCCTGGAATCCGCGAGTAGCCGGTGCGGACGCGTTTCGAGACCTACTGACGGCCCTCATCAAAGATTGGGGCGTAGGATTGGAAATGGCTCTCTACAATGAAGCCATCACTCATCTCCTCGGCGGCGACCAGGTCGTTCTTCATCCAGTTCCCGTGTTCGGAAAGCGCGGCTACCTCGTCGACCAACCGATGCGACTCGTCACGCCGAATGTCGCCTTCCGGATTACGGCGATTCATGAGGGCACCGAGGGCTCTATGCAGATCGATACCTTCGCGGTACAATTACGAAAGCTCCTTGAGCACACAAATCTTGAGGCGATTCATTGGGCCAACCTCACGCATCACCAAATCACCTTCACCACGCTGCAGCCGATTTGACAACGAAGCCCGATTTACCGTCGAACAGTGTTCTTTGGTTAAAGATGGAAGGGAAAAGTTGGGCCACCTTCCGCACGAGCTTCGAAAGTCGAATCACAACTTCCAACTTCCGCAGAGCTCGTGTCGCCGAAGTGCAGCGAAAGCGGAGGGAGAAAGTTGGGGCGTGAGGATATCCGGAAGCCCCCCTCAGTGGGCCCAAGCCACCGCCCTCCAAATTCGATCTTCAGCGTCTTTCCCGGCGAACCAGTCAGCGAGTTCCCAACGGCGATCCCACCCGCGCGTAGAGCTCGCAGCGATTGGCGCTGTGCCGCACCAAATCCTCGGCCAACCGCACCCGCCCAGGCTCAAAGAGCAGCAGCGTCGAGCTGCCGCCAAACCGGAAGTACCCTTTCTCCTCGCCCTTCGCCACGGCGCTGCCGGCTCGATAGGTCTGCACAATCGAGCCGACGTTCGTCGCGCCAATCTCCAGCATCAAAACCGTTCCAAACATCTCCGTTTCAATCGTCGTCAGCACACGCCGGTTCTCCCAGAGGTAGGCCAGGTTCTGGCGCAGCGCGATGGGATTCACCGAATAGAGCAGGCCATTCAGCAAGCGCGGCGCTGCGGCGCGGCCGGCGACCGGGAAATGAAACCGGTGATAGTCCACCGGACACAAGCGCGACAGTACCAGCGCGCCGCGTGCATAACGCCCCGCCAGAGCGTCATCGCCTAACAACCGGGGCAGGTCGAAGCGTTGACCTTTGACGAACACGCCGTCCACGGCCGACACATCCGGATAGCCAAGGTGACGACCGTCGGCGGGAAAAACGACGGTCTGCGGATCAGGATCGACCGGGCGCGCGCCGGGTTTGAGGCGGCGATAGAAAAACTCGTTGAACGTGCGGAATGACTCCGGGTGATCGGCGAACTCGCCGGGGTCCAGGCCGAAATCGCGAATGAACGGGGCGACCTTGCTTCGGCTGCCGGGCCGATCCATGCGCCAGCCGTACCAACGGGAGAACAGCGAGCGCTTGACCACCGCCTCCAGCGCCAGCCGGCCCAAGGCCGTTCCATAGGTCCAGCGCATCCAGCCGGCCCCGTAAACCTGTTCCTGCTCCAGCCGGCCCGTGTGCCGGTTGAAATATTCGATTTGGAACGTTCCCATGCCCTGCCTAACCTGGAAAATTCATGTTCAGGTAGGGCGCGCACTCCGAGCGCGCCGCGAAATTGCCATGAGAACGGTTGGGGCGGCGGGCGGCGGAGCGCCCCGCCCTACCGGCAATGTTCCGCACAAAACGTCTGCGTTTTAAGTTGGGCATGTAAATTCCTGCCTAACGAACGCCCTTCTGCACGACCGTGTCCCGCTGCGCCCAGCCGGGATTGGCGTCTGGATAGTCGAGATTGTAGTGAAGACCGCGGCTCTCCGGACGCTGCAGTGCACAGCTGACGATCAACTCGGCAACCGTGGCAATGTTGCGCAGCTCGAGCAGGTCGCTGGTCACAGTGAAGTTCCAGTAATACTCCTGGATCTCCTCCTGCAGGTTGGCGATGCGTTTCTGGGCGCGCTGCAGGCGTTTGTTCGTGCGCACGATGCCGACGTAGTCCCACATCAGCCGCCGGATCTCATCCCAGTTGTGCGACACCACCACGAGTTCGTCCGCGTCGTGAGCTTCGCCCGACTGCCATTCCGGGATGGCAAGGTCGACTGACGGCGGCGGCTTGGCCAGCATGCGGGACGCAGCCCGATGGGCGCAGACGAGCGCTTCCAGCAGCGAATTGCTGGCCAGACGATTGGCGCCATGCAACCCGGTGCAGGCCACCTCGCCGACGGCGTAGAGACCTTCGATCGCCGTGTCGCCATCGGCGCTGGTCAGAACACCGCCGCACTGGTAGTGGGCCGCCGGCACGACCGGAATCGGTTCCTTGGTGATGTCGAGCCCGTAGTCGAGACAGGTTCGATAGATGTTCGGAAAACGCTCCATCACAAACCGGGCCGGCTTGTGCGTGATGTCGAGCAGCACATGATCCGCGCCGGTCTTCTTCATCTCGCCGTCAATCGCCCGCGCCACGATGTCCCGCGGAGCCAGCGATTTGAGGGGATGCTGATGTTCCATGAGCTCGCGGCCATCGATGGATTTCAGAATCCCGCCCTCGCCCCGGACGGCTTCGCTGATCAGGAACGATTTGGCCTTGGGATGATAGAGGCAGGTGGGATGGAACTGGACGAACTCCATGTTGGCGATCGGGGCCCCCGCCCGGTAGGCCATGGCCACGCCATCGCCCGTCGCAATGTCGGGATTCGTCGTATAGAGGTAGACCTTCCCGCAGCCGCCGGTGGCCAGCAGCGTGAACGGCGCCACCAGCGTGATGACCTTGCCGCCGGGCTTGTTCAGCACGTGAACCCCCAGGCATTGATTGGGGCCGGAACGCCCGAGCTTGCGCGTTGTGATGAGGTCGATGGCGAAGTGATTCTCCAGGATCGTGATGTTGGGCTCACGCGCAATGGCGGCCAGCAACGCTCGTTCAATTTCGCGACCCGTCACGTCCTTGGCGTGCAGAATGCGCCGGCGGGAATGCCCACCTTCCTTGCCCAGATCCAACTCGCGCCCGCCGCCCGGCTGGCCGTTGTCGCGCTCGGAAAACCGCATGCCGAGCTCGATTAACTCCTGGATTCGGGCCGGCCCCTCCTCCACGATCCGGCGCACGACGTTTTCCTTGCATAGGCCCGCCCCGGCCTCGAGCGTGTCGCGCACGTGCATCTCGAAAGAGTCCTCGCGGCTCGTGACCGCCGCGATGCCGCCCTGGGCATAGTTGGTGTTCGACTCAGCCCGATCTTTCTTCGTCACGATCGCCACCCGGCCGTGGGCGGCAACCTTGAGCGCGAAGGACAGGCCGGCAATGCCGCTGCCGAGCACGAGGAAATCGTAGCGATTAGAGGAGGGCATTGTCGATCAACCGGGTTTTGCCAACGTAAACCGCCAGGGCCATTTGCACTCCAGGCCGAACTCGCCGCACCGGAGCCAGCGTTTCAGGTTCAAAGAACTCGATGTAATCCACCCGCGCCTCGGGCCGACGCTCAATGGCCGCCGCCAGACGCTTCTTCAGCAGCGACGCGGCAAGGCCGAGCTTCGACTGACGCACCGCCGCCCGCGCGGATCGCAGCGCTTCGGACAACGCCCGCGCCTGTTCCCGCTGTGACGGGTTCAGATATTTGTTCCGCGAACTCATGGCCAAGCCATCGGCCTCGCGCATCGTGGGCGCCACGATGACCCGCACGGGAAAGTTCAGGTCGGCCACCATGCGACGAACGATCGACGCCTGCTGCCAGTCCTTGGCGCCAAACACCGCCACGTCCGGAAGCACCAGATTGAACAGCTTCGCCACAATCGTGGTCACTCCTCGAAAGTGGACCGGGCGCGATGCTCCTTCCATCCCCTGCCCCAATCGCTCCTCGACCACATAGGTGGAATACCGACCGTCTTCACGCCCCGGATACATGGTCGCATCCGACGGACAAAAGAGAACATCGACGCCCGCCTCGCGGCAGAGGCGGCTGTCGCGGGGAAAATCCCGCGGATACCGGCTGAGATCTTCGGTCGGGCCAAACTGCGTGGGGTTCACGTAAATGCTCGCCACCACGATGCCCTTGGCGCCCACGGCCCGGCGGGCACGGTGCACTAAGCTGATGTGACCGGCATGGAGATAGCCCATCGTCGGCACAAAGCCGACCTTTCGCCCGGCACGTTTCCAGCCCAGCGCCAGACGCTGCATGGCGGCAGGTGAGTTGACCACACGCATGCCGAGACGTTGGGCAACCGGCGGAGTCACCTCAAGATTAAATCGTTCAGCCACTATCCGCTTGCCGTGTCAAACCGCTCGGAGTATGCCGCGCAGGTGACGTTCATTCATCCAACTGCGCCCGCCAAAGCCCACTCGCGGGCCGCGACTGATTTCATTCCCCTCCCCCCACGGTTGCTCTCCCTGCTTTCAGCCCTCCTGAGCATCACTCTCCTTCCGGCGGCCGTCGGCGCAGAGCTCTCGTTCGACTTCTCCCAGGCCTCCGGCTCGGTCCGTCCCCTGCACGGCGGCAACAACGGCCCGCTGGGCCAGGGCGAGACGGTGGACTTGTCGAAGTTCCATCGCGAGCTCGCCATTCCCTTTACCCGACTCCACGACAGCGCGTGGCCTTACCCCGACATCGTGGATGTCCACGCCATCTTTCCAAACTTCAACGCCGACCCGGACAATCCCCGCAGCTACCGGTTTGGGCCCACCGACGATTACTTACGCGCCATCACGAACGTTGGTTCCCGGATCGTCTATCGCCTCGGCGAAAGCATCGAACACGCGAAACGCAAACGCTACGTGCATCCGCCGGCCGACCCGCAGAAATGGGCGCGGATTTGTCTCGGCATCATTCGTCACTACAACGAAGGCTGGGCCGACGGCCATCGCTTCGGGATCGATTACTGGGAGATTTGGAATGAGCCGGAAAATCAGCCGGCCATGTGGACGGGCACCGCACAGCAGTATTACGAGTTGTATGCCGTCACCGCCAACGCCATCCGGTCGCGCTGGCCCAAGCTCAAGGTGGGCGGCCCTTCGCTCGGACATCAGGGCGTGGCGCGCCAGGGTCGCCTGGAGCCGTCGGACTTTCTGCGCGGGTTCATCGGACACGTGCGACAGTCAGGCGCCCCGCTCGATTTTTTCTCCTGGCATGGCTACACCGATGACCCGGACTTTTTCGCCCGCCAGGCGATCGCGATTCGAGCGTTTTTGGATCGCGAAGGATTTTCCCGCACCGAAAGTCACCTCAACGAATGGAACTATCTGCCCGACCGGGATTGGCGCCCGATGCTGTCCGCGCAAGGTGAGCAACGCGAACGATGGTATGCACGTCAGGGTGGCGTCGAAGGCGCCGCGTTCGTCACCGCCACGCTGATCAGTCTCCAGGATGCGCCGGTCGATGTGGCCAATTTTTACTCGGCCGACAACCAGCCCTTCGGACTGTTCAGCCTGCACGGCGCGCCGAAGAAAACGTTCGAAGCCTTTCGCCTGTTTCGCACGCTCCTCGCCACGCCGTCTCGAGCGGCCGACTTGGCTACCGCGTCGCCGGGCGTCTGGCGGCTGGCCGGGGTCGGCGCAAAGGGCGATCGTGCCGCCGTGTTGATCGCGCGTTCCGCCCAGGCCAGCCAGGCCGGATCAGGTCGCCTGACCATCGCGGTCAGCAACCTGCCATGGGCCGGACCGACCCGAGTTGAACATCATCAGCTGGACCCGTCCGGCGAAGTGCGCGTGCGCCAGTTGACCTGGAAGACCACCGCCGGGGCCTTGGAACTGGAACCGCAGGCGCCCGCGATTGATCTGCTGACGTTCGTTGCGGAGACGGCGACGGCCGCGCCTTCCAGCCGAACGTTCAAACAGCCATGAACACGACCAACCCGACGAACGACTCGGCGCCGACCCTTTATGATCGCCTGGGTGGACACGATGGGATTTTGCGCCTGATTCGCCCCTTCTACGCTGATATCCGGCAGCACGCGGTGCTCGGCCCGATCTTCAATGCGCGCATTCATGATTGGCCGGCGCACTTGGCCAAGATCACCGAGTTTTGGGCCCGGCAAACAGGAGGCCCGTCCCGCTACGGCGGCGGATTTGGCGCCGCGCATCTGACGCTCGGCATTGGTCCGGAACATTTCGAGCATTGGCTGAAACTGTGGGTGTTCAACAGCCAGCGCCAGCTCCCGGCGCCCGAAGCCGAGGCGATGATCGCGCTGGCTCACACCTTTGCCGATCGTCTGCGGACGCTCGTGGCCCAGCGCGGCTGGACTGGGTTGGGGTTGGGCCGTTAATCGTCGTCGTTGAACCGGCCGCCTGCGCTCCGTTTGGCGCCCGCTGAACTACACCGCGTCGCCGCTGACGATATCGAGGATTTCGCGCAGCACACTGAGCGGCGGTTTGGTGGCGTCGACGGTATGGACGAGGGACGGCCCGTAGAAATCGAGGACGGGCCGGGTCTCCCGTTCGTAGGTGTCGAGTCGCCGCCGAATGACGTCCAGATTCGCGTCATCGAGGCGGTTCTCGCGCAGCGCGCGGCGCTGGAGGCGTTCGATCATCTTCGTGCGATCGGCGCACGAGAGAAAGAACACCGCCTTGACGTCGAGCGTGTCGGACAGCATCTGGGCCTGATGCGGGTTGCGAGGGATGCCATCGAGGACGAGCGTGTCGCGCGAGGGATCGAACTCACCATCCACCGTGGACGCCTTGATGTTTTTGGACCAGAGCGCGATGGTGGCCTCGTCCGGGACGAGTTCACCGCGGCTCGAATATTCGATGAACACCCGCCCCATGGGATCCTCGATGCGAAGGTTTCGGAAGGCATCGCCGCAGGCAAAGTGGAAGAAGCCGGGGATCTGGCCCAGGATTTTGCCCTGGGTGCCTTTGCCGGAGCCAGGCGCGCCGAACAGGAGGATCGTGCGATATTTCATACCACTGGAACGGCTGAATTAACTTCGCCTTAAGCAGCCGCGCCGCGTCCTCAGCCGGCCGGGACAGCGCGCGGGCGGACCTGCACTTCGTAGATCTCGCCGAAGGGAATGATGATGTCCGAGGTGGCGTCGCCCTTGCTCACCTGCAAGGTCAATTCGTTGGGCAAAATTCGGGTCAACCGATTGCCCACATACTCGCCCCGGACCGACCGAATATAGATCTCCTTGTCCTTTTCCTCGTCACCCGGCACGACCTTCAGGAAGCCGGCGAACTTGGTTTCGAAGAAGCGCCGATTGAACGAGGTCTGGCCACGCTGATAAACCGTGACCTGCGACTTGGCCTGCTCGGCGGCCTTGGCCGCCGCCGCCTGCTCCTCTTCGGGGTTGCCCACCGTCAGGTTCGGCGCCGTCCCGGCAGCCTCCGCTTCGGCCACGGCTCGCGCCATCGACTCAGCCGCGATCTCGTCAATGCTCCGCTGCAAACGGGTGGGCATGCAAAGGAAGACAATCGGGCCCAGGATGGGTACCACTGCGGCGATGCCAGCCACCATGAACGGATTGTAGTTCCGGAACAGGCCGATTTCGTAGCCCGCGTAAACATTTCCCGCGTAAACAAGGGACAGGAGCATCAACGACAGGCCGGAGGCAAACAGCGCGCCGTAACCCGCGTTGGGAGCCGGCCGGGCCAGACGGTCGATCGGTTTTGGCTTAATCTCCAACTTCGGCGCCGCGTCGTCGGGCTCGTCCACCTCCAGAAAGACCTCAACATACTGCTTGGCCTTCGGAATCTTCGCCAGGTCCTGCAAGGCTTGCTGGGTGAAATTCGTCCAGCCCTCGCGCGGCGCGAAGCTGCCATCCGCCAGCTTCACCACCACTCCCTGCGCGTTGAATGAAATCGGCTCGCCATCCAGGGTCGAACCGTTGGCAAGCGGGAACGTCGCGCCGCCAGCCCAGAGGGTGCTGACGGCAAAAAACATCGCGAACAATGCGAATCGGGCAGACATACTGACTGTGGATAGCAGAGGAGTTGCAGACGTGAAAAGCAATTTTCTCCCCGACCCTTCGTCCGCGGAGCCTCAAAGCCGCCCGAGCGCGCTAAAATAGCCGGTCCAGAAGTTGATCACCTGCCACGCAATCATGATCACGATCCCGAAATAGACCAGCTTCGGCGTCCATTCCGCGAGCGCTTTCATCTGCCGCGTCCCCTCCTCCTGATGCAAGACCTGCAACCGCCTCAGCGTGTCATCCAACGAGCCCGTGACCTCGCCCGTATGATAAAGACTGACGAATACTTCCGGGAATTCCGGAGACTGTTGCAAGGCTTCGGCCGGAGTGACTCCGTTTTCAACGAGCGGCTTCCATCGTTGCACCGCTTGCTCCAGCGCTGAGGAACCGCAGGCGGCGGCGGCCAGCTCCCAGGCTTGAAGAATCGGCACACCCGCCGAAATCAACGCTTCCAAGGCGGAGGACAGCCGGGCCACGGCCAGATTGCGCCGGGCCCGCCCAAGGATCGGGACCCAGTGCAGCACCGCTTCGGCTCCCGCTCGCCAACGTCCTCGATGGGTCCCACCAATCAGCCAGGCAAAGCCAAGGATAACGCCGTAGACCGGAATGAAGACGGTCAGGACTCCCGTCAGATACCCCACGATGTTGCCCGTAAGAACCAGCTGTGGCAGGGGCGCAAGGAGGATGGCCAGATGAAACAGAAGCGCAGGATACGCCAACCCGGAGATGACCTCGCGCAGGAGACGCGCGTTGTTCTCGTAGTGTTCCGCAAGAATTTCAAAGCAGGCGGGAAGTCGTCCGCTGTGCTCGCCGGCCTGCAACAAGGCGATGTCAAACGGCGCCAGCCACCGCACCGCCGCCTGCATGGCGTCGCCAAAGGTGGCACCCCGCTGGAGTTCGGCCAGGACCACTTCCAATCCGGCACGAAGCGATCGGGAAGGCGGGTTGCGTCGTTGAAGTTCGATTGCCGCCGACAGCGTCAGCCCAGCCGCCGTCAATTGCCCCAGCTGCTGGTAAAGACGCGCCCGACTGGAGTAGTAGCCGGGGGTCGGGATGAGGGGCATGAGGTCCGTCAGGCGTCGGCAAACTCCCCTTCAGCGCCGTCCATCCTCTGCGATGCGGCGGCGTGGAAGCGGTCCGTGCTCAGCCGACCATCTGGTCGATCTTGGCCTTGAAATCCCGTTTACTGCGCATTCCCACCACCTGATCGACAACCTGACCGTTCTTGAAGAACAGGAGGGTTGGAATCGAGTTGATGCGGAAACGAACCGCGAGATCCTGATGCTCGTCAATGTTCACCTTGGCAATGCGAATCTTGCCGTTGTACTCGGTGGCGAGCTCATCGAGGATCGGGGCGATCATCTTGCACGGCCCACACCACTCCGCCCAAAAATCCAAGACAACCGGAACGGGCGAACCGGCGACTTCCTTTTCAAAAGTGTCCGTAGTGACGTTGACGATGTTTGCGGCAGCCATGGTGTATATGAGGTTGGAGTGAAAGTTGGTCAAAGAAGCAGGGGACGCAGAGAGAACACCGGCACCAACAACACCGTCACCGGATTTGGACGCACCTGAAGGCGTCAAATTGATGGCGACTGATTTGATGGCGACTAAAGGCGACTCTCCCGACCGCAACGGGCTACTTCACCGAAAGCAACAGGGCGACACTGCCGACCGCAGCCAAACCAACGACGGCGGCTGCAATGGCGAGGCCCACATCCAGACCGCTCACCTTTTTGGCGGCGGGCGCAGGCGGACGCGGAGCCGGCGTAGGACTCGGCGGACGCGTGGCCGCAGGTCCCGTCGACGTCGGCGGGCGGGCAACAGACGACGCCGGACTGCCGGAAGCCGGCGGAACCGGAGCCGCCGGCGCGCTGGTCGCAGGCCGGGGAGCAGCAGCCGCAGGCGCGGGCGCTGCCGGAGCGGCACCGCCCGTCGGCGGCGCACCCACCGGAGCGGCCGGCAACTTGATGGTCGGAGCGGCGGTCGGCTTCGGCGGAAGGCTGATCCGGACGGTTTCCTTCTTCGGTTGAACCTTGGACGGTTCCGGCGGCTTGGGCGGAACGGGCGCTCCCGCGGCGCCTGGAGTGTTTTCTGACATAATTAAGTCACTAAAAAGCTTGAGCGAAACTAGGTTTGCACTGCCGGAGTGTCAATCCCCTTTTCCCCGAGTGGCCAGCAACTCGAGCAACGTGGACAAAACTTCCTCGCGATCTTCACCATCCAACGCCAGCGCCAACTGGGCCGTCAGCAACCCATACTTGAGTCCGATGTCATACCGGCGTCCGGCCAACTCACTCGCCAGATAGCGCTCCGCACCCGTCAGCTTGGCCAAAGCCGTCGTCAAATGCGCGCCCCCCTGCGGGCCCGCCGCCGAGACTTCGTCGGCCAAGATGTCCATGACCGCGGCCGTCAAGACATGCAGCCCGAAGAAACACAGGTAATGGCCGGCCCTCAGCCCGGGCACGACAAGGGTTTGTTCCGCTTCGGTCGGGGTCGGTTTTTCGACCACTTCCGCCACTTCGTAGAGGCCCTTTCGACCCGCCACCAACCGCCCGCCCACCGCACCGTAAAACGGTAACTTGCTTTCATGAGTGGCCTGCACGGCGGAAACACTGCATTCCTCCGCTCCAGCAATTCCAACCAACTGCTGGGCACATCGACGGGCGCCGCGCGCCACATACAAATGATCGCCAACCAGCAGCAGAAACGGATGCCGCCCCGTAAACTCGGCGGCGCAATGCACCGCATGCCCATAGCCCAGGGGACGCGATTGTTCGACAAACACCACCCGCTTGGAATGCGGTCCAGCCGCCGCCCGATAGGCATCCTGAACGCCCGGCGCGATCACCAGACAAACCTCATCAATGCCCGCCTGCAAAACCTCCTCAATCAAGATTTGCAGGGCCGTCTTCGGCACCCCATCCCGATCCACCAAACTCTGGAGCGGCAACGTGCGCTGGGACTGGCCCGCAGCGGTAATGATGGCTTTCTTTACTTGCACAATGAATAGCTTGTACGAATGGGTCGCACGGCGTCACGCACGACGCCCAGCCCTGGTTAGTCGGGCTGGGCCATGACCTTCTCGCGGGCGGCATTATACTCGGCCTCCGTCATCTTCCCTTGGATCAGGGCGCGCAGGAGAGCATCGAGCTTTTGCCGCTTGGTCTGCGGACCTGCCGGTGAGGCGGCCTCGTTGACATTAGTCTTGGCGGCTTCCAACTGCGCCTGACGTCGCGCCAGGATCGCGTCGATCTTGGCCTCCACATCCGACAACGTCTTGTGCTCCGGCGCATCTTCCGGAGTCGAGATGACCGTCGCCGGGGCATTGGTCACGACCTTGCCCGGCAGATTGGAAACGCCCTTCGGCGATAGCGCGGGCTCTTTCTGAACGGTCTTGGCGACCACGCCGGCTTTGGCGGGCGCTGGCGGAGGCGGCGGCGGATTCTTCTCCAGATCCTCCATGGCGCGCTGAAATTGTTTCGCGGTAATCCGCCCGTCGAGGAACTGTCGCTCCAATTCCGCACGGTCCGCCCGCGGGACGACCGAGCCTGCTCCCGACCCCGAAGCGGTGCCGGGAACGGTAGGCGTCCGAACAATGCGTCCCGGGTTCTGCTGCTGCTCCTTAATCACCCGGCGCAGCAAATCCACCGCGTCGGCGTGCGCGTCGTTCGTCCCACGCGCCGGCGCCGTTGCCGGGGCCTGTCCCACCGCCGCGGCGACCACGATCTGCCAAAGGCAGCCGACCAGGAGCATCTTGCCCCACGGGGTTCGCATGTGCATTGCCATGCCAGGACTAAACCGGAAGGAAGAGGGACACGCAAGCCAAGGCTGTGGATTCAAAACGAAAGCGGCGGTGCCCGCCGCACCCCATGACGCTCCGCGTGTCGGCGGGCGCAAGGCTGCCGCGCCAGCGTCGTGGAGTGCGGGGCGCAGCACCGCTTTGGATGGAGCACGCAAGCGCTGGCGCGGCGCTCAAGATTAAGACCGGCCCGGCCAGACCCGGTGCATAGCGTCCGCACTCGTGCGGAACATCTGCCCTGCCCGCACCCACTTCCGCGGAGGCGAAAGCTCCCCGGCCCACCGCTCCGCCACTTTAGGGACTTTAAGGCCCGACGATAAACATGGGGTTGCAACGGCCAGCGGACGGCTGTAATAGTCCGCGACTCGTCATGGGTAAAGCGCTGATCATTGCGGAAAAGCCCTCGGTGGCAGGCGATATCGCCAAGGCCCTCGGAGGATTCGTCAAGCACGAGGACTACTTCGAGAGCGACCAATTCGTCCTCTCGTCGGCAGTCGGACATCTCCTCGAACTCGTCTGCCCCGAGGAGTTCGAGGCCAAAAAAGGCAAGTGGAGCTTCGCCCACCTGCCCGTCATCCCACCCCATTTCGGTCTCAATCCCATCGAGCGAAATGAAAACCGTCTCAAGGTTCTCGCCCGGCTCATCAAACGCAAGGACGTCGATGCCCTCATCAACGCCTGCGACGCCGGCCGCGAAGGCGAACTGATCTTCCGTCACATCGTCCGCCACACCAAGGCCACCCAGCCCGTCCAACGCCTCTGGCTCCAGTCGATGACCGCCGCCGCCATCCGCGACGGCTTCACCCGCCTGCGCTCCGATCAGGACATGCGCCCGCTCGCCGACGCCGCCACCTGCCGCAGCGAGGCCGACTGGCTCGTCGGCATCAACGGCACGCGGGTCATGACCGCCTTCAATTCCAAGGGCGGCGGCTTCAACAAGACCACGGTCGGCCGCGTGCAAACCCCGACGCTCGCCATCCTGGTCGAGCGCGAGGAAAAAATCCGCAAATTCGTCTCCCGCACTTACTGGGAGCTGATCGGCACGTTCGGCGCCGCCGCCGGCGATTACACCGGCCGCTGGTTCGACGAGAAATTCACCAAACCGTCCAACGGCAAGGAAACCGACGAGGCCCTCCGCGCCGAACGCATTTGGGACCAAGCCCAGGCCGCCGCCATCCAGGCCAAATGCCTCGGCAAACCCGGCATCGTCACCGAAGAAAGCAAGCCGTCCACTCAACTGTCCCCGCTGCTCTTCGATCTCACGAGCCTTCAGCGCGATGCCAACCGGCGCTTCGGCTTCTCCGCCAAGAACACGCTGGCCATCGCCCAATCACTTTACGAAAAGCACAAGGTCCTCACCTACCCTAGAACGGACTCCCGCGCCTTGCCCGAGGACTATCTACCCACGGTTAACACCACGCTCGGCGCCATGGCCGGCACCGCCTACCAAACGTTCGCGGACGCCATTCTCCAACAAGGCTGGGTCCGTCCCAATAAACGCATCTTCAATAACGCGAAGGTCAGTGATCACTTCGCCATCATCCCCACCAACGTCGCCCCCAAGGGCCTGACGGAGCCGGAACAAAAGATCTATGACATGGTCGCCCGCCGGTTCCTCGCCGTGTTCTACCCGGCCGCCGAATATCTGATCACCACGCGCATCACCCGCGTCGAAGGCGAACCGTTCAAGAGCGAAGGCAAGGTCTTGACCAAGGCAGGCTGGCTCGAAGTCTACGGCCGCGATGCCGCCGCCGAAGCCGCCGAGGGCGGGACGACGCTGGTTCCAGTCCAATCCGGCGAACAGGTTCAAACCAAGGAGATCGAACTCAAACAGGCCCAAACCAAGCCGCCACCGCGCTTTTCCGAAGCCACGCTGCTCGGCGCCATGGAAGGCGCGGGCAAGATGGTCGAGGACGAGGAACTCCGCGAGGCCATGGCCGAACGCGGTCTCGGCACGCCCGCCACCCGTGCCGCCATCATCGAAGGTCTTATCACCGAGGAATACATCTACCGCCAGGCCAGCGAACTGGTCCCCACCGGCAAGGCGTTCATGTTGATCGCCCTCCTGCGCGGCCTCGGCATTCCCGAATTGTCGCGACCTGAACTCACCGGCGAATGGGAGTCCAAGCTCAAACAGATGGAACACGGCCGGCTCTCGCGCCCCGAGTTCATGGCCCAGATCGCCGACATGACCCGCCGCATCGTCGATCGCACCAAAGCATTCCAAGGCGATGAGGTGCCCGGCGATTTCGGCCAGCTCCAGACCCCCTGCCCCAAGTGCGGCGGAACGATCAAGGAGAACTACCGACGCTTCCAGTGCAGCCAGTGTGATTTCAGCGCGCCCAAGTTTCTCTCCAGCCGCCTGATGGAAGGCAAGGAAGTCGAGGAACTCATCCAGAAGCGGATGGTCGGCCCGCTGCAAGGGTTCCGCAGCAAGAAGGGTTTCCCCTTCGCCGCCATTCTCAAACTCAACGCCGAACACAAGGTCGAGTTCGACTTCGGCAATGCCAACAAGGAAGACGGCACCGAAACCGAGGTCGACTTCACCGGCAAGGAATCGCTGGGCCCCTGCCCCAAGTGCCAGGCGCGCGTATTCGAGAACGGGATGAATTACATCTGCGAGAAGGCCGTGGGTAAAGGACGCACCTGCGACTTCCGCACCGGCAGCATCATCTTGCAGCAACCGATCGACGCCAACCAGGTCAAGAAGCTGCTCTCCGCCGGGCGCACCGATCTGCTCGACAAGTTCATCTCCAAGAAAAACGGCCGCGCTTTCAAGGCCTTCCTCGTCCTCGGCAAGGATGGCAAGGTCAGTTTCGAATTCGAAAAACGCGAGCCCAAGGGCAAGGGCGCCAAAGCCGCCAAGGAGGCCGAACCCGCCGTCAAACTCGATTTCACCGGCCAGGAGCCGCTGGGCAAATGTCCGAAGTGCGGCGGCCAGGTCTTCGAAGGCCCGAAGGACTACCTCTGCGAAAAATCGCAGGCGGAGAAAAAGCCCTGCAAGTTCAAAACGGGCAAGGTCATTCTCCAGCAGCCCATCGATCGCGCCCAGATGGTCAAGCTGCTCGGCGGCGGCCGAACCGAGTTGCTGACCCAGTTCGTCTCCGGCAAGACCGGCCGCAACTTCTCGGCCTACCTCACGCTCGACGACAACGGCAAGGCCACATTCGAGTTCCCGCCGCGGGAGTAGACTCCGTCCGCGACAGGCTCGCCGCCGGACACGTGTTCGCAACCCACGCCCGTCCCTCTCCGCGTCCTCAGCGCTCTCCGCGGTTTCTTACCCGCCTTATCCGCGGATCGAGGTGTCTCCACCGACGTCGCGCATGACTCAAGCGCGGTGCGCTTGGACTTTTCTGCTTCGAAACTGCGATTTCGACCGCGTTTATCGTCTCCATACGTCTTTTGAGCAGCAAAAGTGATCCGTTTTCGCTCGTCGCCGAGATTTTC
The DNA here is from genome assembly GCA_044230345.1 of Limisphaerales bacterium. Classification (GTDB taxonomy): domain Bacteria; phylum Verrucomicrobiota; class Verrucomicrobiia; order Limisphaerales; family JADJPG01; genus JBGARF01. Next base: position 155,871 of record JBGARF010000027.1, read on the forward strand.
AGCTCATTTTTCAGGTTTTGATCGACGACAACGATCATTTTGACGCCGATCGTAACTCCTTTCGGCGTTTTCCTGACTTTTTGGCAGCTGTTTTGGCGTTTCTCGTCACTATTTTGATTCGATTCATCACTTTTGAAATCTTTTGGCAGCTGATCTAGCTCGCTTGGTTGCTGTTCTCGATCGTTTCATCGCTTTTGAAGCTTTTTTCGCGCTGTTCTGACTCTTTTCGCTGCTATTTCCGTCTTTTTAGCAGGTCCGCAAGGAAGTGGCGGCTTCTCCATGAACCGGAGGATCGACGATGAGGCGCGCGGCGCGGAGATTCGGCAGCCTCTTACTGGAACCGTCCGGCGCGTCACCCTCTCCAACGCCCTGCGGGGGAGAGGGACAGTCCAGACTCGCGTCCAGCGAGGCTGGACAGGGTGAGGTGGAGGAGTCCGCAGGTTCACGTCGTTCACGTCCCGTGAGCAGGTCCGTAAGGAACACACCGCTCTCCATGAACGGCCCTTCCGGAGGAGCCTTCTCCGCCGCCCGGCGGGGGAGAAGGTGTCCCGCCGACCAGGCGGGACGGATGAGGTGGAGCCGTCCCAGGTTCATGGCCCCAATTCACGTCCATTTTTTGGAGGTCCGGCCTTCCCATGAACTGTCCGGTTCTTGAGAGGGATTAGCCGCGAAAAAGCGCAAACGGCACAAAAACAAACCCGGCTTTTGTGTCTCTTGTGCCTCTTTGCGGCCATTCCTACGCTCGAACGGTTTTCGGATCCAGCTCACGGTTTATGGCCCGTGCGCAGATGGGCCTCCGACGCCGCAGAGGTTTGTAGTGCCCCTACTTCTCGTCCAGCGGCGAGCGCACACCCAGACCCGGCTTCTTCATCACGTGCGTGTAAATCTGGGTCGTGGACACGTCGTCGTGCCCCAACAATTCCTGCACAGTCCGGATATCCTTGCCGCTCTCGAGGAGGTGTGTGGCGAAGCTGTGCCTCAGAATGTGCGGCGTAACCCATTTGTTGATTCCGGCGTGGCGTGCCGCGGCTTTCACGGCGACCTGCACACTCGCGTCTATCAGGTGGTGCCTCCGTCGCTTCTGAGAACGCGGGTCAATGCTGGTCTCCGAACTTGGCCAAAGCCAAAACCACGGCCACTGTTCGCCCGCTTGTGGATATTTCCGCTCCAACGCGTTCGGCAGCCAGACACCCGGCAGCTTGGCCGCCCGATCGTTCTCCCAGATGGTCCGGCAGGCCTCCAACTGCTCGCGTAGAATGTCTTCCAGACTTGTGGGCAATATCGTCACCCTGTCTTTGTCACCCTTCCCGGACCGGACGGTGATCAGTCCGCGTCCAAAGTCCACGTCCTTCACCCGCAAGCGCAGCCCTTCCATCAAGCGCAGCCCGCTGCCATAGAGCAACTGCGCGATCCATTTCGCGGGCGGTTGCATGGCGGCAAACAGGAGACCGCACTCTTCCCGCGTCAATACTGCCGGCAATCGAGCCGGGCGCTTCGCTCGCACGAAGTTGGCGAAGCTGCCCAAATCGATCGACAGAACCTCCCGATACAAGAACACCACCGCGTTCAAAGCCTGGTTTTGCGTGCTGGCCGAAACTTCTCGATCGGTCGCCAAATGGCTGAGGAACTCCTTGATTTCAAACTCGCCGCAGTCCCGGGGATGACGCCAGCCTGTACCGCCCGGCGTTCCAGTGCCCCGACAAAACCGGATGTAACGCTCGATCCAGCCGAGATAGGTTTGCTCCGTCCGGTACGAATAGTGCCAAAACCGAAGCGCCTCCCGGCATTGGTCCAGCAGTTTGAGTTTCGGATTCGGTATGAAAACCTGATCGGTCGACGGTTCTCCGTTCTTCCCGCGATGTCTCCTTGGCATTGCGGCCTCACGTTAGGAATTGTCTCAATCCGAGTAAATACTTGTTTTGCGGGTGATGACTCAGGGGTGCAACTCACGGTTTCCGGGGCTGAATTCGCAAACCGATTTGGGGGACCTCGTAGCGCACGCATCCTGCGTGCCGGTTCGGGCGGCATCCCTGCCGCCTTTGTGGCGAACACGGCCTCCGAACCCGACAGGCGAAGCAAGGATGCTTCGCCACCGGCCCGCAGGGATGCGGGCGTTACGGGCGCGGTCCGGAAACCGTGAATTGCGCCCTTCACTCAGACGACCCAGACAGGGAGCGCCTCGCTTCGTTCGGCGTCCCAGCCTCCGCGCTCTTGGTTTAATCTGTCCGACTCGTCGTCAGGTGATCGGTGGAGAAGACACACGGACGCCAAGTCGCAAGGAAAACCAAGGGCAGGATACGATAGAGATAGAGAGGCCTTTGCATCTCGTCGTTTCTCGGCACGATGGGAAATCAACTTTCGCCGCGCTTTCGCCCTTGTGTTCATCGCGGGCCGAGCAGCGGTTGCGGGCGTCCAGCTGGATGAAGGCGCGATCGCCCGCGGGCGCGGGTGGGAGTCGGCCTGGGCCCCAGTTGAGGATTGGAAACCGGACCGTTTTGCCCCGTTCTCCCTACTCCCCGTGACTTGCTAGGCCAAACCGGCTCGCGGCAAAAATTGGCAATCCCATGATCGGCAGCGCGTTCTGAAATTCCACTTTTCCGCGGAACCCTTGATAGGCCAAACCGTGTGACAACCGTGTTACGAGCGGCTGGCCGGTCATGACGA
>JBGARF010000049.1:0-36687 GCA_044230345.1 Limisphaerales bacterium
TCGTCCGGGCCGGGGCCGGACCGGACGCAATCTTCTTCACCTGATCGATCCACCCGTCGGTGTCGGTCACCAACATGCGAAACGTGAGGACATCGCCGGGTTGCAGGCCAGCCAGTTCGTTGGTGTTGCGGACATCGAGCAACATGGACATCGCTTCCATGTAGCCGGGGATGTCTTCATGGGCGATGACGGCCTTCCAACCGCCGGAGCGGATTTCTTCGAGCACACCTTTGGCAGGGTAGAAAATGACATTCGTGCCAAACTCGCGGGTGCGCTGGCCGGTGGAGCTATGGCTGTGGCTGTGGCCTTCGTCGCGCTGGCAACCGGCCACGAGAGCCAACCCCACCATGGCGACGCTCAGCGTGAGGAGCCAAGAGGTGAGGTCAGGCGGAACGGTCGTGGCGCGGTTGCGAGTCGTGTTCACTGACTGCAATCATTGTCGGCACGACCGAAGTTGGCAAGTCGACGGGCTGGGAACGGTCAGGTGCATCCAAAGACCTTATCGATGCGAACGGCCGCGGCCACGTCCAGTAGAGCCGTGCCGGGATGAACGCTGGCCACCGCCGCTCCCGCCGCCGCCTCTCCTGCCGCCAAATCCGCCACGATGCTGCGATGGTCTTCCCTGGGAGTCGTGAGGAGTCCGGTGGGAATGGGACGGTGAGTGGGATTGTGCCTGGGAGTGCGACTGAGCTGGGTTGTGCACGGGGGCCGGAACCGAGTAGTTAAAGCCTTCAGCCCGCCGCCGGACGATGCCGCGCCCGATGAAGCGTTCGAGCGATCGTAATGCGCCATGATCCTCAGGAGTGACAAAGCTGATGGCGTCGCCGATGGCCTGGGCGCGGCCGGTCCGTCCAATGCGATGGACGTAGTCCTCGGCGTGCGGCGGGAAATCGTAGTTGACGACGTGCGAGATGCCGTCGACGTCGATTCCGCGCGCGGCGATGTCGGTCGCGACGAGGACGCGCACATGTCCGTCCTTGAAATCCTGGAGGGCGCGCAGGCGCTGATTTTGCGAGCGGTTGGAATGGAGGGTGGCCGTGCGGACGCCCTTTTGCTCGAGATGTCGCGCGATGCGATCCGCGCCGTGTTTCATGCGGGAGAAGACCAGGACCATGTTCATGCGCGGATCCTGGAGCAGATGAATCAGCAGGGCTGGCTTGGCGGATTTCGGTACCTCGTAAACCCATTGCTGGACGGTCTCGGCGGGATTTGAGCGGCGTCCGATCTGGACCATCTTGGGCTGGTGCTGAAACTCGCGGGTCAACGTTTCGATCTCCTTGGACAGGGTGGCGGAGAAGAGCAGGGTTTGACGTTGTTTGGGCAGCGTGCGGACGATTTGCCGGATTGACGGGAGGAAGCCCATGTCCAGCATGCGATCGGCCTCGTCGAGCACGAGGTGTTGCAAGCCGTTGAAATTGGCGAAGCGCCGGCCCATCAAGTCGAGGAGACGTCCGGGGCACGCGATGATGATGGGCGTGCCGGCGCGCAAGGCGTCGATCTGCGCGCGCTCGCCGACCCCGCCGAAAACCGTGGCGACCTTGAGCGGCAGGTGGCGGGCGTAGATGAGGATGTTTTCCTCGATTTGGGCGACGAGTTCCCGGGTGGGGGCAAGGATCAGGACGCGGGTGCCGCGGGGCATGGGCGGTGGGGCGCCTGCGGCGCTGCCGGCGGTGCCGGCTGTGGCCGGCGGTCGCAAACCGTTGACCAGCCGATGCAGGATGGGGAGCGTGAACGCGGCGGTCTTGCCGGTGCCGGTTTGGGCAATACCGATCAGGTCGTGCTCCGATAGAATCGGCGGAATGGCTGCCTGCTGGATCGGCGTGGGTTCAGTATAACCGGCTTCCTGGATGGCTCGAAGAATCCGACTGTCGAGCCCGAGTGCGCGAAAAGACATGCCGGAGTTTGCCTGATGTCCGGGGAATGGCACGAACTATTCGTGAACCAAAGCGTCAGGCGGTGCATCTTGAAGTTGTTGGATCGGAGCGCGGGCCTATGGCCCGCAGCGGGTGGGATCGGCCTTGCGCGCTCGAACCTTCGGGCGTCGTCGCCGGCCCAAGCCGCTGCGGGCTGAAAGCGCTGAAAGCCCGCGGTCTGGCCAAGGATGAACTCTTACCAACAACTTCGAGCTGCGCGGAGCGTCAGGTTGCGCCCGCCAGCGGGCTTGTGTTATGACCGGCGTGCGTTTGCGTACATCCATGAAATTGACTCCTCACTCCGCGGTTGTTGCTGCCATTCTGACTTGTCTTTCCGCGGCCTGGCTCCCGGCGGAAAGCGAAGTCAGCGAACTATCCTGTGCCCACGGTCGGGAGCGCAGCGCAAGGCAACGCGGCCTTGCCTTCGCCGCGCCCGACTCGGCGGACTACCGGAAATACGCGCCCAGTCGGGAGGTGGATGTGCTGCATCTCGCGTTGGATGTGACCCCGGATTTTGTGGCGCGGACGGTGGCAGGCCGGGCGACGATGCGGTTCAAGCCCATCGCGAAGGCGCTGGGTGAACTCAAGCTCGACGGGATCGACCTGCGGGTGTCGGCCGTGACCGCATCGGAGCCGGTGGCGTCGTGGCGGGCGACGGAGGAGCAGGTCATCGTGGTGTTTGATCCGCCGGTGGCGGTGGATCGGGAAGTGACGTTGACCGTGGTCTACTCGGCTGAACCCAAGGAGGGCTTGTACTTTCGAACGTCGGAGCTGGGCTATCCGGCCGGCGATGCCCATCTTTGGACGCAGGGCGAGCCGCTGGAGGCGCGGCACTGGTTTCCGTCGTTCGATGCGCCCAATGAGAAGTTCACCAGCGAAGTCACCTGTCGTGTCCGGCCGGACATGACCGTTGTTTCGAATGGCCGTCTGGTGTCGGAGCAGGTTGATGCTGCGACCGGTCTGAAGGCGGCAAGGTGGGTCCAGGAAAAGCCGCATGCCAATTACCTGATTGCCCTGGTGGCGGGCTACCTGAAGAAGATCGAAGCTCGTTACCGCGACATTCCGCTCGGCTTCTACACGCCGGCTTCGGAGATTCAGTTCGCGCAGACCTCATTTCAGGAAACGAAGGAGATGATGGCGTTCTTCGAGCAGGAGATCGGCGTGCCGTATCCGTGGGCGAAGTATGATCAGGCGTGCGTCTATGACTTTGGGTGGGGCGGCATGGAGAACACCACGCTCACCATCCTGAACGATCGCACGCTGCACACGCCGGACTTCGAGGAAGTGCGCGAGAGCCGCGGCCTCGTGGCGCATGAGCTGGCCCACCAATGGTTCGGTGACCTTGTGACCTGCAAGGATTGGAGTCACCTCTGGCTCAATGAAGGGTTTGCCACGTATTACACGCACCTGTTCGAAGGGCACAAGGATGGCCGGGACGAAATGCTCTATGGCCTGTACCAAAGTGCCAAGGGCATCGTCAGTCAGCCCAACGACACCAATGCGATCGTGCGCCGCGACTTCAATCAGCCCGAGGAACAGTTCGGGTTTCACGCCTATCCCAAGGGCTCCTGGATTCTGCACATGTTGCGGAATCAGCTGGGGGATGAACTTTATCGTCGCTGCATCAAGACCTATGTCGAACGCCATCAGTTCGGCAACGCCGTCACCGAGGATCTCAACCGGGTGATCGAGGAATTGTCGGGGCGCTCGTTCGACCAGTTCTTCGATCAGTACGTTTACCACGCGCACCATCCGGAGCTGGGGATTGGCTACAGCTGGGATGATCGCACGAAGCTGGCTCGCATCAGCATCCGGCAGGAACAAAAGTTGAGCGACGATGTCCTGCTCTTCAACGTGCCGCTGACCATCCGGTTCAAGGGCAAGTTCGGCACCATCGACCGCGAGTTGCGGGTGAAGGAGAAGGCTGAGGACTTTTATGTTCCACTCCCGCAGGCGCCCGAGATCGTTCGGGTGGATCCCAACGTCGCGCTGCTGGCAAAGATCAGTTTCGCTGCGCCCACCCCGATGTTGCTGGCCCAGCTCGGCGATGCCAGCGACGCCATCGGGCGACTGGTCGCGGCGGAGCAGCTCAGCGGAAGACGGGAGGCGCTGGCTCGTCTGAAGGAGGCGCTGAACGGTGACCCCTTTTACCCCGTCCGACTGGCGGCGGCGGCTTCCTTGCGCGCGATTCAGGACGACAAAACGCTGCCGGCGTTGCTCGACTCCACCCGGCAAAAAGATGCGCGGGTGCGTCGGCAGGTGGCCAATGACATTGCCTCCTTCCGTCGCGACGAGGCCTATACGAACCTGATCCGGGTGATACGGGAGGAGAAGAATCCCGATTTGAAAGCATCGGCAGTGTCTCGGTTAGGCAGCTGGTCGAAGCCGGAGGCGCGCGAGCTGATCCTTTCAGCGCTGCGCAGCGAATCGTTTCATCATGTGGTGGAAGAAGCCGGGTTGTCCGCGGCGCGGGCCCAGGACGATGTGGTCTATCTCGAGCCCGTCCGGGAAATGTTGGCGCGGCGGGAGAACGTGCTGACGACGGGCGTGTTCAATCAAGGGCTGCAGACGCTCGCCTGGCTGGCACGAGGCGAGGAGAAGAAGGATGCGGTCCGCGAGTTTCTGCTGGCGCGGGTGAATCATCCGCGCCCGCGGGTGCGCGTCGGGGCCCTGAATGCGCTGGGGACGTTGGGCGATCCCAAGTCGGCCGCGGCGTTGGAACAGCTGGCGCTGGGCCCCAAGGCCAGTCCGGAACGGAACGCGGCGGAACGAGCGCTGGCCGCGGTGCGCGAGACTCGCCGACCGTCGGCTGAGCTCGGTGGCATCCGGACCGAAGTGCTCAACCTGCAACGCGAGAACCGGGAGCTGCGGAAGGAAATGGATGACTTGCGCAGGAAACTGGAGGCGCTGACGGCCAAGGCGCCGGCGGCGCCCGTCGGCGGCAAGGATAAAGAAAAGGATCAGGGCAAGGATGCACCGGCTCCTCCATCGGGACGGCCGGCTTCCAAATTGTTCAAACGATGACCGGACGCTGCGATCTTCTGCCGCAGCCGCGGATTCGTCTCGCTGGATGAATACGCATTTCAAAGGCTGGGCCAAGCCTGGCCCGGTGCCGCCCGGTGCTGCCGGCGAGTCATCGGTTCCGGGCGTTGAGACGGGAGAGACGCTGGACGCGATCAGCGGCCACTTTCGCCTGTTTCAATTGGAGCAGGGGCATCGGTTCTCGACCGACGATGTTCTGACCGCCTGGTACGGAACGACGTGGTGCCCGAGCGCTCGGACGGCGTTGGACCTGGGCAGCGGCATCGGGACGGTCGGCATGATTGCGGCCTGGCGCCTGCCGGGCGCGCGGTTCGTCACGATCGAAGCGCAGGCGGAGAGTGTGCGGCTGGCGCGAAAATCCGCGCGGTGGAACGGGCTGGAGGATCGCTACGAGATTCGGCAGGGGGATTTCCGGGAGGCGGGCGTTTTGCGGGCCGATGAGCGCTTTGATCTTGTGTTAGGCAGTCCGCCCTATTTTCCGCCGGGTAGCGGCGCGGCCAGCGAGCATCCCCAGCGTCACGCCTGCCGGTTCGAACTGCGCGGGACGGTCGCGGACTACTGCGCCGTCGCGTCGCGTCACCTGGCGCGCGGTGGGCTTTTTGCGTGCGTGTTTCCGATTGCGCCGGAGGAACAGGCGAGTCGTGTGCACGCGGGCGCGGCCGCCGCGGGGCTGGTCATCGTTCGACAGCGTCCGATCGTTCTGCGCGAAAGCGAACGGCCGTTGCTGGGGTTGTTCGGAATGATGCGCGCGGAGGATCTCCCGGAACGGATGCGAGCCCGGACGTGGACAGAGCCACCTCTGGTTGTTCGGACCGAAGATGGTTCCGTGTCGCCGGAATACTCCGCCGTCAAACTGGCCTTCGGCTTCCCGCCGTGATCCGGCTTTGAACCACGAAGAGGCGGGTTTGAACCGCAGATTCACGCCGATAGACGCAGATAAAGACGGGGCAATCCTCTACCGCGCTCCGAGACGCTCCGCGAGGTCCGGGGTGTTTGGGAGGTCCGCCAGGGTTTGGAGTGCGCCAGTCCTCTGGCGCCTTGACCGCGGCCGTGGGTGAAACGACGGTCGAAACTTCGCTTTGGGTTCTTTGCGCTTCTGTGCTCATCTGCGTCCATCTGCGTGCATCTGCGGTCTTAATTTCCGGCCTCGGGGTTGTGCGTGGTTTTGAAGCTGCGGTTGGGGCTTGGCGTGCCTCGGGGTAGGTGTTTGAATCGCCGCCTCAATGAAACTGCTGGTCATCGGTTCAGGTGGGCGTGAGCACGCGTTGGTGTGGAAGTTGGCGCAGTCTCCGCGTGTGACGACGCTTTGGTGTGCCCCGGGCAACGCCGGTATCGGTCGTGAACGTCTTGTGGCCGACGGGGCCCTGGTGGAAAACGTGGCAATTGGCGCGGAGGATTTGCAGAAGCTGCTCGAGTTTGCGCGGGAGAATCGCCCGGACCTCGTGGTGGTTGGTCCGGACAATCCGCTGGCCTTGGGCATTGTCGACGTGTTTCAGCTGAGCGGCTTTCGCATCTGGGGTCCGAATCAGAAGGCGGCCCAGTTCGAGTCATCGAAGGTATTTTCCCAGCAGTTCATGGAGCGGCATGGCATTCCCACGGCCCAAGCCGGCACGTTTACCGATCCGGTGGCGGCGCGGAAATTTGCGGCGTCGTTGGGTGGACGATGTGTGGTCAAGGCGGACGGGTTGGCCTTGGGCAAGGGCGTCCTGATGTGCACGAGCGAGGCGGAGGCGAACCGCGCGATCGACGAGATCATGGTAGGCCAAGTGTTTGGCGCTGCTGGCGCGCGGCTGGTGATCCAGGAATACCTGGAGGGGGTCGAAATTTCCCTGCACGCGCTGTGTGATGGTCGGACGGCCCGGTTGTTTCCCACGTCACAGGATCACAAGCGGGCGCTGGACGGCGATCAGGGCTTGAACACCGGCGGCATGGGGACCTATTCGCCCACACCGTTTCTGACCGACGCGCAGCTGGCGGAGTTGGGGCACGCGATACTTGATCCGTGGATCAAGGGCTGTGCGGTGGAGGGCATTGATTTTCGGGGCATACTTTATCCAGGCGTGATGCTGACGGCGAAGGGCCCGCGGGTGCTGGAGTTCAACGCCCGCTTTGGCGATCCGGAGACGCAGGTTTACCTGATGCGGCTGGAGAACGATCTGGTGGAATTGTTGGAAGCGTGTGTCGACGGGACGCTGGCGCGACACGAACTGCGGTGGCGCCCGCAGGCTGCGGTGTGCGTGGTGGTGGCGTCGGGTGGATATCCCGGATCCTATCCCAAGGGAAAGGTGATCCGCGGCTTGGACGAGGCGGCGCGGGTGGCAGACACGAAAGTGTTTCACGCTGGCACAGCCGGTCAGGGCGACGATATCGTGACCAGCGGCGGGCGGGTATTGGGTGTGACGGCGTTGGGAAAGGACCTGGTGGCGGCGCGGGGGGCGGCGTATCGGGCGGTTGAAAAGATTTGCTTCGACGGCATGCAGTATCGTCGAGACATTGGGGCAAAGGCGTTGATTTAAGCGCCTGCGGCCGGGGGGAAAGGAATGCACCTCGGCTTGACTCGACGGCCGGTTGGCCGATCGAACGGTTCGAGATGAATTTGAACCTTCCATTTCGTCCGCGTCTGCTCGACGCGCTCAAAGGCTATCGCCTGCGAGATTTCGGTGTGGACTTGGGCGCCGGGCTGACCGTGGGCGTCATTGCGCTCTCGCTTGCCATGTCTCTTGGCATCGCGTCGCTCCCGCCCGAAAACAAGAACGCTCCGGCCATTGGCATCTACACGGCGATCGTGGCGGGCTTTCTGATTTCGGCCCTGGGCGGCTCGCGGGTGCAGATCGGTGGGCCGACGGCGGCGTTCATTCCGGTGGTGGTGGCGGTCGGGGCGACCTATGGCACGGATAATCTCATCCTCTGCACCATTCTGGCGGGGCTGATGTTGATCGGGATGGCTGCGGCGCGGCTGGGCACGATGATCAAATACATCCCGTTCCCGGTCACCGCTGGATTCACGGCGGGCATTGCCGTCGTGATCTTCAGCACCCAAGTGAAGGATTTTCTGGGCCTGACCATGGCGAAGAATCCCGGGGAATTCATCGAACGCCTGCATCTGCTATGGCAGAGCCTGCCCACAACCAACTGGACCGCGGTCGTGGTGGGTCTGGTGTCGTTTCTGATCATTCGGTTCTGGCCGGCGCGCCTGGCCCGGCGGGTGCCGGCGTCCATTGTCGTGGTCGTCCTTGGCACTGTGATCGTGGCGGGGTTTCATCTCGGGGTGGAGACGATTGGCAGCCGCTATGGTGCGAATGCGATTCCGCAGGGCTTGCCGCTGCCGCACTGGCCGTCGTTCGATTTCAGCAAGGTTGGCGAGCTGCTTCGGCCGGCTTTCACCATTGCGATGCTGGGTGCAATTGAATCGCTGCTTTGCGCGGTCGTGGCCGACGGGATGATCGACGATCGGCACGATTCCAATACGGAGTTGATGGCTCAGGGGGTGGCGAATGTCGGCAGCGCTTTGTTTGGCGGCCTGCCGGCCACGGGCGCGATTGCGCGGACCGCGGCGAACGTCCGGAGCGGCGGCCGGACGCCGGTTGCGGGGATGGTGCACGCCGTCACTCTGCTGGGCATCATCCTGGTGGCGGCGCCCCTGGCTCGCTTTATTCCGCTGCCCACCTTGAGCGCGGTGCTGGTCAATGTCGCCTTGAACATGGGCGAGTGGCAGAACTTCAAACGCCTCCGTCGCTGGCCGACGAGCGACGCCGCCGTGTTTGGGCTGACCTTCCTGTTGACCGTTTTCTTCGACATCACCATTGCGGTGGAGTTGGGCATGATCATGGCGGCGGCGCTGTTCATTCGGCGGGTGACCGAGACGACGCAGATCAAGGCGATTGAGGAAACCCAGTTTGACGAAGGCCCCCAAGGCGCGGCGGATGCGGCTGCGGCGCGGAATCTGCCGGCGGGAGTGGTTCTCTACAACATCATGGGCGCATTCTTGTTCGGGACGGCCGACAAGCTCGAGATGGCGTTGGAACGGAGTGGACAGCATCCGGAGGTGGTCATCCTGCGGATGCGCCAGCTGCTTGCGATCGATGCGACCGGATTGCAGCGACTCGAGGAACTGGCGGATCGACTGCGGCGCCATGGACGTCATCTCATTTTGTGCGGGCCCCATTCCCAACCTCTCTTTGCCCTGGAACGTCATGGGTTCCTCGAGTCGATCGGCGATGCGAATGTCTGCGCTGATGTGGAATCTTCGCTCCAGCGCGCCCGGGTTTTGATGCAGGGGAAAAAGGTGGGCCCATAAAGGCGGGCCAGCTGGACGGAAAATCGGCGTGGCCCGAGGGCGTCAGTCGACGCGGCGCGGCGTGGTCAAACGGTAAATCCGGCGAGCAGTTTCCGCCGGCGCTGGCGCCGCTGGTGGGTTGTCTTCGAAAATGACCAATCGGTTCGTGGGCGCCGCCGGAAAATCGGCGATTGTAGTCCAGCGTCTTGGGGAGGGTTCGGTGGCGTCGGTTCGACCTTCGATTGCATAGGTGCGGTTGGACATGGCGACGAAGGACAGACGCCATCGGCCATCGGTGAGTTGGACGGGAGCGTTGAGTCGCAGGCAGCTTTCGAATTGAAGGGGGTCGGTCCCGGCGAGGCGTTCGGCGAGATTGGAAGCGCCATCCTCATCAAGGTCGAGCGCGGCGTCCGCCGGGTCGTCCGGATTCAATCCGTGTTCCGACTCCCACGCGTCCGGCAATCGATCGCCGTCCCGATCCGGCAGCACCACCAGAAAGGCATTGCTCGTCAGGCGTCCAGCGGAGCCCGCCAGATTGGTGATGCCCACCTGGTAATTTCCGGCATTGGTCAGTTGAACGTTAGGCACCACCCAGTAGGAGGTGGAGCTGTGCAACATGAGATTGGTCAAGACCCGGCCGTTGAGACGCCAGCTGTAGTTCATGGGCAACAGGCCGTCGGCGACGACGCTCCAGACGACCGTGTCCCCGGCGACGGCAGTTTGTCCGCTGGGATGCACCAGGATGACTGGGCGGACCAGCACCGTGAGGATGGCCGGAGCGCTCTCGACGGAGCCGAGGTCGTCGGTGATCCGGACGGTATAGGCGCCCGCCATGGCCAGGGAAACGTTGGTGAGAGTCAGGGTGGCATTGGTGGCTTGCAGGAGGTTCGTGGCATTGAGTCGCCATTGGTAGCGCAGGAGCCCGGCGCCGTCGGCGGCCACGCGGAAGGTGACGGTGGCGGTGCTGCTGGTCGTGAGGCTGCGCGGCGGCTGGAGAATTTGCGGATGTCGCCAGAGCGAGAGACGGGCAGGTTTGGAGGCGATGGTTGTGATGCCGCTGCGGATGGTGGCGGAATAGTCGCCTTCGTCGGACAACTGGACGTTGGTCAACGTCAATATCCGGTTGGTGGCGCCAGGGATGACGACGGAGTTGGCGTGCCACTGATAGGCGAGGCTGGGGCCGGCGGCCAGCACGGAGAATTGCACCGTCCGTCCGGCCCGGGTGGATTGATCGACGGGCGAGGCAAGGAGGGTGGGCGTGGCCGTTGCCTCGCCGAACACGTGGGTATCGATCAGGGCGTCAGTGCGACTGATGAAGTGACAAGTCAGATTGGTGGCGGTGGCTTCGAGGCGCATGGCGCCGAAGTCCCCGTTGTAGCGGGAGGCCACACCTGCGGCTGGGCTGCCGAGAGGATGGATGTCGTCGCCGCCAAGACCATTGATGAAATAAGTCATCGAGTTGGTGTGCAGGCGCGCGTAGACATGTTCGTGGCCGACCATGACCATCGTTGCGCCCCAGGCGGCGAACGGCCAACGCATCATCGCTTCTCCGGGTGAGCCTGCGGCAGCGGAGAAGGGCGGGTGATGGAAATAAACGACCTTCCAGCGTGCGGTGGAATTGGTGAGTGCGTCGCGCAGCCACGTGCCTTGGGTGGAAGCGGCGCTGTTGCCGTCGGGGTCGGGATTGCTGTTGAGAGCGAACCACTCCAGATCGGGGCTGGCCCGGTATCGGTAGTAACGTTCGTTGCCCGGCAAGGCAAAGTAGTCGAGGGAGGGCTGGCCGTTGTCGAGCCAGTCGTGGTTGCCGAGGCAGGGGAAGAACCGATTGCTGGTGGCTCCGTCGCCATAGGTGCCGCGGTAGGGGTGGATGAATTCGTGGTAGAACTGCCCAATATTATCGTCGATCGTGGCAGCGGCGCCGCTGGGATAGTTGTTGTCGCCGAGGGTGAGGATGAAATCCGGCTGCCAGCGTTTGACGAGTTGCGCGACGGCCAGCTCGTTGGAGGCGGAGGCGGGGCTTTCGACGGCATGACCAAAATCGCCAATCACGCCGACGACCAGCGACTGGCTCTGGCCGACCACGGCGGCGGCGGCGAGCAGCAGCGAGGTGGCCATGAACATGAACAAGACGCTTGCCCGCCGCGGAACGGTGAGGCGAGGCGTACGTGGTGCCGGCTTACGGCAATTCGCGGCAAGATTCATGCAACGGCAGTCCGGCTGACCGGTTGTCGGAGTCGGAAATAGAGTGGGACCTTACCGGAAGCCGTCGGGAATGCCTACGCCTAAACTACGACGAGGCGATTAGCGTGGCTGTAGATGTTCATGCGGCCGTCGCGGAGGAAGCCGACCAGCGTTTGGCCGCTGCGAGTGGCAAACTCCGCGGCGAGACTGCTGGGGGCTGAGACGGCGGCCACGATTGGGATGCGGGCGGCCAGGGCCTTTTGGAGAATTTCGAAGGAGGCGCGGCCGCTCACGAGGAGGAAGTGGCGGTCGAATGGGAGCAGGCCGTTCAGGGCGCCGAAGCCCAGGACCTTGTCGACGGCATTGTGGCGTCCGACATCTTCCCGGACGACCAGCAGTTGGCCGTCGGCGTCGCCGATCGCTGCGGCGTGCAGGCCGCCGGTGCGGCTGAAAGTCGTCTGGCTGTGAGTGAGGCTTTCGGCCGCCTCGAGCAGAATTTCGGGTGAGAGGCGAAGTCGGCTTTGGATGCGGGGAAAGCGTCGGTGGACGGCGTCGATCGAGGCTTTGCCGCAAAGGCCGCAACTGGACGAGGCGTAGACGTTGCGGGCCAGTTGCTCGAAGTCGACCGCAATTTCGGGGGCGAGGAACACCTGGACCACGTTGCCCGTGCGGGATCTGGGGTGGGGTTGGATGCGGACAATATCGGCGGGTTTGGCAATTAACCCTTCGGTCAGCAGAAATCCCGCCGCCAGTTCGTGGTCGTGGCCCGGTGTCCGCATGGTGACCACGACAGGCCGGGTATCCAGTTGGATTTCCAGCGGCTCCTCCCGGGCCAGTTCGTCCGAGACGGTTTGAGCGGAGCTGGTGCGTTGCCAGCGGCGGAGGCGGCGACGCACTGAGGTAAGCGGGGAAGGCGCGGGGCGCACGGCGGGCGGGCGCGAGGGAGCCTTTGCGGTGCGTCCCTTTGAGGTGCGTCCCCGTCCCGATGGCTCACGTTCGCCCTGACGGGTCACTTTCCGGCCTTGGCCGAATCGATCATCTTGCGGAACTGGGGCTGGGATTCCTTGACCAGCTTGGCGGGGCCGGTCATGCGGATGAAAACATTCCCTTCGTCGCTTTCGAGGATGGCGCCCAAGAGCATGGAGTTTCCTTGGGGAGTTTTGGGGCCGCCGGGCATGCCGCTGAGGTAAGTGCCTTCGGCCTGGACGAGGGAGACTTTTCGGCCGCTGACCGTGATCTGCTCGGTCTTGCTGTTGAGCTTCTCCCGCGGTTCCTGGAACTGGCCGAGCCACCGGTCGATGTTTGCCTGGGTGCCACCTCCGCCTCCGGCGCCGAAAAAGAAGAACACGACTTCGGCGGACGATTTATCCGCGCCCGTGACCTTGAGTTGGGCTTTGCGCATGGAGGACGTGGACTCGGTCCATTCCCAGGCGGCGGGTCGGGAGAAGGTGAAATCGCTGACCTTGAACGTGGCGGGCGCGTCGGCGGCGGTGACAGCGAAGGCGGCCAGAAGGAGGGCGGAAAGGGCGAATCGAATGGGCGTCATGGATGGCTAACAGTTGTTGTTATGTGCAGTTGATGCTGTCGGAGCCGACGACGATTGCAATCACGTTTTTTTGGCGGCGACGTCAGTGGCAGGAATGGCGGCAGCCGGGCGAGGTGGGTGGTGCAGACCGGGGATTCCCCTAGACGGCCCCGGTAAATCTCCGGTCATTTTTGGCCGTAGGGTGCCTCAATTGCGCCGACCGCCCAATGAAACCTAGGTTCTTCGCATGAGAACTTTGGCTCTGCTGGTCCTGCTCTGCCCGACGTTGTCATTCGGTCTCGACCGCCTCGCGGCGCTGTCGATGATCGAATCAGGGAACAATGATCGCATGGTTGGGAGGGCAGGCGAGATAAGCCGGTACCAAATCCTCAAACGCGAGTGGCGTTCGGTTACGAACTCGACCCGGTTTACCGATCGTCGGGTGGCGGCAGCGGTGACCCATCAGCTCATTCAGAAGCGGGTGGCGACCTTTGAGTCGATCTATCGCCGTGGGCCGACGGATTTTGAGTTCTACGGCCTTTGGAATGCTCCGTCCCAGGTTTATCGGGGCCGCGTCAGCCCGGTCGTGGCGGAACGCTGCCGTCGCTATGCGAACCTGTGTCAGCTGGCGGAGGTTCGTCCCGAGGTGGCGCAGGTGTCGCGCACGGTGACCTCCGGTACAGGCCCTTCGCCCGCGGGCGTTCTGCTGGTGGGCATCGATCTGCGTTAGGCGGCTTAACCGCAACCTGCCCGCCGCCCATCTGGATCGTTCCGTTGTGCCGTTGCCGTTGTCGTTCTCCAATGTGTTCACCCTTGCCAATCGAACCTTCAGCTCGATAGATTCCCGGCTTCATTTCGCCTTTTGAACCGACCAGGTATGGCGGAATTGCAGGTTGGCGGGTAGGGCGCAGTATGCCAGGCGGTGCCGGATTCGGACGGACGGCTTTGTCGTGCAGTTTGGGCGCTTCATTTGACCATTCCCCAGTTCTGAAGTTCCTTAGGTCACTCAGTTGTAACAGATATGAAGCAAATGATTGCGGGTATGCGTGTTTCCTTGCTGGGCGCAGCGGGCTTACTGTCGGTGGCCTTAGCCCTGCTGCCAAATCCGGTCGCTGGGGCTGATGTGTTCGTCGCGACAACAAACGTCTGGAAGTATCTCGACAATGGCACTGACCAAGGGACGGCCTGGCGGGCGCCTGATTTTGACGACGCGGCTTGGGCAAGTGGCCCGGCGCAATTGGGGTATGGGGAAGGCGACGAGGCCACGGTGATCAGCTTTGGGCCCGACGCCAACAACAAGTTTGTCACGTCCTACTTTCGCCATGCGTTTAACGTGGCGAATCCGGCGTCGTTTCTGGTCGGCCGGCTGCGTCTGAAACGTGACGATGGAATCATTGTCTACCTGAATGGAGTGGAGATTTTCCGGGACGGTTTTCCGGCCGGCGAAGTGACGTTCTCGCAGTTGGCCGGAAGCCCTGGGGATGATGGGCAGACTTACCTCACCGGGAGTTATTCGCCTTCCCTTCTCGTGGCCGGGCAGAACGTCCTGGCCGCCGAGGTGCATCAGGCTTCCCCGGGCAGTTCCGATCTGACTTTCGAGCTGGAGCTGACGGGCAGCACGGGCAACGAAGTGCCGGTGGCCGCGTTGTTGAGCCCGAGCGCTGGGGCGGTGTTTACGGCGCCGGCCACAGTTTCAATGACTGCCGCCGCAAGTGACCCCGACGGCACGATTGCGCTGGTGGAGTTTTATCAAGGCGCGACGAAAGTTGGTGAAGATGCCGCCAGTCCTTTTCAATTTGATTGGACCGGTGTGGCGGTGGGCTCCTACGCCTTGCGGGCCGTCGCGGTCGACAACCTCGGTGCGCGGGGCACCTCGGCCGTCGTCAATGTCACGGTGCAGGTGGCCACTCCTCCGACCTTGGCGGGGCGGTCTCCGGCGCCAGGCACCGTCGCCACCCTGACCAATATCGGCGTGGTGTTCAGCGAGGCGGTGACGGGCGTGGATGCCTCGGACCTCCTCGTCAACGGGGCACCGGCGCTGGCGGTTTCCGGCAGCGGGAGCAATTACGTCTTCACGGTCGCTCGACCGGCCGAGGGAACGGTCTACATCGCCTGGCGCGGGGGCCATGGCATCGGCGATTTCGAAAGCCCGTCGAAGCCATTCGACAATTTCGGGGCAGGCGCAACCTGGCAATACACCTTGACCGACACGGCCGCGCCGGTCGTGGTCGCCACGGATCCGCCGGCGGGTGCGACGGTCAATCAGTTGGATCAAATCACGGTGACGTTTAGCGAGCCGGTGCTCGGGGTGGACGCCGCGGACTTGCGCATCAACGGGGTTGCGGCCACCGGGGTGAGTGGCACCGGGGCGGGGCCGTATCAATTTTCGTTGCCCGCCGTGGCGAATGGCGCGGTCAATGTGACCTGGCTGGCGGGACACGGTATTCGGGATCTGGCCGCGGCGCGGAATGCGTTTGCCGGCGGCTCCTGGAGCTACACTCTGAACACCAACGCGGTTTGGGACGGACAGGTGATCATCAGCGAGATCATGTATCATCCCACCTCCGAACGCGTGTCGGATGAATGGATTGAACTGCGCAACCTGGGCGCCGCAGCCGTCAACCTCACGGGGTGGCGCCTCAGTCGGGCAGTCAACTATTCCTTCCCCAATGTCAACCTGGGAGCCGGCCGTTTCCTGGTGGTGGCGGCCGACACCAACGCGTTCGCGGCCAAGTATCCGTCCATCACCAACGTCGTTGGAGGCTGGTCGGGGCGTTTGAGCAACACCCGGGACGAGATCGAACTCAAGGATCCGTCCGGACAGGAGGTTGATTTGGTGGAGTATGCGGACGAAGGCGACTGGGGTGTGCGGAGCCAGACCGGCCTGGGCTGGGAGTGGGCGAGCGCGGCGGATGGGCTGGGCAGCTCGCTGGAGCTGCGGCAGGCCGCATTGCCTAACAATCAAGGTCAAAACTGGCTGCCCAGTCGGGCGGCGGACGGCACGCCGGGGAGCGTCAATTCGGTGGCCACGAACAATTTGCCGCCCATGATCCTGGAGGTGTCGCAGGTGCCCGCGGTCCCGCACTCGACCAATACCATCACCATCCTCGCCCGGGTCCGGGACGAGGTTTCCGCCGGGTTGACCGTTCGCCTGTGGTATCGGGACGTCACCTCCGGCACGCTGGGAGCGTTTGGCAGCCTCGCGATGCTCGACAATGGGGCCAGCAATGATGGCGCGGCGGGCGATGGCCTTTTCGGTGCCGTGATTCCTCCGCAGCCGGCGGGTTTTATTGGCGAATACTACGTCGAGGCGCTGGACCCCGCGGGCAGCAGCCGAACCTGGCCCGCGCCGGTGGATGTTGGTGGCGTTCCGGTTCAGGAGGCGAACGCGTTGTTCCAGGTGGACGACGAGGCGCCCACCGGCCGTCAGCCGTTTTTCCGGCTGATCATGCGGCCGACGGAACGGGCCGACTTCTTCAACAACTTTGATCGGATTCAGCGCAACGCGACGTTCATCACCATTGAGGGAACCGACGTGCAGGTGCGGCATAACTGCACGGTGCGCCGTCGCGGCGCGAGCAGTTTCGGGGCGACCCCGCCGACGATGAAACTCGACATCCCGCACGATCGTTTCTGGCACAACAAGAGTTCGCTCAACCTGAATTCGGTCAACACCTATGCGCAGGTGCTGGGGGCGGCCGTCGCTTTGCAGAGCGGGCTGCCGGCTCCCTACACCACCGCCGTGCAGTTGCGGTTCAACGGCGTCAACCAGGCGACCAGCGGCGGAATGTTCGGCTCATACGCCGCGGTGGAAGTGGCGAATGACGAGTGGGCTCGGGACCATTTGCCCGAGGATCCGAACGGCAACGTTTACAACAAGCGACGGCCCGAATGCGGGCTCGAGTACCTCGGCACCAGTCCGCAGGCTTATGTCAACTGCGCCTTCAGCAAGGAATCCAACGCCAGCGAGAACGACTGGACGGACCTGATCAACCTGACGCTCGCGCTGGATCCCGACACGACTCCGGCGAACAATTATGTCGAGGCTGTTCGGCGCAACGTGAACGTTGAATTGTGGATGCGGTATTTCGCCGTGCTGTTTTTGCTCGATTACAACGAGACCGCCCTGAGTAACGGCGCCGACGATGACTACGATCTCTACCGGGGCATCGTCGATCCCCGGTTCCTGATCCTGCCGCATGATTTTGATTCGATCTTTGGCAGCGCCGGATCGGTTGGCACCGACCTCTTTGCCGCTGCGCGAATTCCGAACCTTGCACGTTTCCTGCATCATCCGGACTTTGAACCTCTTTACTACGCCGAGTATCGCCGTCAGCTCGCGGGCGTTTTCAATCCGACCAACCTCTTCCCGTTGATGGATCAAGTGCTGGCGGACTGGGTGCCAGGCCCGACGATTCAGGGCATGAAGAACGATGCGCAAAGTCGCATCAACCTGGCGCTGGCCGCGTTGCCCGCGGCGCCTGCCGTCGTGCGCGCCACGGTATCCGGTGAGCCTGACTCTCCGACCTTCCAGAATACCGCCACGCTGACGGTCGGGGGAACGGACATCACGCAGTATCGTTTCCGGCTCAATGGTGGCGCGTGGAGCGCTGACCTGCCGGTGGCGACGCCGATCAATCTGTCCGGACTGACCAATGGTCATTACACCGTTTTCGTGCTGGGACGAAACAGTGCCGGGACGCTGCAGGCGGAGGCGGAAGCGACGGTCTCGCGCACGTGGGCGGTGCTGTCGGGCCTTCGGGGTGTGATTATCAGCGAGGTGCTGGCTCGGAACGACAGCGCGGTGAATCATCAGGGTACGTTCCCGGACATTATCGAGCTGTATAATCCGCCGGGCGGCGGCGTGGCGGATCTGGCGGGGTTTCGTTTGACGGATGATTTGAGGGATCCGAACAAGTTCACGTTTCCGGCGGGAACCACCCTGGCCGCCGGGGCGTTTCAGGTGCTGCTCGGCAACAATCCCGACGGCACCGCCGGCATCCACCTCGGCTTCGGACTGGATCAAAATGGGGACGCGATCTACCTGCTGGATCGGGCGACGAATGGCTTGCGAATTCTGGATTCGGTGGTGTTTGGGTGGCAGTTGGCGAATCGCTCGATCGGGCGGCTGCCCAACGGCCAGTGGGGGCTCTGCACGCCGACGGCCGGTGCGGTCAATTCGGCCGTGGAGGTTGGCGCAACGTCCACCCTGAAAATCAATGAATGGCTGGCCAGTCCGGTGTCGCCGTTCGTGGATGACTTCGTTGAGGTATACAATCCTGACGCGCTGCCGGTGAACCTTGGTGGCTTGTATCTGACGGATCAGCCGTTTGGCCGCCCGCTGCGTCATCGGATTGCGCCGCTCAGTTTCGTCGATGGCTTTGGCTACCGGGCCTTCATCGCGGACGGACGCAAGAGTGCCGGGCCGGATCACGTCGACTTCTCGCTGTCTTCGGCCGGCGGTGAAATCGCCCTGTTCTCGTCTTCGGGCGCGTGGATCGACGGCGTGGTTTATTCGACGCAGTTCGCTGGTGTTTCCCAGGGCCGGAGCCCCAACGGCGGCCTGCGTATCGTCTATTTTGATCAGCCGACACCGGGCGCGGGCAATCCCGTGGCGCCGGCCCCGGTCGAGCCGCAGCTGATCAACCTGGTGCCGTTCGGCCAGGTCTGGCGGTTCAACCAGGATACGAATCTGGACGGAATTGAATGGCGCACGGCGGCGTTCAATGACTCGGATTGGGCCAACGGTCCGGCCTTGTTCACGGGGCCGACCTTGCCGGGTGGCTCTCCGATGGCGGGCCAGACGCTGCTCACCATCGGCGGCAATCGGATCACGTATTACTTCCGGACGACCTTCAATGTTCCGGCGGGTCTGACCGCGACCACGCTTCAGTTGTCGAACATCATCGACGACGGAGCGGTGTTCTATCTGAACGGTCAAGAGCTCTACCGATACAACTTTGCCGCGGGGCCGATCACTTATGGAAGCTTCGCCACCGGGGTGAGCGGGGCGCCTGGCTGGACCGGGCCCATTCAGGTGCCGGCGACCAATCTGCTGGTGGGGGTCAACGTCCTGGCGGTGGAAGTTCACCAAAGCAGCCTGAGCAGCTCGGACCTTTACTTTGGTTCCCGGCTTGACGCGGTCATCATTACGAACAACCCGGCGAACGCCGGCTTGAAGATCAACGAAGTCCTGGCCAACACCCGGAATGCGACCAACGCGGATGGGACCATCACCGACTGGGTTGAACTCTACAACCCGTCGAATGGGTCCGTGGATCTGACGGGTATGAGCTTGTCCGATCAACTGACCAATCCGCGGCGCTGGGTGTTTCCTTCCGGATCCGTCATCGGCCCCAGTGCCTATCGGGTCGTCCGGTTTGATGGCAACACGGCGGCCAGCACGAATTTCTCGGCGGTGCTCAATTCGGGCTTCGCCCTGAAGGCTTCCGGCGATTCCGTCTACCTGTTCAACCGCCCGCAGAGCGGCGGCGAGTTGCTGGATTCCGTGAGCTTCGGGATTCAGGCGGCGGATTTCTCCATCGGCCGCGTTCCGAGCGGCGGCAGCAACTGGGTTTTGAGCATCCCCTCCCAGGGTTCGGCGAACATCGCCTCCGCCCTCGGCAATCGTGCCCTGCTCAAGATCAATGAGTGGATGGCTGCCCCGGCCAGCGGCGCGGACTGGTTCGAGCTCTACAATCCCAACGCCCAGCCGGTGGACCTGAGCGGATTGTATCTCACGGATGATTTGAACAATCGCTTGAAGTTTCCGCCCATCCCGGCGCGCTCCTATATTGCCGCCGGCCTGGATGGATTCATCAAGTTCATTGCCGACAACGACGCGGCGGCCGGCGCGGATCACGTTCCGTTCGCGCTCGGTCGAAACGGCGACGACATCGGGCTCTCCGACGCGTTCGGGACGGTGGTCGACGCCTATCGATTCGGGCCGCAGGCGACTGGTGTGTCGCAGGGCCGTCTTCCGGATGGAACCACGAACATCGTGTCGTTCATCGAGACGCCGACGCCGGAGGAGAGCAATTTTCTACCGATCGCGAACGTGGTGATCAACGAGGTGCTCACCCACTCCGATTTGCCGTTGGAGGACGCCATCGAGTTGCGCAACACCAGCGCCTCGCCCGTGAACGTTGGCGGCTGGTATTTGAGCGATGCACGCACGGCGTTAAAGAAATACCAGATCCCCGCCAACACCATCCTCCCCGCCAATGGTTTCAAGGTGTTTTACGAAAAACAGTTCAACCCGGTTCCCAACGCACCCGGCAGCTTTTCGCTGAGCTCGGCGAAGGGGGATGAGGTCTATCTGTCGGTGGCCAACGCCCAGAATGTGCTGACTGGATTCCGCACCAAAGTGGACTTCGGCGCGGCCGCGAACGGAGTGTCGTTCGGCCGCTATGTCACCAGCCCGCTCAATGGGAACAAGGTTGAGTTTATCGCCATGGCTCAGCGCACCTTCGGCGCCGACAATCCGCCGACGGTCGACGACTTCCGGGCGGGCACCGGGCTCGCCAATAGCGGGCCGCGGGTCGGTCCGGTCGTCATTTCCGAGATCATGTACCATCCGGTTGACCTCCCGGGCGGCGTCGACAACGTCAGCGAGGAATACATCGAGCTGCAGAACATCACAGCCAATCCCGTGCTGCTTTACGACCCAGCCGTCCCCACCAACCGCTGGAAGCTTCGTGACGCCGTATCGTTTGAATTCCCGACGAACACCGTCCTGGCTGCAAATGGCGTTGTCGTCATCGTCGGATTCAACCCGGCCAACACGGCGCTGCTCAATGCCTTCAAGGCGAAGTATGCGGTTCAGGCCGGGACGATCTTCTTCGGTCCCTGGGATGGCCGGCTCGACAACAGCTCGGAGAGCGTTGAACTCGTCCGCCCCGACTCGCCGCAGACCGTGGGTCCTGACGCCGGGTTGGTTCCCTACATCATGGTCGACAAGGTGAAATACTTCGACACCGCGCCCTGGCCGCTGGCTCCTGACGGCACGGGGCAGTCACTGACCAGGGTCACGGCGGGCAACTTTGGCAATGACCCGGTCAACTGGACGGGGGCCGCGCCCACGCCGGGCCCACAGGGCGCGTCGAACGATACAGATGGCGACGGCATGCCTAACGATTGGGAGACACTCTACGGGCTGAACCCGAACGTGAACGACGCGGCGCTCGATCGGGACAATGATGGAATGTCCAATCTCGACGAGTATCTGGCCGGGACGGCGCCGAACAGTGCGTCCAGCGTGTTGCGGGTATCCATTACCCGTGGCGCGCAGGCGGTGATCCGGTTCGATGCCGCAGCCAATGTGGCCTACACGGTTGTCTACCGCTCCCTGGTGGATTCCGGTGCCTGGACGACGTTGCAGGCGGTGCCGGCGGGTGCCGCCCGGGTCGTGCAGGTGGTTGATCCTTCCCCGGGTGCGCGCCGCATTTATCGCGTGCGCACACCTTAGAATCCTTGACCGGCAACTCTCGTTGCGGACAAGTCCAATTTGAGGTTGGGGCGAACGGGTCAGGCATTCTGTGGTCCCGCTTCGCGGAGGGCGTTCGTGTGGGCCGGTGGGCGCGCGCGGGGCGCGAACTCAACGCCTTGGCCGCACCCCGTCAGCTCGGCCCCGAGCGTGGTGGGCGATGGAATCAAAGCGAAAGCGGCGGTGCCCGCCGCACTCCACGACGCTCCGCGTGTCCGCGGGCGCCGGGCTGTCGCGCCAGCGTCGTGGAGTGCGGGGCGCAGCACCGCTTTGGATGGAGCACGCAAGAGCTGCCGCGGCGCTCAAAATTATGCCCGGCCCTGCCAGAATCGGTGCATAGCGTCCGCACTCTCGCGGGAAGTCAGCCCTGCCTTCACCCACTTTTAGGCGAAAGCTAGGGGACTGCCGCAGGGCCGGAAACGCCGCAGCGCCTCCCAAGTGGGTATATCCCCGCCGGCCTCGAGGAGCATTTCCGTGCTCGCATCCGGCGGTCCGCTGTTGGCATTGTCGACGGGTTCCATCGACCCCAAACCTATATGAACTCTTTTCGAGGCATCCGTGGGTGGCAATTGATCGCACTCGCTTTGGCCCTGGGTGTGTGCGCGTCGCATGGTCAGGGGGACTCGCCGATTCGCATCACCGAATTCATGGCTGGCAATCGCGGAGTGCTGGCGGACGGCAATGGAAATTTCTCCGATTGGATCGAGCTGCAGAATTCGGCGGAGGCGCCGGTTCATTTGCTGGGGTGGCATCTGACCGACGACGCCTCGAATCGGCGTAAGTGGACGTTTCCCGACGCGGTGATCCCCGGCGGCGGGGCGCTAATCGTCTTCGCGTCGGGTCTCGGCGTGCCCGACGGTCGCGGACAGTTGCACACCAATTTCAAACTCAACCGCGATGGCGGATACCTGGCGTTGGTTCGCCCCGACGGCGTCACGTTGGCCAGCGAACTGACCGCCTATCCGCCGCAGCGCAGCGATGTCTCCTATGGGGTCGCTCAACAGGTTCAGTCCACCGTGCTGGTGAGCAATAACTCCCCGGCCCGCCTCTGGATTCCTTCGGTCAGCGACGGGCCGCTGGGACTGGCGTGGACCGGGGGCGGTGAACCGTTTGCTGACGGCGCGTGGTCGGTCGGCCTGGCCGCGATTGGCTACGACGGCGTGGCCGTGGCCAGCACGAACACCGTGAATGTGGCCTTGGGCAAGTTGGTCGTCGCCGCCGGCGAAACGTGGGCAGGGTTGCCCAAGGAAAACCTCGTGGACGGAAACCTGGCGACGTTCACCCACAATTTGAACCAGGAGCCGGCCTTTTCCTACCTGATTGATTTGGGCGCGACCTTTGCGCTCGCCAGCCTCGAGTTGTTCAATCGTGCCGACGGATGTTGCCCGGATCGGTTGAGCAATTTCACGGTGTCCATCCTGGCCGACGCCGGCCCGGAGCCGGGGCCGGTGGTCTGGAGCGCGAATATTCGCACCAACGGCTCCAACTCGGGCGTGGGCGGACGCGATGTTGTGCTCCCAACGTTGGATCCGACGGGATTGTTTACGGGGCGCTGGATCAAAGTGCAGGCTCGGGACAACGGGACGGCGCGCTATTTCCAGATCGCCGAGCTGCGCGCCAATGCCATCAATTGGGCCGGTGGTGCGTCGGTCACCGGCGACGGGGCAACCTTTCCCGGGTTGCCCGCGGCGAATCTCGTCGATGGCAATCTGGCCACGGTTTCTCACAACCTCGATTTGACTCCGGCGTATTCGTATCAAATCCGGCTGACCCAAGCCGTGGCGTTCGAGCGGATCGAGATCTGGAATCGCAACGACGGTTGTTGTCCGGAGCGGTTGAGCGCCTACCGGGTGAGCGTGCGCGCGGACGCGGCCGGGGGCCTGGGCCCGGTCTTGTGGGCGGCGGATGTGCACGCCGACGGCTCAAACTCCGGGGTCGGCGGAGTCGACATCCTGACGGCGGACTTGAACCCGGGCGGCGTTTTTGAAGGGCAATGGATTGAGATCCGCAACCTGGACGTTGGCGCCCCGAGGTACTTGCAGGTGGCGGAAGTGCGGGCGTTTGGATCCGCCGGGAATTCGGGCTACGCGCCGCTCATTCGACGCGATGTCGGATTGTCGATGAAAGGAATCAATGCCTCGGCCTGGCTGCGAATCCCGTTCGTGGCTTCGGGTGCGTATGATCAGCTTACCTTGCGCCTGCGTTACGATGACGGGCTGGTGGCTTATGTAAACGGGGTGGAGGTGGTCCGGCGCAATGCGCCGGCAGGAGTTTTGCCTTGGGACGCGAGTGCACTTGCCGGGCGTTTCGCTGGTGCGGGCGAGGAGATCAGCGTGCCGTCGTCACTCCTGCGAAGCGGGGATAATGTATTGGCCATCCACGCCTTGAATCTGTCGGCCGGCGATCGGGATTTTCTGGTGGTGCCGGAGTTGCGGGCGCGGCGCACGCTGAATGGCACCAACGGTTACTTTCTTCAGCCGACGCCGGGGACGGCCAACACGGGGGTGAACGTTTCGGGCTTTGTGGCGGACACCCGGTTCAGTGTGAACCGGGGATTCTTCGACGTTCCCTTCGATGCAGTCATCTCGTGCGCCACGCCGGGAGCAACGCTGGTTTACACCACCAACAACAGCGTGCCGTCCTTGCTGAACGGCGTGATTGTGACCTCGGCCAATGCCACATCCACGCCGTTGGCGACCGTGCGTATCACCACCACCACGGCCGTGCGGGCGGCGGCGTTCAAGACCGGATTGCAGCCGTCGGACGTGGACACCCAAACCTATCTGTTCCTTCAGGACGTTCTTCGGCAGCCGGCCAACCCGCCCGGACTGCCGGCCGCCTGGAGTGGCGGCGCGGCGGATTACGCGATGGATCCCAAGGTCGTGACCAACGACCTGTACCGCGACGAAATGGTGGCCAATCTGCGAAGCATTCCAACGTTGTCGATCGTGCTGCCGACGCCAGATTTGTTCGGGTCGACGACCGGAATCTACTTCAACTCGGAGCAGGTGGGCGACAACTGGGAGCGTGCGGCGTCGGTGGAGTTGATCCGGCCCGACGGGTCCTCCGGCTTCCAGGAAAACTGCGGCGTCCGCGTCTGGGGCACGGGCTGGCGGCCCAACGCCACCACCCCGAAGCATTCCCTGCAATTGAAGTTCAAGAATCGGTATGGCGCCGGGCGGCTCCGCTATCCGTTGTTCCCAAATGCGCCGGTGGCGGAGTTCGACAACCTCGTCCTGCGCGCCCAAGGCAGTCGTGGTTGGACGGACTTTCGGCAGCCGGACATCGAGCAGTCCCAGTATATCCATGATGGCTGGGCCCGCGACAGCGCGCAGGCGATGGGCAAGCTCGATGGTCACGCCACCTATGTGCATCTCTACCTGAACGGGCTCTACTGGGGGCTCTACAATCCGGTGGAAAAGACGGATGAAGGCTTCGCGGAGATCTATCAGGGGGGCGACAAATCCGAGTATGACGTGATCACCCGCCGCGGTGCCCCGGAGGTCGACGCCGGCACCATCGATGCCTGGAACCAGATGATGACCGTCGTCAACGGCGGGTTGGAAAGCGCGGCGCAGTATGGCGTGCTGCAGCGCTACCTTGAGGTCGACGATTTCATCGACTACATGATGCTG
Organism: Limisphaerales bacterium; assembly: GCA_044230345.1. Classification (GTDB taxonomy): domain Bacteria; phylum Verrucomicrobiota; class Verrucomicrobiia; order Limisphaerales; family JADJPG01; genus JBGARF01. The sequence continues at coordinate 25,058 of JBGARF010000049.1, forward strand.
CAACAGTACGCCAGCAACCACGACGGCCCGCTGAGCACGATCGCGAACAACATGCGCGCGATTCGCCGGCGATCGCCCGAGGGCCGTTTCCGATTCCACGTCTGGGACATGGAATACACCTTTTGGTATCCGCAGGAGTTCAACCTGGCCTTCGATTTGGATCAGTGTCCGGCGCGGATTTTCCAACGGCTGCGCGCCAATCCGGAGTTCCGCCTGCGCTGGGCTGATCATGCGAACAAACACCTGCTCGGGGGTGGCGCGTTGACGCCTGGGCCCGCGGCCGAACGCTGGCGCGCGCGGGCGGACGAATTGGTTGGAGCCGTGGTGGGCGAGTCGGCGCGCTGGGGCGATGTGCGACGCAACCCGCCATACACCCGCAACGTCGAATGGACCAACGAGCTGAACCGCCTGCTGAACGACTACTTTCCGACCAGGGCGGAGATTCTTTTGAATCAGTATCGTCTGGCCGGTCTTTATCCCGCCGTTGCTGCGCCGGTGTTCAATCCCGGGTCGGGGGACGTTCCGGCCGGAACGGAGGTCGACCTGGAGGCGTCCGCAGGCACGATCTATTTCACCGTCGATGGCTCCGACCCGCGCCTGGCGGGCGGCGCGGTTGCGCCTGGCGCGCTCGCGCATCGTCCCACGACGACCCTGGTTTCCTCGAACAGTGTGGTTCGGGTGCAGGTGCCAACCGACAACAGCCTGGGCACCACCTGGGTTGAGGCGGGCTTCAGCGATGCGAGCTGGACCTCCGGACCGAACGCCGTGGGCTTTGATTTGTCCGCGGCCATTGTCCCCGTCAACGTGCCGCTGCAAAGTGCGACGGCGGATTTTTCGGAGACCGCCCGCGGTGCAAATCTGGCGATCGACGGGCAGGCGTTGACGACGGGCTGGGGAATTTTTGAGAATCAGTCGTACTTGCCGAAGGGCAGGGGCGCGGTGGCGGTGTTTGAGACCGTCTCCAATGTGGGCTACGTCGACGGAACACGGTTGACCTTCATCCTGCGGCACGGCGTGGCCGGCCAGTTGGCGCTCGGCAAGTTTCGGTTGGCCGCGACCACGGATGATCGCGCGTTGTTCGCCGATGGACAAACCAACCGGGGCGATATCGCCGCGACGTGGCTGCCTTTGCGGCCCGTGGCGGTGGCCGCCGCGGGAGGAGCGACGGCGAGCGTCTTGTTGGATGGTGCCGTGTTGATCGGCGGCGTTAGTCCGACCACGAATACGTATGAGGTCACCGTGGTCACGCCGCTGGTCGGCATCACCGGATTCCGGGTGGAGGCGCTCGAGGACGGTTCCCTGCCGAGCAATGGCCCCGGCCGGGCAGCCAATGGAAATGCCGTGCTGACCGATTTTGTGGTGCTGGCAGCGCCGGCAACCATCGCGTCGATGGCGGACCCAACGTGGGCGGCGACGCTGCCGTCGGCGATGGCGAGTGGCGGCACGGCGGGCGCGTATTGGCGGGTGAACTTCGACGTTGACCCGGGTCTCGTGGCGGACCAGTTGATCTTGCGGATTGGTTACGACGACGGGTTTGTGGCGTATCTGAACGGGCAGGAGATTGCCCGCCGGAATGCGCCAGCGGCGGTGTCGTGGAACTCGGTGGCGACGGCGGATCGTGAGAAGCGCCTGGCGATGACTTCGGAGGAGATCGACGTGACTGCCTTTCGAACTCGCCTGAGCGCGGGCGTCAATGTGCTGGCGGTGCACGGGCTAAACTCGGCGGTCGGGAATCCGGATTTTCTGCTGCGGCCCGAGTTGTTGGCGCGAACCCGGTTGAAACTTCCGGTGACCGACGGGTTGAACGTCAAGGCGCGCGTGCAGGCGGGGGCTGAGTGGAGCGCGTTGGCCGAGACGACCTTTGGCCTGCGCTCGCCGTTGAGGGTGACCGAGATCATGTATGATCCGCCTGGGGCGCCGGGGGTGAGCGGCGATGAATTCGAATTCCTTGAAATTCAGAATGCCGGCCAGTCGGCCTACGGCGTGAGTCAGTTTACCTTCAGCAGCGGCCTCAACTTCACCTTTCCTCCCGGGACGATCTTAAGGCCGGGGCAATTCTATTTGCTGGTGCGAAATCCTGCCGCGTTCGCGACGCGTTATCCGGGTGTGGCCTACGATGGTGTTTACAGTGGCCGTCTGGATAATCAGGGCGAGACCATCGCCATCTCCCGTCCATTCAATGGTGGCGTCGTCCTTTCCGTGGCGTATGACAACGGGCCCGCGTGGCCGCAAGCGGCGGCGGGGTTGGGCTTTTCTCTGGTGCCGGCGAGCGGCGCAGGCGGGCCGGGTTCGGGCGGCGCGGCTGCGTGGAAGGCGGGCGGGGCCAGTTTGGGATCCCCTGGGGCGGCTGATGTCCCGGCGGCGTTGGTGCCGGTGGTGATCAACGAGGTCCTCACCGCGAGCGCGCCACCCGCGAGCGATTGGATCGAGCTGTTCAACCCGTCGGTTCTGCCCGCGAATGTCGGCGGCTGGTTTTTGACCGACGATTCGGTTCGGCCGATGAAGTATCGGATCCCGGACGGAACCGTGATCGCTCCGGGCGGATTCCTGGTGTTGAGCGAATCGCAATTCAACTCAACTCCGGGTTCGAGCAACAGTTTCACCCTGAGTTCCCGGGGTGAGGCCGTGTTCCTTTTCTCGGGCAACGCTTCCAGCAACCTGACGGGATACAGCCATGGCTTCGAGTTTGAGGCGGCGGCGGAAGGGGTTTCCTTCGGACGTTTCGTCAACAGCGTGGGCGAGGTGCAGTTCCCGCCGCAAGCGGTGGCGACGCCCGGGGCTGCGAATGCAGGTCCGCGGGTTGGTCCGGTGGTGTTGAGCGAAATTCACTATCATCCGGCGCTGACGGGGGACGCTTTCATCGAACTTCGGAACATCGCCGGCACGAACGTGGCTTTGTTCGATGCGTTGCACCCGACGAATACATGGCGAATCAACGGCGTTGATTTTCAGTTTCCGCCGGGAGTGACCCTCGCTGCCGGCGGCATCGTACTGGTGGTGAGTAGTGAAGCCGGCGAGTTTCGCGCGCGGCACGGCGTGCCCGCCTCGGTGGCTGTCTTTGGCCCGTTTGGGGGCAGCCTGCAGGACAGCGGGGAGCGGCTTGAGCTGAAGCGCCCGGATTTGCCCGACACGAATGGCGTTGCGTATCTCACCGTTGATGCGGTGCGCTATGATGATCGCGCGCCGTGGCCGGTGCTGGCCGATGGCCGCGGGCCGTCGTTACAGCGGCGGGCATTGTCCGCCTACGCCGATGATCCGACCAACTGGGTGGCGGCCGCGGCTACCCCCGGCCGAATACCAGCGACTACTTCGTTGCCAGCCATCGTCGTTCCACCCGCCAACCAGACCGCTCCTCGGTTTGGGAATGCCACCTTTGCCGTTCAGTCCAGCGGCGCACCTCCGCTCCGTTATCAGTGGCGGTGGCAGGGGACAAACCTGCCGGGCGCGACGAATGCGACCCTGACTCTGTCGGGCCTGCAATTCAACCAGGCGGGGGCCTATAGCGTGGTGGTGTTTAACGAAGCCGGCAGCGTGGAAAGCGCGGGCGCGTTGCTGACGATTTTCCAGGCGGCCAACATTGTCACGCCGCCGCGCAGTGTTCAGGCGCGGCCCGGCAGCAATGTGCTCTTCAGCGTGTTTGCCACCAGCACGGAGCCGCTTCGATACCAATGGCAGTTTAACGGCGTCGATCTCCCGGGCGCGACGGGTTCCTCGCTGGCCCTGACCAATGTTGGGCTGACCGAGGCCGGACGTTATACCGTGCGCGTGGACGATGGCATCGTTTCCGTCCTGAGCCCGCCCGCCTCCTTGGTTTTGCTCATCAACCCGACGATCATTCAGCCACCCCTCAGCCAATCCGTCGTCGCCGGCGCCAATGTCACGTTGAGCGTTCGCGTGACCAACACGGCGACCTCGCCGATCGGCTACCGATGGCGGCGCGGCAGCGTGACCCTGAAGTTCGAGGACTCGACCCAGACCGTCGCGTATTTCCTGCTCACGAACGTTCAGGCCACCGCCACGTACTCGGTCGTTGTCACCAATGCCGCGAGCATTGGAGGCATCCTGAGCGCGGGCGCTGCCATTACCGTGGTGGCGGACAGCGATGGCGACGGCCTTCCGGACGAATGGGAGCTGGCCAATGGTTTGAATCCGAGCGATCCGGCGGATGCCAATGCAGATGTCGACGGGGACACCATGACTGCTCGGGCGGAGTATATCGCCGGAACCAATCCGCGGGATGCACAAAGTTATTTGCGAGTCGATCCGGTCGGGTTGGCGGGATTCCCGGGCGGGGCAACGCTGACCTTTAACGCAGTTTCGAACCGGACTTATGCGATCGAGTTTACCGATGCTTTGGGAAGCGGGGCGTGGAACCGTTGGACCGACGTTGAGGCCGCGCCGACGAATCGCGTGCAAACCCTGGAGATTCCGGGTGCCGTTGGCTCGGGCGCGCGGACCTATCGTTTGGTGACGCCGCGCCCCACGGAACAGCGTTGAGTGCCGGCCGTGACCGGAGGTTGGCGCCCTCGGCGGTCGGGCCACCGGGCCACGCCGGCGTAGTCAATCGTTGGCCCTTGCGGTAGAGTCGGGCCATGTCAAAGCGCGCCACCCGCACCCGCAGCCTGCGCCCGCCGGGGCCCATCTCACCCTTGGGTCCGGACCTGCCCGACCTGCAACAGGCGCGGGCGCTTTGGCAATTGAACCGATTTGATGAGGCGCTGGCGGGGTTCGACCGGGCGGTGCGGCGATGTCCTAACAACTCGTTGGCGCTCGTGGATGCCAGCCGTGCGTTTGGTGCACGGTTCGAAATTGCCCGCGCGGAGGAATTGCTCGATCGACTGATCGAGATCAACGGACGCCGGGCGGATGTGCTCCATCTTGCGGGGCAAAGCTACCGGATGATCTTTCGGCCGGACAAAGCAGCCGATTGTTTTCGCCGGGCGCTGGCCCTGAACGCCGCGTTGACCGATACCCGCCTCGAACTGGCGCTGCAATGCGAGCGCCGTCATCGATTGGAGGAGGCGCTGTCCCTGGTGGAGGAAGGCCTGAAGCTCGATCCAGAGTATCACGCGATGACCTTGATCAAGGCTCGACTCCTGCGCCGTTCCGGGCAGGACGCGGCCGCTGAATCCCTTTTGCGTCGGCTGGCAGACGATGCGGCCGTGCATCCACAGCTTCAGGCGCAAGCTTGGGCGGAGTTGGCCCAGTTGCTGGATCGCGCCGGACAGTTTGACGACGCGATGGCGTCGATGCTGCGTTGCAAGGAAATCGTGCGGGCGGATGAAGCGCCCTTTTGGCGCGAGTCCGAGGTGTTGCTGCGGCATCTCGATGACGTGGGCTCCGGGGTGACAGCTGATCATCTTGGACGCTGGCGTGCCCAGGCTTCGAACGAGCTTTCGCCGCGACGCCATGCCGTCCTTTGCGGGTTTCCGCGGACCGGAACCACGCTTTTGGAGCAGGTGCTGGACAGCCATTCGGATTTGGTCAGCTCGGACGAACGGGAGGCGTTTGCCCGCGACATCTTTCCGTCCATGTGGCAAAGCCGAACCACTCCGGTGCCTGGGCTTGAAGCATTGGACGCGATCCCCTCGGAACGACTGGTGGCCCTGCGCTCCCGATATTTTGGTTACCTGGAGGCGGCGTTGAACGAACCCATCGGGGGACGGATGCATTTGGACAAGAATCCGACCCTGACCCTGCTGCTGCCGGCGATGCTGCGGCTGGTGCCGGAAACGCGCGTGGTGTTGGCCTTGCGGGATCCGCGCGACGTCGTAGTCAGCTGTTTCATGCAGTTCCTCCCGCTCAATCCGAACAGCGTGTCCTTTCTGACCCTGGAGCGAACCGCGCAGCGGTATGCGCACGACATGGAAAGCTGGCGACAGTTGCGGGACCGGTTTGAGGGCTGGATTGAGGTGCGTTATGAGGACACCGTGCTGCAGTTGGAACGGGAGGCGCGCCGGGTTTTGGAGTTTCTCGGGCTGCCCTGGGAAGCGGGGGTCTTGCAGTATCGCGATCGCTTGCGGGACAAGCCGGTGGCCTCGCCGACCTACGAAGCGGTCAGCAAACCGCTTTACACCAGTGCCATGGGCCGCTGGCGGAACTACGAAAAGCACCTGGAACCCGTCCTGAAGCTGCTTGAACCGAGCATTGGGGCATTTCGATATTGAAATTGCGGTGGGCCGGCAAGGGGAGGCATGCCTGGTCGGCGGGGGCGCGAAGTGTAGGCCGACGCCGGACGTGCGGCGGGCGGGTTACAGGAAGTAAACAAGGTGGTCCAAACCCGACTGCAGAATTGCGTTTCGCCAAAGGTTTGTTACGGTGCCGACGTTCCATCTCAGAACTCAAACCAATGCATTGTATGAAAGTTGCGCGAAGTAATAAGGGGCTGGCCATCCTGGCCGGGGGGTTGGCCTTCGTCGGTTCCGTCAACGCGGTTGACCTGATCGTCAACGGGAGCTTTGAAGACACCACTGGGTCCGACGCGACCCCGGCCGGTTGGACGGGAATTTGTCGGGGCTACAACTATTCCGCCGCCTATTTTACGGGGCCGGCGATTCCCGACTCCGAAGGCCCGGGGAGCATGTATAGCTGGCGTCACCGCGGCAGCACCGAGGATACGGCGTTTGCCATCCCCATGACTCAGGTGGTGAACCTGTTGGCTGGCGCTTCGGCCGCGGACATCGATGGAGGTCGGGCTCAGTATACCTTCAGCGCCTGGCTGGCTTCCTACGGCACGCCGGGAAGCAACCCGGAGAAGCCGTATTTGACCCTTCAGTTTATGGATGCGGCGAACACCCAAGTGGGCGGAACGGTGGCGTTGGATCGGGTGACGAGCGCATTTTTCACCACCTTTGCCGACGGCGTCACGGTGTTCGATACCACGACGCATTTGCACGATTGGGCGAAGTATGTTCGGACCAGTGCCGTGCCGATCGGTGCACGCACCGTGATCGTTGGAATTCAGCATAGCCCCAACGCGGGACTGTCCGGCGGTGCTGACACCTACACGGATTTGGTTAAACTCGATGTGACCGTCGCGGAGACCCGTCCGTCGCTCGACTCGGCCAGTCCGAGTGGGAACGGAATTCCGGGCACGCCGTCCGTCCGGGTGACCCTGCAGGATGGATCGGTGCCCGTGAAGGATGGCTCTATCCTGCTGTCCTTCGATGGGGCGCCGGTGGTGCCGAACATTTCCAAGGTCGGGGCGCTGACCACCATCGCTTATACGCCAGGGTTGCTGGCGGCTGGCTCGACGCATAGCTACACCGTGGTTTATGCCGATGACGGGGTGCCTTCGCGCAGCCAGACCAACACGTTCGGCTTTACGGTGGCCAACTACATCAGTGTGGCGGCGGCTTACGCGAATCCGGCGGGCTCGGGGATCCAACCGGGCTTGACCTATCGGACGGTGCAGGCGGCCGGCGCCGGCTTGCCGAACTCCCTGGCGCGGACGCGTTCGCAGCTGTCGGGAACCTTGATTAACACCGCGACCGGATTGCCGTTTGAAAACTCGGCAACGCCAGGGCCCAACCCGGACGGATCCTACAACGTGGACGGCCCGATTAACTTTGAGCAGGCCGGGCAATCGGCGGGCAGCATTTCGGGCGATCAACCGTTCCCCGGCCTCGCGGCGGGCGACCAAAACGATTTTTCGACTGAAGCGCTCATGTACCTCGATTTGGCGGCGGGCTACTACCGGTTCGGGGTCAACAGCGACGACGGTTTTGAAGTGAGCGTTGGGCGGGATCCGGTGGACGTGATTTCGGCTGCCACCGTGCTGGGTTCGTTTGACGGAGGACGCGGGGCCGGAGACACGATCTTCGATTTTTATGTCGCCTCGGCCGGGGTGTATTGCATGCGCCTCATCTATGAGGAAGGCAACGGCGGTGCGAGCTGCGAGTTCTTTTCCATCAACCTCGCCACGGGTGCTCGCACGCTGATCAACGATTTGGCCAGCGCGAGCTCTGTTCGCTCCTACCGCGGCGTGACGGGCCTGGCCCAACCGCCCTACGTCCGGATCGCCTCACCGAGCCCCGGCGCGGTCGACGTGCCGGTCGAGAGTGCCATCTCCGCCCAGATCTGGGACCGCGCCACAGCGGTCGCGGATGGCAGCATTCAGATGACGCTGAACGGGTCGGCGGTGACCCCGTCCATCTCTCGAAATGGCGCGGTGGTCACGGTGTCCCATCAACCGTCCAGCCCGTTGAACTTCCGGACGGCTTACACCGTGCAGTTGACTTATAACGACGGCGGATCGCCGATCACCAAGTCCTGGACTTTCACGACTCGTGGCATCGATCAGCCGCCGTCGATCACCGGGCAATGGGACTTCAATGCGGATCTGTCGGCGACCATCGGATTGCCGCTGGAGTTTCTGGGTGGCAACGGCGGCCCGACCGCGGCCCAGTCGCAGTTTGGAACGACGACTTCCTTTGGCATTCCCAGCATCGGCGGATTCCCGGCCGGCGTGATCAAGTTGCCGGCAGCCGTCAACAATACGATCGGCTTGATGATGCGCCATGGCGCAGTCCCGAACGGCAGCCAGACCGCCACCAAGGTCAATCAATGGACCCTGATTATGGACGTCTTCATCCCGGTTCAATCGGGGCAATGGTATTCGTTCGTTCAGGTCGACACCCTGGCCAACACTTCCGATGGCGAGTTGTTCGCCAACTTTGGCAGCGCCTCGGGTGCATCCGGTGGCATCGGGATCAGCGGCAACTACTCGGGAACCGGCGCCCTCACGAAGGGCAATTGGCACCGCGTGGCGTTTGCGGTGGACGCGTCGTCGATGATCACCAAATACATCGATGGCGTGAAGTTTGCCGATCAGGCGTCGTGGGACGGGCAGGGGCTGGACGGTCGCCATGCCATGTTGGATCGGGCGATCTTGATCGGCGACAACGACGGCGACGGCCTCCAATGTTACCTCAACAGCGTTCAATTCCGAAACTACAAGATGCGCGACGCGGAGTTGGAGGCGCTGGGCGGGCCGGATGCGAACGGCATTCCCACGGTCTCCGGGCAATGGGACTTCAATGACCAGGCCAATTTCGAGTCTGGTTTCCGGGCCACCGTGGGTCGGAACATGTCGGCTCTTCCGGACACCGAATTTGGCACGACGTTCTTCACTCTGCCCATCGGCACGCAAGACGCCGCGGTGCTGCAGTATGCGGCCGGGAGCACCGCCGACGGTTATGTCATCGTCCCGGGCAGCCCGGGCAACGGCGGCGGCGAGCGGATCAACCAATACACGCTGATCATGGATTCGATGTTTCCGACGTCGACGATCAACAACTGGCATGCTCTCTGGCAGACGCGGACCAACAACAACGACGATGCGAGCCTGTTTGTGCGACCCGCTTCGTCCGGCGGCGGCGTGGGTATCGGGGGCCTCTATCACGGGACGATTCTCGGCGACACCTGGTACCGGTTCGCCTTCAGTTTCGATCTGACCTCCCGCACGTTGAAGAAATACATCGACGGCACGTTGGTCGGTCAGCAGACCTTGGGTGAAGGCGTGGATGGCCGCTGGTCGGTCGGTGCCACGGCGTTGCTGTTTGCGGACAACGACGGCGACAACGCGCTGGGCAATTGCAACAGCGTGCAGTTCCATCCGCGGGTGTTGAGCGACGCGGAGATCGCGTTGATCGGCAAAGTGTCGGCGGCGGGAATCCCGGTGTCGGTGCCGCATCCCTTGTCCATCACCTCGGTGGTTCCGGCCACCTTGGACCTGGAGATTCGCTGGATTGGCGGAGTGGGTCCGTTCCAGATGCAGACTCGAGAATCCCTGAGCGCCGGTGAATGGATCAACCTCGGACTGCCGACCACGGCCCGTTCGGCGACCGTCGAGAAGCCAGCGACGGCCACGGGTTTCTTCCGCGTGGTCGGCCAGTGACGTCCTCGCGTTCCGGCTGCTGAGCCGGGGCAGGGAGTGGATTGCGGTGCTTCATGCCAACCCCGGGACGGTTCGTCCGTTCCGGGGTTGGTTTTTCTCTTCCCGCAGCCGGCCGATTTGTCCAGCATGCCGGTGCTTTATGGACATTGTCAGCATCCACAGCGCGCCGCCGTTCATCACCAAGGACGGCTCGGAGATCCGCGAGTTGCTGGCCTATCGTAATTCGGGCATCCGGCAGCAAAGCCTGGCGGAGGCCCGGCTGCCGGTGGGCGCGGCCACGCAGGAGCACTACCACGCGCGTACTGAAGAGATCTACTACATCACCGCGGGTGAAGGCCGCATGCGCATTGAGGACGAAACGCGGGACGTGAAGGTTGGCGATGCCATCGCCATTCCGCCGGGGAAGAAGCACAAGCTGTGGAATACCGGGAGCGGCCCGCTGACGCTCCTCTGCTGCTGCGCGCCATGCTATGAACATAGTGATACTTTTTTGACCGAAGCCTGATCATGAAGCCGAAACGCGTGCGTTTGTTTATCAAGTCCTATTGTCCCTGGTGCCACAAGGCGATCCGTTGGCTGGACAAAACCGGCGTCAGCTACGAGACCCTCGATGTCATCGAGGACGACGCTGCGATGGCAGAGATGGTTCGGATCTCGGGGCAGGACCTCGCGCCGGTCATCGAGGTCGATGGCCGGGTTCTGGCGGATTTTGGGCCGGACGAGTTGGAGGAATGGTGGCACGACGAGGGATTCAACAAGGATTGAAGATGAGTGTGCTCGAACCGCCGGTGAACCGGCCGCGTATTCCCCCCTGGCTCCGGCTGAAGCTGCCAACCAGCAATACATTTGCCCAAACGGCGGGCCTCCTGGCGGGCTTGCGGCTGCACACGGTTTGCGAGAGCGCCAAATGCCCCAATCACTGGGAGTGCTGGAGCAAAGGGACCGCCACGTTCATGATCGCCGGCGATCGCTGCACCCGGGCTTGTGGGTTCTGCGCCGTCAGCACGGCCAAACCACTGGCCCTGGAATCGGATGAACCCGCGCGCGTGGCCGAGGCCACCCGCCGGATGGGGCTGAAGCATGTCGTCATCACGGCGGTGGCTCGCGACGATCTGGCTGATGGCGGCGCTGAACATTTTCGAAAAACGATCGAAGCGGTGCGGGCGGCCAACCCCGGTATTGTCATTGAAGTGCTCGTGCCGGATTTCCTCGATCGCGAGGAGAGCATCGACGTCGTGTTGGCCGCGGCGCCGGAGATCTATAATCACAACCTGGAAACCGTGGAGCGATTGACGCCGACAGTTCGTCATCGGGCGACCTATCGTCGCTCGCTCGCCGTATTGAAACGGGTCAAAGACAAGCGAGAAGAATCGGTGCTGACGAAGTCGGGCTTGATGCTGGGCCTGGGCGAAACCGAGGGCGAGGTGTTGGAAGCGATGGCCGATTTGCGCGCGGCGCGTTGCGACATCCTCACCTTGGGACAATACCTGCAGCCGACGCTGCGGCATTTGCCCGTGGTTGAGTTCATTGCTCCGCAACAGTTTGACCGATTGGGAGAGCAGGCGCGTGCGCTTGGGTTTGTCCATGTGGCGAGCGGCCCGATGGTGCGAAGCTCGTATCATGCAGACGAAATCGGCGCGGTGGTGCCGCAAGTTGCCAGCCCTTCGTCGAGGGGTTGATCCCCGCAGGGGCCCTCCTGCGTCGCGCCAACCGGAGCGCGGACCTCCGGTCC
>JBGARF010000028.1:0-78101 GCA_044230345.1 Limisphaerales bacterium
CGGGCCTATGGCCCGCAGCGGGTGGAATCGGCCTTGCGCGCTCGAACCTTCGGGCGTCGTCGCCGGCCCAAGCCGCTGCGGGCTGAAAGCCCGCGGTCCGGCCAAGTATGAACTCTTACCAACAACTTCGAGCTGCACGGCGCTTTCACTCGCCGCCAATTTCAGCTCGAATTCGTGGAGCCTGTCAGGGTTAATCCGGCCATGGAACTACGGCACCTCCGCTATTTCGTCGCCGCCGCCGAAACCGAAAACGTCTCTCGCGCCGCCGTGAAGCTGCACGTTTCACAACCCGCCCTCAGCCGTCAGATCCGCGACCTGGAAGAGGAACTCGGGTTTTCCCTCCTCTCCCGCGGCGCCAAATCCGTCCGCCTGACGGAAGCCGGCCGGGTCTTTCTGTCCGAGTCGAAGGCGGTGTTGCAACGGGTCGAAGACGCGATCCAAGCCGCCCATGCCGCCGCCACCGGACGGCACGCCGAACTGCACGTCGGCTATGCACCAACTCTCACGGCGCGCATCCTGCCCCCGGCCATGCGCGCGTTCCAAGCCGGGCGTTCCGAAGTCCGCGTCCGACTGCACGACCTGGCCACCGAGGAAATGCTGCAGGGGCTGCGCGACGGCAAGTTGCATCTCGCCGTTTCCGTCCGCCCCGCCGGCAACGCCCTCCGCGGCTTTCGGTTCGAGGAGCTTGGTCACGAACCCTTGCGGCTCGCCGTGGCGCATTCCCACCCTTTCGCCCGACGACGGACCGTGACCGTGACGGAAGCTGCGCGCGAGTCTTTGATCGTTTACAGCCAAAAGGATTATCCCGACTACCACGATCTCCTCGCGACGATCTTTGCGAGTGTCCGCGGACGAAAACGGGCGAGTGAAGAACATGACGGCGTCTCCAGCCTGATTTCCGCCGTCGAATCCGGAGCAGGCGTCGCGGTGGTGCCTTCGTCGCTTCAGTGCCTGGTCGGCACGCGATTGAAACTGCTTTCGTTGACCCCGGACCCCAAGCCGCTGACCATCGGTGTCATCCTTCCCGCCAACGGCATTCATCCGGCAGCCTTGGAGTTCTTGGACCACATCCAGTCCGCGTCCCATGCGGACGCCTCACGGCGTGTCTCATCCAGATCAACCGCCATGGCCCTGGTCCCCGATCCACCGCTAAAAGGGGCAACCGCGCCTCGACGCCGCTGAACACAGAACAGAACGCCAGGGCGCTGTTCGAAAGTAACCACTGGCCAAGCACGCCCCGGGCTCCAAAAACTGCCTTAACCGGCGTTTCCCGTCCGTCCTCAATCTGCGTTTATCTGCGCGAATCCGCGGTTAAAAATGCTTACTCGCAGATGCAGGAGCGCAGGAGCGCAAAGACCCATTGACCCTCGCGGCCCCATCTCCTACCGTGCCGCCACTATGGCCTTGCGCATCACGATCGCGTATTGCACCGCTTGAAACTACGAGCCGCATGCCGTCGGTCTGGCGGACAAACTGCTCAAGCTCAAACAGGACATCGAATCGCTCACGCTGATTCCGTCCGGCGGAGGTGCATTCGAAATCAAGGTCAACGACGAACTGATCCACTCGAAGTTGGCCACTGGAAAATTTCCCGATCCGGAGATCGTCCTCCGTACCGTCCGCAGCCGACGATGATTTGGTTGGCCCGGCAGTTGACGATTGAAGCCGAGCCGCCGGAGCGAATCAGATTTCTGTCCGAGTCAGAACCTTCTTTCCCTCACCGCGGCGCTCGGCCGAACGGAATCACTGAATCGCCAATTCGTTAACTCACTAACTACCCGTGGAGAGTGATGGGTGCCTGGTGGCCCCCGCGGTCTTCAAAACCGCTGTCGGTCCGCACCGCGGGCCGGGGTACGGTTCGATTCCTACCCTCTCCGCCACTTGAACGCTCGCGCTGCGGGCGTTTGAGAACGACTCTGCTCAAAGTCGGGGCCGATGGTCGAAGGCGAACTTGAGCAGACTGTGGCTGCCTTGCAGGCCCAGCTTGGCGCTCATGTTGGTGCGGTGATTTTCCACCGTGCGCGGGCTCAGGCCAAGCTCATCGGCGATCTCCTTGCTGGTCTTGTCCGAGGCGATCAGCCTGAGTATCCGGCGTTCCGCGGGGGTGAGGCGATCGAGGGCAGACGGAACTTGCGGCTTGAGCAGAATGCCAGCGAGAGCCGGGCTGATGTAATGCCGACCGTCCGCGACAGCATGAATGCTTTGCAGAATGTCGGCGGCGGCACTTTCCTTGATGACGTAGCCCTTGGCTCCAAGCTTTTTCACCGCCTCGTCAAACATGTCCTCCTCGCGATAGGTGGTAAGAAAAACAATTTCAAAAGGCAGCCGCTCACGCTGCCGGACCCGCGCGATTTCCAGTCCGTGCATGCCCGGCATGTCCAGATCCAGCACGGCGATATCGGGCTTAAGTTCCCGCGCCCAGCGCAAGGCCTCCGCGCCATCGCCTGTCTCATGCACAATCTCCAAAGTGGGATCAGCGAGAAGGACCTGCCGCAATCCTGCACGAAACACAGGATGATCGTCGGCGATCAGTATCTTAATCTGCTTGGTCATGCGGCCTACCGTCGTTGATTCGTTCATCTTGATTCGTGCTCTGCATTCTTCAACCCGATTCTCACCTTGCGTCGGGTCTGATTAAAAGCCGGTCATGATTCAAGGCGTCGACCCCGCCGTGCTCCTCCGGGTCGCTCTCCACACGCAACGCCGGCGGCGAACGGGACTTTCGGGACCCACACCTCCCGTCCGCTGGGATAGGTCCGACCCACGATGCAGTTGGACTGCAAGTGGCGTCTCAAGCAACGGTCTCTCCCTGCCGATGAATTCGTCGAGTGCAGCATGGCTCTCCGCCCGGTCAAGGCAGGTGAGCCAGGTTGCGCCATTTGTCGCGATCATGACATCGTCGTATGACTTAGTGGCCCAGTATGACGGCCAACTCGCCAAAGGAGTCGACCGCGAGGAGATCGTCCAGTGCGCCGAGCAAATCCCGCCGTTGCCTCAGGCGGCGATCAAGGTGTTGAAGCTCCTTGATCATCCCGATGCCGACGCGCCGTCCGTGGCAGAAGCCTTGTCCTCGGACACCGGCCTGACCTCCGCGGTGTTGAAGCTGGCCAACTCCGCCGCCTTCGCTCAATCCGGTCGCGTCGCCTTCGTCGAGCAAGCGGTCACGTTGATCGGTTTCGGCGAGCTGCGCTCGACGGTCATCGCGTCGTCGCTGCGCGGCATGGTCAAACGCGAGGCGGCCGATCGTCTGGTCTGGGAGAATTCCCTGGCCACCGCCATCATCGCGCGTCGCCTGACCGATTCAGTCGGCCGACAATGGGCGGACGAAGTCTTTTTGCTGGGCCTGCTGCACAGCCTCGGCCAGTTCGTCCTGCTGGCGAACACCAAGACCCGAGCTCTGTATCCCGCCGTGCTCAACCGCATCCGCACCTCCGGCGTCGACTACGTCGCGGCCGAAATGGAGGAGATCGGATTCTCGCATCCGCTCATCGGTGCGCTCGTCGCCAGCCGCTGGAGTTTCCCGTCGGAGGTCTGCCAGGCCATCCTGCACTACTGCGATCCGATGGAAGGAATTGAGACGCCCGCCGACCGCAAGCTCGGCTTGGTCAAGCTGGCCGATCTGCTGGCGCACGCCGCCGGCCTGGGACATCCCGAAGGTTACCCAACGGATCTGGAAACCATCCGGACGCTGGCGGGCTGGCTCGGAGTTCCCAAAGCAACCGCCGACGAATTGCCAAGCCTGATCGAGGAAGCGCAGCAACACTTCAAGGCGGAAGCCCAAGCCTGGGCCGCGTAACGCGGGAAGGAGAGGGCGGGATTCGATCCCGCATTGCGGGATCCGAACCGGGTGAGGTGGAACTTTCGCCGGCTCATAGCCTGGGGTCACGCGTCCGAAACTCGTGAAAGCGCCCCATCCCCTTCAGTTCACCGAACGCGGGAATCGATAAAACTCACCGTCCGCGGCAAACCAAACATCGTTACCGTCAACTTGAATGGCGCTCACGCGCTGATGCTCCACACGACCGGGGATCGGGAGCCACTTGCTGCGCTGACGCGGCGGGCCAAGCTGAGCAACGGCCTTGACGCCCGGTGTCCCAGGCGTGCCCAGATCAACGAGCGCAAGCCACCCCCGACCTCCAACCCAGAGCCGGTCATCGCGGTCAAACGCAATGGCCTGAATGGAGTTGGCCGGCAAGCCGTTCGTCGTCGTAACGGTCCGCCACTGTCGACTTCGGCGATCAAGGATGGTCAACCCATAGTTGAGGCCGTGAGAGCCGAGGACGAGGAATCGATCGTTGGCCTGCAGGCAGGAGAAGGAGGCGCTGGGAGGCTTCTCGTCGGTCCAGCGGCCCGTCGCATACTGAAAGCGTTGCAGCCCATAAGAGCTGATCGTCCAAACCGAATCATCCGAGGCCGCACAAACCCCCTCAATACGGTTGCGCAACGGACCGTTGGCGTCCTGCAGCGAACGGTCATACGCCCCGCCCGCCACGGCCACGCCGAAATTGGTTTTCAGTTCCGAGGCGAAGCCAATGAAACGATTTTGTTTTAGATCAAAATATCCGAGCCCGCCCAGCCGGGAATTGCTGAGCGCCTTGCCGAATCCAATCCAAAGGCGATCACCCACTTCAGAAATCGAATTGATCTCAGGCATCAACAAGCCGTCAGCAACGGTGTAGTGGCGAGCCTGGCGAGTGGTCTTGTCGAATGCAACCAACCCGCTGTCTTCCGTGACCATCCAGACCCGGTCGCCAGCGACGAGGACAGACTGAAATGGCGAGCCCTGGGTGGTGGTCAACGAAACCGGTTTGGGACGTCCGCCCGCCTTGGGATACTCGTAGAGCGTCTCGCCCGCGGCCAGCCAGACCTGCGGTCCGTCGCAGGCGAACCCAACCGACTCCGGAAATACCGCCAGAGGTTCCGGCAGAACGATGCGGGCAATTGCCGGCCCCGAGGTTGCCGTTGGTGACGTCGCAACCTTGGCCATTCGTCGGCGGCAGTCCTCGGCTTCAACCCGACCGCTGTAGCTGCTTCGTTCAGGCCAGAGCCCCGCTTGCGGCAGGAGAATCTTCCGGTCACCGAGCGGTTCGAAACACGCGATGGCCTTTTCCCAGAGTTCCCTTGTCTTGAAAAGGTAGCCGCGGACGAAGTCGAGCGCATCACGAGCCTCCGGATCGAGGTAAGGTCGGCCCTGCTGATCCAAAATCGCCGCGATCTCCTCAACCATCGCGCGCGGCCACCGCGCCGAGCGGACCGTCAAATCCCCCAGAAGCACCTGCCGATAAAACATCTCGGGTGCGGCAATCTCGGACGGGTGAGCGCGGCTCCATTCGAGCATCTCACGATAGCGTCCAAACAACTCGATCGGCGCGTTGGTCGGATAACGAAGTGTGGAGGCCAACCGGTAGGTGTACGCGCCCACCAGATAGGGTTTGAAGCGCGGAAACTCGCGCTCCATTTTCGGAGTCAACTGGTCGAGATGCGCATCGGCGGCCGCGCGATTTCCGCGCGTCGCTTTGTCGTAGGCGTCCACAAACTCACGGAAGATCGCATTGCCGGAGAAACGTCCCGCCTGCACATCAGCCTCCGCGTTTCGAAACACCAAACGCCAGCGTTCATCCTCGAGCGGCAGCCGTTGGGCCAGAGTGATCCGCCCCGCTTTGTAAAGCGCATGATAGGCTTCACCCATTCTTTCCAGATAATGCAGTTTCTCCGCCGGGCTGGCGGCATCCTTTTCCAGACGTGAGAACAAGGCCAACGCCTGCTCGTTATCCTGCCCCAGGTAAGATCGCGCTACGATCTCCTTCCAGACTTTCACCTGTTGCGGATCCGAGCTGGCGGCGATGAGTTCCTGATAGTATTCGCGGGCGGGCTCCCGCCGATCGATGAGTTGGTCCATGAGCTGATCGGCCAGGAGCGCTTTGACATCGAGACGGCTGGGTTCGAGCAGCAGCACCGCCTCCAACTCGGCGATGGCCTCCTCCATTTGTTTCGCGCGGGCAGCCTGGGGCACGTTGAACGTCCGCTTCAGCAGCAGCTGAGCGCGGCTGAAACGTCGCTGCGACTCCGCATCCGGCGCAGGCGGCGCAGAATCCGCCGAGAGACTCTTCAGCGCCGCCTCGGCTCGATCGGCAATCTTCGCGAGAAGTCCGGCGCCAGGTGGTTCCTTGAACGAGTAGGTCACCGCTTGCCCGCCAAGTTTCTGCACCCGGACGACGACGTTTACCTTGGCGTCGGTGTCGTGAAAGGACTGGTAGATGCCGTCGATGAGGAAGAACGCGGGTTGCGCATTCGACGCCCCCGTCGAACCTCCGGTGCTCAATCCACTCAAGTTCATCCGCAACTCCTCCAGCAAGGGATTGATCATCGTCCGCTCGAGCACCGCGACCCGGCTGCCGCCGTAGGTCCGCATCAGGGCCGAATGCAGGTCTCGTCCGAATTCGGGATACCGATCATTGACGCTCAAATCCTGAAATCCACCCAGGGCTAGAAAGATCCGGTTTCCCAAGGACGGCACAAAGTTCCGGGACGATTCAACAAAGGCGCCGATGCTGTCCGCAACCGTCAGCGCGTTGCTGCCGGACCAAGGCAAACAAGTCAGATCCCGCACCACCCCCGTCCGGGCATCAACGATTCGGGCCAGCAAAGAATTCGTGGCATCCGCCTTCACGAAGGTTCCCAGCAGAAGCCAGTCGGCGCGCAGGAGGCCGCCGGCGCGAACGATCGCCTCACCCGAACCCACCCGCCCGGCTGACATCGCCATTTCATCGAGAGCACGGCAAAGGGCCTGTCGTTCCACCAACTCGAACCCGGCAACTCCGGACAGGCGGCTGGTCAGGACATCGACCAGCATCTCGCTGTTTTCCCGGGCCGCTCCGCCTTCAGGAGGGGTGACGAACCCGGCGATGCCGAGCCGGATGGGCAACGCCACGGTCGGCTCAGCCGGCTCGGCCAAAGCTTCCGGCGAATACCCCAACCTGACGATGACAACGGCAAGGCAGAAAAATCCGCGAACCTTTCTCAGGCAGGAAACAAGCGGGTTAAATTCCTTCATGGGCAGCGATGCCGGTCGATCATTTGACCTGCATGCGAAGGATGCGGCGGTGGGCACAGGTTGTCACCGGTTTTTTCGGTCGCGGCACGGCGGGGAGGTGCGACTAAAGACGCCGCCGGGGCGGGCAAGGTCTTAATGCTGCTCGTGGTTCACCGGCTGGGCGGACGGCGCCCCCGATTGCTTGGCATCATCAAACCGGGCGGCCGCCTTCCGCAGGCGGCCATAGATCGCCTGCATGCGCGGATGATCGTTGTACCATTGATCAAAACCTGCCTCTGGCGCTGTCGCGGAAAAGAAACGTTCGTTGCGCGCGATGATCTGGCTGAATTTGTCAAAGTCGGCCGCGATCGACGCCGGAAAACCCGGTGACGCTCCCATCGTTCCCAAGGCCGCCTCAGCCTCCCGCAGCGCCTCCCGAGCGCGGGCAATCCTGCCGACATGCTTTCCTCGAAGCCTAACCAACCGAACCCCCATCGACCCACCCGCCTCTCGTCCCCGGACACCGATCGATTCCGTCAGCTCGCGGCGAACCACGCCCGCGCTGGCGTCATACTCCGATTTGCATCGCTCCAACGCGGACAGAAACGGCTCAGTCAAACGGGCACGCGCGTGGACAGCCACCGCCGGGTGCGACGGCGAACGGCCCGGTAAATAAGGCCGGACCAGAGTTCCCGCCAAGACCAACGCTGCGAGCACTCCGCCCGCGGCCAGCGCCCGGACCAACTTCGGCTTCGTCGGGCGACGGCCGCGAGCAGCCAGCGTGGGCGTGGGACGGTTGGGCGCCGCCGCTTCCTTCGTCTCCGCGGGCACGGCTTCCGTCGGCGATTCCTCAGGCGAAGCCGAACCGTCCCCGGTCGGGACGGCCACGTCGGGCGAAGGCAACGCCGTCGCCGTCGCGGCGTGCTCCACCCCACTCTCGAGGGCGGGCGAATCCACAGGTGACGTCGACATCGCCTCCACGACGACCGCCGCCATCGTCGCTTCCGCCCCGGCCTTTACCACAGATTCGATCGGCACCACCGGTTCCGGCTCTGCTTGTCCCGAGGCCGCCATGACGCTGGCGAGGATATCCTCGGGCGTTGGATCCGCAGCCTTGGCCACTTCAGAAGCGACAGCGCTCGACCGTGCGTCCGGCGTCAACGACGGGACCAAGGCGGAAGGCGAAGCCTCAGGCGTCGCCGCCGGCAAATTCGTCGGCGACGCGCCCGTCGAGCTCGACTCATCCGAAACACTCTTCGCCACGGGCGCAACTTCGGGTGCTACCGGCGGGACAGCCACGGCGGACGAAACTTGAGCTTGGGTAGCGTGGGTAGAACTTGTGTCGGCCACCGCAGACCCGGAGGTCGCTGTCCCCTGCACCGGCTTCAACGGTTCGACGTTCTCAAGCTCGGCTGCCGGTTTGACCGGCGGCGTCGCCGCAGACTCAGTTGACGCGTTGGGTTCCGACTCGGCCTTCGGCGAAGGAACCACGTCGGCCGTTGCGTCAACAGGGCTGGCCGGAAGCGCAACCTCGGTCGTCGACTCTGCTGGGTCGGCGACCTTCTCCGCGACCGGCTCCAGTGCCGGCACGGGTTCATCGGTTGAAGGTGCGGCCAAAACTTCCGCCGGAGCCGCAGTCTCAGTTGAACCGGCAGCCTCTGCTATTGGTGTCTCCTGCACCGACGTCAACGGTTCGACGTTCTCAGGCTCGGCGGCGGGTTTGACCGACGGAAGATCCGCAGACGCAGTTGACGCGTTGGGTTCCGTCTCGGCCTTCGGCGAAGAAACCACGTCGGTCGTTGCGTCTACAGGGCTGGCCGGAAGGGCAACCTCCGAGGTCGACTGTGCTTGGTCCATGACCGGCTCCAGTGCCGGCACGGGTTCATTGGTTGAAGGTGCGGCCAAAACTTCCGCCGGAGCCGCAGTCTCAGTTGAACTTTCAGCCCCGGCAATCGCTGTCCCCTGCACCGGCTTCAACGGTTCGACGTTCTCAAGCTCGGCTGCCGGTTTGACCGGCGGCGTCGCCACAGACTCAGTTGACCCGTTGGGTTCCGACTCGGCCTTCGGCGAAGGAACCACGTCGGCCGTTGCGTCAACAGGGCTGGCCGGAAGCGCAACCTCGGACGCCGACTCCGCTGGGTCGGCGACCTTCTCCGCGACCGGCTCCAGTGACGGCTCGGGTTCATCGGTTGAAGGTGCGGCCAAAACTTCTGGCGGAGCTGCAGTCTCGGTTGAACCGGCGGCCTCGGGGGGAGTCGTCTTCTGCACCAAGGTCAATGCCGCGGCGAGGTCGAGGTCAGTTGAGGCGGCCTCCGCTGCGGGCGGCTCTACTGCTGGCGGGTCGGCGAACTCGGACGGAGCTGAGGCTTCAAGGACAGTCTCAGCCTCGCTCTTCGCACCAATCTCCGGCGATGGCGCAGCATCCCCTGCCGCGTTTGAAGGGTCGTCCGGAGGTGGCGCAGCAGTTGATTCCGGATTCGTGGTCGGGACGGCGGGGGAATCGGACTGTGGCTGCAACTTCAGCGGGGCGCCGCATTCCGGGCAGAAGCGCGCCGCGGGCGGCCGTTCCGCCCGGCACGACCAGCAAAATTTATGGCTGGCGTCGGAAACCCGGATCTGGAGAACAGTCCGGCCTCCGCGAGCCTCGATGGTGGCGTGGGCAAGCGCGAGCGCTTCCGGGAGATAGAACACCGGATCGGATTCAATCATGTCGAGCAGCGCGGCGTCACTCAACGCCGGGATGATCTTTTCTAGCTCGCCACTCATAAACGGTTCACGCCACCAAGCCTGGACCGTTATCGGCGAAAGCAGGCAGGTCTTGAGACGCCCGCCTGGCCTGACCATCGAGTCCACATCGGCCTACGCCCATGCATCAGCCGGCGCGATCGCTCCAAGCGCACGCCATGGCCCCCGTTCACCCCGGGCAGCCCGTAAATATCGGCCAGCCACAATGCCTTTCAGAAACCCGCGATCCCTCACCCTGAAACCCATAGACGGCGAATAAACCGCTCGCCAACCAGAGGCTGGGACAGCATCCTCATCACATCAACAAACAGGGCGGAGCACGACATCAGTTCGGCACAAGCATGAGCGCAGATTCCAAGAACGAGAGCTCAACGAAGGCTGGTAGGCATCTCTGGATTTTAGGTATCGGCACACTGATGGCGTACGGTTGCGCACGACCTGATCGAACATCGGGGACACTCGAGATCGCGGATGCGACAAAGACCAACGTTTTCCAGTTAGTGACGAGCGGTTGGAGTGGGCTGCACGGGGATCTGCCCTCTGGTCTGCACCTGGAGCTGACTGGGCATCTCGATGGAACCGCGTCCATCGTGTTCAGCCAATGGGAGACGCAGAAGATCTCGGGCGCAGTGAACTGGCGGATCGGCAAGGATTGGTTCGAGACCAATTGCTTGTTCCGCTACTATCCGGAAGACGTTAAATCGGGCAGATTGATCCTGAAATACCAGTTCCTATGAGATGCAGTTTCCAGCTCAGCCCGCCCAATCAGACGGGTTCACACAAAACCTTCCCCGGTCGCTCGCCTTACCAAAAACTTTGCCCTTGAAATGAACGAACCCGCGGTTCCATATGCTCGAAGCCAAAGCCTGCCCATGAACAGCTTGCCAACGAGACGATGGGAGTGTCTACGAACTACACCTGTCTTCGCAGACGGAATTTCGAGTTTTGCAATTGGGATGTCGATCTCGATGGCGATTCTGTTCACCTATGAAGCCCAACAAGCGCGCTTCAGGGCAACGCTGGTCGAGCCTCTCGCTTGAATTCGAGCTCCGTTGGCCTGGCGTGCCTGAGCCGGTGCGTTAGTTGCGGCTCGCCCATACGTCGCCGCCATATCCCCATTGGACTTGTGACGTTCGCGATCACATCTTTCGTAGTCGCTCTGCTGGTGGCGCTCCAGCCATCGTCGAGGGCCGCAACGGTTCGAGCCTCCTTTCTGATCGAGCAGGCGGCACTGCGCGACACGTTAGCCGTGCTGCGGGGCGGCGGATGCACTCAGGAAGCGGCCAGCACATTTCAGCGCGCAGTTGAGCGCTACACTTCGTCCACGTTTAATTTCGACTTCGGGAAGTTCCCGAAGCCACGCGACGGGTTTTATTCGTTTGAGTCGCCAGCCGCCCTCGTCGCGGCGCTGCCACATCAGCTTGCCGACACACAGCACTCATACGAGTTCAACTGCTTCGACACGGTTGTCGCGTTGGCCAGCGACTCGTTGCGCACCGGCGTTCGCCCGGACGAGATTTCGGGTCCGTATCTGGTTCCTCATACACCGACCAACAGAGCGTTCACTATTCTGCCAAGGGCAACCGCGCGCGACGCGTTCACTCTCGTCTACCCAGAGTGGTATCGAGACACGACAGCAGAGGCGTTGCCCAAGTCGATGCGCGACGCTCACATCGGCCTCGTCGCCGCACTGTTTCGATGCCACATGCTGCCACAGTCTACGACAGAGGATGGACTTGCACGCGGCGTGATGGACGCGCTGAAGGCGAGTTGGCTGCGTCAGGGCATGACTTTTCCACAGTGGTTCGAGGTGGTCCTCTGCCATGAGGTTAGCCTTCCTCAGCGTTGGTTCGTGACAGTGCATGCGGGCTTGCTGTTCCGCCGCGAGCGTGGTTTTGTCTACGTCGAAAAAGCAGGCGGGAGCGGGCCATTCGTGCGCCTCGACTTCGACGACCGATCGGCGTTGCTGACTTGGTTCGGTGGCATGTTTCGAGGCGCAGAGAGGCTTGGCTACACACACCACTTTGCCACATTTAACGACACCAAGATTGAGATGGTGGAGTTTCTGAAAAAATGACACCGCCTACCAACCCGGCTGCGGACGACGCCGAGTGAGCGCCTCAGGGAAGATCGAACACTGTCAGCCCGGCTTGCCTGAGCCGAATCGTTATGAGTGAGTTGGAACGATATGTTGAATCAGTTACCCGTCCAGCGCTAGTAACGCTCGCGATAGCGAATCTGCCTGCGTTTGTGTTCCTTTGCTGGGGTGCAATTGACTCAGCATTACCTCCCAAACCGCACGACCCTGATCCCGGGATACTGCTTGGCATATCGGTTTGCTTCATGCTGGTTTCCTTAGTTGCATCCACCGTCGTGGCTACCATCGTCATCCTATTGAAATGCTGGGCCAAACAAGGACCGGGAAAATGAGTCTGCCGAACGATGCGCCTGCACTCAAACGCCGCGGTTGCGTCGTTGTTCAATTCGTCCATCACCGACGCAGCATCGGTGAGACCCGGCGTTCGGTAGCAAATCTCCGTGCATGATCATGAAACCCCTAGCTGTAGCGACTATCGGTGTCCGGTTGGTTGGGCTCGCGTCGATTGCATTTGGTTGCGTGCTGGGGATGACGGATGCATCAGTCCGGGGCATTCTAAAACTCGCATTCGGACGAGCCGAACTGCACGACACCTATTATGTCATCGAGGACTGGTCCACTGGCCTCCTTCTCTCCGGAGGATGCGGCATCGTCGTTGGCGGCCTGCTTTGCTTTCTCAGCCGCAGAATCGCGCAACTTATTGTTCGGGATTTTGATTAACCCCAGAACACAGCATGAGCTCGTCTATGCCGATTACTCCGCAACAGCCGCCCGATCATTTTCCTCGCCGACTCGGAGCTGGCCCTAATGCTTTACGGATATTCCGCCGCGAAGGGAAAAGGCGAAAAGGCGCTTGCGAATCGCCCTCACCCCGTCCCTCTCCCCCGGGAAGAGGGAGGAACGATCGCCGCCTGCCTAACCGCCGACGCCCGGCGCGATCCGGAGGCGCGTCGAGCTTCGTTGCAAGGGCGACCTGGTGGCCGAACGGCTCGGACGGGTCGACGCTCATCCGCCTGGTGACGACGCCGCTGAAGCTCCCCCTCTCCCCGGGGGAGAGGGTTGGGGTGAGGGCGATTCGCGACGGCCATGCTCTTCGCCTGTTGCCGCAACGTGTGCGATGCTCATGGGGAATTTCCGAAAGGAATTACGGCTAAGCCGGAGCTTGCCCACCATGACGTTGCTTGTGATTGCTGACGATGAAGCGGTGCTCGGCAAGTTGCCCGATGCACCCAGCGAGGTCCTTGTTTCATGCGGCGTCGGGCATTCGTTGACCAGCGGTATCACTTGAGACGCGACCTCAACGCCTTGAACCCTCGCCCGCATTTGACTGCACCCGAATGCACCCGGGGGATCCAAAACCACACGTAACCTTCCCGAAAAAACAATTGAACCGCTGATTCACGCCGATGGACGCAGATTTCAGAACATCGATCGAGGACTGCGTCTGCGACAACCTATAGTTTCGACTTGGAGACGCAGGTTCGACGAAGGCTCCGTCCTTATTCGCGTTCATCTGCCTCAATCTGCGGTTTCTCAATCTTACGCGGGGAACGGAGGGGAACATGCCGGTTGCGCATCTTTGCCAGAGCAGCCACTATACAAAGCGCGCCCACCGAGCGCCGTCAGCATGGAACAATAGGAAGAACGGGTTGGACGGCTAATCTCATTCCATGAAAGAACATTCAAACCGGCAGCTGGAAGAAGCCTTCAAAATACTGGGGCGATACGAGCGGTCTTTGATGGAAAGGCTGGCGGCGGAGGTCATCGAGCGCAAAGACGATTTCGAGGATCCGTTCCTGGGCGGCGCGGACCAAATCATTGACAAGTATCACAACCTCCTTGGCTCCCTCTGTCGGGTTCGTGCCGGACTATACAACCACCTGCCCCGCGATGAAGCCCGTCCGGCAGCCAAAGACGGCAGATCGCTCGGAAAAGACGAGTTTCGATGCTTCCGGTGCCGGAGCATTATCTCCGCGGACGCTGATGCGTGCCCAGGGTGCGGCTGGACGTGGGGATGAGGGGATAATGTGTCCGATGAGCTTCTGGACCCGAAATCCTTATGAGACCAATGCCCAGGTGGCGGGAAGCCTGGCCAATTCGCCGTCGGGTGGTCGGGCAAAGATGTGGCTGCTTGGCGTCGCCTTGGCGCTCGCTCCGATCGGTTACGGCATCCAATGCCTGGCCACGGGGCATGCGACGCTCATTGGCAACCGGGGCGCGCGCCTCGAAGTGACCGGTTCAGCGGCGGTCGCGATGGCGCTCGTGTACATCGCCGTCGGGCTATTCATCCACGCGCATTGGTTTTGGGGGCTTCACCCGAGGCTGTCGCCATGGAGCCCGGTGCTGAAAATTCCGACCCTGTTGACGTTCCTGGGGGCGTCCATCTACGCCGCCTACATGATCCTTTCGAGATGAACGCGTCGGCTTCTGCTTCAGAAAACAAAGGTTCCGGCGAACGGCACTCCCCCCACTAACCCCGCCATCCGCCGGAACGAAAAATGATAATCGGCTAATCGCGCCGACGCGTTAGCGCGTTCGCAACTGCGCGCGGCAACGATAAAACGTCTGCGCATCGGCCTCGCTGGATAGATACGACACCGTGGTATTGTTGCCGAGCACATTGGTGTAGTTGGGCACCCCACGCCAGTTACCCAGCGCCAAGTTGGTCGTCGACTCCAGCGTGTAGATCCGATCGTAGCCCGTGTAGCCGGCGCCGGAAGCCGTCACCGCGAAGAATGAGACGAGCCGGTTCACCGGTCCCGACCGGGCGATGGAGAGGCGGAATACGCCCGTGCCATCCGCGGGATTGGTGCCCGTCGTAAACTCGCCGAGGTTATTGACCCCGTCGCCGTCCGGGTCTCCGGTGCCGTTCTGACCCAGGTTGCCAAAGATCGCCAGCTCCCAGGCGTCGGGCAGCCCATCGTTGTCGCTGTCCAGAACTCCGGTTCCGAAGTCCAGTCGTTGGGCATGGCCGCGTTCGGGTATCTGGTAAGGCAACTGGAGCTGCACGCCCGACTGGTTTCGGACGACCAGCACCAGGGAATCGCCGACGACGGAGGCCTCGGGCGAATCCGACGCTGGCGCGAGTTCCTCCAGCGGAATCTTCAAGCGATAGAAGCCTCCGAGTCCCGCGTCGCTGCCCAGGCGATAGCTCGCGAGAACGGCTCCCCCGGCCGTCCGGCGCGCTTCCACCACGACATTTGAATCGGCGGCGGTCAGGGTGCGGCTGGCCAGTGTGATGGTTCCGTAGAGGATGTTGTCCGGTGCGGGAAGCTCGGCGTGCAACGGCGAACGCATGCACATCAGGGCGACCGAAAGAAAGAGGAGCCGGAGGCCAAACCGACCTTGGCCGGGCACCAACGAACCAGGGCTGATTTTCATAAGTGCTGAGTAGGATTGAAAGGCATGATCGTCATTGGGGTCCGGCCTCAGTCTCCCGAGTAGGAATAACTTTGCAGCGAGATGAGAATGTCGCTGACCGAGTCGATGAACTGTTCGAGTCCCTGTTTTGGGTCGTTGAGCAATGTACCGCCCGGGATGATGAGCACCCAGTCGGTGTTCCAGACGCTGCGGCCAATCAAGCGGGTATCCTTCGTGGACTGGCTGTCGTCGTAGACTCCGTTGTCGTGATAGGCACGGAAGCTGGAGTAGCGCCGGATCTGCGCGAAACTTTCGGCCAGCGAATCGTTGATCGGGATCCAGGTTGGATCATCCACGTCGCTCGCGCCGATCGGGAACGGAACCGGCACCACTTGGTCGAGAATCTTGTATTCACGCGTGGCGAGCGTGTTGCCTGTGGGTGAACGCATCACGTCAATGCCCGCCGGGAAGAAGTAGATGCGCGGCGCATTGGCGAGGCCAGCGCCGGAATAGTCGCTGAACCACACGCCGACGGCGTTGATCTTGGTCGAGAACAGGCTTGGATCATAGGCCGTATCACCACCGCCCAGCGCGTGCTCGAAGAAATTGAGCCCGAACGTGACGGTGGTGGGGAAACGCAGGACGATGCCAGGCTGCGGCCCGGCCGGCTCTGGCGCGAACGGCCGGCAATTGCGGCGGAACTCCGGGACCTGCCAGAGATCGGGCACCACGGCGTCGGTGAGCAACTTGCGCCAGGTGGCGTCGTTGCCGTCGCGAATCCGGAACAGCTCCTTGCGCAGCGAGAAGCGCGCGGTCTCCTGCTGGGGATTGTTCAGGCCGAACCGCGGCGAGAGCACTTCGAAGTTCTGTTTCAGCCGCGCGAGCGGATCCGAAAGACCGGTGCGCCCCGTGATCGGTATGCCGTCAACCATCACGCCCAAGCTGCGCTGACGCATGATGTCGGTGAAGAAGTCCCGTGCCCCGCGGGTATCGGTGCCCAGAAAGTTCAACTCATAATCGTAGGCGCTGGCCGCCAGATAAACGTAGCGCACGGCGAGATCAAACTGCGCGCGGTACTTCTGCAACGCGTCATTCCGGAAGATGCGAAAGGCGATGTCCTTGTAGCGATTCTGCTGGGCAAGTCCGGCGGTGCGCTGGCGGAAGATGGTTCGCTCAGCGAGCAGTCGCTGACCGGTCGCCACGGCGGCCAGGTAGCGTTCGAAGCTCTGGCGGACAAGTTCGCCCTGGGTAAGCGCCTCCAGCCGCATAGGCGCCTCGGAACGGAGCAGTTGGCGCAACTCGGCGGCCATCTGCTGGACTTCAAAATCCTGTGACGCGACCTCAAGGTCGATATCGGTCTGAAGCTGCGTCTGCTCCTTGGTTTTCTCGAAGCGGTTCTGCTGGCCTTCGGAAATGTCCGCGCTCGACTCCAATGCCTCCGACACGCCGATGGAGGTGAAGCCAATGACGGCCCGGGTGATTTCATCCACGGGGAACAGGAAGTCCTGCAGGTCCTGAGGAATGCCTTGGACCACGGCTTCCGAGACGCGGGATACGATGGACGAGATGCGGCGCAATCCCAGTTGCGCGTCCTGCGCGGCGGTGATCTGGCCGTTCAGCGTGGTCTGCGTCGTGCGATTGCTGGTGAGCAGCGTGATGGTGCGATTGCTCAACGCCACCCGGCTCGACAGCAGTTGCGACATGTCTTCGATCTGTTGAATCAGCCCGTCGTAGTTGTTCAATGCCTGCTTGAGCCGCGTCTCCTCCTGGAGCAGATCGGACAGGGCCAGTTGAATCTCGCCCGGGGCGCGCCGTGCGCCAAAACTGGCGGGCGCGGTGAACGCCCAATCGCCTGCCGCCAACGGATAGTTCACTGCGAGGAACGGACCCGCGGCGACATTCGTGGTGAAGAGATCGCCGCCGAAGTAGAACGACGGCGGCGAATTGCCGTCGTTAAACGGCTTGAAGTACCCCAGCACGTTGGAGAAACCGCGTGGACTGGGCTGGCGGCCAGTCAACTCGGTGGCGTTCACGTACTGGTAATGATAAATGTCCGGCCCGTCGTAGCCGCTCGGATACGTTTTGCCCGCGCCGATGTCGCCCGCGTAAGGATAGCCGAAGGTTTCGATGAGGCGGTTTTTGAAATCCCGTTCCTGGTCGGCCACGTTGGCGGTGAATTCATCAACGTCATCCTGCTGGCGGCGGAGCGCTTCGGTGAGCGAGTTGGCCTGGTTCCACATTGTCACCGTGTTGTTCATCGCCTGGACGGCGCGGACGTAAACCTGTTCGAAGTGGCCCTGCGCCTGCACGCCGCTTGACGGGAGCAGCAATGACGGGTCGATGTCAAACGGCACGACTCCCTTGGCGAGGCCGAGCGGGTTCAGTCCCTTGTCCACCTTGTCGAGTTGCGCCTGCACTTCGCGGTGGTGGCCGATGACTTCGTCGAGCTCAAGGACGGTCTGGCGATCGATCTTTTGGATGCCGACGTGATTCGTGTTCGGGTCCGTGCTGGGCAACACGGCGTTGCCGGCCAGCCAATCGAAGTAGCTCGCCTGTCCGACCCGCCGCGCCCATTCGGTCACGCCCCAGGCGCGGTCGGCGCGGGTATCCTTGTAGCCCTGATACTGCCCCTCGGGATTGTCCACATACTTCGAACGGTAACTGAGATCCACGATCTCGGCGCCTGTCTTGGCTTTCTGCGCCGCGATGGCGGCGAACTTTCTTTCGTCGAGGAAATCGACGCGGACAGCCGTGCCGCCAACCAGGACGTTCTCCGTCCGCGGAATCCACGTGAAACGCGGGTGTCGCAGCAGGTCGTAGTAGGTTTTGACCGCGGTGAGATAATGTCCCCAAGCGTCGCCATGGCCCTGCGGAAAGAGAATGCGGGCGTCATTTTCGTTGATGACCCCATCGAGGTTCACGTCGCCGACGTTATAGACGCGCTCATAGGCAACCTCGCCCTCGGCGCCGGTGAAGTTCCAGAGCAGGCGGTTGTAGACCGGGCGCGCGCCGACGCCGGACGCGCTGTCATCGCGGCCGCGCAGCAGGGCCAACTCCTCCTCGAGCAGCGAGTCGAGCTGGTTTTGGAAGGCGAAGATGGAGGTGGCCACCGTGCCGAATTCCAGCGAGTCCGAAAAGAATCCGATGGTCGGATCCTGCGCGTCAGAAAACGCCTCGTTGCCGAGCAGCATGTAAAAGTCAGCGATGCGGGATGCGGCGAGCAGGAGCGCGTTGTTCGCGGGATCGCTGTCCACCGCGGGCAGGCCGTCGATGCTCAGGCGTTTGCCGCGATTGAGCACCGTTGTGTAGGCCTCAATGAGGCCCACGTTGTTCACGTTCCCGCCGCCCGGATTGAGCGCGATGTCACCCTCGTAGCGTTCGCCGGCTTGGATCAGCATGCTGGCGTAGGTCACGCTGGCGTTGTCGTGAAAATTCGTGGTGCGCGCCTCGAAGGGATTGATGCCCTCGACCACGCGTTTCACCCAACCAGGCGCGAAGGCCGCCCGCGTATCCGCCGCGCTCGACGGGTCGCCCACCCAGGCGCTCCAGTTGGTGGCCCCGCCCACGTTGTAGCCGCGATACCGAACGATGAACCAGTTGTCGATCAACGTGAACAAACTCGTCTCAGCGCCATCGCCAAGCGTGATGGAATTCTGTCCGGCGGCGGGCGGACGGAACACACGCCAGCCACGGGCGTCAGTAATCTGCCCCGTGACCGGGTTCACTTCGGGCAATGCGACCGGATTAAAGTCGGCGTCGTCGGGGTGATACCACCACTCGAACTGGAGACGGTCGGGATCCCCGCCAAAATCCGAGCTGTGGCGGAGCGTCAGGCGTTCATCGAAGACGTTGTCTGGAAGCAACAATTTGACGTCGCCCCGGAACGGTCCGCCTTCGACGCGGATGACATGGAGCGTCACCGGCGACGCGCCGAGCGCTGGATCGTTGTTTTCGGCCAGGACCAGATAGTTCGTTTGCCCGGGAGCATTGGCCGCGCGCGGCAAGGGCAGGCCCGCGGTCAACGCCTTGGGCAGGTCACCGAAATTGTCCAGCACCACCTGGCCGGCGCGATTCGTGGTGAACCCGATGAGCAGGTCCTGGTCAGGGGCGCCATCGCGATTGACGTCGACGCCGTTGGGATTTCGGCTCAGGTCGTAAAGCGCATCGATGATGCTCTGGAACTTGGCCTCACCGCTGAGCTGTTTGATGCGACGCCGTTCCGTGTCGCTCATCACGTTGATGAGCAGGAGCGGTTCGCCCAGGACATTCTCATTGATGACACCCGACCAGCTGAGCCAACGGTTTTGTGGATCGTAGCTCAGACGGACCCGCAGATAGTACGGCAGGTCAGAGAAACTCTGCTTGCCGTCGGTCCGCGTCTCCAGCGCGACATCGGCGGGTAACTGGTAGCTGGCGGTGACACCGGCGACATTGGTCAACCGGAGGGTGCGCGTGGACAGCGGGTCGTAGAGCCGCGCGGTCGTGGAGAGCGTGTCGTTGCCGTTTGTATTGAGCGTGTCGAACACGACTTGGGCGGCGGCCCAATTCCGAATGCCGGGCAGGCCGCGTTTGGGATTGAGCAGTGTCTCACCGATTTGCAACGAGGGCGTGTTGGTGGGCCAGAAGACATTGTAGGTCACATTCACCGGGCTGGACGTGGTTGACCCGGACGCGACGCCATTCCAACGCACACAACCGCCCAAGGCGACCTCGTTCGTGCCGTCGCGATTCAGATCGTAGAAGAAGGTCGGTTGCAGCGGATAGGCGTAGCGGATGACCACCTGCGGCGCGGGGTCGGCGGGGGTCGGCCCTTTGACGGCATGGAACTTCCCGCGATGATCGCGGAAAGCGGTGCCGGTGACGATCGCGGTCTCGGGGCAGACCGGCAGCAGGCTCAAGGGATAAGGAGGCAGGATCTCCTTGCCTGCCTCGCCGCTGAACGTGAAGCCGTTGTTGGCATCGGTCAGCGCGACCTCATACGCGCGCATCGTCCAGTCGCCGGTGGCCGCGTCGCGATACTTCAGCAGCACAAACGGACGGGAAGTGGCGTCGCTGTTGAGGTCATTACGCAAGGCGAAGACCCCTTCCCCGGATGCGCTGGGGGCGAAGAATGCGTGTTCTTCGTTCGGATTGTACCCGGGCAGATTCGTGCTGGACTGAACATAAATCCGCTTGTCCGGAAACTGCGCCGGCGGGAGCGGCCCCGAGCCGCGCGGATTGGCGATGACGAGCTTGGGTGCGGCCGCGGGCCACTGGATGTTGAAACGCGCCGACAGATCAGGCCACAAGGCGCCCGTCAGCGGATGCAACTTGTAGAACGCCACCACCAAATCGTCATTGGGGCCGGCGGTATCGCGGTTCACCGGAATAATGGGGCCGGTTTGCGTGGAACGATCGTAGGCGGCATCGGCTCCAGCTCCGTCATAGGGGGCCAGGGGATGGACGACCCAGCCGCTTTTGGGGGAGTTGGTCGCGACCGCGGGACCGCGCGGGTCGCTGACGCGGGTGCCAACGATGGCGGTTTGCGCGTCGGTGAAGGCGAGAGAATCGTTCCAGGCGACCGTGCGCACCACCTGGAAATAATTCGAGTGGGTCAGTGGATCGGGCGACGCTCCAAGCGCCGCCTCCGGCGCGAGGAGATAACGGATCACCGTGTAGCCGGGCTGACTCAACGAGAGCGCTTTCGTGCCGGGATCAAACACGGCACCGGGCACGGTGGAGAAGTTCATGGCGATGGCGCGGTACGGCGAGGCGGCGGCGAGCGGCTCGACATTGACCGGCGCGCCCGCGACGTGGAGCTGCGGATCGGCCGGGAACACGGCGCGCATGACCCGCACCACGGGAGGCGCCGCGTTGGTGTTGCCCAGATCCGCCGTGGTCAGCCAGGTCACCCGCGCCGCCATCGGCCGCGTGAAATAGAGCTTTTGCTCAAGGTCACTCCAAAGGTAAGCGGTTGAGGCCTGC
This sequence comes from Limisphaerales bacterium, assembly GCA_044230345.1. GTDB lineage: Bacteria > Verrucomicrobiota > Verrucomicrobiia > Limisphaerales > JADJPG01 > JBGARF01. Next base: position 21,201 of record JBGARF010000028.1, read on the forward strand.
TCCAGCGGCGTGCCGTCGATGGCCTCCACTTGCGGGGGTTGGAACGCGCGGCGCGTGGCAGGATTGAGAGCCTGCAGCGGAGGACTGAGAGGCCGGCCGACAATCACCTGGCGACGGAGCAAGAAGGCGTAAAGGGAAACCCCGGTGCCAGGCTTGATGCCCCGACCCACGATATCGCCCGCGTCGTTGATGGCCGTCGGCTCCACGGGCTGGAATCCATTCGGCGCTGCGAACTGCTGCAAGGCCACCGCGCGACCATCACTGTAAAGGAAGCCATCAAACCGCGCGCTGCCACCGCCCGGCGCGTTGGTGGAGATGGACCCGACCACTTCGCCCGAGCCATTGATATCCAGGGCGAAGAAATTGGCGGTGACACCCGCGGGCACCAGCGCGCGCAGGGCAGGCAGAAGATTCGTGACCAGGGTATTGCGGCGGTAGTTGTAAATCAGCGGAGCGAAGACGCCGTTGGAAAGTACATTCACGCAGACATCGCCGGAGTTGTTGATGCCGCCCTGGGCAACCTGCGTCCCTCCGAACCCTCCAAGGTCGCGCAGCGTCCGGGAGCCGTCTGCGTTCACCTGCCACACCAGGACGCGCGTCCGATCGGTGGACCGCCCAAAAACGTCCCCCTCGTCGCTGAGCGCAATTGAGTTACGGGTCACGTTCAGCGGCGTTTCGAAAATGCCAACGAGGTTGGTCTGCCGAATGCCGTCGAAAAACGTCTGCGCCGTCTGGGAAGGGGTCGCGCCGATGATGTTGCCCGCGTCGTTGATGTCCATGGCGCCGAGCGCTGAACTCCCCAGGGGAGGTGTCAGCGGTGTGGAGAACAAGCCGTTGCGGTAAAGGAAATTGGTCGTGTTCCGATCGCCGACAATGTCCCCCGCATTGTTCAACCCGAGCGCATAACCGTATTCGGGAAATAGCTGTGTCACGGTGGGCTGCGCGGTGGAGAGATCCCAATACACCGCCCGGGGCGAGAATACGCCGATGAATGCCGTCCCGATCGCACGGCCCTGTTCGTTGATGTCCACCGCGATGCTTCCACCGGTGCCGGTGCCGGCCGGGTTCGGCAACTCCGTGAGCGTGTAATCGAACGTCTCCTCGACAAAGAGCGTGAACGTGTTGGTTGAACTGAAGATTCCGTCGGTGGCAACAAAGGCAATGGTCGTGACACCAACGGCGCCGCTCACCGGACGAATGGCCAGGGTGTAATTCCCGATACTGCCCGTGACCGTCAATCCGGTGTTATCCACAATCGTCGGGTTCGAGGACGACGCCGAAAAGGCCAGCTGTTCGAAGGCCGTATCGGGGTCGGAGACGGCGACCGGCACCAGCTTGACGACATTGCGGAAGGTCGACTGGGTGGGAATGGCCGAAATGCTCGGCGGCTCGTTGACCCGCACCGAATAGCTGGCTTGCGCCAGGGCCTGACCATCGCCCACGGTGACAACCATGGTGACCGTGCCGGATTGATTGGCGGCACCAGTCACGGTGGCGATTCGATTGGCGCCGTTCCCGGTGACCCCGGTATTGGCGACGGCGACGACATTACCGCCCCCGATCCCGATCGTGGCAGTGAACCCGTCGGACGGCGTGTCCACGTCGCTGATGACGAAGGCTTGCGAGACAGAAGCGCTGCGGCGGGTGACCTGATTGGTGAGCAGCGAAATGGTGGGCGCATCGTTGACCGGGGTGATGGTCAGCAGGAAGCGATTGGTCGCCGTGAGTTTGCCGTCGCTGACGATAAGCGAGATGGTGACCGTGCCATTCGCGTTGAGCGCAGGCCGCAACGTCGCCGTTCGGTTGCTACCTGAATTTTCGAGCAGGGTCCGGAACGTGATGTTCTCCACCGGAACCAGCGCCGGGTTGCTGGACGCCGCCGACATCACGAGATTCTCCGCGGCAACCTCCGCGTCACCCACGGTGAAGACCGGCAGCTCCAGAGTCGCATCCTCCTCGACCGTCTGGTTGCCGACAAACGAGATGCTCGGCGCGTTCGTGTCCGGACTGATGGCCAGCGTGAGCAAGGCGACTTCTGTTTCCGCATAGCCGTCACTGACATTGAAGCTGAACCGGTCTTCGCCACTGGCGTTGGGGTTGGGCGTGTAGGTGAAGACACCGGTATTGGTGTCCAACAAAGTCACGGTGCCGCGTTGGGGCGGCGTGACGATGCGGAAGTTGAGCACGTCGTTGTCGGGATCGTAGGCCTGCAGGCGGTCGGTAAAGGGGGTGTCTTCGGTCGTCGTGTAGTGCGTGAATCGCTGGGCCGAGGGGATGCGGACGACACCCCCGCGCAAGGCGCCCGGGTGGGCGTTGGCCGCTTCATCGACAGCGTTGGATCCGGCGCGTTCGTCCAGTCGCCACAACGCCACCAAGTCGGCGGCTGCACCAAGCACGCGCACGGTTTGGTTGCTGGCAACCTCGGCGGCGGTGCGGGCGCGACTCCAGACGCGCACTTCCTCGACCTCACCATTCCAGCGCGCTGCTCCCGACAAATCGCGGCCGACATAGAAGTGAAGCGTGCTGGCCGGGAAAGGCAGCGGGCTGCCCCGACTGGCCCGGCGCACACCATCAACGTAGAGGTGCGTGTCCGCGACTTCCTTCACGACCGCAAAGTGATGCCAGCCGCCGTACGGAAACGGCACGGCGGTGTCCCACTGGCCCGAGACGCGAATGCGTCCGGCGTTATCGGTGGCGATCGCGAACAAATTCGTGCCGATGCCTTGCGTAATCAGAACGCGCGGTCCGGCATTGGAAGGAGCGCTGGCCCAGCATTCGACGGTATACGTGCCCTTGATGCCGATGGCTCCTGGCTGCGCATCCATCTCGCCGTCCGTGCCGGCAAACCGCAAGGCGCCGCCGATGCCCGCCTGGGGCAAGGAGTTCACTCGCAGACTGAAGCTCTGAATCCCGCTCAGCCCGGCTTCGTCCGTGACGCGCACGGTGATCGCGACGGTTCCGCTGACTTCGGATCGCGGCGTGATGGTGACGGTGCGCGCATTGCCCACGCCCCCGAAGACAATGTTGGCGTCAGGCACGATGGTCGGGTCGCTCGACGAGCCGGCGAGCGTGAGAAAGCCCGGGCGCGTCTCGCGATCATCCACGTCGAAACGCAGCGGGCCCGTCGACGTGTTGCGCGCGATGACGCGGTCGCGGAGCCCGACAATGGTGGGGGGAGCGGATTGCAGAACAAAGTTGACGCCTGATTGCGCAGGACCGGACGTCACATTGCGGCTGGCCGGGACGAAAATGGCGGTGCCGCGGTTTGGCGTGATGGTTCGCGCACCTGCAGCCACTTGATCGATGGAATAGTTGCCATCGATGTCCGTCACGGCGGACTGGCCACCCACGCGCACCGTCACGCCGGCCACGCCGTTCGACGTGAGATCCACCACACGGCCCGACACGGGGAAGCTGACGGCGACAAAATTGGCGTTGGAATCGCCGAGGAAGCTCGCCAGTTGCGCGGGAGCGAAGGCATGGCCCGCCAACGCCGCGGTCACGGTAAACGTGCCCGGCGGCAATGCGGCCAGGCGGTAGTTGCCTCCGCTGTCGGCGGTGGCGGTCACGCCCGCGGCCGAGACGGTCGCCTCGGCCAACGGCGTGCCGCCGGCACCGGTGACGCGACCTGCGATGAAGCCGCTGGCCAATTCGAAATTCACGCCTGATGTGGCCGACGCCACGGTGCGGGACGGTGGGCTGAAGGCAAAGCCCGCACGCACCGGCTGCACCGTAAAGGTGGCGTTGAACAGGTTTGAAAAGGCGTAGTCACCAAACGCATCGCTCAACGTTGGCGCGGTTCCGAGCGCCAGAGACCAGGCGTTAAGCCGGCCAACGTCCTGGCCAAAAGCGTCTCGCACGCGCAAACGCCACGCGCCCGCCATCGGTTTCCCGTTGAGCGCCGCAAGACTTGCCACCGGAGTGGCATTGTCCGGATAGGCCGCGATCCAATCAGCGCCGTCGTCGTTCACGTTCGCGTCCTTGAGCCGGACTTCGGTGCCGTCGGGATGAATCAAGGTCAATTCGAGATCCCCGCGGAAGGGGTGCTCGAGATTCACGCTGACTTTGACCAGGCCGATGACGCCAGCCGCCACGATCCGGTTGGTCGATTCGGTCACCCCATTGTCCGGCACGGAGATCAGGCCGGTCCCGCTTTGCGGACCGAACAGGGCAATTACTGGCGTGTTCGTGACCACGCCGACGCCGGCAGTGAGGCGTCCGCGAATGGAGGTGGTATCCTGCACCCGCGCGCCCGAGGCCACGCGGGTGATTCCGGACACCCAACTTCCCGTGAAGCCGTGGCCGGTCGCGTCCAGCACCGTGTTGCCGCTGGGTTCGTCAAAGTGATACAACGCCACGAGGCCGGGCTCATTGCCATCCATCCGACGGCTCCACATCTCCGCCACGGTGTTCGCGTTGAAGTGGATGTTCCAAACGGCGACTTCATCGATCTCGCCGCGGAAAACAGTGGAGCCAATGCGAAACGGTTCCGTTGAAGCCGTGCGTCCGCTGCCAAAGGCCCAGGTTGAACCAAAGGTCTGCCGGCCATCGATGTAGAGGAGGCCGCCGTTATCATTCAGACTGAAGAGCACGTGATGCCACTGGCCGTCGTTGACCGCGCTGCCTCGAGCGGGAAAAAAGAAGGTGAAATCGTCGAGCGCGTAGCCAGCGGTCAGCACGCCGTCCTGAAGGTAGAGCTCGAATCCGTCGGAATCATTGTTCGATCCCGCGCGCTTCGAGAGCAGGCGCGTGTTGGCATTGGTGGTGCGGATCCACGCCGACAGCGTGATCGGCATGGCGTTGAAGTTGGTGTTGTGAGGCACCTCGATGACCCCGCCGTTAAAGCTCAGCGCCGTGCGCGCATCGAAAATGCGCAGCGGGGTGGATTGCAGAACCCAGGAAACCCGGGCGACGAGCGTTCCATTGTTGCGATTGGCGGTTCCATCCGCGGTCGTGGCGCCCAAGCCTTCGTTAAATCGATAATACGCCGCGAGCGACGACTCATTGCCCACCAACGGCACGCCCACGCCGGCTTGAATGGCCGAGGGCGACAACCGTGTGCTCCAGATCGCAACCTCGTCGATGTCTCCGTCGAAATCGCGGAAAGCGGGATGTCCGCCGATGTAAAGCGGGGACGCGGTTACCGCCGGGCCAGCGGGCCCGGTCCAGTCCGCCAACGCGCGCTGACGGCCGTCAATGAAAAGCCGCCCGCCGACCTCATCGACCGTAAACGCGACGTGGTGCCAGTTGCCGTCCGCCAGCGCCAAGCCGTCCGCGAGCGACGTCTCCGGCGCGGTGAAATTGTCGAACTGCCGATGGAACCAGCCGGCCAACCGGCCATCGGAAGTGAAGTGCAGACTGTAACCCGCGGACGGGACCGGACCAAACAACTTGGCCACGACGGTTCGTTGCCCACCGTTTTGGGACACCACATTGGTTGACCGGATCCACGCCGAGACCGTCAGGGGAAACGGCGTGAGCGTGGTGCTGTTCGGAATCTGCACCCAGCCGTCCTGCGCAAAATGCAGGTGGGTTGCATCCGGCCGGCTGCCGGGCCGCGGGAACGGCTGGGGCACCCAGCCCACGGTGCCCAACAGGCTTCCGGCATGCCCACGCCCCGTGGCGTCCGTCGCGGTCGCGCCGATGCCTTCGTCGAGGCGCCACAGCGCGACCAGGCCGGGGGCATTGGTTGAAAGCGTGCCCAGGCGGGCGGCGGCCACGTTCGCAGGAGTCAGTTCGGTGTTCCACCAAGTGATCTCGTCCAACTGGCCAAAGAGCGGAGCCCGCCCGATTGGATTATGGCCAAAGTACAAGGGAGCCGCTGAAGTGCTTGGTCCCGGCGCGAGGAAGAGGGGGCCGTTGGAGTCGACCTGAACACCATCGACATACGCGTAGGAAGCGTTCGAGTTGACGGTAACCGCAACGTGGTGCCACTGGCCGTCACCGAGGGATCCCCCGGACATGAAAACGCCGAGGCCAAAGCTTTCCGGGGACGGGACAAACGTGAAGTTAAATTCCCCGTTGGCGACCTGGGCGCTGATGCCGAAAAAGTCTGGCCCGTTGAACTCGCCCTTGTGCAGCAATTGGAGAATGCCCTGCGGCGATGGCACGCGAACCCAAGCGGCAAAACTAAAGGGTAACGAATTGAGATCCGCCGCGTGCGCCACCGCCACGTGTCCGTCACCAAAATTAAGGCAGTAACCGCTGCTCAGCGCGGGCAGAGGCGCGGTCAGGTCGGCCGCAATGTTTAGTTCTTTAAACCAATGATTATCGGTCGACCCGCCGGTGCGAGCGCTGAGTACCCAGCGCCCGCCATAGATGGGAGCATAGGAGGTGGGAAGGTTGTCAAAGATGACGACACCGTTGTGGGCGAGATCGATGGTTCCATCTGGATCGAGTTGGATGGAAATGTCCCGCAGCCGCGAGGCCGGATCGGACAGACCGCCGGGGCTGGTGGACACCTGCACGACCTGTTCGCCCATCAACACCCCGTTCCAGCGCACGCTGATCGAGGCCGGCTCGCCGCCGTTGTCGTAGGTGTCGAAGGAGATCGACAGCCCGCTGGTCAAGCCCTCCTCGCCGGGCGTCACCGAGTTCGGCGTTGCACCCGCGGGCGCGAGGCTGAAGCTGAATCCGTCGGCGGGAGGCACCGTGCCGCCGAAGAGCGCGGCCTTCAACGTGGCGCGGAACGAACGCACACCTTGGACTGAAGGCAGCCCATCCCAAAAGGCCGTGCCGAGCTGGCCTCCGGGAGTCTGGGTGGTGAGCTTGAGGTAGCCATCGCCCACCGTCGCCGTCCCGGCGAGCGTCATGCCCGAGGGCAGGCCGGCGCTGAAGTTGTTCGAGAATGCGATCGATGAAGGGAACTGGGCCGGGACATTCGTCGCGAAGAGAAAGAGGGCGAACAGCACCAGGCCCGAGGAGATTTTCCCCAGGCCCATGAACCGAGGAAACGCCCGGACCGATCGCAAGGACGCAGGCCCGAGCCTTTCACCATCAGTGTGAAGCGATTGTTCCGCCCTCTCCCCGGGAGAGAGGGCGGAGATCAGGGGTGAAGCGGTCTGACTGGCAACCGCTGCATCGGATTGAAAGTACTTCATAGGCTTCCTCTGAAAAAACGGTGACTCGCGCGTGAATTAACGGTTAAGCACCGGAGAATTGTTCACCCGGGTGAGTCGGAAGGTTCCGCTGGCCACGATGTTGGTGCGATGCAGACCGCTGACGGTCTCGCGATAGATTCCTCCCAGGACGGAATACCCGTATTCGATGGCGGCGGAGGAACTCTCCAGCGCGGAGGCCGGCTGCGCCGTGAATTGCAACTCCACCTGTCGCGTCACGCGGTAGGCTTCAGGCTTAAAATTCCGATAGGTTGCATCCAGATTGTCGTGGTCGGGATGAAACTTGTGCTTGAACGGATTGGTGGGAGCGTCCGGTTCCAGCACCAACGTTGCGCGAGCGGTGTTGCCAATGCCAAAGGCACCCGTCATCGCGAGGAGATTGCTGGTTCCCCCATCGAAATCAAAATCCACGGTGCTGATCCGTCGGCCGACGGAAACTCCGTCACGCAACGACGCGCCGCGATACTGCGCCAGGAGCGAATCGTCGGTGAGCAGAAGGTATCGCCCCGGTCTTTCCGTCACCGCGCGGCCCTGCGCGTCGTTCGTGGTGGTGCCGTTCTGCCACATCTGAATGACTTCCTTGAGCAACGAGGGCCGTCCCGCTCCATCCACATGGACCAGCATGCGGAGATCAAACGGCGACCGCGTGGGGGTGAGCCGCGTCGGCTGGGAGGAGTTGGCCTCATTGACGTTCGTGACCGTGGCGGTACCGACCCACAATCCCGACGTCAACTCGGCGGTGCCAGTCGGGGGCGCGAGGTTCAGCCCGGGCCGGGCGGCCGTGAGTTTCCCCGCCGTCACGGCCACGAGATAACGCGTGCCGATGTCATCCTTGACCTCCAGGATCGACCCGAAATTTGTTCCGGCAAAATCACGCCGGCGCACGGCGAGGAAGCCGTCCAAGTTCTCGCCCCCTTCGAGTGGGAAGCAACGCGGCGCGGGCAGGTTCACCCAGGTGAGGCGATTGTTCTGGAAGTCCTGGTAGGAAAGCGGCGTGTTGGCGCCGGTTCCGAGATCCTGCAGGCAGATGGTGCGTCGGCCGGGCGACGCGTTTTTGTAGTGCTGCTGAATTTCATTCAGCAAGGCCCCGTAGTTCAACCCATCACCGGGCTCGAGCGTGAAGCCGAGCGGCCCCTGGTAGGTCGAGGCGCCTCGGCAAAAGGCCCAATATGCCTCGCCGTGCCTCATCGTTTCGGTCGCATTAACTAGCGTCCACTGGCCGTTGTCGCGCAATTGATAGATCCGCTGCCCGACGTGCGCCTCGGAGGGGCTGAAGAAGGTCGAGAACGTGGGCAAGGCGGATGGGTTGACCGGGAAACCCCGCAAGTTGAACGAATCGGGCACCCACTTGGCCGCTCGCACCACGGGACGCCCCGTGATGGTCAGCGTCCGCGGACCATTCGTCAGCTTTACCAGGTACGCGCGAAGCGCGTTCACGGTGTGAAGCTTGGTCAGGAAGGATTCCGGACGGGACACAGGAAAATGAGGCTGCCAACCCGGCTCATTGAACAGCGCCTCGGATTGGTCCCGGATGAACTCAACGGCGCCTGGCGCCGTGTAGGTCCAGATGCTGGAGACCGGCAAGCCGGCGAAGACCACCGCGATCTCCGCATTGGTCGGCTCGACCTCGAGCCAGATCGAATTCCAGCCATTGCGAAGCTGGAACGTTTGCGTGGTGGTTTGCGCGGCAACGGTCGTGGCCAGCAATGCCGACAAAAGGAAGCCAAGAGCTGATTTCATAAATAGGTCCAACGCATTGAATGAATTCGCCCCGGCGCAATCCTGGGGTGACTTAACCAGAACAACAGCAAGGCCCGCCCGGCCGATTTCCGGTCGATTTCCGGTCGCCTCTCAAGGGTCGTCGGTCCGCCCGCATCAAGTCAGGTTGAACAATTGTTCCGGGAGATATGCGCATTCGGAGGACGAAAGGGGCCAAAAATGTTTTGGTTGCCTCCCGATTTCTTCCGGTTAGACATGAACCAGCGACGGCTCGGACGGACCGCACGCTGCAAGCTCAATGCCTTTCGGCAACTCCGCTGCGACCAATGGAGGCTGCAAGCGCTTGCGATCCGCCTTGCCCGCCTCCTTGCGCTGACGCGCAAATTTCTCTCCTCCCGTGAGCCCGAGTGAGCCCGGGGAGACGGAGGAACGATGGAGGCCAGCCCGTGAAGACGAGCCGCGTGTCGATTCGGACCTTCGTCGACTCTCGTCACGATCACTCACCTGCGCGCAGAAGGGGATCGCCGTTGCCAACGCCCACGCTCGCCCCCACGCGGCCGCTGAGGTTCCCCCTCTCCGGACCTTCACCGCGCAGACGGGGGAGTGGGTTCCGCTTTCGCCGCCGAGCGGCTCCAGCTTGACCAGTGGGGTGAGGGCGAATCCAGAGACACTTCCCCGCTCTGGCTCGCTGCAGGAGCAGCAAGAGCAAGAACCGGGGGGGAACGCTCCCAGGTGACGACTTATTTTGCGCGGCTGCCCTGCAAAGCCTCCCAACGCTCGCGCAATTCGGCCGCGCTGAGCGGGACCGTGCCAACCCCAGTCATGATCCGATGCCCCGAAAGGAGTTCGGCGGTCCAGCGCAACTCGTCGAACGACGCCCGGCTTGATGCAACGTTCCACACCCGCGCCACGCCGTCGTCACAAGCGGTGATGACCTCCCGCCCATCCGGACTCCACGTCCCGTGATTCACGATGGCTCCATGCCGCAGGGGCGGAGTCACCGCTTCGCCCGTCGCCGCATCCCAAACCCGCGCTGTGGCATCAGAACTGACCGTGAGCAACAACCGACTGTCCGGACTGAATCGAGCCTGAAGCACATAGGAACCATGAGACAAAGCGGGGGTCAGTCGTCGACCGGTGGTCGCCTCCCAGATGACGGCAGCCTTGTCTTCACCTGACGTTGCGACCCGCCGCCCATCCGGGCTGAACTCGGCAAAGAGGACGCCATCGAGGTGCCCCAGCGGCAGGCCCACGGGTTGCCCCGTTTCCACCTCCCACATCTGCGCCGCCCGCGGCAGCTGTGTCACGTCGGACGGAGCCGTGACCACTCGCCGGCCGTCCCGGCTAAACACGGCTCGCCGCACGTCGCATAAATGATTCAAAGGCGGTCCGAACCGGGCGCCCGTTCGACCATCCCAGATCTGCGCTTGCCGTCCCAGGGAAGACGTCACCACGAGTCGGCCATCAGGACTGAATGCCGCATGGGTCACGGACCGCGCGTGAGATAACGCGGGCGTCAATGGCTGACCCGTGGTCGCATCCCAGACTCGTGCTGTCCCGTCATCGCTGGCGGTAAGAAACGCTTTTCCGTCCGACCGGAATTCAACGTGCCCGATCTGCTTTTCGTGGCGGACTGCACTGCCCACTGTCCGCCCGTCCTCAGCGTCCCAAACCTGAGCCATGCCCCGGTCGGTTGCGGTTACGATTCGCCGACCGTCCGCGCTCCAGTCCCCGTCGGTGACGCACCCGGCGTGGGAAAGGCGCAGCCGCTTCTGGCCCGTCAACGCGTCCCACACCTGGACCGCACCGTCGCAGCCTCCCGTGATAACGCGAAGGCCGTCCGGGCTGAAGCGGGCAAAATTCACGGAGCCGGAGTGTCGCAGGACCAGTCGCGCGGCCTGGTTGGTCCCCAGTTCCCACAGTCGGGCCGTTCGATCCTGGCTTGCCGTGACGAGCCGGCGGCCGTCGGGACTGAATCGAGCCGTGCTCACATAGCCTGCGTGGCGAAGCGACGTTGACGCGGGGTCTCCGGAGCCCGCATCCCACAGCCGCGCGGTGCTGTCCCAGCTGGCGGTGGCGAGCCATCGACCGTCCGGGCTGAACGCGACATCTCCCACCCCAACCCGATGTCGCATGGAATCACCAACGGGCAAGCCGGTGCCCGCATCGAACACCCGCGCATGTCCGTCCCAACTCGCCGTCGCCACCCGCTTGCCATCCGGGCTGAATCGGCAGTCCATCAAAACGCCGCCCGGACGAATCGTCCAAACCGGCTGACCGTTCGTGGGATCCCAGAGCGTCAGTTCTGGATGGGTGATGGTCGCGAGCCGGCTTCCGTCGCCGTTAAAGGCCATCCACCGCACCCGATCTGTATGTGGCAGTAAACGCCCCACCGGAGGGTCGGCCTGGAGATCCCAAATAAACACGGACCGGCCGGGAACTCCGGCGGCCAGACGTCGACCGTCGGCGCTCATTCGGACCAACTCCACCCGCCCGGTGATCTCCAAGCTCCGCCCGTCGTCCGCGCCCGTCCGGGTTCGGACCCAGTCCAGCCGGTTGGTGCGGGGCACGACCAGCGAGCGTCCGTCGTCCGCGAAGGCCAGACGATCCATGTTCGGCGCCGTGGTCGACAGCCGGTCGATCAGCACAGTTCGGGACGCACCATCCCAAACGCGCAACGCCCCCGATTCATCCAAAGCCAGCAGACTTTGGCCGTCCGGTGAAAAGAGCGCGCCCGCACCGTCGGTTTCCAGGCGGACAGGCACCCCGATCAACTGCCCGGTTTCGACCTCCCAGACGCGGACATAATGATCCAGGCTGCTGGTGACAACCTTTTGGCCGTCCGGGCTGAACTCGGCGCTGTTCACCAAACTGCCGTGCATCCAAAATTGCGCCAGGCGCGGGGCCGCCCGCAACACGGCGGCGATGCGGCGGCGATGAACATCCTCGCGTGCGGCGTTGCCCGCATCCAGGCCGAGGGCCTCGACAAACCACGGGAGGGCCGCCACCAAATCGTAGTCGTCCACCAGCCGGTTGCCGGTGGAGACGTTCAGGCGCACAAGACGCTGGCGGCTCTCCTCGGCTTTGTCGTCGGCGGCGGCCCGCTGTTCCTCCGCGATGCGCTGGGCCGCATCCGCCTCCCGTCGCGCCCGCCGCTCCTTGAAGAACATCACCGTCGAAGCTCCGAAGCCGGCCAGCAACGCCAGCGTCACCGCACCGCCCGCCACGCAGAGCCCGCGGTTCCGGCGAACCCATTTGAAGAAAACATCAATCCCGCTCGGCGGACGCGCCTTCACCGGCTCGTGGTCGAGATGCCGCTGCACGTCCGCCGCCAACGCATTGGCCGTGACGTAGCGTCGCGCCCGATCCTTCTCCATGGCTTTGAGCACTATCCAGTCAAGGTCACCGCGCACCAGCGACAGAAGCTTCAGCGGCTCCGCCTGGCGGCGCTGGGCGACCTCCAGCAGGTCGACCGCGGTCAAGCCGCGCAGCCGCGTTGATGGCCGTGTCGGTTCAGACTCGCGGATCGTGCGACGCAGCGCGTCGAGGCCTGACAAAAGCACGGACTGGGTGTCGAAGGGCGTCCGGCCGGTCAAGAGTTCGTAAAGCAGCACGCCGAGCCCGTAAATGTCGCTGCGCGTGTCAATGTCGAACCCGCCCAACTCCGCCTGTTCCGGGCTCATGTAGGCCGGTGTGCCCAGCAGCAATTCGAACTGGGTGAACAGCGTCTTATCGGTCAGCTCCACGCCGGTCGTGGCTTTGGCGATGCCGAAGTCGATGACCTTGGGCACCGGACGCCCGCCCTGATTGGACACGAGAATATTCGATGGCTTGAGATCCCGGTGAATGATGCCTTTCTGGTGCGCGTGTTGCACGGCGTGACAGACCTCAATGAAAAGGGCCAGCCGGTCCCGGGTCGACAGCTTGTGCTGATCGCAATATTCCGTGATCCTTACGCCGCCGACGAGTTCCATCACGAAGTACGGCCGCCCCAGTTCAGTCGCGCCCGAATCCAACACCTTGGCGATATTGGGATGGTCCATCATGGCCAGCGCCTGACGTTCGGCCTCGAACCGCGCGATGACGGATCGCGTGTCCATGCCCAGCTTGATCACCTTGAGTGCCACGCGGCGTTTGACCGGCTCCTGCTGCTCCGCGAGGTAAACGACGCCGCAACCTCCTTCGCCCAGTTTTTCGATCAGCCGATAGCGCCGGATCGTTTCCACCGGCATGGGCTCGACCGCGCCGTCGTCGGAAGGAAGTTCGCCCTGGAGAAAATTTCCCGCCGTATCATGAGCCCCCAGCAGTTCGTCGACCCGCCGTCTCAGCTCCTCGTTACCCGCACAGGCCTGGGTGACAAAACTTTGTCGTGCGCGTTGATCCGCGATCTCCGACGCCTCGTCGAAGATGTCCCGCAACATTCTGGTTGAATCATCGTCCATCGCAAGGGAGGGGAATCGGTGGTCACCAGGGTGGTTCGAAGGTGCAAACGGAACTCAACTCAACTCCGGTTCAGTCCGTTGCGGCGGTCCGGCGGATTTCCGCATAGAGCCAGGCCCGGGCAAAGGTCCAGTGCCGCTTGGCGGTGCGAACCGAAACTCCAAGGGCCGCCGCCGCCTCTTCGTTCGTCATTCCGGCGAAGAATCGCAAGTTGACCAGTTCGGCCGCCTGCGGATCCTTTTTTGCCAGCCGATCCAGCGCGTCGTTGACCAGCAGCAAGGTTTCGTCGTCCGCTTCCACGGCGACATTCGCATGTTCCAGATCCAGCCGTTCAAAGCCGGCGCCGCGTTTGGCGGCGTGCTTGCGCCGGGCGCGCCCGATCAGGATGCGCCGCATCGCCTCCGCCGCGACGGCGAAGAAATGCCCCTGCCCCTCAAAACGCAGATTCGTGTCGCCCATGAGGCGGATCCACGCCTCATGGACCAGCGCGGTGGGCTGCAGAGTATGGCCGGCGGGCTCAGCCGCCATCTTGCGGGCCGCCAGCTGCCGGAGCTCCCGATAGACCAGCGGAAACAGCTCGTCGGCGGCCTTGGGGTCGCCGTGTTGAAGGGTGCTTAGGATGTGCGCTGCGTCGGCCATCACGTAAGGGCACATCATACCCCTCGCAGCGCCGGATACAATTTGGAAAACAGCTCAGGCTGCCCGCTGTGGCAAGGTGCCTTCCAGCGCAACGCGGAGGCGTTCCAGCTCGCCTTTCAGCGTGGCGGCTGCCGCATCAATCCGCGCCAACCGCCCCTCGCGCGCCAGAAATTCCACCGTCTTCGACGCTTCGATGGGCCCTTCGGCAGAGAAAACACTGACCGATCCCTTCAACGCATGGGCGACGCGCTGAATCCCCGACCGGTCCAGCGCAATCAAAGCCGAATCCAGATCCGCCAGCATCGTCGGCAACTGTTGGAGGAAGGCCTGAATCAGCTCCGGCAGAACCTCGTCCTCCCCCTCCCCCGTCCCCGCCGCCAATCGCACCCAATCGACGGAAGGACGAATCGCCCCCTCCGACGTCGACGTTGCTCCGTCGGCCGGTGCCGCCAGTCCGGCGATTCGCCAGCAATCGGTCCCAGCCCCCGGAACATGCCCCAACGAGGGGCCGGTCGTCATCGCCCCGCCCACGCCCTGCGCGCCCAGGAACTCCCGAAGCGACCCCGTCAAGGCCGTCTTCGAGATCGGCTTGGTCAAAAAGCCGTCCATTCCCGCCTCGCGACAGCGGGCCCGGTCGTCCTCAAGCACGCTCGCCGTCAGCGCCACAATGGGCAGCCGCCGGCCGGGTTTCGACCCAGGCAGCAACCCCTCGTTCTCCAGACGTCGGATTTCCCGGGTGGCCTCGCAACCATCCATCTCCGGCATGTGCAAATCCATGAACACCATGTCGTAGACGCTGCGTCGGGCGAGTTCCACAGCCCGACGGCCGTCGGGGGCAAGATCGACCGCGCAGTTGAGCTTCTTCAGCAGGTGTTCGGCGAGCTTTTGGTTGGGCAAGGTATCCTCCGCCACCAGGACCCGCCATGGTGTCACCGGTGCCGCCTCGACGACCGCGGACGCAGGGGGCAGCGCAGATTCGGGAGTTTGGCCCTCCCCGCCGCCGGACGAGGGGTGCTCTTCGGCGATCACCGGCACCGTGAACCAGAAAACGGAACCAATCCCCGGCTGGCTTTCCATGCCGATGACTCCCCCCATCAGCTCGACGAGGCTCTTGCTGATGGCCAGACCGAGGCCAGTCCCGCCATACTTGCGGGTGGTGGATGAATCGGCTTGGGAAAATTTTTGGAACAGCAGCTTTTGTTTGGCTTCGTCAATGCCAATGCCCGTGTCGGCCACCCGGATGGTGACGGAGGACGGCGCCGACCGTGGCGCCGTGCCCGCTTCCACCCCGACCGAGATCGTCACGCCCCCGGCATCCGTGAATTTGACGGCGTTGCCGATGAGATTGAGCAGCACCTGACGAAGGCGCACCGGATCGGCGAGGGCGCGCCACTTGAATCCGGGATCGATTTTGACCTCCAACGAGAGTCCCTTGTCGACCGCTTGGAGACGCAGCAGCGATGCCGCGGACGTGATGGACCCGGCCAGGTCGAACGGGAGCCGCTCGACGGACAACTTGTTGGCCTCAATCCGGGAGAAATCGAGGATATCATTGATGACTGAGAGGAGTGCCTCGCCGGAGCTCCGGATGATCGTCGCATATTGGCGCTGTGTTTCATTCAGCGGGGAGTCCAGCAACAGGCCGGCGAAACCGATGACGCCGTTCATCGGCGTGCGAATTTCATGGCTCATGGTCGCCAGGAATTCGCTCTTTGCCTTGCTCGCAGCCTGCGCCTCAGCGGCCAGGCGTTTCGCTTCCTCCATGGCCAGCCGTTGTTCGGTGATATCGCGGGCCACACCGACAATCCGCACCACTTCACCGTGCGAATCGCAGATGGGAAATGCCCGATCCCGAATCCAGCGCACCGCGCCGTCCGACCGGACGATGCGATACTCCTCGTCAAAGGTTCCGAGGGACTGCTTGGTTTCCAAGGCCTGCTGCACGCGGCCCACATCTTCCTCGTGCAGGGCGTTCAGCCAAAGCGTCGGATCGGCGTAGAGCTGCCGGCACGAGCGACCCCAGATCGATTCGAAGGCCGGGCTGACGTAGATCATCTGGTGATTGTCGGGCGTGACGATCCAGAACACGTCTTGAATATTTTCCGCGAGTTGACGGAACCGAACCTCGCTCTCCGCCTGCGCGGCCTCGGCTTTCTTGCGCTCCGTGATGTCCGTCCGGATGGCGATATACTCAATCGGTTTTCCCTCGGGGCCCGGAAACGGCACGATGGTCGTGTCCACCCAGTAGAGATGGCCGTCCTTGGCGCGGTTGCAGATCTCCCGCCGCCACGTTTTCCCAGCGGCGATCGTCCGATACATCTCCTGGAAGAATTCGACGGGATGAAGGCCCGAGTTCAAGAGGCGATGATTTCGTCCAATCAGCTCGGGCTTGGTGTATTGGCTGATCGCGCAGAATTTTTCGTTGACGTGGGTAATCGTGCCGCGGAGGTCGGTGATGGCAATGATGGCGTGCTCGTCGATTGCAAACTTGATGCTGGCCAGTTCACGGAGTGAATTTTGCGCGCGCTGCTCGCTTTGCCGAAGAGACTCGGCGCCGCGCCGGGCTTCCTCCTCTGAGTGCCCGAGCGCAAGATTGCTCAACTCGATCGTCTCGAGATGCCCCTCGAGCGTGCGGGCGATTCTCCGGGCCAGCACCACGAAAAGAACGATGCAGAGCGCGCCCAGCCCCAGCAATCGCTGCCAGGTCTGGTTCAACGCGCGCGCGGCGTCCGCAGCCCCCGAGCGCTCCCGGGAGGCAAAGGCCCGCAGCAGCTCCCCCGCGTCGGCACGAACCTGTTCCAGGCGTTCGCCACAGACCCGCACCAACCGGTCTTGCTCAAGGTCAAGGTCGAGCTGACGGCGGGAAAGTGCGTAGAGCCCGTCGTCACCCGCCACGATGGCCTGATGCAGTGGATCAACGCGATAGCCCGAACCGAACAGGACCTGTTTGAACCGGTCGAGCAATGGATTAACCGCCTCGGCTGACCGCGAATCAAACCGCGCCAGACGGTCACAACCGCGCTCCAGGCGGCGCAACGATGGCGCCAGCAGGTTGTCCTTGTAACCGGCCAGCTGATCGACGTCCTTCTCTCCCGACATCTGTTCGCACAGCAAGGCCAGGGTCGAGATCTCCAGCCGAATCTGGTCGACCTCGGCGTCGTGGTCACGGGCAAAAAGAGTTTCCCGCGCCAGCAATTCCGCCTCCGCTCCGGGCGGCAGCTGTCTCAAGCGCCGGACCTGGACGGCGTTTTTCAGATTCAGTCGCCCATGGATTGACGTCACCTCGCCTTCAAGTTGGTGCAGCAGTTCGTCCGATTGATCGTTCGCCTCGAGCAGGCGGGTGCGCGTGCGCTGGCGGCGTTCGTTCCAGGCCAGACACTCGTCTGTCACCTGGCGAAGCGCGGCCGCGGAAGGTTCCAGCGCGGCGATGGCGTTGCTGGCCACGGCCACATCGCCGGCCTGCCGCGCCTCAGCCAGAGCCTGCGTCACCATCTCAGCCCAGCGCTGCGCAGCGCCTCGATGCTCACTCAGGAGGTCCACCTGATAACGCTGCGCCTCGGACAGCGCGAGGTTAAGCGACGTGGAGAAGGCGTTCAAATGATCCGCCACGTGGTCATGCCGCCGGTTGACCTCCATCAAACGAAGCGCGGCGACGCAAACCAAGCCAAGCATCGCCACCAGGGTGACCGACGCGAGCCCCGCCAGCAGCCAGACCTGACGCGTCGCCGGGAATTTTTCGGGGGCGTTGAAGTGAAAGCCAGGCATAGGTCAGGTCAGGGTGACGAACGTTGGGCCAGGCTCTGCCAGTCAAACATGACGCACTTGCCCCCGCGCAAGACGGTTGGCCATACATCGTGGCTGGCCTGATGTTCATCCCGCGACAGCCGGAGCTGGCAATCCATTCCGAGATCGAAGGCACCCAACCCTTCCAGCGCATCGACAATTGTCTCCCGGTTGGGTTCGCCTGAGATCGTCTGCAGCGCCCGGCAGAGGATGCGGGTGGAGACATAACCCTCCAATGAACCGAAGGACAGTTCCGCCTCAGGATCTGACGCGCGCAACGCCCGGCGATAATCCTCCACGACGGGCAGGTTCGAGGCGAAATGTGGCACCACCTGCGTGACGATCACCCCGTCCCCCGCCGGGCCCAGCGCCTCCGCCAGCATCGTGCCGCCGACAAAGGATACATTGAGGAACAGCGGATTGAATTCGTTGGCCCGGGCGAGCCGGATGAAAGCCGCGCACGGAGCATAGGTCCCGACCATGATCACGGCCTTCGGGCTCGGTTCATGCGTGATCAAACTGGCCAGCGCGTTTTCAACCGCCACGGTGTTCCGCTCGTAGCGAACGTGCGCAATCGCCACCTCCCGGGTGAGCCCATGCTGCTTCAGCGCCGCCATCCCGCTGACGAAGCCCGCATCCCCAAAGGCGTCCCGCTGGGTAAAGAAAGCAATCTCGTCCGGCTTCAGGCCGGCCACCTTGATCAACGCTTCAATCATCGCCGCCGTTTCCTCCGCGTAGCTCGCGCGATAATTGATGACGTATCGATTCGGCGGCGACATCCGCAGCCCGCCGGCTCCCGTGAAAGCCCCAAAAAAGGGCGTGCGACATTCCGTGGCGATCGGAAGGGCGGCCACCGCGGTGGGCGTGCCGACATTTCCGACGACGGCCACGACTTTCCGGCCCCCGAGCAACTCCCGCATGTTCGGCGCGGTCCGCCTGGGCTCATAGGCGTCGTCGAGCGCGACGAGCTGAAGCGAGCGGCCGCGCACGCCCCCCGCGCGATTGGCCTCCTCCAAGGCCGCCTGAACGCCGGCACGCATCGCCAGCCCGAGCGCCGCCGACGGACCAGTCAAGGCCGTCGACATGCCAAGGACGATCGGGGCGAGCGCGGGAGGATTCGTGTCAGCCGGGGGGGCATCCGCCTGGCATCGGGTCACCAGCAACAGGACCGCGAGCAAATTCGCAGCGGGCCGGCAGCAGACGGCGATTTGGAACATGATCTTCGATTCGGGTTAAGGGTCGACGGCGATGACTGGCGCCATTCCAACTCAGTTTCAAAAGACACCCAGGGTGCCTTTTGCACTTCCGTACTCCTCCCCTAAGCCCTAATCGAATACGGCCTATTCACCAACTCTGCACCAATCCGGACGACGGATACCGCCGTCGCGGGGTGCACGTGAGCTCGGCCCGAGCCATGTCGCCGTCCTTCGCCGGATCAAGCGACAGGCGCGATTCTGCTTCGAGTCCCTAATCGCGCCCACGATAAATGCATCGGCGGAAACCGAAGGTCCTTGAGTGCCCTCAGAACCCGATGGGGCGAAACGGACAAAACGCCCAGACGCCGACTTGGACGCGGTCGGTGCGACGGCCCCGGCCGACCGAGCCCGACCTGCCTGACCGAGCAACAGCGAATCAAGCGCGCTTTCGCGCCGCTGTCGGCTTCCGCCGTCCCTGGGTGCGCGTCACGGCCGGATCGGTGCCCAGGGTCCCGACCAACGATCGCAGGTAAGACTCCTGTCGCGCTTCCTTCAAAGCCTTCTCCGCACTGGCCAGACGATGGGCGATGTCGAGCCGACGCGCTTCGTCCGCGTAGTTTGCCTTGGCCAGAAAAGCCTTCAGGTATTGGGTGTGCCGCTGTCCCAGGGCGATGTCCACCCGCTGTTTCGCGCGCAAGCGGGCTGCATACCAGTCGCTCTTCAGCAACGCTTCAACGGTGAACATTCGGCGAACCTCTGCATCGTCCAGAGTCCGGCCTTCCCACTGGTTGTCCCGCATGATGTGCAGCAACACCCGCAGCGGCGGACACGCCGCCTCGATGCTGCCATCGGCAAAGTAATGGTCCGCCACACGACGCTGGGTTCCCACGATGTTCTCCATCGCCTCGGCAAACATGTCCGCGTCCTGCAGCTCCGGCCGCAGCATCTCGTCCGGAAACACCACGTGCGGATGATTGAACATCCGGCCGAAGAACGAGCGCACAAACCGTTGGGTGATGCGATACCCCAGCCGGCTGGCGGGCACCAGCTCCCCTCGATGCTCGAAATCCTCGCACCGCTCAAGATATCCCTCGCGAATCAGAAACGCCGGATCCCGTTCCTCGGCCGCCATGCGACACCAGATCTCCGGCACCAGCAGGCTGACATCGTGATCCACCCGCATGCGTGGCCCCACATAACCGGCGCTGGTTAGGAACGCGTGGTGCCCGGTCAGCAGCTGACTGACCAGCGCATTGTTCAGATCGATGATCGGCGGGAGCGCGTTGAACGGGCCCTTCGTCAGCGCCCCCTCCGAGCCCGCGCCGGTCGTCGACGGCGACTTGCCCGTCATGCTCGCGATGTACTCCATGAACAGCTCGGGCAGTTCCATGTAGTGAACCGGGCTGTAAGCGCAGAGCGGACGAATGCCCGCCGCCGGGTCGGCCGGATTGTTCCGGCGTCCCGGCAGCACCGCCGCCACCGGATTGTGCACCGGCTGCCCCAGCGGAATGCGCCGGTGCAACCGCGTCGACATCTCGTTCAGGTAAACCTGGCGCGGATCCAACAAATCCGGCCGGGTCTGCAAATAACGCGGATTCTTGCTCGGCTTCCCGTCGACGAGACGCGGATTCGCCGTGCACGCAAAAAACTCCGGACGCGACTCCTTCGCCGAGGTTTGAATCAACCGCCGCATCGGCTCGGTGAACTTGTCGAACCCAATCGAGTCCTCCAGCAACGCCCGCGCCGCGGCGCCGTCCAACGGCTCGTAGTTCGAGAGAAAATTGCCCGCCACGGTGAAATCCGCCTCGGTCTGACGATCGTAGCCGCGATGGATGGCGTCGTCCGGGCGCTGGAACAGGCGGTATTCGCAGTTCGTGACGAACTTGACCGACGGGCCGGCCTTGGCCAGCACACGGTCGGCGGCCAGGTTGCGGAGGCGACGCGCCGGCACCACGACCGAGGCGGTGATGTCGTCTTCCATCGACAACTTGATCGCCGGCTGAAAATCCTTGCGCATGCCGAACGTGCGCCAACTGCCATCGGGCTCAAACCCCACCCGCAGATAGGTCGTGATCAACCGACGATTGTCGAACTTCAGCTCGTTGCCCGGCGTGCCGTTGATGATGTCCACGCTGAAATGCCGGCGCCAGTTGTCACCCCACTCCGGGTTGTAAACCCGCTTCACCACGAACACCAGTTCCTTGATGTACTGCGGAATTTTACCAAGCCACGCGTTGTAGTCGTCGGTGTAATCCCGGGTGGACGGCGTGAGCAGCTTGATCACCGAGCCCAACGATCGACTGCCACTGAGGATCGGCCGCCGATCGTTTCGCTTCTTCGGATCCTTGAACCGACGCGAGTAATCGCGCCGGATCAACGCTTCGACCTGATCAAAGTCATCCTGAAAATTCGCCACGAAGACCGCCCCGGTCAGAATGGCGTCGGTGATCGGCTTGGAGATCTCCGACTTGCCGCCCCCCGAGACCGTGCAGGGCTTGTGACACAACAGGCCTTCGGCGGCCGTCCCCACCAGGCGCCACACGCGTCCACCCGGCGGTTTCTCCATGTGCACCTTGTAGCCGGACGGGCGCACGTAGGTCCGGCCCGGCAGCAGGCGAATCGATTGCCGGCCGGCCGGCGTCCCCCATTCGACCACCTGCTCGTGCAGGTCGAAATGCACGTTCTCCGGCACGTAAACAATGTCCGGGTACTGCCGGTCGATGGCGTGTCCTTCCGGCTGAACGTCCATGACCTTGCCGTAGAGCTTGAGCACGTCCTTGTATTTGTGACCGCGCGAACGCACATGCCGGTCGCCTGAGAACTCCTCGCCCAAATCGTAGCTCGGATAGACCAGCGCGCCGCCCGCGTGTTCCTCCTCGCACGAGCCATACAGGTTCGCCGAATAGCTGATCTGGGTTTTGACCTCCTTCTTGCAATAGCCGAAGTAGTTGTCCGCGATCAACGTGACGATGACTCCGCGCTCGTCGCGACAGGTCAGCTTGAAGGCGGTGCCGTCGTTGTAGCGTTCGCCCGGCTTCTTCCAGCACATGCCATCCCGGCGCTGGCGCGCGGTCGCGTTCCGCCACGGCGGCAACCCGAGCGACTTCTTGGTCACTCGCACCAGGTGCGGCGCAAGAATCACGCAGCCGGTATGTCCCGTCCAATGTTCGACATCCAGCCCCGCATCGCGCTCCGGCAGGTAGGGGTCGCCGCCATTGCCAAAGATGCTCTCAACAAAATCCAGGTTGCTGACCAGGCCGCCAGGAACGAAGAAGCGGATCTCCATCGATTTCGTCGGCGAGACCCCGGGCACCTCGGGCGAAACCGTCGGGCGCAACAGGAGGCTGACAAAGCACTCCGCCTGATCTTCCTGTGCCGAGGTGAACGGCAGCCGCAAGGCCTCCGCCGGCGGATGCAACGCATGGTTCAACAAACGCGCAAACGCTTCCACCGGCACGCTCTTCTTGTCGTCCGGCACGGGCAGCCCGTTCTCCACCACGTGAAAGATGCCCTGCGTCGTCCGCCGATCGCTGCGCGGATTGTGCAACACCCCCTGGCGGATGCGATAGCTGTTCAACAGCTCCGATTGATAGGAATCCCGGTTCGGTGGCAGCGACAACGCCCGCGCCAATCCGTGTCGATCCAGCACAAAGGTTTGCTCCGGCAGCTTGGGCTTGACCGTTGCCCCGGCCAGGTAGTCGTCCAAAAAAGCCTGGATCCGCTGGTCGGCCGGACAGAGATAACCGGCGAGCAACCGGTCCGTCTCGCGATGATGCTGCAACAACGACGCCGCCAGCTCCTGAAAATCGTCCCGGGCCGCGGTCGTCACGATCGGGCAGCCGAGCGTGGCCAGCTTGAGGTTCAGATAATGAACAAGGTCATCATCGGGATACAGCGGTGCTGCGGCGCCAAATCCAATTGTACGTGCAAGGTCCATAAGCAAGAGCTGGAAATAAAAAGGCAGGCCTGGGTTGTCGCCAGCCGGGCGCGACATTACGGGCCGACGATTCGGGCACGCAAGCTCTTGTCGTGAGACCAGCATGAACGGATCGGGGATTTACGATTTGCAATTTGCAATCAGCCACCCAAAGCCTCGCGTAACACGCTGACCGGATCCCAAAACCGCAGATAAACCCTCACAGATGGACGCGGATCGCTCGGGATCGACTAAGCATCCGGGGCTTCACGCCCACCTCGGCGCCCCCAAAAACTTCTTCGGAAACTTCGTCGGCAGCCCAACCCATTCGCATCGTCCGATGAGGTTTACGACGAAGTTTCCGATCGCAACGGGCGCTGCCGCCCACGTTCGAATGTCCGTCCGACTTGCTGGCCAGGCCGAGATCAGCTACCTATGACGCCGTTGAACACCCCGTCCGGACCAGGCGCATCCTGGATATTTCGACGCCCGGCGCCACCGCGCGCCGCCCGGCCTTTCGCGCTGGCATGGGCGGCGCTGGCCGTCACCCTTTTGACCGCGTTCGCCGCAACCGCGTCTGCGGCTGCTGAATCCGGGACGGCATTTCGTTATCAAGGCCGCCTCTCCGATGCTTCGGGCCCGGCCAACGGATCGTTCGACCTTCGGTTCGCCTTGTTTTCCTCCGCCAATGATACCGCACCGGTCGCGTCCGCGCGGACGAACCCGTCCGTGCAGATCGCAGCCGGCCTGTTGACCACCGTGATCGACTTTGGGGCCCCGGTCTTCACCGGTGAAAGCCGCTGGCTGGAAGTTGGCGTGCGACCGGCGGGCAGCATCGGCGATTTTGTTACGCTAAGCCCCCGACAGCCGCTGACGCCCGTCCCCTATTCCCTGCACACCCTCAAAGCCGAAGCCCTCACCGGCACGTTGCCGCTCTCGCAACTGCCCACCAACGTCGCCCGACTCGACACCGACCTGACCTTCCATGGCTCGGTCCGTTTCGCCACGAACGTCGTCTTCCATGGGGCCATCTCCGCGGCCCGCATCGCCGGAGACGGCTCCAGCCTCAGCAACGTGTCGGCCACCGCGACCGCCTTGTCCGCCCGACTGGCCCAAAGGCTGTGGCGGGTGCCCATCCCGTTTGTCGCCGTGACCAACGCCGGCAATGCGCCGGACCCGGAAACCGGCAAAGGATCGGTGCCCTACAACTTCCGCCTTGGGAAATACGAGGTGAACAACCACCAGTATGTGGCCTTTCTCAATGCCGTGGCGGCCGACGATCCGAACGGGCTGTATGACACCAACATGACCACCGACGTGCATGGTGGCATCGTCCGGAGCGGCAACGTCGGGGCATTCACCTACTCGGCCAAACCCGGGATGGAACAGCATCCGGTGGTCTGGCTCGAATTCCCGGATATGCTCCGCTTCTGCAACTGGCTGCACCACGGACAACCGGCTGGCGTCCAGGATGTCACCACCACCGAGGACGGCGCTTACACGATGGATCCCGCGACCGTCTGGGGAAACACGATCAAGAGAAACCCCGGGGCCCGCTTTTGGATCCCGAGCGATGATGAGTGGTATAAGGCCGCCTATCATCAACCGGCCGACCAGGGCGGCGATCCCACCGGCTACTGGAGGTATCCGACCCGCAGCAACGACCCGCCGTTTCCGGAGGAGCCACCCGGCTTCGACAACAATTCGGCGAATGCCTGTTGCGGCACTCTGCGCATGGCCACCGACGTGGGCGCCTACACCAAATCCGTCAGCTTCTACGGAACCTTCGATCAAGCCGGCAACGTGGAGGAATGGACCGAAGAGATCGTCTACGTCACCAATCGCCGGCTGCGCGGTGGCTCCTGGACTTACAACGAGTTCTATTCCAAGAAGACGGACTTCGAGTTCGACACTCCCGACTACAAGGCGGACGGCATCGGCTTCAGAGTGGCTGGCGCGCTGGATCCGTAGCCCCCTCCCCACGCCCACCGAGCAAGAACTGCGCAGCGACCAGCAACGTCGGACTAGCCGCGGCGGCGGCGGTGCCGTTGACTTCGCTTCATGGCGCGGCAACGCCCGCCCCGGCCCCGGAGAAACGGCCGGTCGCAGCCGTTCCGCCGCCGATTCTCATGCACGCCAAAGCTGTCAAGTCCGCCATCGTCGACGCCAACGAAGCGGTTGCCCGCATTGCCTACGCGCTCAACGAGGTAATCGCGATCTATCCCATCACCCCCTCATCGCCGATGGGCGAATGGGCGGATCAATGGGCCGCCTCCGGGCGGAAAAATTTGTGGGGCACCGTCCCGTCGGTGGTGGAATTGCAGAGCGAAGGGGGCGCGGCCGGCGTCATTCACGGCGCGCTCCAGACCGGCTCTCTGGCCACCACGTTCACCGCCTCCCAGGGTCTTCTGCTGATGATCCCGAACATGTACAAGATCGCCGGCGAACTGACGCCCGTGGTCTTTCATGTCGCCGCCCGCTCGCTCGCGGCCCAAGGCCTGTCGATCTTCGGCGATCACAGTGATGTCATGGCTGCGCGCGCCACCGGGTGGACAATGCTGTGCTCCGCCAGCGTCCAGGAGGCCCAGGACCTCGCCCTCGTGGCCCATGCCGCCACGCTCGAAAGCCGCCTCCCCATCGTGCATTTCTTCGACGGCTTCCGGACGTCACACGAAGTCGCGCGCATCGATGTCGTCGACGATTCCGTGCTTCGTGCCCTGATCCGCGACGAGCCGATCGCCGCGCATCGCGCCCGCGCGCTTTCGCCCGATCGCCCGGTCATCCGCGGCACCGCGCAGAATCCCGATGTTTACTTTCAGGCCCGCGAGACGGTGAATCCGTTTTATGCGGGCTGCCCGGAAATCGTGCAGCGCGCGATGGATCAATTCGCGGCGCTCACCGGGCGGGCCTATCGCCTCTACGAATATCACGGCGCGCCGGACGCTGAGCGCGTCGTCGTTTTGATGGGCTCCGGTTGCGAAGCCGCGCACGAAGCGGTGGACACGCTGACCGCCCGGGGCGAAAAGGTCGGCGTGTTGAAGGTGCGCCTGTTCCGGCCGTTTGATGCGGCGCGTTTGGTGCAGGCCTTGCCAGCCACCGCCCGAGCCATTGCCGTGCTCGATCGCACGAAGGAGCCCGGGAGCGCCGGAGAACCGCTCTACCTCGACTGCCTGCAGGCCTTTGTGGAAGCCGTGCACGCCGGCACGCGGACGACCCTTCCCCGCATCGTCAACGGCCGCTACGGACTCTCATCGAAGGAGTTCACGCCGGCGATGGTCAAGGCGGCCCTCGACAATCTGGCCACGCCCAACCCGAAGAACCATTTCACGCTGGGGATTGTCGACGATGTCTCGCACTCGAGCCTCCCTTACGACGTCACGTTCAGCACGGAGCGACCCGACGTCTTCCGAGCGCTCTTCTACGGGCTGGGTTCCGACGGCACCGTCGGGGCCAACAAAGAATCGATCAAGATCATCGGCGACCGCACCGGCAAGCAGGCCCAGGCCTACTTTGTCTACGACTCAAAGAAATCCGGCGCCATGACCGTATCGCACCTGCGGTTTGGCCCGGAACTCATTCGATCGACCTACCTCATCTCGGAGGCGCACTTCGTGGGCTGCCACCAACCGCAGTTCCTCGAGCGTTATGCGGTCACCGAGAAACTCGCGGCGGGAGGGACCTTTCTTTTGAACTGCCCGTGGGGCCCGGCGGAGGCTTGGGCCCGGTTGCCCGCCGCCATCCGCCTCGACCTGCGCCAAAAACAAGCCCGCGTATACGTCATCAACGCCACCCGCGTGGCCAAGGAATGCGGCATGGGCGGACGCATCAACACGGTCATGCAGGTCTGTTTTTTCAGTGTGTCCGGCGTCTTGCCTAGCGACGAAGCCATCAACGCCATCAAGGATTCCATCCGCAAGACCTATGGCAAGAAGGGCGAGGAGATCGTGCAGATGAACCTCTCCGCGATCGACAACACGCTGAAGAATCTGCACGCCGTCGCCATCCCCGCCGTCGACGCCCCAGCGGACGGCACAGGCGCCAACGGCGATCCAATCGGCTTCAGGCTACCGCCAGCCGCGCCGGACTTCGTGCGCCGGGTGCTCGGGCCGATGATCGCCGGGCGCGGCGACGATCTGCCGGTCAGCGCCCTGCCCTGCGACGGGACTTATCCCACCGGCACCACGCGTTGGGAGAAGCGCAATCTGGCGGCGGAGATTCCGGTTTGGGATCCCAGCGTGTGCATTCAATGCGGCAAGTGTGTGCTGGTTTGCCCGCATGCCGTCATCCGCAGCAAGGTTTACGAGGAAGGCGACCTGGCGGGCGCGCCGGCTACCTTCGCTTCGACCGCGGCGCGCCTGCCCGAGTGGAAAGGCCTCAAATACACGCTGCAGATCGCCCCGGAAGATTGCACCGGCTGTGCCATCTGCGTCGATGTCTGCCCGGCCCGCAACAAATCCGAGGCTCGCCTCAAAGCCATCAACATGCGGCCGCAACCTCCGCTGCTGGAGACGGAGCGGGCCAACTGGGATTTCTTCCTCGGCTTGCCGGAGCTCGATCGCCGGCGGCTGTCGACGGACAACGTGCGCGGCATGCAGGTGGCCCGCCCGCTCTTCGAGTTCTCCGGCGCGTGCGCCGGCTGCGGCGAGACGCCCTACCTCAAATTGCTCAGCCAGCTGTTTGGCGATCGCCTGGCCATCGCAAACGCCACTGGCTGCTCCTCCATCTACGGCGGCAACCTGCCAACCACGCCCTGGGCCGCCGATGCGTCCGGGCGCGGGCCGGCCTGGGCCAATTCGCTCTTCGAAGACAATGCCGAGTTCGGGCTGGGCTTCCGCGTGTCGATCGACAAGCAGCGCGAGTTCGCACGGGAACTGTTGCAACAACTCGAGCCCGCGGTCAGCCCGGGCCTCGCCCGGGCCATCCTCACCAATCCGCAAAAGGACGAGGCGGACATCGCGGAACAACGGGCCCAGGTCGCCACGCTCAAACAACGACTCCAGGGGTTGAACGGTCCGGAAGCCCGCCGTCTGCTGGTGCTGGCCGACGCGCTCGTGCGCAAAAGCGTGTGGATCGTCGGCGGCGATGGCTGGGCCTATGACATCGGTTACGGCGGACTGGACCACGTCCTGGCCAGCGGCCGCAACGTCAAGGTGCTGGTGCTCGACACCGAAGTTTACTCGAACACCGGCGGGCAATGCTCAAAATCCACCCCGCGCGGGGCCGTGGCCAAGTTCGCCGCCGGCGGCAAACCGGCAGCGAAAAAGGATCTGGGCCTGATCGCCATGAGCTACGGCAACATCTACGTCGCCAGCGTCGCCATGGGCGCCAAGGATGAACACACCTTGAAAGCCTTCCTCGAGGCGGAAGCCTACGACGGGCCAGCCTTGATCATCGCCTACAGCCATTGCATCGCGCACGGCATCGACATGACCACCGGCCTGCAAAACCAAAAGGCCGCCGTCAATTCCGGCCAATGGTTGCTCTATCGGTTCCATCCCGATCGCAAGACCGCGGGACTCAATCCGCTGCAGCTCGACTCGCAACACCCGCGGATCAAGGTCCAGGAATACCTGAACATGGAAAACCGCTTCCGCATGCTCGCCAAGAGCCATCCGGATCACGCCCGCGATTTTTTCAAGAAAGCCCAGACCGACGTCGACGCCCGTTGGGCTCACTATCAGCAAATGGCCGCGGCGGCCGAGTTCACCGCGCCCACTCCGCCCGCCACGGTGGTCGCCACCACGACGGCCGCCGTACCGTCCCCCGCCACGACATGAAGCGATCCTCGCTTTCAAATTTGCGCTTTGCGCTTGAGCCGAGCGCGGTCTATCTCGCCGCCATTCGCTGCGCCGGACGGCCGCTGCGATCCGCCCATCCCGGCCCTCTCCCCCGGGGAGAGGGAGAACAGCAGCGACCACGTCGTGTGGCGGGTGGCGTTGGCAATGGCGAGGCTTTTCGGAGAGCAGGGTGGCGCTCGTGGCAACCGTCGACGTGCTTCCAGATCGAGACGCTCATCGCCATCACAAACCGGCCGCGATCGTTCCTCCCTCTCCCCGGGGGAGAGGGCCGGGGTGAGGGCGGACCCGGAATCAACTGCTTCGATCCTTTTCCCTGCCATTCTCCCCTGAAAGGACTCTTCCCATGAATCTTTCCACGACTTATCTCGGCCTCCGTCTGCGCACGCCCCTGGTCCCGAGCGCGTCGCCCCTGACCGAGGATCTGGACCACATCCGACAACTCGAAGATGCCGGCGCGGCTGCCGTCGTGCTCTTCTCATTGTTCGAGGAACAGATCCGCTACGAGCGCTATGAGCTGCACACCTCGCTCAGCCAGGGCACGGAGAGTTATCCCGAATCGCTGAACTATTTTCCAGAGCCCGCCGACCTCATGCTGGGCCCCGAGACCTATCTGCGCCACATTCAACGCGCCAAACAAGCCGTCGCCATCCCGGTCATCGCCAGCCTCAACGGCTGCACGCCGGGCGGCTGGACCGATTTCGCCAAACAGATCGAGCAGGCCGGCGCCGATGCGCTGGAGCTGAATCTTTACAGCGTGCAAACCCAGCTCGATCGCGAAGGCGTCGAGATCGAGCGTGAGTATCTTGAGATCGTCCGCTCCGTTCGAGCCGCGGTGAAGCTGCCGCTGGCGGTCAAGGTGGGACCCTACTTCACCAACTTCGCCAACATGGCCGCGCGATTTGTGGAAAAGGGCGCCAACGGCCTCGTGCTCTTCAACCGGTTTTATCAGCCCGACATCGAACTCGAGGCGCTCGATGTGGCGCCGCACGTCATGTATTCCACCCCCATGGCCATGCGCCTGCCACTGCGGTGGATCGCGATCCTGCACGAGCGCATCGGCGGCAGCCTCGCCGCCACCAGCGGCGTGCATCGCGGCACCGACGCCCTCAAGCTGATCATGGCCGGAGCCGACGTCACCATGCTGTGCTCCGCCCTGCTCCGCCACGGCATCGGGCACCTCCGGACGATCGAAAAGGAAATGACCGCGTGGATGGAGGAACACGAATACAGCTCGATCGCGCAAATGAAAGGCAGCTTGAGCCAGCGCAACTGTGCGGATCCCGCCGCGTTCGAACGCGCCCAGTATTTGCGAGCCGTCGGCGTTGGCATCCGCAACGGACGCGCCGGGGAGCTGTAGGCAGGCCGCGATCTGCGCCTCTCGTGCCAGCGGCACATTTTCTCGCCCAAGGCGCCCGGTCTTGCCGAGGCCCATCCTATCCGATTCACGACGCAGCCGATGATGTTCACCCTTCCCATGAACCCACCCTCCGGTTCTTGCTCTTGCTCTTAATCGTGCTCTTGCTCCTCCCGAAGAGAGCGAGAGCAAGAGCAGGATTAAGAGCAAGGGGGGATGTCCGGTTCATGTCTGGTGAGAAGGTCAAAAATGAACGGGCCGCTTCCCACGAACCTACCGGTCCACGAGGGGGGGATTAGCCGCGAAAAGGCACAAAGGGCACAAAACGAAAACTCTGCTTTTGTGCCCTTTGTGCCTCTTCGTGGCCATTCCGGCGCTTGGATCGTATTTGGATACCGTCCACGGTTCATGGCCCGTGAGCAGGTCCGAAAGGAACAAGCAGCTCTCCATGAACCGCCCTCCGCAGGAGCCCTCTCCGCCGCCCTGCGGGGGTGAGGGTGGTTTCGACTCGCGCCAGCGAAGTCGGTACCGGGTGAGGTGGAGGCATCCCCGGTTCATGGGCCCATGGGCACGAGTGCGGAACTTGTGAAAGCTTCCCATGGACCGTCAGGTAGGGCGCGCTCTCCGCAGCACGCCGACGATGCGGTCAGCTTCACCATGGACCAAGCAGGTCTGCGTAAACGTTTGGCGACACCAATTCCGCGGCGGGCGACGGAGCGCCCGCCCTACCTGAAGTGCCCGTTCATGGCCAGCGGGCACGAGTTCGGAATTCGTGACCGCTCTCCCCGGAGGAGACGACCGGGGTGAGGGCGAATCCCATGCGCCTTCTCGCCGTTCGCGGTCGCAGCAGAACGCCCGAACCGCATTTCACGCCAACCTGAACCAGCATCGTCAGGCGCTCGTTTCGTTACATGTACATCCCGCCATTCACTGCCAGGACCTGGCCGGTGACGAAACCTGCGCGCGGGCTGGCGAGGAAGGCGATGGCATCGGCAATTTCCTCCGGCTTGCCCAAACGTCCCATGGGCGTCATGGCCCGCACCTGCTCCAACGCAGCGGCCGGAACGTCCTTGAGCATGTCGGTTTCAATGAAGCCCGGCGCCACTGCATTGACCGTGACGCCTTTCTTCGCGACCTCCCGGGCGAGGCTCATGGTAAAGGCAATCGCGGCGCCTTTGCTCGCCGCGTAGTTGGTCTGACCAAAGTTTCCCGTCTGACCGATGATCGATGACACATTGATCACGCGGCCCCAGCCGGTTTCCAACATCCCCGGGAGAACGGCCTGGGTCACGTTGAACAGACCGTTGAGATTGACCTGCAAGACCTCGTCCCACATCGCGCGCGTCATTTTGAGGAACGAACGATCACGGGTGATGCCGGCGTTGTTGACCAGCACCGAGACGGGCCCGAATTGCTGCCGAATCTCGCTCGCCATGGCCTGTATTTCATCCGCGCACGCGACATTGGCCTGATAGCCCTGGGCACGGACGCCCTTGGCCCGCAGCGTTGTCTCGAGAGCCTGCGCCTGTTCCTTGGAATGGGCGTAGGAAAACACGACATCGGCTCCGGCCTCAGCCAGCGCCAACGCCGTGGCGCGACCGATGCCGCGGGTTCCGCCGGTGACCAACCCCACCTTTCCTTGCAGCTCTTTCATGGGTCCTTTCAGAAGAGATTGACCAGTCGACGACTGGCTGCCTGAAGACTTGCCGCCCCGATGCCGCCCGGCCAGCCATCGATTGCCGGACCCCGGTTCGTTTTTGCCAACGGTGCATCTTGAGGTGGTTGGTAAACGTAAACGGCATGACCGGAGCGCGGACTTTTAGTACTTTTAGTCCGCAGCGGCTCGCGAGGGCGGGGCGGCTTGAAGGTCCAATGCTGGCGGCCGATTCCACCCGCTGCGGATCCCGCAAGGCGCGCAAGGCGGGATCCGCGCTCCGATCCAACAACTTCGAGGTGCACCGGTTTGCGAAAGGCCAATGAGACCAATGACTCTGGGCTTGGCCAACCGGTTCGTTCACGCTACCACTGGGTGTCATCGACTCACATGAGCACGCCCCTGAATTCAATCGAGCAACAGATCCTGAGCGCCCTGCTGGAACTGGAGTCCGCCGTGGCCCGCATGGCCACCGCCCAGCCCAAGCCCAATCTCATCCCGCTCTTCCAACGTCTGGACGCGCTGAGCAGCCAGCTGCCGGCCTCCACCGATCCCTCCCTGCTCCATTACCTGCACAAGAAAAGTTACGAGAAAGCCCGACTCTTCCTCCAAGGACGCGACGCCGAAAATCAACTGGGGAACTGCCGACATGTCTGAGTCATTTCCGATCTTAGGTTGGCGATCTGCGATTTACGGCTTCCTCGCGTCCGTCGGCCTTGCGCTGCCCGACGGCGTCCTGGCCGCCGACCAGCCGCAATGGGGCAGCGCGTGGAATCGAAATCTCGTTTCAGCCGAACGCAATCTCCCGGACTCGTTTGATCCGGTATCCGGACGCAACGTTCGCTGGACGGCGGCGCTCGGCCGCGAGACGCACAGCACGCCCGTGGTGGCCAACGGCCGCGTTTACGTCGGGACGAACAACGACGAGCCACGGGATCCGCGACACCAGGGTGATCGCGGCGTGCTCATGAGTCTCGACGAGAAGACCGGCGCGCTGCTCTGGCAATGGGTGGTGCCGAAGCGCGAGGAAGATCCGTATCACGACTGGCCCAAGAGCGGCATGTCGTCGCCCGCCACAGTCGAAGGCGACCGCGTCTATCTCGTCAATAACCGCGGCGAAGTCGCCTGCCTCGACGCCCGCGGACTGGCCAACGGAAACGACGGCCCATTCGTCGACGAAGGCGCGCACCTGTCGCCGCGCGGCACGAACGCGCCCGCCAAGCCGATGATCCCCGGCCCCCTCGACGCCGATGTTCTCTGGCTGTGCAATCTCACCGCCGAAGCCGGCATCTGGTCCCACGACGCTGCGCACAGCTCCATTCTGATTGATGGCGATTTTCTCTACCTGAACAGCGGCACCGGCGTCGACAACACCCACAAACGCATCCGTACGCCGGACGCTCCAAGCCTGCTGGTGCTCGACAAGAAGACCGGCCGCATCGTGGCCCGCGATCAAGAAGGCATCGCCCCATCCATTTTCCATTGCACCTGGTCCGCTCCATCCCGTGCCGTCATCGGGGGAACGCCCCTGATCTTTTTCGCCGCCGGCAATGGCGTCGTCTATGCCTTCGAACCTTTGGGGCAGATGCCGCCGGCCGGAGAGCAGGCACGATTGAAAAAAGTCTGGTCGTTCGACTTCGATCCCGCCGCGCCAAAAGAGAACGTGCATCGTTACAACACCAACCGCCGCGAAGGTCCCAGCAACATCTATGGCATGCCCGTCGTCATTGGCGATCGCGTCTTTGTAGCCGGCGGCGGCGACCTGTTTTGGGGCAAAAACGAAGCGTGGCTGAAATGCATCGACGCCACCGGCACCGGCGACATCACCAAGACTGGGCTGGTCTGGTCGTATCCGCTCGAGAAACACGTCTTCGCCACGCCCACCGTGCACGACGGGTTGATCTTCCTTCCGGACTGCGGACGAAAGTTTCATTGCGTCGACGCCCGCACCGGGCAGCCTGTTTGGACGCACGAGCTGCAGGGTGAAGTTTGGGCGTCCGCGTTGGTTGCCGATGGGAAAGTCTATTTCGGCACGCGCAAGGGAGAATTCTTCATCTTCGCCGCGAGCCGCGAAAAGAAGCTCCTGAGTTCGATTCAAGTCGGCGCGCCGATCAGCGCCACCGCCACGGCCGCCAATGGCGCGCTTTACATTGCGACGATGAACCGGCTCTACGCTGTGGGAAGCTTAAACAACTTTCGGCACTGAGAAATCACGGTCCTGGCCTTCAATCCCTTCAAAGTCGTTGTCTGCGTGCACCGCAAACTCTGTGATCAGGCTTGATCCTAATATGTTCTTCTCTAGCTTCCGGGTAAGCCATGTTGTCTTTTTTGAGGAAGCGCGCATTGGCGCGGGATAATTGGGGGCGAATTCTTCGCGAAGCAGTCGAGTATAGCGTGGTCGATCACTGTAACCTTCGCTGTGCGGGTTGTGATCATGCGTCGCCCCACCTTAGCGGCCGCTTGGCTTCTCCGGAGTCTTTTGCAGCTGATCTCAGCGCGTTGAGCCAGCATCTTCACGTCCAGGTCTTACGGCTTTTGGGTGGCGAACCACTCTTGCATCCGATGCTGCATGAATTTGCCTCCATCGCCAGGAAGGCAGCCATAGCCGATCAAATAGCGCTTTGGACGAATGGACTGCTCCTGCACAAAGTTTCCTTGGAGGTTTTGGAATGCTTCGACCTGATTCGTGTTTCGCTCTATCCGAACGTCACTATTCGAGCCGACCTCGCTGGACTGAATCGCCAACTCAAAGTCAATGGACGAACCCGCTTGGAGGTAGTCAAGGTCACTCGATTTCAACATCAACTCCTCTATGCGCCCATCTGCGATCGACATCTCGTACGGCGAACCTATCGGCGCTGCAGGGATGCGCACAAGTTGAGTTGTCATACGATCCGCGATGGGCGGTATTACAAGTGCGCCAAGGCACCCGTCCTCGAGCCGCGCCTGGCAACCAGCAGCGGCGCCATCCCCAATCGAGAACACGACGGTGTCGCGCTTCATCGCAATCCCCGCCTGGCCGATGAACTGAGTCATTACCTTTTGTCCGACGAACCGCTTGAAGCGTGCGCCTGGTGCCTGGGTACGGACGGAACGAGCTTTTCCCATCACCAACTCGATGAGGCTCGTATCCGAACCGAACGAAGCACTGATGCGATTGATGGAGCGGTCCATTTCGCTGGCCCAGTGCGCCGATTCCTGCGCGATGTTCGTGATGGCTTCTCTGCGTTTTAGAGTTTAGGGGGCCTCGGCTTCCGGCTCCGGAACGCCTTGTACCGCAGATAAAACGGAGAGAGTTTTACTCGAAACGAGAACCGAGTGTCTCGACTGTGTATCTCCACCCGACGCAAGGTGAAACGGTTGTTCTTGGAATCTGAGGAGGCAGTCACGGCAGCCTGATATCCTGCGCAGGCAAGGCTCGTGTCGAGTTCGTCGCTGTACCGACCGTACGGATAGGCGAATATCGTTGGCTCAACCCCGAAACCGGCAGTAAGTGTCTGCCTGGACCTTTGTAGTTCTTCGTCCAATTCATCCCGGGAACACGCAAGCAGATCCCTGTGCCTCCATCCATGGGAGCCAATCTCAAATCCTGCTGCGACGATTTTCTCGACGTGCGTTTGCCCCATCAGAAGTCGCCGCGGAATCCCGCTTGCGTCATCCCACTGATTGAATCTCCCAAGCTCTCCTGCAACCAGGAAAGAGGTGGCCGTCATCCCGCGAGCCCGCAATGCGGGCACCGCATAATCGAAAAAGCTCAAATACCCATCGTCGAATGTGAGCAACACGGATCTTCTGGGCAACGGGCTTCCGCCTGCCCTCGCGTTCAGCAGGCGTGCAAAATTGACGGTCGTAAATTTATGCCGGTGCAGCGTGTCGAGTTGGTCTTCGAACTGGCGCTTCGATATTGAATACTGCGTCTTCGCAGGGTGTTCTGATTCCAAATGGTGGTACATCAGAATGGGAATGTCCGTCCGCCACACATCAGTCTCATTGGTAATCACGAGGCAGATTTTACTTCAGTCAAAGGAACAAACACTCGCACGTTCCACCTTTGGGAATGGACGGTGAGGAGGCTCACGCCATGCACACAGCGAAGAATTGCCTCGAGCCTTCTCCAGATTGCATGGTGATTCTCACTGTCGTGCATGGAGACGATAATCTTGCCACATACCCCAAGTGACGGAATAAACCTTGCCACAATCGAGAGCGGATCTTGTGCGTAGTATAAAACCTCATTGAAGATGATCACATCCGCAGGGCCGACGGGCTCACAGGTTTCAAAATCCGCCGCGATGAACGAAACCCCGACTTGATTGATCCGATTCGCACGCGCGATTGCCTCACGGCAAAAATCGATGCCCGTATAGCGGCGAAACCAGGAGGGGTGCAGTAGTTCCACCAGGCGGCCATGGCCACATCCGATGTCGAGGATATCGGGCTTGTCAAAAAAGTGCCGGACGTACCCGACGATGACGCTATAGTGATCCAACTCTGCGAGCGAATTGAGGTAGTCCCACTGTCCGGCGACATACTGATTCTCCCAAGTTTCAAGGGATCTCGGTTTACCAAAACCCCACCACCTCCGCCAAAGTATGTAATGAAGCCGTTTCGCCAACTTAAACCCAGGACGAAGCATAAGATTCTTAGTGGACCAGCCATCGACGAAGCCATGGCACTTGGTATAACAGGCTGTTCAAAATGGTGCGGACGGATCGAACTCCATGCCGGCGGGCTAAATTTGACGCAATGGTGATCATTTCCAGAAAATGGCCTTCTTCGAGCATGCAGAAGCGCAATCGAGCCCTGGCTCTGAACTCGCTGCACGCAGCTTGTGAATAGTTGCATCCAAAGTCCCGCAGAGTCATCTCACAGGCCTGCCAGACACCTCGGGCATTGAGATTCACATGATGTTGGGGCTGCTGATGCACGTCGACCAGCGGTTGTGAAACATTGAACGTCCGATTGACCTGAAAATGGTGCAACAGAGACTGGAAGTAATACACATCTTCCCCGGCATCCAGGCGTTCATTAAACCGGATTTCCGGCGCGCGGCGGTGAAAAATGGTTGGCATTCCAAAAAAGCAAAGCAGCAGTTCGTCCCCTGAAATGTAATCCATGTCCAGACAGCGCACGCGGCGGCGTCCGGGCAGATGAAGAACGGTTCCGCAGGTCCCCAACGGCAACTCGTGGGCACGGGCGGCGAGGAGTTGCGTTTCCAATTTCGTGTGGCGATAAGCGTCGTCATCATCCAAAAACGTGATCCATTCCCCTTGCGCCACGGAAAGGCCCAGGTTTCGCACAGCAGAAGCATTATTGGGCTTTTCATCTTCGATCAGGCGCACCCGCCGATCCGTCAGCCATGACATGCTTCCCAAGTGCCGGCTGACTCGCAATTCACTTGGATTGTTATCCACCAATACGATTTCGAAGTCCTGGAAGGATTGGGCGAGAATGCTGCCCATTGCTCTCCCGACCAGATGCAGACGATGTCGTGTGGGTACGATTACGCTGACAGCAGGCATATGACCGCATTGATTGGCCCATGAGAATAGCCGTGATCGCGAAGTTGAGACAAGTGAAAGAAAGGCTCGCCATTTCGCCATTTCAAATTGGGGCAACCGGAACTACCGCTCCGCTCAAAAACGCGGTGAAATTACTCGGCGAATGTCGGCGTGAGTTCAGTCCGCGAGAAGATCCTTTCAGCTCTTCGCATCGCTCGAGCTGTCGAGCCTGTCAGCGTTCCCAAGGCGGCGGATCGCTTCACCAAGGTTACCGAGGGCCCCGAGCACGACGACCTGGGACAACAGCCCAGGTGCGGCTGGGGTGACAACGACAACGACCACGAAAACGACGGCTACCTCGGCAAATTCCTGTCGGTCGGCGCCCGACCTTCCGGGGTGACTGCGGCGGCAGTCGAAGCCGCCATCGCGGCCTGAGAGTGGACTGGGCGACGCAAACCGCCATTGACGCTGACGCTCAAGGCAAGAATTCCAACGAAGTCGAGGAGATCGAGATGAATGGCACCGTACACCGCCAAAAAAAACATCAGCTTGGCGATAAAATACGACAGGAGAAAAGTATTGATCTTCCGAAGCTGGGAATCGCCGTGACGAAAATTTCGATACAACAGCCGCAATCCAGCCAGGGCGAACCAGAGGAAGGTGAGCACGCCCCAAATGCCGAACGGGATCAAAACCGAAAGCGGTCCGTTGTGGTAGTCGCCCGCCAGGATCATTACTTCCTGATCGCTCCGCATGCCATGCCGAACCATTTCCTGAGTCAAATAGTAATCGGTGCTGCTGGCGGTATAGCCCTTCCCAAGCCAAAAATACTGGGGAATCTCGACCATCACCATGGACCACATTTGCACCCGCCACAGACTGGATTGCTGAGCATCAGACCGTGCGGCCTCGCTCACCGGGATTGGGAGAAAGCTCAGACTTCGCTGAACGGAAAGTGGCAGCCTTGAAGCAATGGGGACGAGCGCCGCGAACATGAGCATACCGAAAAGAACCAGGACGGGAAACAGTCGGGTTCTGTGCAATCCCTCCACCAGAAACTGGATCGCGAACAACAGGCCGGCGAAGATGACAGTCGACCGGAACCCACCCAGCGCGCCGACCATCACGACGGAAATAAACGCGCCCAGCCTCCAAAAGCGATGGATGTCCAACATTCCAGTCGCACCAAAGCGAATCATGAGGTATGGCACGACCGCGTAGGCGGCAACCGCGACACCGCCCAAGCGGGAGAAACGATCCGAGCCCGGGCCGCCGGTGTAATCCTCGATAATTTGGTGCATGGCAAATTCTACCGGGACGAACCGATAAAGAATCCACGCAGCCGGTCCCGCCATATACACGAGGTTGCTGAGCACGGATGTCAGGCCGGACAGCACGTATCCGCTGACCTGCGCAGCGGCACTCTTAAGAGGAATACGAACCCAACTGACCGCGAAGTACGCCAGGATGGCCAGCCAAACATAGAAGTATTTCTTCCCTCCGTAGACACTGCCGCCGAGCACCCGCAACCCCGCGCCGCCCGTCAACTTCGCCGTTGCAACTACGACCAGACCGAACGCCAGCAACGGCCAAGACACGGACGGCACGCGAATCAACCGGCGCTTTTTGTCGAGAATGCAGCCCAGCAAAGTCAGTGTACTGCTGACGAGCGCCATGACGATCCACGCGTTGGGAGCCCCCGGAAGAAAACCCAGAACCAAAGCGGCATTCAGGCTTAAAACCAGCATGAGATGATGCCATTTCAGCACAAATGGAAAGGCCAAGATCGCCAACAGCACCATCACCACGCCGATTGCAAAGGCGTCGTCTGGCGTGGCCACCAGGATGCCGACCAGTACCGCCAGGGGCAGGACGATGCCCATGACGATGAGTTTCTTTGGCAGCTCGTGGTCTCTCATTGCATCGGCCGCATTGTATGCTCCATCCCGTTCCGCGGAAAGAGACACTACCGAAATGATGGGCGCCTAGGCGATGTCGCTAATCGTCTTAAATTTCGGGGAAGCTCTGGGAAATCTGACCGCTGTCCGGCGACCAGGATGGGCCGCGTTCGGACGAGGAACGTCTCCCCAAAAGGATGGGCGCGAGGAAAACCCCAACGCCCGTATGAAACGACCGAAGCAGTGGAAACTGAAAATGTAACCGCGGCCGACCATTGGCAGCGTGCTATCGCGCGAGCGCCGCTTCCACCGCAGCCGAAATATCTTCCGGATTGGCCGCTGCCATTCGGCTCTCACGATCAATCACTCGGGCTCTTGAAGTTTCTTCATTCGCGGAAACGACGGTCAGCCGAACGACCGAGCCTTTGGGACCGCGAATTAGGCGCACTGCTTCGGCCCAGTCACCGGTCGGGTCTGAAATCGGAGGACCTTCCCCACCAACCGCCAACAGCCGATCTCCGTCCTTCAAAGCTTCGAAGCCGCCGCCGGGGTGTTCGGGAAAATTCTCATGCTGACGACGTCTATTCCGTTGACGCTGACGCTGACGCCGATGGCGGCGATCTCCTGGGCCGAGGCGGCAAGGGGCGCCCGGCCAAGAGCGCGTACACGATCAGTCCCTACGCCTTTTTCGTCGAGGCCCGCACCCGCCCGACCAGGAAGCCGAAGTAAAACGGCAAGCCCAGCAGCACGATGAGGAACAGAACCGCGTAGAACAACACATCGCGCACCAATCCGCGGGCCTGTTTCATCGACCGCTCGGTCACTTCACCCGCCACCTGTTGAACCTCCTTCATCATGGCGGACCGCTGTTCATCAACCGTCTTGACCAGGGCGATGCGCTGCTGGTCGACCGACTGAAGGATGGCGATGCGCTGTTGATCCACCGCTTGCAGGACGGCGGCCCGTTCGCTCGCGATGTCCTTGGCCAACGCCGCACGTTGTCCGTCGACGGCGCCGAGCGTCAGGCTCCATTGTTTCTCCAGGCCGGTGAGCGCCGGCGCCAGGCCGCGCAACTCGTTCACGGCGTTGGAAAGCGCCACTGGCGCGGCGCCAGCCGTGGCGGCGATGCTTTTCATGGCGACATCAATGTCCCGGATCGTATCGCGGGTTTCGCCGAGCATTTCCTGCCACTGGCCGAGTTCGAGCGAGAGACGCCAGCGCAATTCGGCCGGAACCTGCTCGGTGAAGATCTGGAAGCGATCCGACAGATCGGCCAGCGCTTCCGCGGTGGTGCCCGACGGCGTCAGGCGGGGCCCGCCCACCGCTTCCCAGCGCGCGGCGACCGGTTCGCGCTCAAAGTCCAGATTGCGCAGCGGAAATTCCTTCACATAACCGGCGAGAAAATCGTCGACCTCCTTCAGCTCGCTGCTCGAAAGGCCGCGTCGGGCCATTGCGGCGACCCGGGCCTCCATCGCCTGGGCATTGGTCAGGGCCGCGCCCTGGCCCGCGCCGAACAATTGGCGGCCGGCGTCTGAAGCGAGGTAAGCGCTCATCTGCCGGCACAACGCCCACGTGTCCACGATGGCGAGCGTCGGCGACGGCCGCAACGTTGCCTGCCGAATCGATCGGATCGCACCGATGCGCCAACGCACGGCGTCCTCCTTGATGCGGCGATCGTCGGTGGCGTGGCTGATTTCCTCCGTCGCGTGCTGGATGGCCGCAGCGAATTCGCCGACGAACTCGCGGGTTTGATGGCGCAGCGCCTGGTCAGCCTTCGACAACGGTTCACCGGGGAAGCCGAACTCCAGCAGTTTGCAGCCATTGAGAAACGGCAACAGCGCAGCGAGGGCGAGAGCCAGAGTGACCGAAAAAGGGCGGCCGCGCCCCCCGCGGGAGGCACTGGGGTGAAGTCGCCCGGTCACACGCGTCGGGGACCCGGATGGATCGAAAAGCACAATCACAAGAATCGGGCGCAGGTTAATCGGCTGCCGGAAATCGACAAGCACGGAACCGATACTGAGCCAGGGCCGCATCAAGCGATCGGACCGCACCGTTAAAAGCCTATCTTTTACCAAAAACGGCATCTTCCGGCCTGTGGCCCAAAGCCCAGGTAAAAGATGGCGGGTAAAAGATAGACCCGCCCTACTCGCGGCCAGCTTCTGGTCAATCCCGATTCGGCCCGGACGGAACTGCGATCATGATTAATGAGAGCATCCTGCTATGAGCTTGATACACCCTTGGTGGTGAGCAGGGGGCGTCGACCTTGGTTCGACCGAGTTGGGCCTGCAAAGTCCGAGTGTGCGCGTCGATCCATCGGGTTTCGGGGAATCGTCCTCGTCCGGGGAGGCGATCGCCGAATGCGTTGGCGTTTCTGTCCGTACTTCAACGGCAAACCTGTTAATCCGCTTGACCTTGCAGCGAACGGACCCCTACTTTCGGCCCGTGCTAGGCACGCAACATGTTGGCGCAACTTAAGAGCCTGTTTTCCAACGATATTGGCATTGACTTGGGAACGGCAAATTCTCTGGTTTATGTCCGTGATCAGGGGATTGTCCTGCGCGAACCTTCCGTGGTTGCCATCCAAGCGGGTACTACCAACGTTCTGGCCGTGGGCGACGAAGCCAAGAGAATGTTGGGCCGCACTCCTGGTTCCATTGTGGCCATTCGGCCCATGAAGGACGGGGTCATCGCTGACTTTGAGATTACCGAGGCGATGCTCCGGCATTTCATCCAGAAAGTGCATCATCGAAAACTGATCGCTCCCCGCGTGGTGGTGGCCGTGCCGAGTGGCATTACGGAAGTCGAAAAAAGGGCAGTCAAAGACTCGGCCACCCATGCGGGTGCGCGCGAGGTTTATCTGATTGAGCAACCGATGGCTTCGGCCATCGGCGTGGGTCTGCCGGTGCATGAACCGGCGGGCAACATGATCGTGGACATCGGTGGCGGGACTTGTGAAATCGCCATCATTTCCCTCGCGGGAATTGTCTTCAGCCGGAGCCTGAGGGTCGGCGGGGACGAGTTTGACGAGACGATTGTGGCCCACATGAAGCGAGCCTACAACTTGATGATTGGCGAACGAACAGCGGAGGAGATCAAGATCCGGATAGGATCCGCTTTTCCGCTGGAGCAGGAATTGACGATGGAAGTGAAGGGCCGGGATTTGAGCGCGGGATTGCCAAAAACGATTACCATCCGCTCAGAAGAAATCCGGGAAGCACTGCAGGAGCCGCTTTCGAGTATTTTGGAGTCCATCCGCATCACCTTGGAACGTTGCCCGCCTGAACTGGCCGCCGATCTTGTGGATCGGGGCATTGTGATGGCGGGAGGCGGAGCGTTGCTCCGCGGCATCGACCGCCTGGTGGCTGAGGAGACGGGTTTGCCGGTGCATATCGCCGACGACCCGCTCAGCGCCGTGGCGGAAGGAACGGGCCGGGTTTTGCAGGAACTCCAATTCCTCAAGCGCGTCACTTCCAATTCCCGCATTTAATCGTTCGCCCCGGACATCATCGCGGTTTCGGATCCTGGTCCTGATCCGTCGCCGCCCAATGTCCAATCCGGCTGGAATCGATCGCCGATTCCCGCCTCCCGGAAAGACGGGACGAACTGATGTTACTAAAGCGGCCTCATTTGATTGCGCTGGGCGCGGTGATTCTCTTCACCGTCGTCCTGATCAAGCTTCCCACCCGCACGACGTCGAACCTGAAGCTCGCGCTCTCCGGGCTGTTTCTCGCCCCCTACGGCCTGGCGACTTCGACCGAGCGCCTGGCCAACGCCGCCTCCTACGCCGCCATTCCCAAGCGCGAATTGATCGATCGCGTCGTCGCCCTGGAAAAGGAACGGGACGAAATCCGGCTCCAGCTCATGCAGGCCGCCGAAATTCACCAGGAAAACCTCCGGCTCCGCCAACTGCTCCGCCTGCCGGAACAAATTCCCTGGCGGGTCCGCCTCGCCAAGGTCGTCTCGCGCGACCCCGCCAATTGGTGGCGCACCATGAAGATCGATCTCGGTTCGCGCGACGGCGTTCGCACCAACGCCACCGTGCTCGCCCCCCAGGGGTTGGTTGGCCGCGTCTCCG
This sequence comes from Limisphaerales bacterium, assembly GCA_044230345.1. Lineage (GTDB taxonomy): Bacteria > Verrucomicrobiota > Verrucomicrobiia > Limisphaerales > JADJPG01 > JBGARF01. The sequence goes on from JBGARF010000028.1 coordinate 64,292, forward strand.
AGGTCGGATTCGCCACGTCACAAGTCGTCCTGCTCGGCAACCCGGACTGCCGCGTGTCCGTGGCCGTCGCTGAATCAGGCACCCGGGAAATCGGCTTGATCGCGCCGTCTTCTTCCAGCCCGCTGGACGACACGTTGGTCGAGCTGAAATATCTTGCCCGCAACAGCAAGCTCTCGGGGGGTATGAAGGTCGCCACGAGCGGCCAAGGCGGCCTGTTTCCCGCCGGAATCACGGTGGGCCAAATCGCTAATTTTCGAACGGTCGACGGGCTCTACCAGGAAGCCCAAGTCAGCCTCGCCGTTCGCATGAGCACCCTGGAGGAAGTCTTCGTCATCGTGCCATGAGACAACTGAACATCCTCCTGCTCCTGGTCGTGTCTTATCTCATCGTCTGGGCCGAAGCCACGTTCAACGAACTGCGCCACCTGCTCGGGGCGCAACTCGATCTGCTGCCGAGCCTGATGGTTTACACCGCGTTGCGGTCGAATCTCGCCGGCGTAATCTCGGTGGCGGTGTTCGGCGGTCTGCTCCAGGACTCGGTCTCGGCCAATCCTCTGGGGGTGACACTCCTTCCCTTGTTTCTTATCGGTTCCACCATCCTCCAGGGCCGGGAATATATTCTGCGCGACCAGGGCTATGCCCAGATGATCCTCGGCCTCGCCGCGAGCGCGTTTGCCCCACTCGCCACGGTTCTTCTCCTGATGAACCTGGACGCGCGTCCACTCATCGGCTGGTTCTCGCTCTGGCAGTGGGCGCTGGTCAGCGTGATCGGCGCCCTGTTCACTCCGGTCTGGTTCCGGTTCTTCGACGCCCTCGGCGGCGTGCTCAACTATCGCACCATCGGCCAGGGCAGCTTCCGCCCGGACCGCGAGATAAAACGAGGGCGGCAATGAGCACCACGTCCATCCAACCCGCCCGGGAGGCGCCGCTCCGATGATCGTTTTCGATCAGCTGAAAAAGAACGATCCGCACCTGCGGCTGGTCACCATCGTCGCCCTGGCGGGCGTGGCGATTCTAATCACCGGGCTCTGGTGGGTTCAGATCATCTCCTACCGGACGTTCAGCGAAAATCAGAAGGCCCAATCGTTCCGCACGGTGCGCATCCCCGCCATCCGCGGAAAGATTCTCGACCGCAACCTGACGCCGGTCGCGGACAACCAGCCCAGCTACAATGTGGTGCTCTACATTGACGAGCTTCGCGCGGAGTTCAAAAGCGAATGGGCCCGCACGCGGCCGCCGCGCGGCACCCGGCTGACCCGCGAACAACGTTTTCTCCTCGAAGCGCAGGCGCGCTACCGGGTGGTCAGCAACATCGTTCAGCAGGTGGCCCGGACCATCGGCCAGCCGATCGAATTCGGCTTCGACGACCTGCGCAATCACTACAACAGCCAACTCGCGCTCCCCCTGCCGATCGCCATCAACCTCAACGCAACCCAGGTCGCCCGTTTGATGGAGCAATCCCGTCCGCCCCCCGGCGTCGACCTCGAGGTGCAACCGATTCGTCACTATCCCTATGGCACCACCGCCGCCCATATCCTCGGCTACCTGCGGGCAGACAATCGTTCGATGGAAGGCGAGGTGGCCGATGTGAACTTCCGCCTGCCGGACTACCGCGGCCACACGGGGGTCGAACATGATTACGATCAGGAGCTGCGCGGGCGCGCCGGCGTCAAATCAGTGCTGGTGAACAGCCTGGGCTATCGTCAGTCGGAGAATGTCTGGAATCCGGCCGAGCCAGGCAGGAACTTGATCCTCACCCTCGATCTCGCCATCCAACAAGCGGCGGAAACCAACCTGGCCAAAGCGATGCCGCAAACGCGAGGCGCCGTCGTCGTGATGGATCCCAACAACGGCGACATTCTGGCCCTGGCGTCCAGCCCAACGTTCGATCCGAACTGGTTCATCCCCGGCATCTCCCCTGCCCGTTGGAAGTGGATGAACGATCCATTTTACCGGCCCCAGATCATCCGAGCGACCCAGGAGAATTATCAACCCGGTTCGATCTTCAAGATCCTGACCGGGGTCTCCGCGCTCGAAAACGGGTTGAACCCGTACGAGAAGCTATGGAACCCAGGCCGGATTTTTGTTCCGGGCCGGCGGACGGCCATCGACGACCTGGCCAAGGCGGGCGAATACGATTTTCGCAGCGCGTTTATTTTTTCGAGCAACACGTATTTTATTTCCAACGGGCTCCGCTATGGCGGCATAGAAAGCCTGTATCGCCTCGGCCAACGGCTGCACCTTGGCGAGCGGACCGGGCTGTTCAGCCAGCAGGAGACGGCGGGCGTATTCCCCAACGAAGCCCGCTTGAAACGCGGCTGGGCGCACCCCGATACCGCCCACCTTTGCATCGGGCAGGCCGAAATCTTTGTCACCCCCCTGCAAATGGCCGTCATGGTTTCGGCCATCGCCAACGGCGGCAAAGTGGTCTCCCCCCGGTTGATCGATCGAATCGTTCCCGCCGACCCGACCAGCGACGAAATGCCGATCCTGTTTCCACCCAAGCCCGCGCGCGATCGGCTGCCGATGAGCGAGCGCACCCTCGAGGTCATCCACGAGGCGATGCGCGCGGATGTCGAGGAAGGGGGCACCGGCAAAGCAGCGATGGTTCCCGGCCTGACCATCTGCGGAAAAACGGGCACGGCCCAGATCACCAACCCGCGGCAGGAACGCATTGGAAACACGGTGTGGTTCGCCTCCTACGGTGCTTACACGGCCGCTGAAAAACCCCGCTGGGTGGTCATCGTCATGGTCGAAGGCCAACTCTCCGATCGCCTGTCCGGCGGCGGCACGTGCGCCCCCATCGCCGGCCACATCTATCGCGCCATCCAGGAGACGGAGGCAAGGCGCGCCAACCCACCCGCCGTGGCGGTCAACCGGTAAAGCCGAAGTGAAATCCGACGCCAAACCCGAAAGCCGAAATCCGAGATCTGAACGGAGCACTGCGGTGTCCGCCATGTTCGGACGCACCCGGCCAACGGAGCCCGCGTCGCGCCTCCGCTCACCGGACCGGATTTGGAATTGGGTCTTCGGATTTCGGATTTCGGATTTCGGATTCCCCCAATGATCACCCTGCCCACCACCCGGGATCGGCAACCGCGCATCGACTGGCTGATGATCGCGGCGCTGGCCGGCTTGATGTGCATCGGCGTGCTGTTTGTCTACAGCGCGACCATGGCCAACGATTCGGGCAGCAATCTTTTGTGGTACAACCAGCCCTGGTTCCGCCAGATCGTCTGGTGCGTGCTGGGGACCGGCGCGGCGGCGGCGGTTTGCCTGATGGACTACCGCATCATGTCCCGCTTCGCGTTCATCATCTACGGGTTCACCATTCTGCTCCTGGTGATCGTGCTGATTCCCGGGATCGGTTCGACCCAGGGTTGGGGCGCACGCCGCTGGATCGACCTCGGACCGGCTTCGATTCAACCGTCGGAGTTTGCCAAGCTCGGGTTCATTCTGGCGATGGCCCACTTTCTTTCCCGGCCGGCCGATGAATTGAAGTCCATCCACATTTTTTGGAAGGCCCTCTTGATGGTGGTGGCCCCGTTCCTTCTGATCATGAAGGAGCCCGATCTAGGCTCCGCTCTCATCCTGTTGCCGGTCTGCCTGACGATGTTGTTCGTCGCCGGCGTTCCCCCGCGGTACATCAATACGCTGATCGGGGTTTCAGGTTTGGTCGTGGCCCTGATCCTGGTGGACGTCCTCTTCGCCCCGCCGCAGTGGCAAATCAAGCTGGAGAACTACCAGAAGCGGCGCCTGCTGGTTTACTTTGGACTCGATGGCGCGCCGCGCGACGCCACCCCCGCGCAACGGGCGGAAGCCCGCCGGGCGCAGCGGGATTATTCCTATAACGTCGATCAGGCCCTCATCAGCGTGGGCAGCGGAGGTCTGTTCGGCAAAGGCTGGTGTGAGGGCCAACAAACCGCGCTGGGCTATCTGCCCAAGGCGGTCGCTCATAATGATTTCATTTTCTCCGTGATCGCCGAGGAGAAAGGATTCGCAGGCAGCGTGACCGTTGTCCTGCTCTACTCGTTGGTGTTGTTTACCGGCATACGAGTGGCCGGCCAGGCGCGCGATCGCCTGGGCAAACTGCTGGCTGTTGGAGTGGTCACCATGTTCTTCAGCCACGTGTTCATCAATATCGGCATGAACATTCGCTTAATGCCCGTGACGGGTGTCCCACTGCCGCTGCTGTCGTACGGCGGATCCTCAGTGCTCTGCTCGTTAATCGCCGCAGGCATTCTGCAAAACGTCTACATCCATAGAAGATCCTGAATATGAACGACGGAAAACGATTCGGCCGACGTCGCCGAGGCATGCATTTCAAGCCCTCGGGAGGACCCAAGCCGGGTAAACACCAGGAACGCGAGGCCCAGCAGGCCCGCGCCGAGGTGGTTAATGAAAATGTCCCCATCACCGGCGAGGCCGTCTATGAACGCTCCCGCTACCAGAAGGAAATCGACCGCGCCGAAAATGTCGCCGCCGGCCTGCCCCCCGAAGGTGTCCCCAACGCGGAATCCACCGCCGATGCCCCGGGTGGCAAGAGCGAATACCGCGCGCCCAATCTCGACACGCCCGCCGAGGTCAAGGAATCGTACGAACCCGTGGCCATCCCAGCCGAACGCCCCAAGAACCTTCTCCACGCCGTCAAGGCCGTCGCCGCCAAGGTCATCAGCAAGGTCCAAAAGCTGATCCGCCCGGTGAAGAAAATCCACAAGGAGGTCATCATCAACGCCGAGGCGCTCGAAACGCGCGTCGCCGTGCTCGAAGACGGACGCCTCGAGGAGTTCACCATCGAACGCACGTCCGAGGAACGCCTCGTCGGCTCCATCTTCAAAGGCAAGGTCCGCAACCTCGAAGACGGCCTCAAGGCCGCCTTTGTCGACATCGGGTTCGAGAAGAACGCTTTCCTGCACTACTGGGACATTGTCCCCAGCAATTTCGACAGCGGCGTCGAAGTGGTGGAACGTGAAGGCGGCCGCCGCCGCGATCGCCCCAAGATCACCCAAAAGGACATCCCACGCGTTTATCCCCCCGGTAGCGACATCATCGTCCAGGTCACCAAAGGCCCCATTGGCACCAAAGGCCCCCGCGTCACCACCAACCTCGTCCTGCCCGGCCGCTACCTCGTCCTGCTGCCCAACTCCGACCAAAGCGGCATCTCCCGCAAGATCGAGAACCAGGAGGAACGCCAGCGCCTCAAGAAAATCCTCCGCAAGCTGACCATCCCAGAGGGCATGGGCGTCATCATGCGCACCGTCGGCGAAGGCCAGCGGGAACGCTATTTCGTCCGCGACCTCGCCCTCCTGCTGGAGGAATGGCGCGGAGTTCAGGAACGGATCAAGTCCCAGCCCAGCGCCACCTGCGCCTTCCAGGAACCCGACCTGATCGAACGCACGGTCCGCGACTTTCTCACGGAAGACGTGGAACGCATCGTCGTGGACAACCAACCGGCTCACGACCGCATGCGCCAGATGATCTCCAAGATCTCCAAACGCTCCGCCGAAAAGATCAAGGTCTACTCTGATCACCAGCCGGTGTTTGACCGCTTCGGCATCACCAAGCAGCTCGAGTCCACCTTCAGCCGGCAGGTCCACCTCAAGAGCGGCGGTTACATCGTGGTCGACGAAACCGAGGCGCTGGTCGCCATCGACGTCAATACCGGCCGCCACAAAAGCGGCAAGGACCAGGAAAGCACCATTCTCAAGGTGAACCTCGAAGCGGCGGAGGAAATCTCCCGCCAGCTGCGCCTGCGCAACATGGGCGGCCTCATCGTGCTCGACTTCATCGACATGAAACACCCGCGCGATCGCCAGCAGGTCTACCAGAAGATGAAGGAAGGACTGCGCCGGGATCGGGCCAAAACCCACATCCTCCCCATCTCCCAGCTCGGCCTGATGGAAATGACCCGCCAACGGCACAGCGAAAGCGTCCGGGCCTCCGTCTACGACGATTGCCCCTATTGCCGCGGCCGCGGCAAGGTGAAGAGCTCCGTCACGATGAGCGTGGAAATCCAGCGCAAGCTGCAGGAAATCCTGAAGAAACGGAACCGCGACGAAAGCGATTTCCAACTGCGCATCGTGGTGCATCCCACCATCCTCAACCGGCTGCGCAACGAGGACGAAAAACTCCTGATCGAGCTGGAAAAACGGTACTTCGGACGGCTCAGTTTCCGCGCCGAACCCGCCATGCACGCCGAGCATTTCAAAATCGTGAACGTGTCCAACAACGAGGAACTCGCGAGCGAATAATCAACCGGGCTGACCGCCGCGTGCGGAAATGCGGCGGTCAGCCAATTTTCGAGCCCGGATCAAAGCGGAGTCCGCCGGGCAATGTCCGTCTGTGGACCTGAAAGCGCGGCAACCCCCGTTGTGAAGGCGCACACGCTGACCCGACGGGTAGGCCGTTGCCGACGCCCATCCACCCAACACGCGGGCGCTGAGGTCCACCCTCTCCACGCTCCCCGGGGGAGAGGGCCGGGGTGGGCGATTCGCAAGCGACTTGTTCGTTCACACAGCCGCGCCGAAATTCGCGGTCTTCCGTCTCCGATCAATCCAGAAAGGCATCGCCATTTCGGAATCCAAGTCTTGGTCACCCCGCAGGCTGCGTGGTGCGTCAGGATTCCGGACCACGATCCGTCTTCGCCGCCAGCCGGTATCGAACGTAGTCCCGGGATACCCCCAGCAAACGGGCGGCGCCGGAGACGTTTCCATTTGTTTGCTGCAAGGCGAGCGCGATCATCCGATTGATCGCTTCTTCCAGGGAAAAGCCCTCCGCCGGAAAACGGAAGGCCGGGTTGAGCCACTCGTCCGCACCCAGACCCGCCCCGCCGGACAGTTCATCCACCTTCCCGGCCTTCTCGGGTCGGCCATCTCGTCCCACGCCTGCAAGATGATCGAACTCCAGCCGATCGCCGTCCTGGAACACGATCGCCCGCTCCAGTTCATGCGCGAGCTCGCGCACATTGCCGGGCCAGCGATGAGCCAGCAACCGACGCCGGCCCTCGGATGAAATCGTCCGGCGCGGAAGTCGATGCCGCCGGCACAACGTCGTCATCAACGTCTCCGCCAACGCAATCAGGTCGTCGCCACGCTCCCGGAGCGGCGCGATGTTCACCCGATACAAATCGAGGCGATGAAAGAGATCTTCCCGAAACTGCCCGGCGGCGATCAGCTTCCGCAAATCCTGATGAGTGGCCGCGATGATCCGGACATCGACGGGGATCTCCTTGTTGCCTCCGAGTCTTCGGATGCGTTGATCCTCAATGGCCTTAAGCACTTTGGCCTGCAGGGGCGGCGATAGGCTGGGCAACTCATCGAGAAACAACGTGCCGCCGTTGGCGGCTTCGAAAAGCCCGAGGCGGGCCGTGCGCGCATCGGTAAAGGCCCCGCGCTCGTGTCCAAACAGCTCCGATTCCGCCAGTGTCTCGGGCACCGCGGAACAATTCATCTCCACCAAAGCCTGATCGCCGCGCGGTCCTCGATGATGCAGCCAACGGGCAATGGTGGTCTTGCCGGTTCCTGTCTCGCCCTGGATCAACACCGGTGGAAGAGGCCCCTGCATCCGCCGATCCGCAGCCAGGATGCGTTCCAGTTGACGCTCAAGCTCACCCAAGGCCGAGCCGAAGAAAAAGCCGCCACCCGACTGCGCTTCATCATTCCGGCGATGCTCCTCGACGCGGGCGGACTGACGCATTCGCCGCGCCCGCGCGATCACCAGCGGGAGTTCCTCCGGCTCGAACGGCTTGACCAGATAGTCGAGCGCGCCCAGTCGCATCGCCTCGACCGCCCCCGCCACCCCGCCGTCCGCCGTCATCACCACCACCGCCGCTGCCCCAAAAATCTTTTCCGCCAGCAGGTCGGTGCCCCGGCCATCCGGCAGATTGACGTCGAGCAGCACACAATCAAACGAAAGCTCCGCGGCAAAACGGCGCGCGGCATCCGCCGTTCCAGCGGCGGTGACGTCTGCGCCCAGCTTTTCCAACTGGGCGCAGAGACGCTTTCGCAGCAGAGCTTCGTCCTCCACCATCAGCACAGCCAGGCCAGTCAGCGATGTTTCCGTCATAGGCCTAGGCTACGCCGAGCTCGCGGCGCGGGGAAGCCCTTCCCCGCCGCGTCGCTCAGCAAGGTTCACTCCGGCTGCGGACGGGGCGGACGTCCTTCGTTCCCGCCCGGACCACCCGGACCGCGGCCACCAGGACCCCCTGGTCCGCCACGTCCGCCCCCAGGCCCACCAGCGCCACCCGGGCGCATTGGACGGAACTCGTCGGGGGTCAGTTTCCCGTCGCCATTCTTGTCCAGCTTCTTGAGCGACTCGCTCGCCTTTGCCAGTTCTTCCGCGTCGATGACGCCGTCTTTGTTCAAGTCGAGGGCTTCAATGATCGGGTTCGGACGCATGCCCGGTCCGGGCCCCTGTCCCTGCCCAAGGCCAGGACCGCCGGGTCCGCCGGGTCCGCCGGGTCCGCCGGGACCACCTTCGCGACGTGGCGGACGTTGCCCATCCTCTTGTGCCACGAGGAGGGAGGTAGAGGCGCTCAGCGCCAAGGCCAGGAGAACTAGTTTTGTTTTCATAACGGTGCTTCGGTTGTTTTTGATCAAAGCCGAATCAAACACAGTCTGCATTCGTTCCGGCCATTTCGATGAAGTCCAGGATACCCCGCGCCTTCATCTTGGTGCGAGCCTACACGCCGCGACCTTAAGTGGGCGTGAAGACCGGGGGCCATTTTCATTTTTGATTTGCGTTATTTGCGATTTGAGACTTGCCGGACCGACGCGCTATTTCGATCGGCTAGACGGGCTAGACGGGCGGGGATGCAGCCAATCGCGATTCGCAAATCTAAAATCGCAAATCCAAAATCCCCGGGGGGTCACTTGACGCGCCCCGGGGCGGCGCCCATAGTCGGACCAGCGATGAGCGGTGCATGAGCAGTCCAGCAGCAGCAGCGAACCTATCCATCTGGGCGGGCGACGGCATTGCAGTCGTCCGGATTACCGGGCGCGCGAATTTCCAGAGCAGCGTCGATTTCAAAGCGGCCATTCTGGAGTTGTGGCAGCGCGGTATCGGGCGATTTGTGCTCGATCTGACCCAGTGCCAGCTCATGGACAGCACATTTCTTGGGGTCATGGCCGGGCTGGGCCTCAAGTTCTCCAAGGAAAAGAACCCCTGCGGTCACGCCCGGATCGAGTTGCTCAATCCCACGCCCCGGGTGGCCGATTTGTTCGACAACCTCGGCATTCTTCATCTGTTTACGGTAGTCTCCTCGCCCGCCCCCGGCGCTGTCCCCGCCCAACTCAGCCCCGTCGAGACCGGAGCGGGAACGCCCGCTGATAAGAAGGAAACGACCCGAGTCTGCCTCGAAGCCCACAAATTGCTGATGGAACTGAACGCGGCCAACGTCGCCAAGTTCAAGGACGTCACTCGATTCCTCGAGGAAGATCTCAAGCGACTGGAACAGAAATAGCCATGAACCGCCCCGGTTCTTGCTCTTGCTCTTAATCGTGCTCTTGCTCCTCCCGAAGAGAGCAAGAGCAAGGGGGATGCCCGATTCATGTCTGGTGAGCAGGTAAAAAAGGAACGGGCCGCTTCCCATGAACCGGAGGATCGACCAGAAGGCACGCGACGCGGAGATTCGGCCACCTCTCAATCGAACCGCCCGGCGCGTAACCCCTCTCCGCCGCCCTGCGGGGGAGAGGGCAGGTTCCAAACTCGCCCGAGCGAAATCGGAACCGGGTGAGGTGGAGCCGTCCGCTGTTTCATGTCTCATGAGCAGATCAAAAAAAGAACGGGGAGCTTCCCATGATGCAAAAAAACGCCCTCGTGTTTAACGAGGGCGATCGAAATCCAATTGTCCGGGAAATCATCCGGCGGGAGCCGGCACCCGGCGGGGCAAACACGCAGCAGACCTTAATGGTCGCAGCCGCAGGTCGGTCCGCAGTGGCCGGACGAGAAATCGTCATTCGTCGGCACCCGCCCCAGCTCGAACGTCTTCGCGACGTATTGCATGACCGACTCCTGCATCTTGTGCATCTGTTGCTGGGCGTCGATGAACTCGCGCGCCACCGGGTTCGCCAGCAGCGAATCGCGGTTCTTCTCGAATTCCGCGATCTCGCCACCATCCAGCGGCGCCCCCATCTGCTGTTTGTGCTGCAGCGAATCGCCTTGTTCCATGACCATCTGGTATTGGCTCTTCGCACCATCGTTAGCCATGAACGTCTCAATCCGCGCACGGATGGACTGGAATTCAGGCTGGTCCAGGAGCGTCTGGCACAGTTCGCGAGTCTTGCGAATAAACACCGTTTCTTCAGCAGTTGCTTGCATAGGTCAGGTCACACGTAGTTCAAATCTAACCGTCCCGGCACTTCCACCACTCCGGCCAGCTGATCACCAGACCACCCGCCGAAAGCCGGGTGCAATACAGCACGCCATCCCCGTTCTGGCAACCCTTTGCTTGGAAATCTCCCCCCTGCGCCCTTCGGGCTTCGGCGCGGCACAGCCCGCTCACGGACTCATTCACTCGCTAACTCGCTAACTCACTCAATCCCAAAGCCCCCACATCCTCCGTCGCCCCGACGAACCGTCCGCGGCCGAGCACATCCTGAAATTCGCCGCCCTGCCACCGACGCAGCCGATATAACGTTCCAAACAGAAAATCCGGCGCCGCGCCCCCCTGCCCTCCCACCAATTCGCCGCCCCGCCGGACATTGTCCATCAGCCAGGCGGGCATCCGCAGGTGATACGGATTCCGTTGCACCTCCCCAACGTGAAACGACAACGCACTGATCAGATCCGTCACATCGCCCTCGCTCAATTCCACCATCAGATTAGGCGTGTCCATCGCGCCCCAAAACTCAGTCTCCACGGTCAAGGTCGAGAACTCGGGCCCGAGCATGCGCAACGCATCCACCACCAGATGATGCGTGCCAATGTGGGTTCCATTCCAATCGTCGTCGTGCGGCAACAAAATCATGCGCGGCGCGTGCTCGGCCAAAATCCGCCGGATGCAATCAACCTTCAGGCTCCACGCTTCCGGGTGCTTCGCCCGCGTCTTCAGGTTGATGTCCTCCAGACCGCCCGGAATGGTCTGAACCAACTCGAACCCGACAAAGCGACAGCACTGCTCCAACTCCGCCCAACGGCCCGCCTGCCGCGCCTTGTTGCTCCCCTGGGTGACCGCGACGTTGATCGCCCGCCAACCGCGCTCGCGCCGCAGTCGAAGCGCCAGCCCCCCAATGATGACCTCATCGTCCGGATGCGGAGAAAAGATCAAGACCCGCGGCGCCTCCGCCTTCACCGCCATTGAAGCGGGCGTCGTCGAAACCGGCAGTCCGCCCAAAGGCAGCTTGCGCCCGTCCCGCATCAATCGAGCAAGCTGTCCGACCAAATCCTGGTAAGGGTTCATGCCGTTCAATCGATCCGAGGCAGGCTCGCCGCAGCAATGGCTTGCCCATGCCGCTTTTCCTTCTCATCCGGCGTGTGAAATCCAATTCGCGATGACAAGGAGGGATACTCGCGCTCCAACACCTGCCGCGCCTTGCCCAGGATCACCTCGCCCCCGCTCCCCGTCGTCACCCGGCCCAAAATCAACAAGTGACGAAACTCATAGAACTCCGCGTAGTGCGCAACGGCATGCCCGAGGTAAACCCCAATCGTTTGGTAAATTCGAGCCGCTCGTTCGTCGCCCCGCGCCATCGCCTTCTGCACTTCCACCAATCGCTCCGGCAACGGCAACGTGGCCGAAACGTCCAGCCCGGCAGGCGCAATCAATCGTCCGACGGCTTGCTGGGAAAAATACTGCACGCCGCAACCACGGTCACCCGACCATTCGTCCACCGGCGCCACCGGACTGTAGTCCACGGGCGCAAACGCCAACTCGTTTACCCACGGCGTGATGCTGCCTTCCGGAGTCACGTATCCCACCGCCTGGCTCGACCCAAGGGCCACCCCCAGCACTGCGTCATCCTTCAACGCCATGGCCCCCGCCAACGCCGTCACTTCGCCATCGTTCACGACCTCAAACGGAATGCCGTTCCAGGCCCGCTTCAATTCCAGAAACAAATCCTTCACCCGGCTCTGAAACAGTTCCTCAGGCACACCACGAAACAACGACGCCACTTTGATCCGGCTGTTCACCACCACCCCAGCCGAGCTGCCGCCTATCGCGTCCACGCGCGGCAGATGCGCCGCCGCCCGCTTCAGCGAGTCCATGATCTGATCGAAGTGCCATTGCGGATCTTTTTGCGGACGCGGATCCCAAACGGTTTCATCGCTGAACACCACCCGCCCATCGATCACCGCCGCCGCCTTTCGATCGCTCGCCCCCAGGTCAAAGCCAATCCGGCAGCCTTGCAGATGCCGCCCCAACGACGCCGTCCGCTCACACGCCGCCGGGATTTGGTCCGGCGATACCACGACCACCTCAAACGGGCGCTCGTAAATTCGTCGCCCCAGCAGATCGGCATCAAACCGGCCGGTGGCGGTGGCTTTATAATATTCCTGCAGCTGCCGCCCCAACTCGACCGGACCGCTGAACCAAACCTTCCATCCGCCCCGCGACCACAACAGAAACTTCAGCAGCCGTTCCAGGTAGAAAAAGTTCCCAGCGGCCAACGGCGATGACGCCGCCGCCACCGTCGTATCAAATCGAGTGATGCTGTGCTCGTCGCGTTCCAACGCCAGGCGGACGGGCACGCCCACCTTGGCGGCTTCGACCGCCGCGCGAAACGCGCGATTGGCCAGCGCAGCGGGCCGAAACTCGGCATCCAGCGGCGGACGTTCCAGGGGAGAGGGCAGTTCGAGCGACGTCGGCATCGGCAATGGACTGAGTTGGGTCATCAGGAGCGGAAATTCTAAGACCCGGGCCGCGCACGCCGCAACGCCATATTTTAGGGTTGAAATGCCGGGCCCGTCCTTTAGTTTTGCCGCCCGCGACCGTTAGCGCGCTTAGCTCAGTGGTAGAGCACTTCCTTCACACGGATGCGTAAATTGCGGCTTTTAAAAAGGTTTTTCAATGCTTTAAGAGCTGTTTGCCAATTCGTTTGCCATTATTTCTTCGTCTATTCAAGACTTCCCGCCGGCCCTGGCAAATTGATCACAAAGAAATTTGGTGAACATGTTTACATGGCTCAGACCCGGCCCGCCTGCGGCAATTATCTCCCCCTTCGGGATGGCGCAACCATCCATCATCTTATGCGTGCTGTGGTTGGTGTATTGAAAGTTCCACCAACAACCATGAAAGCCATTATTGTCCACACCCAAGCGAAAGCCAAATTGCCTTCGCGACGACCATCTTAGCAGCCGATGTGCGCAGCTCCCTCAGCGTCAGGCAAGGTTTTTACCGCCGTTTTGCGCCAATCAACCCCGCTGCTCGTTTCGGGTTTGGTGATGATGCCACCAGTATCCCGCTGCACCGGTGAGAATGCATAGCGCCCCACATGCACCGAGAACAAAAATGCCGAAGATAATCAATTGGGTGTTCGAGAATTGCGAAAGAACATTGGGACTGTGGCCAGTGGCCGACAGGGTGTTCGGACTCACAAGATGCCCAATGGCGGATGGAGTGATGCTGTCGATGACGATGCCCTCCTTCCCGACGAGGGTGCTTCGTGTGCCCGTGATGGCGTAGGTGCCGCCGTCGCCCCGGGAAAACTTGGCCAGAATAGCTGCGACTGAACCATCCGCCTTGTCGGCAGCTTCGAGTTCAAACCGCTTGCCATCCACAACGAGCAGGGGGCGCTTGTAGGTGCCGGTGGCCGCCGCCGTGCCAACAAAGGTTTCGCCGTGGGCGGAGTACGATCCGACGATAAAACCGCATA
>JBGARF010000028.1:78112-156889 GCA_044230345.1 Limisphaerales bacterium
TAGTGCACCCAGGGTTGCCGCAATAATTCGGTTCATGGGCATTCGACGCACACGAAAAATTGCTTGTTCAACAGTGTGCGGCGTGAGAAGCGGTGGAAGCGGGTTTTTCTGAGTCGGACGTGGGAAGCTCAAGGCCAAGGTCCAAAGGTGCCGCGGCGTCGCTTCACTTCCGCACGACGACGAGCGCCGGGTTGGACGGTCGAATGTTGCCGTTGCCACCCAGCGAATTTGGAGTCGTCCACCTTGATGGTGACGGCGGAACCAGAGTCGAACACTTTGCTCTTGGCGCTCGTGGGGCCGGGTGAGGTGATCTTCAGCGGCCAGTCGAAGGTCGCACAGGCCCGATAGATGAACGCGATGTCCTCGTTTAATAGCCAGCTCGATTTGGCCACGTCGCCTTTAAACTGCTTGGCAGGGGTGATGCCGGTCAGCCCGTTCGTCCATGTGGTGTTGTCGGCGACCCAGCCGGAGTCCAGAACTCCTGACATAGGAAGTTTAAGGATGTCCGCTTTTCCCGCGCGCGGCGTGATGCAGGATGAAAACGTTCATATTTCCTGAGGAAATCGAGGGGTACCGTTGGTCGCGTTCGAAAAAGCGGACAGGTTTGGGTCCGCACCCCTCCGCCAGCAAACTCTGAGATTCCGCAGTCGCACCCTTTCATGGCCATTCCCCAATATAAAATCGCCCGCTACCTAATGGCTGGCGATTCCGATTTTGCCTGGCGTGGAAGCGGCCAGTCGTGGGCCGAGGTCTCGAAGTCGCACGATGATGAGTTACGACGGGCGCTCCTGGCCGATCCAGTTCACCTGGCACAAAGCGTTGATGGTTCGGGTCCGATTCTAGGCCGTGATCACCACACGATCAGAATCGTTGAAAGCTGAGTAGGCCGCACTGCGCGGGTTCTCCCGCAAATGACAGTTCTGTCATCCCAAACAGTGCCAACGCTTCATTTACGTGTGGTTGACTGGCAACGCCCGATGGTCGGGCAATGATGGCAAATTCCATTCCGATTGGTTCGATGAGTTCCGCCAGGCTTGGCGCTTGCGACGCCGCCGGGAAGGGCGCATTGTCGCCCGGAGTCATGCGAATCTTGATCGTCGAGGACGAGAAGAAAACTGCGTCGTTTATTCGGCGAGCGTTGCAGGCAGAAGGCTTCGCGGTGGATGCTGTCCACAATGGAGAGGAAGGACTGATTGCAGCGCTGACCACGGCCTACGACGCCATCGTGCTGGACATCATGTTGCCCGGTCGCGACGGATTGAGCATATTGCGAGAACTAAGGTCGAAATCCAATCACACTCCGGTCTTGCTGCTGTCCGCTCGCGGACAAGTGGACGAACGGATCGACGGCCTAAACGCCGGTGCGGACGACTATCTTGCGAAACCGTATGTGCTCGGTGAACTGGCGGCGCGCGTTCGCGCCCTCACGCGACGTTTGAGCGGCGAGGCCAAGTCCGTCGTGCTCAAACTGGCTGATTTGAACGTGGACACGGTGACGCGAAAAGTCCTGAGGGCGGGGCAAGTCATCGATCTTTCCACCCGCGAGTACGCTTTGCTGGAATATTTGTTACGTTCGCAGGGTCGCGTCTGTGGGCGAATGCAGATTCTTGAAAAGGTCTGGGACTACGATTTCGATCCCGGCACAAACCTCGTCGACGTCTATGTCCGACGCGTTCGCGACAAGATTGATGCCGGCCAATCCAAGCCGTTACTGCATACGGTGCGCGGGGTTGGTTATGTCATGAAGGAGCAGCGATGACGATTCGAACACGACTCGCCCTCTGGTACACGGGAATTCTATTCGTGGGACTGTCACTGGTCGGCGGATGGGCCTACTACGAAATGGTCATCGAGCATCCGGGAGTGACTCGCGTGCTGGCCGGGGAAGGACACACGCCGGTACAGGAATTTGGCGAAGTTGTTCTCTACGGTGGGCTGCCGGCGTTGGTGCTGGCGCTGGTCGGCGGCTGGTTCCTGATGCGCAGTGCCCTTCGGCCCGTGACCGAGCTCACCCGAGCGGTAGAGAGAATTCATGCCGATAACTTAAGCGAACGACTCCCGCGCTCAGGCAACGGAGATGAACTCGATCGGCTGACCGAAATGTTCAACTCGATGATGGCGCGGTTGGAAGGCTCGTTTTTGCGCGTCCGCGAATTCACCCTTCACGCCTCGCACGAATTAAAGACACCGCTGACGGTGATTCGCAGTGAACTGGAAACCGCGTTGAACGAGGAATCAATTTCCGCTCCGGAACGCGAGCGCAGCGTTAGTTTGCTGGACGAGGTGGAGCGACTCACCCACATCGTGGATAGTCTGACTTTCCTGACCAAAGCCGACGCCGGTCAGGTCAAAATGAACCGCGCGACACTCGCGCTGGACGATTTGGTGCGCGAGGCCATGGAGAACGCCCAGGCCCTCGCGCAGTCAAAGCAAATCGAGATTCGACTGAAGGACTGCAATCCGGTATCGGTGGTCGGGGACCGGCGGCGACTCCGCCAGCTCCTCCTGATTCTGACAGATAATGCGATCAAGTATAACGTCCCGGAAGGGCATGTGACCTTGGCCCTCGGTCGTGAGAACGGCACCGCGATCCTCTCCGTGGCCAACACGGGTCCTGGGATTCCGCCTGGCCTGATGGATCGGGTTTTCGACCGTTTCTTTCGATGCGACGTCGCCCATAGCCATGAGGTGGACGGATGCGGCCTGGGTCTGACCATCGCTCGCTGGATCGTTCAGGCGCACAACGGCAAAATCCAAATCATGTCGGAGCCGAATCGAAACACCACGGTGACAGTCAGGCTCCCCGGTTTCGCCCAAATCGTGGAAGCCAAAGTTCCAGCACGACCGCAGATAGAGTCTCACGTCTGAATCCGTTGGTTGGGGTGTGGGCTGCGCGAGTCAAATCGCTCGGAATTCCCCGTTTTTATGCGCGGCACCCAGGGTGGAGTTCGCCGTTGGGTTGTTGAAAACGTCCCAAACGCATGCTCTTGCGCATTGAGAGGCCGAACAACGTGACGAAGCCGACGAGAGAACCGACCGAAAGCGGCCCACCGTCTGGGAAGACCGCCAGCGCCCCACCGACGAGGGTGAACGGCAGGTTGGCGATCACGAGCGGGGAAAGCGGGAGGATCGTGAACGAGATGAATGCCGTTCTCACATCCAGTAGAAACACGAACAACACCGCGACCACCAGTTCCCCACCGAGCAAGAGGGAGAAGTTGATGTGTTTCAGCGACCGCTCGATGAACATGTCGAACCGGACTGGCGAACACGCCGCGCATTCCCTCGAGCGCGGGTTCGATGCCCTCAGTGGCGTCGATGGTGTTCGTGCCGAACGCGCCGTGGACGGCCAGAGTAATGCCGTTGGTGCCATTGATTTGTGCGTCGCCAAACCTTCGACCACGGCACGAACGTCGTGGAAGTTTACGTCTCGCGGCTCGGGTCGAGCATGAAGTTTGAGGTTGTTGCCGCGCAGTTACTTGACGGAGGATGTCGGAGGAGGACCGTTGCTTCCAGGTTTCCCAACCGATTGATGCGAGTTCGCGTGCGAAAATGACGGTGTTGTCACTTGCCGTTCAGCGCCGTGTCATCCGGCCCTGCTCTACTTATTGCCAATCTGTTGTGAACTTCAGACCCCGTATCGTCATTTTCACAACTCCATTTTATGCGTTCATCCAACCGATTGTGCGTCGCTCTGGCGACACTGGCGTTCCTCAGCACGGTAGTCGCCGAAGCCCAAAGCCAGCCTGTCATCATTTCGGAAATCATGTATCACCCGCCTACGACCAACGTGCTGCAGACCTGGTTCGAGCTGTACAACAGCGGGCCGACCAATGTGAACCTTGCTGGTTGGCGGGTGACAAAAGGCGTTTCTTTCGCCTTTCCAACGAATGCCGTGCTCGGCGCCGGGAACTACCTTGTCGTCGCGGCACATGGGCCAACGTTCGCCGCCGCGCATCCTGGCGTGGCGAACTATGTTGGAGGCTGGACGGGAAATCTCAGTCGCGATGGCGAGACGATTCAAATCGACGACGCGTCGGGTAACTTGGTCGCGCAAGTTAGCTACACATCGGAGGGAGATTGGGCTAGTCGCCAGATCGGTCCGCTCGACGCCCTCGGTCGACAAGGCTGGGAGTGGCATGCGGAGCATGACGGGCTCGGAAAGTCCGCCGAACTCGTCAACGTTGCGATGCCTTCTGGCAACGGGCAGAACTGGTCGTCGAGCATCACCGCTGGCGGCACGCCGGGCCGTGCGAACTCGGCGACCCGCGCCAACACCGCCCCCATCATTGCCGACGTGCAGCACCTCCCAATTGTCCCGCGTTCTTCCGATCCGGTCAGCGTGTCAGCCCGCATTCTCGACGAGCACACCAACGGCCTCACGGTGACGCTGCAATGGCGGCTGGACGGTGCCCCGGGCTTTACCACCGCGACGATGTTCGACGATGGCGTGCATGGAGATGGCCTCGCCGGGGACGGCATTTTCAGCGCAGTCATTCCTCCGCAAGCGGACAAGGCCATCATTGAGTTCTATCTCAGCGCGCGGGATTTGGAGAATCAAACCCGCACGTTCCCGAACGTCGTGCCCTCCGGCGGGCCCCGGACAGCGAACCTGCTTTACGAAGTGGACAACGGCGCCTACGCGGGCAGTCAGCCGGTGTTCCGACTCATCATGAGCCAAGCCGAACATGATTACCTCAGCTCGCAGATTTGGGGAGGCGAACCCTTCAGCGACGCATTTGTCAACGGAACGTTCGTCAATTCCGACGGTGTGCTGGACAACGGCACGACCACTCAAGTTCGCTATCAATGCGGATTCCGCAATCGCGGCCACGGTTCGCGCAGCGCGGTGCCGCACAATTTCCACGTCGCCTTTCCCAAGGACCATCCCTGGAAAGGTCGGAGCGGACAGAACCTCAACACGCAATACACTCATTCCCAGCAACTCGGCAGTTCCATCTTCCGAAAGCTGGGCCTGCCAATGGCGGATTCGCGGCCCGTGCAAGTGCGGGTCAACGGGGCGAACCTCGCCAAGCCAGGCCAGGAACAGTTCGGCTCGTATGCGGCGAACGAAGTTGTCGATGACCGTCTGGTGAAGCGCCAGTTTCCGCTCGATGACCAGGGCAATCTCTATCGCGGCATTCGCGACATGATTCCCGGCCTCAGTGCCGATGCCGACCTCGCGTGGCACGGTGCGTCTTACACCAGTTACACCAACGCTTACGCCAAAGAAAACAACAGCGTCGCCAACGACTGGTCGGACCTCATCCATCTCATCGATGTGCTCAACAACACTCCCGATGCGACCTACGCCAACGCGGTCAGCAACGTTGTCAACGTGGATGAGTGGATGAAGTTCTTCGCCGTCAACACGCTGCTCGACAACCAGGAGAATTCGCTGGGCATCGGCGCGGGCGATGATTATGCCCTCTACCGAGGAACGAACGATACGCGTTTCTGGCTACTCCCCTACGATATGGACTCGATGATGGGCCGGGGCACGCGGACCACGACCTACGGCGACGGTCTTTGGCGCATGACGAATGTCGCGGCCATCGACCGATTCATGAAGCGCCCCGAATTCGTGCATGCCTACTTCCGGCACTTGAAAGAACTCGCCGAGACAGCGTTCGCGCCAGAAATCATGAATCCATTCCTCGATCAACTGCATGCCGATTACGTCGACGCCACGGCCATCGCGAACATGAAAGCGTTCAACGCGAGCCATCGTGCCCACGTGCTCGGCCTGTTACCGCTCACGCTTACCGTCGAGAGCAGCCTCGCGGTGCAAAGCGGCTATCCGCGCACGACGTCGCCCACCGTAGCGCTCTCCGGTGGGGTGGATGCGCGCGTGACCAAATCCGTCCGCGTCAACGGCGCGCTGTCCAGTTACTCCGCGTGGGAAGGTCACTGGACGAACAACACCGTCACGCTCCGTCCCGGGATCAATCGCGTGCTCATTCAGGCGTTTGGTTTCGACGGGAAGGAAGTGGGTGGAACGACTTACGATGTGTGGTATGACGACGCGACAGTGACGGGTGTCAGCGGCGCCGTCGCGGCGAATACGACTTGGACAGCGGCGGGCGGGCCTTACCAAGTCACGGCAAACTTGACGATCAACTCCGGCGCGACTTTAACCATTCAAGCAGGGACGACGGTTTATCTGGGCGCGGGCGTGAGCGTTACCGTCGCCAACGGTGGCGCGCTCCTTGCGCAAGGTGCCAGCAACGCGCCGGTTCGTTTCACGGTGGCTCCTGGGTCTGGAGTGACCTGGGGCGGCCTGACGGTGAATGGAGCCGTAGGCTCACCCGAGACGCGCATCACTTGGGCGCACTTCGAAGGCAACGGCGCGACGGCGATTCATTCCAGCAGCGGGACGCTCTTCCTCGACCACCTCACCTTCGGCACCACCAGTGAGCAGTATCTCTCACTCGATGGCTCGTCGTTCATCGTCAGCCATTGCGTCTTTCCCAGCCCGACTGCACAGTTCGAGCCCGTCCATGGCACCGGCGGCATCAAGGCAGGTGGACGCGGCATCTTTTACCGGAACTTTCACGGCCAGCCCATTGGCTACAACGACGTGATTGACTTCACCGGCGGCAACCGGCCGGGCGGCCCGATCGTGCATTTCCTCGACAGCGTGTTCATCGGCGCCACGGACGACATTCTCGACCTCGACGGCACCGACGCCTGGGTGGAAGGAAACATTTTTCTGCACTGCCACAAGAACGGGGCGCCGGATTCGTCCAGCGCCGTGAGCGGCGGCGACGATGCTGGAAACACATCGCAGCTCACCATCATCAACAACATTTTCTACGACGTGGACCAAGCCGCGACGGCGAAGCTCGGCAATTTCTATACCTTCATCAACAACACCGTCGTCCACCAAACCAAAAGCGGCGGCCTCGATACGGATGCGGCGGTGTTGGGTTTCGCCGACGAAGGCATCGCGCCGGCCGCCGGGATGTACGTCGAGGCGAACATCTTCGTCGATGCGGAGAAGCTGGTTCGCTATCTCACCGACGGCACGCCCGTCGCCGCCGCTACGACGTTCACGAATAATCTCATGTTGTTTAACTGGGCGGGGCCCGGCGGCGGAAACTCCGCCTCGGACCCGCGCCTGAAATACATCCCGCGTTTGGACGAGACCGACTTTGCCACCTGGGAGGAAGCGCAGGTGATGCGCGAATGGTTCAGCCTGTTGCCAGGCTCGCCCGCGCGTGGCACCGGGCCGAACGGCACGGACAAGGGCGGCGTGCGTCCCCTCGGCGTAAGCGTCTCCGGCGAGCCAGCGCCAACAAGTAATCTCCGCACCGCAACGTTGACGGTGGGCCTCAACCGCAGCGGAAGCAGCATTCCGACGGCGGGCTTCCCGAGCGGCGCCGGCTACACGGCCTACAAGTGGCGGCTCGACGGCAACGCGTGGAGTTCGGAGATGCCCATCGCCACACCCATCAACTTGAGTGGGCTCGTCGACGGCGCCCATCGCGTCGACGTCAGCGGCAAACGCGACACAGGATTGTATCAAGACGACCCGATGTACGGAGAAGACGCGGTCGTCACGTCATCTCGCTCGTGGGTCGTGGATCCGGCGTACACGCCGTCGGCGCGCCCGACCGTGCGCCTTAACGAAGTGCTGGCGAAGAATTCGACGACCCTAATCAACGGCGTCACGACGCCCGACCTGATCGAATTGCACAACTTTGGCCCCACCAGCGTTGACCTCTCTGGTATGGGCTTGACCGATGCGGCGACGAATCATTTCAAATTCACGTTTCCGGCGAACACCTTGCTCGCGGCGGGCGCCTATCTAGTTCTCTATGCCGACAATAATTTGGGCGGGGCATTTCTCCATACCGGATTTTCGCTCAAGCAGGAGGGAGACGACCTGTCGCTTTACGACAAGCCTGCGACCGGCGGAGGGCTGCTTGATGCCGTGAGCTTCGGTATGCAACTCGCCGACCTGTCCATCGGCCGGGCCGCTGATGGCGCGTGGACCCTTTGCCGGCCCACGTTCGGCGCGCCGAATTTTATGCAAAGTTGCGGGTCTGCCAGCAGGCTCAACATAAACGAATGGCTGGCCGACGCGCAGTTCGCCGCCGACAACGATTTCCTTGAACTCTACAACCCCGACCCATTGCCCGTTGCGCTAGGCGGCCTGTTCCTCTCCGATGCAAGTGGCGCACCGACGAAACATCCCATTGTGCCGCTGAGTTTCATTGCGGGCGGCGGCTTCGCCAAGTTCATCGCCGATAGCGATCCCAGCCAGGGCCCTGATCATTTGAATTTCAAGCTTTCGCCCGACGTGGGACTCATTCTTCTCACGGCCGCCGACTTGACGTCCATCGATTGCGTGCTCTACAGCTCGCAACTTACCGATGTCTCGCAAGGCTGCAGTCCGAGTGGTGGGACCACCATCACCAGTTTCGCCGAACCCACCGGAGGCGGCCCAAACCCAGGTCCCTCCGGTGTAGTGTTGGTCACCAATGTGACCACCAGCGTCCGGGCGCTTCTGAACGTCACGGCTTCAGCCTGGCGGTATGACAATTCAGGCACCGACCGAGGCACCGCGTGGCGCGCGGCGGCGTTCAACGATGCGGCATGGAGCACGGGCGTGGGCCTATTCGGGCGCGAAACCACCCCGGGGGAATATGCTTATCCGTTCAACACCGCCATCCCGGCTTCTGGTCAGACCGGTGGGCACCTGACCGTGTATTACAGATCGCACTTCAACTGGACCGGTGGGATGACCGGATTCCGTTTGGTGGCGACGAACTACGTCGACGACGGCGCGGTGTTTTATCTCAACGGCACTGAAGTGAGCCGGCTTCGCGTAACCGCCAATCCAGCGCTTTTTACTTCGACCGCCACCGACCAGGCCAATGAAGGCGTCGCCGAAGTGGTGACCATTTCCCCCAACGCTCTCGTGCTCGGCGATAACGTGATGGCCGTTGAAGTGCATCAGGTCAACGCCACAAGCAGCGACGATGTATTCGGTATGTCTCTGAGCGCGATTCAATTCACCACGAACATCATCCGCCAAGTCTTCGGCGTGCCACTGGTGCTCAATGAGATTCTCACGCGCAACCGCAGCTTCACCAACCACGCCGGCCACACCGCCGGATATCTCGAAATTTACAACCCCACAACGAATAGCGTGGACTTGGCTGGCCTCAGCCTGAGCGATGACCCCAATGCGCCCCGCAAATGGGTGTTTCCACCCGGCGCGACGGTTGGCGCGCGATCGCAGATGCTCGTTTATTGTGATGATCGCGCACCTATCTCCGCGACGAACACCGGTTTTGGTCTCGGCGCGATGGGCGGTGCGGTCTATCTCTTCGACAAGACGGCCTTTGGCGGCGGCTTGCTCGATGGAGTGACCTATGGATTGCAAACGCCAGACTTCTCGATTGGGCGTGTCCCGAACGGCACGGGCAACTGGACACTTAACACGCCCACGCCCGAAACAATCAATGCCGCCGCTGGCCTTGGAAACATTTCCGCGCTGCTCGTGAACGAATGGATGGCCGACCCGACAAGCGGCAGCGATTGGTTTGAGATATACAACAGCGCCGCGCAGCCTGTCGCTCTGGGCGGTCTCTATCTGACCGACAATCTCGCGGACAAATTTCAGTCCCGCATCGCGCGGTTGTCCTTCATCGCTCCCAAGGGATTCCTGCAATGCTATGCCGATGGCCAGCCTGACGCTGGAGCCAACCACGTCAACTTCAGCCTGAAAAAAGGCGGCGAATCCATCGGTATCTATTCTGGCTCAGGCGCGCAACTCGACGCGATTGCGTTTGGCGCTCAGACCACGGGGGTTTCCGAAGGTCGCTTCCCGGACGGCGGGGCGGCGTTCGTTGCCTTCCCGGCCACGCCCTCGCCGGAAGAAAGCAACTACTTGCCGCTGACCAACGCCGTTATCAACGAAGTCCTCACGCACGCCGAGCTGCCCTTGGAGAACGCAGTGGAACTGTTCAATCCCAGCGGAGCGGACGCCACAATCGGCGGCTGGTACTTGAGCAACGACCCGTCGGATCTCAAGAAGTTTCGGATCGCTGATGCGACGACGCTGGCCGCGAATGCTTACCGCGTGTTCTATGAAACGGAGTTCAACACGGGTGCAACCGGCTTTGCTTTCGATTCTACCGATGGCGACAGAGCAGTTCTCAGCGCCGCGGACGCGCTCGGGAACCTGACCGGCTACCGTGCCGAAGTGAAATTTGGCGCGGCGGAGAAAGGTGTTTCGTTTGGACGTTACCCCACCAGCGCCGGCGTGGACTTCACCGCCTTGAACACGCGCAGCTTTGGCGCGGACAACCCGGTGACCGTCGCCGAATTCCGAACGGGCGCGGGTTTGAAAAATGGCGGCGCGAAGGTCGGCCCGCTCGTCATCAGCGAGGTGATGTATTACTCCGCCGAGGCGGGAGTGGAAAATCCAGACGACGAATTCATCGAATTGGAAAACATCACCGTCAATCCAGTTCCGCTTTACGATCCGGCCTATCCGACGAATCGATGGCGTTTGCGGGACGCCGTGGACTTCGAGTTTCCTCCCGGCATCACGCTCGCCGCCGCGAGTCGGCTTGTTGTCGTGAATTTCACTCCGGCCGACGCGTATGCGCTCGCGGCGTTTCGCGCCAAATTTGGCGTGCCCGCCAACGTGCCGATCGTCGGCCCGTTCACCGGACGCCTCGCCAACGACAGTGACAGCGTGGAGCTGGTGAAGCCAGATACGGTGCAACTCCCTCCGGCTTCCGACGCCGGGTTCGTTCCCCAAATCCTCGTGGACAAAGTCCGCTACAGCGCATCTGCTCCGTGGCCCGCTGCGGCTGCCAGCGGCACGAACTCTCTCCAACGCCTCACCGCCGGCAACTACGGCAACGACCCTGTGAACTGGCAAAGCGCCGCGCCCACCCCGGGCCGTCCCAACGGCACGATTTCAAACCCCGATACCGACGGTGACGGGATGGACGACGCCTGGGAATTGACTAACTTCGGCACCCTGGCCCGCGACGGCAGCGGCGACTTCGATGGCGATACCATCAGCGACTTGAACGAATTCCTAACAGGCACCGATCCGAAAGACACGGCCAGTTATCTCCGTCTCACGCTCAACGAATACAATGGAACGAGTTGCATCCTTGGCTTCCAAGCAATTGCCGGCAAAACTTACTCGGTTCTTTACCGCGATGATCTTGGCAGCGGCTCGTGGCTAAAACTCGTTGATGTGCCGTCTCAGGCGGCGACTGGTGGGATCACAGTGACCGACCGCACTGTTGCATCCGGCACCACTCGTTTCTATCGCGTGATCACACCAGCGCAATGAAGAGAAGGTGGATTTGTTGGAAGGCTACTTCCGACGCCAACCTCGAGCCGAGAATGGTCGCACCAGTCATCAAGCGTGCCATGCGTTGGATGAGAACCAGTCCAGCAATCGTTCCGATGCTCGCGGCAGTTTTGCTGCCGACGATGCTTCATGCCGCTAACTTTTCCATTTCATCTTTCGACCGAAGCGGTCGCATCGCCTGGACGAACACGTTCACCAATGGCGTTTGCGCGGTGGAAGCCGCCAAGGGAGTCGCTGGTCCGTGGACAGGCCGCCAGAACTTCTACACCACATCGGTCGTGACCCAGACTCGTCTCACGCTGCCTCCCAGCAATCAGTTCTTTCGATTGCGAGCAGTGGACATTTCAGCCACAGCGCAGGGCTTTACCAATCTGGTCGAGAGCTACGGCGTGCTTGAAACCATCGCCGGCAATGGCTTCGGAGGAACCGATGGGATGAACTATTGGCGGGCGGCCTACGAGGGAGGCTTCGCAACCAATGCGGCGTTGTCCCGTCCACACTTTGCGATGACCGACGCCGTCGGAAACGTTTTCATCGTCGATAAGGACAGTCATTCCGTTCTAAAGGTCACCCAAGATGGGCGCATCCACACCGTGGCGGGCACGCATGTCGGGGGCGACAACGGCGATGGACCCGCTCCTGGAATCAATACTCGATTGAATTTTCCTAACGGCCTCTTCGTGCGAAGTGACGGCACGGTGTATGTGCTGGATACCGGCAACGGCAAAGTCCGTCGCCTCGACACCAACGGCACGATGACCACGCTGTTCACGGTCTCCGCCGGGATCAACGGAGGGCGTGGTCTGTGGGTGAGCGCCGACGAGTCACTGACCTATTTCTGTTCTGGCACTGACCTGCGCAAGCGAGTGCCGGGCAATATCACCACGTTGAACAACAACTTTAATGACTTGGGCAACATCGCGCTCGCCCTTGACGGAAACATCGTTGCTACCGACCGCGGAGACAACAAGGTATTCCTGGTCGATGCCACGGGAGGAAACCAAGGAGGACGTTCGCGGCTATTCGGCGACGGCTCGACGAACACGGTAGTGAGCGGCACGCGGGCCTTCACCAACGGGCTTTACGGAGTGCGCGGAGTCTGGCCGACGCCCACCGGCGGGTATCTATTGGCCACCCATGCCGGGAGCCAGGTGCTTTACGTGGACCCAGCGGGAATCGTTCGCGTCTTCGTCGCCGGTCAGGCTGGCGGTGCCCATTCTGGCGATGGACGATGGTTCTATTCACCGGGCCTCAAAATTACCGAAGCCCGCAGCGTGGCGATGGACCACGAAGGCAACATCCTCATCGTCGAGAATGATTTTGGCTATGTGCGACGCATCCAATTTCGCCGTTTATAGATTTATAGACGCGCGGAGTGCCAAACGAGTTAACTCTACGTATCGCCAGGTAGAAGACGCTGCGCCACGGCGCGCACACCGCGCGGGGAAAGGTGGAGGGTGGTCTCGTCGTCCGGCTTTTCGGCGCGGCGGCGGAGTTTCCATCAGGGGTATGGTGGCATGGAATCATCCTACCTTCCCGTCGTGGTTACGAACCGCCGCTGGCGGTATTCCTGTCAGATCTCTTCTCCGATTCCCGCCGCGAGGCTTCGGCATAGTGGAACTCCGTGTGATGCCCAGCCAGGCGTGCCAGCCGTTGCTGGGCCGGCTCCGCGAGCAGGCGCCGGATGGTGCGAAGCAAGGTGGGGATCTCCATCGGCTTTTCCAGCAGCGCGCCGGCGCCGGCGCCCACCGCGGTGAAAAACTGGTTAGGCCGCGCCGTGACAATGATGACGGGTAAGAGCGGATGCTCGGCGGAAAGCCGCTCGAAGGTGTCCCAGCCGTTCTTGCGCGGCATGTTGAGGTCAAGCAACACCAGGTCCACCGTCGTGGACGCGGCGAGTTCCAGCGCCTGCAGTCCGTCGTTGGCAGGAATGACTACGTAGCCTTCGGAGACCAACACGTCACTGAGCGAGCCGCGCACGCCGGGGTCGTCGTCCGCAAGCAGGATGCGTGTGCCTGTGGTGAGATCGGACGGCGGCGAGCCGACAGATTGGGTCTCGGAGTTCGCCCGAGCGTCGCCCGCCGACCGTCGGCGGCTACTTGAGGGAGACGGTTGCTTTGGATTTTTCATGAATGAGCACAACCAGTATTCAGTTCAGTTAACGACCTCTGTTACGCCAGGCGCGGGGATTTCGCGGTTCATGTACTCATGGCGTCGGGAGGCCTGAACTCGGGCGGGCATCGGATTTCCGGACCGCGAACGCCACCGATGCAGCAGGTAGTTCCGGCACTCCTCGTGGAGCGAGTTTGACACTGCATCGATCCAGTAAATGTAGGCCATAAAGCCCGCGACGCTCAGCAGAGACCCCATCCCTAACGCCTCGGCAGCCAGGATTTTCCCGGGATGCAGCTCCAAGAGATCGGGCGCAAGTATTGCGGTATACGCAAGAGCGCTTGCCGCCAACAATCCGATCAGCAGGACAAGTAGAATGGCCTGGCGCAAGACGCGGCCCTCGTGCCGGGCATGGGCCAGTCGTCGCGACAATTCGATGGCGGGCGGGCAATCCCACCGCACGATGAGCGACTGGAGGAAGTGCGTTTCACGCGCGCGTTCCTGGCTTACGAAGTAGTCGAGAGACTGCACGGAGTCAGGGTGACCGCCTGTAAGGCCGTCTTCAGCCAAAGGAAAGGCTACTCGTCCGCTGGCGCACGCGTCGCCGAGGGACGTCCGTGTGGCGGAGTCATCGCTCGCCCGCAGGGGACGCCGGAGGGACCGCGCCGCCGGAATGGAACCGGATTGGGTCTTTAGCTGGAAAACGCGCAACGTCATAACGAGGGAAGGATACGATAGGCGCAGAACGGATGTCGGGCAGGTTCGGCATCGATGAATTCGGTCACCCCCGTCGGATTGCCGCCCACCGCGCCGAGCGATTGCCAGAGGTCGGTTGCCAGATTGAAAGTTCGTTCCACGCGATAGCCGCGGCCGAAAGCGCCTGTCCAATTCAACTGCACGCCGTTCGCGCCGCGAGGGCTCAGACGCAAGTCCGTCAACGAGGCCGGCGCAGGCGCACGGTTGACTTGGAATACGAACCCGCTGTCGTTGCAAACGACCAGCAGACTACCATTGGGCGCAAGGGTCACCGCGCGCGGTTGGGCGAAGTATTGCGAGGCCGTGAGGGGTGGGTGCTCTCCTTCCGGAAGACTGTAGCCATCCTTGGTGCCTTTGCCCCGCAGATAGAGGTGGAGTCTCCCGGCCCCGTCCACGAACCAGACATTGCCGTCTTTGTGACCGCAGAGGAAATAGGAGCCGTCCGCCTGGAAGGCGATCCCGCGCGGGCCGTCTATGTAGCTGTTGACTGCGAGTTGCCCATCGGCAGCCAACGGTTGGGTGATGTTGCCCGTGATCCGGGTGACTGCATCCGGCCCATCAATGCGGAAGAGTCCCGTCGCCATCTTCGTCGAGTCTTCTTCCGCCCGATCACAAACGTAAAGACGGCCATCATCGGGGTTCACGGCCAGATTCGCCGGGTTGCGGAAGCCCACGCTCTTGCCGCACACCGTTTCAATGCCGTTGGTAGCCGTCCAGCGTTTCACGGCCGCTCCATCGGCGATGATGCTCGGCGGCACGGGGCGGAACTCATGGGTGTAGTAGATGAGTTGCTCATCGGGACTAACCCAAAGCCCGCGCCCGGAAGGATACCACTCAGGCTCGGGGTCGTTCACCACGGTGGTCATTGTGCCGTCGGGGCCGACGCGACGGATGCGGTGGTTGCCGGGGTCGAGCAGATACACGGTGCCGTTGGGAAAGACGAAGAGGCCGTTTACGTTTGAAATCCGGAGGCTTGTGGCCGGAGCAGGCCCATCGCCATTGAAGCCGCCGACATGGGTGCCGGCGAAGGTGTGGATCAATCCATTGGTCGTAATCTGCAGGACGGCCTGGCCCGATTTGTCGGCGATGTAGATGTTGCCGTAGGCATCGGCGGCGGCCATGTGCGGGTTCGACAGCCCGACGGTCGCCGCTGGTGCGCCCTCGGATTCGGGCGTCCAAAAGTTGATCGACGTGCCGTCTGGGTTGGTCGTATTCGCGTGGTGAATTCCAGCCAACGTCCGTGTGGTGCCGAAGCTGTCCACCAAGTCTTGGAACTGATCTGCATGGGCTCTGGTGGTGGCAAGGACAACTGAGGCTAACAGAGTCAGGACTCGGACTAGGTGATTCATGGTCGGAAGGGAGAAGTTCACGGCTTTGGTGGTGGAGACGGGTTTAGGATTGGGATGTTCTGATTGGTTCTTACGACTGGCGACTCCCGCACGCCAGCAACCACGTGACGAAGGCGGGATTGGTGATACGCATGGCGTGCCGGTCTTGCGGCTCGTACGTGAGCTTGCGGATGGCGCGCAGCAGCACCGGGAAGTTCAAGGGCTTTTCCATGAAGGCGTCCACGCCCAGTTTGACCGCGTGCTTGTATTGGTTTGGACGCGCGGTGAGGACGATGACGGGAATCAAGGGGCGGACGCCTTCCAGTTTCGTGAAAGCCGTCCAGCCGTCCATGTTCGGCATATTGAGGTCGAGCAGCACAAGGTCGGGCTGATAGTCGATGGCGGCGACTATCGCGGCCTTGCCGTCTTCCGCGCCAAAGACTTCAAAGCCTTCGCAGTGCAGCACGGCAGCGAGTGACGAACGCACGAGCGCGTCATCATCCACGATGAGGATGCGTCTCGGGTCGAGAGCCGGACGGACCGAGGCGCGAGCAGTTGTTTCAACCAGCCACGGGTGGTCGAAGGTTTCCATTTCAAGCAGGGCAAGGTTGGTGTTCATAGGTTTCGTATCGTTAGGTCAAGTTCAGCGACGTTTGGTTCAGGCGGTATGGGCGAGGACTCCCCGACGCGCGTTGGTTTGCGCCGGGAAGGGACAGTGAATGGAGTTGTCTCGTTGTGGTTCCAGGTGATTGAGGGCGCCTTCGCCTGCGTCCGGCGAGATGGGCGCGGCGCGAAGAGCAGCGGAGATGAGGTCGGAAAACGAGAATGGCTTGTGGAGAACGGCCGTCAGGGCCAGCTGTGGATAATCTTGGGCCTCACGCAGCTCAAGCGACCCGGACGCGACGATAACCGGCAACGCCAGCCCGGCGAAGCGCAGGCGTTCGACAAGTTTCATCCCGGTAAGATGCGGCATGTCATTGTCGGTCACGAGCAGGGCGTAATGCGCGGAGCAAAGCGCGTCCCAGCCCTGTTCGCCGTCCTCGGCGGTGTCCACCACGTAGCCGGAACGCGCAAGGAACAAGGCCGTAATCCGTCGTGTGACAGTGTCGTCGTCGACCACCAGGACGTGAGACGATCGGTTGGGGGCGAAGGGTGCCGATGCACCGTTGAAAGGCGCATGAACTGAATTCGTGCGATGCGGAAGGAAGGTGTTCATGGGGCGGTGATTCAAGCGTTCGGCGAATTGGAGACGCCGCAGGGCCTCATTGATTGTTGGCCCTGCGGCGGTGACGCATCAGTCAGGATTTCTCGGCGGCGGATTTTTCGGCCTTGGCCGGCGCGATGTTGACACGTTGCATGGTCAGCAGGGCGCCGGTGCCCGTATAGTTGATGCGCACGCGCTCGCCGGCCTTGAGGTCGGCCGCGGTGGTGGTCTTGCCGCGTTCGGTGAACACGGTTTGGTCGTTCCACAGGAACTTGTGTTCGGTCTTGTTATTGAGGTCGGTGACAACCAGCGTGTGAGCGATGGTGTCCACCGACTTGATGGTACCGCGTTCGTCCTGCGTCTTCGGGGCATTGGCGGCGTGGAGCGCAGCGGTACTGAGCGCCAGCGCGCCCAGCGCGAGGCTGGTGAGACGGAGGTTGTTGTTCAGTTTCACACTGAGCCCTTTGGGTTTTCGCTTTTGTCTTGGCCCGACTGGCGGGCGATGGTTGTCATTAGCGATCCGTGTGCCACCGCCTCGGAACGCTGATTTGCGGGGGAATTGGCAGGAGCAGTCGTTTGCAGAAGAAGTTTGAGGTCAACATCTGACCGTGCCGGTGATAAACCACTGACCAAGGTGACAACCCGAACGAGCGCTGCTGCCAGTGCGCCGCCGACGTCAGCAGGCGAAACCATCCTCTTTATTACGGGCGTCGGAAACTCCGTGGAACCTGGAAGCGATGGATTGGCGTCGGCCTGCCATCAAGCGGAGATCGACACTCAGCTTCTGGGTCTACCTGCGCGAGTTGCAGCCTCGGCGGATTGCATGCGGCGACACCGAAAAAACGACAACACAGCAACTCGCCGACCGTTGCTGCGTTACCATCTTGTACGCTGGCACAGCTCAGGGCAGGACCTGGATGCGATAGAATCGGTTGGTCGCGGTCTCGATGTCTGTCTTGGAGGACAGGTTGCCGGTCGCGGTGACATCGCCGGCGAGATCTGTCCAGGAGGTTGCGTTCAAGGCTGGTTTGAATTGGACGCGATACCTGGCGTTGCTGACCGAGTTCCAACTGATGATGACGTTGGTCTTGCCGATCAGGGCGGGCGGGAGCATCAGGGGAGCCGGAGCAGTGATGGTCAGTGTCCCAGTGTCGTAGATGATTACGTAGTTGCCGCTAGTCAGCCCGCTCGGTGAGATGAGGTAGCTGCCGACATTCTCACCGGGAGCACGGGCGAACGACAGTGTGCCGCCCAATACGGCCGAAGTTTCTCCGAGGACAAAGCCGGAATAGGTCGCCGTGAACACCGGATCAGTCGCACCGTAAGTTTTTGTCTTCGCATCCGCCGTGACGGACAACGCCGCCTTGGTGATCGAGAGCAGACCCGTGTTGAAGGTGATGGTGTAGTTGCCACTGGTCAGACCACCCGGAGTGACAGGGTAGTTCCCAACAATCGTGCCCGGCGTGCGAGTGAATGCCAGCGTGCCGCCCAGCACTGCCGGAGTTTCACTGTTCACAAAGCCGGAGTACGACACGGTAAACGCCGGATCCGCCGCGCCGTAAGTCTTCGTCCTCGTGTCCGTCGTTATGGACAGCGCCGCCTTGGTGATTGTCAGTGAACCGCCCGTGAAATTGACTGTGTAGTTGCCGTTAGGGGCCAGAGTTCCTTGCGTGATGGCGTAAGGACTTCCCGCCACGGTTTCGCCTGCTGTCCGAGTGAGTGCTCCGGTCAACACCGTCCCTGCCGTATCGTTGAATTGAAGGCCGCTGGTCGTGAACGTCAGCACAGGATCAGCCACTCCATAAATCTTGGTCCTGGCGGCGGCGGTCACAGAGAGAGCCGCCTTGGTGATGGAAAGTGAACCGGTGTTGAAGGTGATGGTGTAGTTGCCGCTCGTCAGGCCGGTCGGCGTGATGGGGTAGCTGCCGACATTCTCTCCCGGCGCACGGGTAAACGCCAGCGTTCCACCCAATACGGACGAAGTTTCTCCGAGCACAAAACCGGAATAGGTTGCCGAGTTAGCCGGATCAGCCGCGCCGTAAATTTTTGTCTTCGCGTCCGCCGCTATGGACAGCGCCGCCTTGGTGATCGTCAGCGAACTGCCCGTGAAACTGATCGTGTAGTTGTCGTTCGCCGCCAGCGTTCCTTGAGTGATCGCATAGGCACCGCCCGCCACTGTTTCTCCCGCCGACCGGACCAGCGCACCGGTAAGCACCGAGGCTGGCAGGTCGCCGAACTGCAGCCCGCTCACCGTGTAGGTCAGCACTGGATCGATCGCGCCATAGTTCTTGGTCTTGGCTTCGGCGGCGATGGACAAGGTCGCGGGGTTGACGGTGACGGTGAACGTATTTGTCATGGCCAGACTCGGACTGCCATTGTCGTTGGCCGTCACCGTCACAGGGAAAGTCCCCGCCTGGCTCGGTGTGCCTGAGAAGGTTCTAGTAGCCCCGACGAACGTGAGCCCGGGAGGCACCCCCGTCGCCGTGTAAGTCAGCGCATTGTTGTCCGGGTCTGTAAATGTATTGGCGGGAAACTGAAAGTTGAACACCGAGCCATAGGTGACAGGCGCAGGATTGGAAATCGGATTCGTCACGACCGGCTTCAAGTTGGAAACGGTGACTTTTGCCGAGGTCGCGTCGTAGCTCAACACCATCCCAATGTCGTTGGAAGGGTAATTGAACGTGGCAAACGCGCCGACGCGACTGACAGCCGTCAAAAAGGCGAACGTCGCGCCGTTCGTCGGGGAGAAGCCATTCGCAATCGTGACGTTGAGCGTTCCGCCCAGCGCGGCCACGCCTCCGACGCCACCCGCCGTGACGTAGCGAAGGATAGTGCGCGCACGCCGGGCGCGCCGCGAATGCTTCATGCGAACCGGTTCCGCCGGTTGGCGCGGCGGGCGCCGGATTCCCGCACCGTAGCACCGAGCGAAGGCAGATGTCTTCCAGAATGACGAAGCCGTCATGCTGGCTTCATGGCCCGTTCATGGGCGGCACCGATAACTGGTTCATGCAACAGATTCGATCGGTGGTCATGGCGCTAGGAGTCGGAGTCACCATCGCCTGGTATGAGGGTTCGGGCTGGTCGGCGGCCCGAGCCGGCGATGCGCCTCTTTTCGTAGACGACTCCAAGGTTTACGCGACGGACTGCCCGGTTTCCGGCTCGACGAATGATCCGGTGGCGAAGCGAATCGCCTCAACTCGGCTTTCATTGGAAAGCGAGGAACCCCTGACGGAGGGACTTTTCACGCGTCGATACGGTCGATTGGTATTGGAGGATGTGCGGGAGGTATTCACCGCGCCGATTCACTGGCGCAAGCGGGAGTGGCTTGGGGTTGCGGCGGCCGGGACTGTCATTGCTGGCATTACATTCGCCGATCGTCGGCTCCAACGAACTTTCGCCGGAGATCAGCAGGGGACGGGAACCAAGGTGGCCAAAGAGATTGCTCCCCTGGGAACCTATTACTCAGCGGGGATCTTGGGCGGATTCTATTTAGGCGGATTGGCCTTCCACGATGCGAGGGCCCGCGCGGTCGCACAAGACGGACTGGCGGCGAGCCTGATCACGTCCGGAATGGTGGTGCCGCTGGGCAAAATTATCTTTGGCCGGCCCCGGCCGTATTCGAAGGATGAGCCCGGAGACTTTGAATTCTTCAGGCTCAAGGACGATTCGTTTCCCTCCGGCCATACTGCCCAGGCATTCACCGTCGCATCTGTCATCGCCTCACACTATTATCATGATCACCCGTGGGTTAGCATCGTCTCTTACGGTGCCGCGTCGGCCGTCGGTTGGGCTCGGGTGCAGCAAGGAAGCCACTTCGCATCCGAAGTCGTGGCGGGCGCAGTGGTCGGGACGTTTGTCGGCTGCACGGTCGTCCACCACAACCGCACGCGACGACAGGAGGAGTCAGCTTCGACTCCAGGGAAGGTCCGGGTGATTCCGTTTCATGCTGGTTCAGCAACTGGACTAGCCCTGTCCTGGGACTTTTAGATCGGACTCCAGTGAATGAACGAACTGTCATCTTCCGTTCATGGCGGCGTCATGGTGAAGACCCACTCTCTTCCTTGATAAAAGATTCGAACACCATTTCATCACGGTATCCCGGTGTCCGCCTTCGGACGGCGGCTGATCAAGTTAATCTATGAAAAAACTCTTCTGCATCCTTTCACTGCATGCCGCACTGGCGGGCAGCCTTTTTCCTGCGGCGCAGGCTGCGATCTCGGTTGGGCCGGGTGGTAGTGGAACGATCACATTCAACGCCCTGCCCGCGCCGGCGGAGTGGTCCACTTTGCTGAATGGCGGCGGGAGCGCTGATATTGCGGATGCGGCAGGACTCGATGCCGCGGTCGGAACGAACGACGCCACGGTGATCACCACAATTCTCGGCAGCACAGCGACCACCGCTCCGGCAATCTCGTCGTCCAGCATCGCACGGTGGAATTCGGCCCTTACCGCGCTTCAGACGGTCCCGACGACTGCAGGCTACGTATCGCTGATGGCGACACTGCGCAACGACACGGGTGCAAATCAATCCGCCCTGACGCTGAGCTACGATCTTACGGAGAATCATGCCACGGGTGGAACCAATGCCAATGCCGTCGTCGAAGAAGTGCCTGGGCACCGCGTCTACTTCAGCTTGAATGGCGCGCCAGGAACTTGGATGGTCATACCCGAGATTTCGTCGGTGAACACGACAGGAACGCGCGTGGGCACGGCGAATCTCGGCTCGTGGCCCAACGGCAGTCCGCTCTACCTGCTCTGGGCGGACGACAACGCGGCCGCCGATCGCAACAACACCAACAACGAAGAAGGCGGCTACCTGATCGACAACGTGACCTTCCGCGCGGGCACGATCACAAGTGTGGTACCGGTCGGCGCCAGCGGTTCGGGCACGACGGCGTTCAACACTTACCCGACGGTGCTGGATGGCTGGTATACAACGGTGATCGCCGGGGCCGTGGCCGACATTGCGGACACCGCCGCGCTGGACGCCGCCGTACAAACCAACGACGCAAACGCCATCGTTCACCAAGTGGGCAATAGCGCCACCGTTGCACCGTCCATTAGCGCAAACGCTTTGGCACGTTGGAATACAGCCTTGGAAGTGATCGAGACCGTGCCGACCGGCGTCGGCTACACCGTCTTGATGGCGAAGCTGCAAAACACCAGTGGCGCGGCGCAATCCACGCTTAGCATCGCTTACGATTCAAGTGAGCTGCACGCCGACGGGACCACGGTGGTCGAAGAAGTGCCGGGGCACCGCGTCTTCCACAGTTTCACCGGCGCTCCCGGGAGTTGGACGCTGATACCTGAACTCTCCGCGGGCGGATCGCCGGGCACGCTTCTGGCCACGCTCGATCTCGGGTCCTGGCCGGCGGGTGGTCTGCTTTACGTCTTGTGGGCGGACGACAATGCGGTGGCGAATCGGGACAATGCGAACAACGAGGAAGGCGGCTATACCATCGACAACGTCGTATTCTCCTTCAGTTCGATTAGCGGCGTGACTATCGCCAGCCCGACCGCGGGTCAGACGTTTCCGCAGGGCGTTCCCGTTCCCATCAGCGCACTCGCGATTCTGCCGGGCCTGGTGACGGACGTGAGTTTCTTCGACGGTGAAAGTCTCATCGGCAGCGATAGCGCGTCGCCGTTCGGCACCGTGCTGAGCAACGCTCCCTTGGGCGCGCATATCTTGACGGCCCAGGCGACCGACGATCAGGGAAATGTCGTCACGTCACCGAGTGTGAGCATCACGATCGTGCCCAACGTCCCGCCGACCGTCACGGTCACGAATCCCGTCGCCAACGCCGTGTTCGAAGTCGGATCGAATATCGTCTGCCAAGCGCGAGCAGCGGACACGGACGGCAGTGTGGCGCGAGTGGAGTTCTACGCCGACGGCGCGTTGCTCTTCACCGATACGACCAGTCCATATTCGTTCGAGTGGTGCAATGTGACGGGCGGCGCACACACGCTCACCGTCGTGGCCGTGGACAACGCCGGGTTTCGCGGCACCAATACGCACGGCTTCTCCGCAAATACTCCTGCTGGCGTCTCGGTGCTTATCCCGAATGGTTCGACCTGGCGGTATCTCGACGACGGAAGTGACCCTGACGTCTTCTGGTCGGTGCCGGGCGGGATCGACGACAGCGTCTGGAGCAGCGGCGTGGCGGAACTCGGCTATGGAGACGCGGCCGGCAACAATCGCCCGGAACGCACCGTGTTGAACTTTGGCCCGGATGCGAACGCGAAGTTCCCCACCACTTACTTCCGTAAGACGTTCAATGTTTCCGATCCTACGATCTTCGGCGCGCTGACCTTGCGGGTGCTGCGTGACGACGGCGCGATCGTTTACATCAATGGCACCGAAGTTTTTCGCACCGGCATCACCAATGAGTTCGTGGATTACTTGACCTACACGCCGCCCGCGGCGGCGGACGACGGAACGATCTACCAAGTCACCAATGTGGAGGCGTCCGTCCTTCAGCCCGGAGAGAATCTAGTCGCGGTGGAGATGCACCAGGACTCCGGCAACTCCTCGGACATCAGCTTCGATCTCATGCTGTGGGGACAAGGCCCAACCCTTTCCGTTTCCCAGGTGAGTGCAACCCAGGTA
Source organism: Limisphaerales bacterium (assembly GCA_044230345.1). Taxonomy (GTDB): domain Bacteria; phylum Verrucomicrobiota; class Verrucomicrobiia; order Limisphaerales; family JADJPG01; genus JBGARF01. The sequence goes on from JBGARF010000028.1 coordinate 101,470, forward strand.
GATATCGCGTGGCCGCTGCCGTCCACGGGATTTGTGTTGGAAGGCAAGGCTGATCTCGGCGCGGGTGCGTGGAGCCGAGTTACCGCGGCAGATGCTCCCGCCGATGGATTTCACCATGTGCAACTCAACGCGGCCAGCGGCATGCGGTTCTTCCGACTGCGCAGGCCGTAGTGCGGCGGCGAGAATTGCGTGTGCAACGATGAAGCTAGCTCGAATGCATTTGAAACCGCTGACCTCAATCTCTTTCCGAAATATGCATGCGAATTGGTTCGCGAACCCGCTCTTCCAGTCGCTCCGGAATTCGCGTGAGCACTTCCGAGAGCTATTGCGGACAATCCCATTGGCGGTTTTGGCAATCCACGTCCTGAGCGGAGCCGTGATTTCGGCAGCTCCGCCGCGCTACGACCATGTTGTCATCGTTGTGGAGGAGAATCGCACGCCGGGCCAAATCATCGGCGACACCGCGAATGCCCCGTACATCACCTCGTTGGCCAACGGCGGCGTACGACTCAGTTCCATGTTTGCGATTGAGCACCCGAGTCAGCCAAACTATTTGCAGCTTTTCTCCGGGTCCAATCAGGGAGTTCTGGACGATGATCTACCCCCGAATTTTTCAACCACGCCCACCAGCATTTACCCATTTCGCACGGCGAATTTGGCGGCCGAATTGATCGGAGCGGGATTCACCTTCGCCGGGTTCAGCGAACAGCTTGAATCCGCCGGGGCGAACGACCGGGCCGACTACGACCCACATTCGGCGACGCATCCGGGCGTCTACTATCGGCGCAAACATAACCCTTGGGCCAATTGGGTCGCCAAGGTTTCTCCGGCGCTAGCCAACCAACTAGGGAGTGCGGTCAACCTTGCGTTCACCCAATTCCCGACCGACTACAACCACCTCCCTACCGTGAGCTTTATCGTCCCGAATCAGCTCCACGACATGCACGATGGCTCGCGCCGCGAGGGTGACGATTGGCTGCGTGACCATTTGAATCCTTACGCCCTCTGGGCCAGGACGAACAACAGCCTGCTCATTGTCACCTGGGATGAGGACGACTACAACGAGGACAACCAAATTCCGACGGTCTTTTTCGGTGCGGGCCTGCGCGACGGTGCAACAATCAACGGCACGTGGACATTACACAATCTCCTGCGCACGATTGAAGACATGTACGGCGTGACGACTCATGCCGGCGCGGCGGCGCAAGTGCGTCCGATTGTCGGGCCGTTCGCGACCGACCCGGCGGTCCGCGTCGCAACTTTCCGTCAGGGGCTGGGCGGTTACACCAATGCGTGCGACACTCAGTTGTGGCAGGAGACACCCGACGCCAATGCCGCCGCGGCGCAACTCATCACGGCGGACATCGACACCGGCGCGGCCAGCGGCAATCAACAAGGCCAAGTATTGGCGCGGTTCGGAAATGTCTTCGGCACCGGCGCCGGCCAGATTCCGAGCAACGCCGTGATCCATTCGGCCAAACTGATACTGCACACCCCTGCTAACGCGACGGGCGTAGACAACGATTCCAATGACACGTTCCGGCTGCACCGCATGCTCGCAGACTGGAGCGATGCCGCTACTTGGAACAGTCTGAGCGGCGGCGTGGGCGCGGACGGGGTCGAAGCCGTGGGTACAACCTCCTTCTCCGCCGTGCCCGACGTCGATGGCGGTCCGACGATTTTTGATGTCACCGGGGATCTTGAACTATTCCAGGCGGGCACGCCCAATCGCGGCTGGGTCATCCGGCCGTCCAGCACGGGCACCGGCGATGGGTGGACGATTTATTCGAGCGAGAACACGTCGGCACCGACGCTTCGACCAACGTTGGAGGTCGTGTATTCCGTTGCCGTGACCACTTATCCTTCGTGGGCCTCCGCTCGCAACCTGGCTGCCGGCAACGATAATCCGGAAGCCGACCCGGATGAGGACGGCGCGAATAATCTCACTGAGTTCGCCTACAACTTGAATCCCCTCGTCGCGGATGTTCATCCCGTCGCGAGTCTCGGCACAAACGGGCTGCCTTCCGCACGGCATTTCACTGTTGGGATCAATGACACTCTTCAAGTGCAATACCTCCGTCGCAAAGCAGCGTCGGTCACCGGTCTCAGCTATTCGCTCGAGTTTTCGACCGATCTCGTCAATTGGTCCACGAACCAGTCCGCGTCGGTTACGAGCCTCAACGCCGATTGGGAACGCGTGACCGCACGGCCGCCCGTCAATCTACCCAATCCGCAATGGTTTGCGCGTGTCCTGCTTACCCTTGACCAAAGCCCCGATGCCTCTCCGAAGTAGAAATGCGAAACGAATCGCGGACTGGCCCTCACCCCGACCCTGTCCCGAGGGGCCCCCGGGGAGAGGGGGAACTTCAAGGGCCACGTCGAACGCCGAACAAGCGTCGGTGCATCGAGCGCCTTCGGCGGTTCGTGCGGTGCCGTCGGCGCTGGGCGCGAACGGACTACGTCGCACGCCTCTCCCACCAAACGGCGACGAGCGGTCCTCCCTCTCCCCGGGGCAGAGGGTCGGCGTGAGGGCGAGTCCGCGAACCATTTCAGACTCTCATTTCCGAGCATTGGGCCAATACCAGAATTGTCGAACGTGGGCCGCGTTGGCCTGTGTCGTCGGTGCGCTATTCGCTGGCTGTACTGTCCCGCGCGCGGATGTCGGAAAGGTCTCAGCGGACTTGGCGCGGCGCACCGGATTCTCGCTGACCAATTCACAGCCCGGAGTCATCTCAATTCCAGAATCCGTCTCCATCGCTGATGGCCTCTCGGAAGACGAAGCCGTCACGCTCGCGTTGTGGAACAACGCGGCGTTTCAAGAGACCCTGGCCGATCTCGGACTCTCACGGGCGGACTTGGTCAACGCCGGGATGTTGCCCAATCCAACATTTTCGATGCTCATCCCGGTTGGGGCTAAACCGCTGGAACTTACGGCAAAGTATCCGTTCGAGATACTGTGGCTTCGGCCCAAGCGCGTTGCGGCGGCCAAACTCGACTACGAACGCACAGCCCAGCGGCTCGTGCAGAGCGGGTTGGACTTGATTCGCGATGTGCGCGTTGCCTTCGCGGACGTGATGCTCGCCGATGAACGGCTCAAGTCGGCGACGGAAACCCAATCGCTCAACACCGGCATTGCCGACGTCGCTCGGGCCCGCTTGCGGGCGGGCGATGCCAGCGAACTGGAGGCCGCGCAGGCCGACGTCGACGTGGTGCAAGCTCAGGAACAATTGAAGCGGACGCGACAGGACGCGCAAATGAGTCGCGAGCGTTTGCGCAACCTTCTCGGGCTCGGCCTCAGTCAATGGACCGAGCAGATCGCGGCATCAGCCCTGCCGGGGCGTTTGGAGTATTCGGTCGACGTGCTGTTGACGAATGCCCTCGTAGCCCGGCCGGACCTGCGAGCCGCGGAAGTCGGCCTGGAAGCGGCCGGCCAGCGCATTGGCTTGGCTCACGCCGAAACGTTCACCCTAGCCGCCGGACTCAACGGCAAGGATGTCGGTTCCGGCTCCGCCAAGGAATTCCTGATCGGTCCAACGGTGGATCTGGCGGTACCGATCTTGAATCAGAACCAGGGCGGAGTTGCCCAAGCCCGAGCCAAGTTCGAGAAGGCAGCGCGACAATTCTACACTGTGCGTGACCGCATCGTGCTGGAGGTGCGCGAGTCCCATGCCCGATTGCTGCAGGCCGAAGAGAGTCTTAATCAATGGCAGGAACGAATTCTGCCGCCGCTCCAATCGGCCGTGCGCCAAGCCGAGAAAACCTATGCCGCAGGCAATGTCAGTTACCTGTTTGTGCTCGAAGCCAGCCGCAGACTGTTTGACGCCCGCGCCAAGGTGGCGACCGCCACCGCCGATCTCCGGCGCGCTCGCGCCGAGTTAGAACGCGGGGTGGGCCGGAGTCTCTCCGCGCCATCCGTCGCTCAAAGAGTCTCGTTGCATGAATCGGACTGAATTCCTTTCGATGAACATTCTCACCCCGCTCTGCGCCTACGTGATTGCTGCCGGCGTTCTCGCTGCCGCCGAATCGACGAAGCTTCCCGCTCCGGCGAAAGTAGCCAATCCCGCCAAAGAAGCCGACCTTACGACCATCACCCTGACTCCAGAGGCCGAGAAGCGTCTGGGCATAGTGACGGCGCCGGTGGAACGGCGGAAGTTGGAGCGAACTCGACTGTTCGGTGGAGAAATCGTTCTTCCGGCACGCCCGAGTAGCACGAATACGTCGAGCGGCCAGTCTGTGTTTGCAATATTGCCAAGCCTCTCACCCGCGGAGTTGGTGAGGCTCGCGCAATCGCAAATCGACGCCGACGGGCAGGTCGACCAGGCGAAAGTGCAACTGGATGCGGCCAAGGTCTCGCTCGATCGCGCCGAGCAGATGCTTCGTGACAAGGCCGGCAGCGCACGCGGCGTGGACGACGCTCGGACACAGGTGAATCTCGCTTCAACCGGGCTTCGCACCGCGCAGGCCCGGCGCGAACTTTTGGGCCCGCCCGTGCTGGATGTTGCCAGCCAGCCGCTGTTTTGGGTGCGAGTTCCGGTCTACGTCGGGGATACCCCCAAGCTGAATTCCACGGCTGATGCTCGAATCGGCGGACTGGCCAATGCTCTGACTTCGGCCAGCCGGCCGGCCAAGCCAGTCTCCGCGCCGCCCTCAGCCAACGCCGCCGCAGCCACCGTCGATTGGTTTTATGAAATCGCCAATCCGGATGGCATGTTGCGCCTCGGTCAAAGAGTTGGTGTCACCATTCCGTTGCGCATCGACGAGGAAAGCCTCGTTGTGCCTTGGGCCGCGGTCGTGCATGACGTGCAGGGCGGAACGTGGGTCTATGAGGCGTCGAGTCCGCAAACGTTCACGCGGCGCCGCGTGCAAATAAAGCAGGTAGTGGGCGACCTGGCGGCGTTTGTCGGCACGGTAAGCGCGGGCGCCAACGTCGTGATCACTGGAGTCGCGGAATTATTTGGCACCGAGTTCGGTGCCGGCAAGTAGGCCATCCAGAACTGCTCTATGATGAAATGGCTCATCACGGTCTCGCTCCGCCAGCCTGTCCTTATGCTCGCGTTGTCGGCCGCGCTTGTCGTGTTTGGCATTCGGGCGGTGCGAACGACACCGCTCGATGTGTTCCCGGAATTCGCGCCGCCGCTCGTCGAAGTGCAAACGGAGGCACCCGGTCTATCCACCGAAGAAGTCGAGAGTCTCATCAGCGTGCCACTCGAAAACGCGCTCAATGGCGTGTCATGGCTCAAGACCCTGCGCTCGAAATCCGTCCTCGGCCTTTCATCGGTCGTTTGTATCTTCAAGGAAGGCACGGATCTGATGCGGGCCCGGCAACTGGTTCAGGAACGCGTCGCCACGATTGCGCCCCGACTGCCGGTAGTCGCTCATGCGCCGGTCATCCTCCCGCCACTCTCTTCCACCAGCCGCGCCCTGAAAATCGGCGTCTCGTCGAAAACGCTCTCCCAGATGGAGCTCTCCGAACTGGCAACGTGGACGATCCGTCCCCGGCTGATGGCCGTGCCGGGCGTGGCTAACGTGGCAATTTGGGGGCAGCGCGATCGACAGTTTCAAGTGCTGGTGGACCCTGACCGCTTGGCCGCCAACGGCGTTTCGCTCGACGCCATTACCCGCGCCGCCGGCGACGCGGCGAGTGTGGCGGCCGGCGGTTTCGTGGAACTGCCCAATCAACGCCTGCCGGTACGGCACGCGTCGGCGATTGAAACACCCGAGGATTTGGCGCGGACCGTCATTCATTTCACCAATGGCGTGCCGATCCACATCGGCGACGTGGCTGAAGTTGTCGTCAGCCATCCGCCGCCAATTGGCGACGCCGTGATCAATGATGGCCCTGGTCTCTTGCTCATCGTCGAGAAACAGCCGTGGGGCAACACGCTCGACGTGACCAAGCAGGTCGAAGCCGCGCTCGATGCGTTGCGGCCCGGATTGCAGGGCGTGGAAATGGATCCAACCATTTTTCGGCCGGCGACATTTATTGAACGTTCACTGAAAAATCTGACCCACGCGATGGTTCTGGGCTGCGTGTTGGTCGTGGTGATTCTCGTGGCGTTTTTGTATGACTGGCGTACGGCACTGATCAGTTTGTCTTCGATCCCGCTTTCCCTGCTGGCGGCAGCGGTCGTCCTGCACCTCCGCGGTGGGACACTGAACACCATGGTCCTCGCTGGCCTGGTCATTGCCGTGGGCGAAGTGGTGGACGACGCCATTATCGGGGTGGAGAATGTCTCGCGTCGGCTTCGATTGAATCGGCGTTCAGCCCGCCCACTGTCGCCCTTCCGCGTCGTGCTGATGGCTTCACTGGAAGTCCGGAGTGCAGTGGTCTACGCGAGTCTAATCGTGGCGCTCGTGTTCGTGCCGGTGTTCTTCCTCGATGGATTGGCGGGAACCTTTTTCCGACCGCTGGCGTTCTCGTATGTCCTGGCCATTCTTGCTTCCTTGCTCGTGGCGCTGACCGTCACACCCGCGCTATGCCTCCTGCTTCTACCCGGAGCGCGGGAACGGCACGAGGATGCGCCACTGACTAGCGTGTTGAAGAAGGGCTACCGCGGAGTCCTGCCATTCTTCATTCGGCGACCTGGCTTGGCGGCGATCATTCTCGTCGTTGCCTTCACCTTGACGGGACTTGCACTGCCAAAATTGGGTGAGGAATTTCTGCCCAACTTCAAGGAGACGGATTTCCTTATGCACTGGGTCGAGAAACCTGGCACTTCACTCGACGCCATGCGCCGGATCACGGTTCAAGCCAGCAAAGAACTGCGCGCGGTACCCGGCGTTCGCAATTTCGGATCCCATATCGGGCGCGCGGAGGTGGCGGATGAAGTCGTCGGCCCCAATTTCACCGAGCTTTGGATCAGCCTTGACCCCGAGGTCGACTACGATCGTGCCGTGGCGAAAATTCAGGAAGTTGTCGAGGGCTACCCCGGTCTCTATCGCGATGTGCTGACGTATTTGAAGGAGCGCATCAAGGAAGTGTTGACCGGGGCGAGCGCGACCGTGGTCGTACGGCTCTATGGACCCGACATGGCCGCGCTTCGAGAGAAGGCCCAGGAGGTCGGCAAGTCGATTGGCAATGTGAAGGGTGTCGCCAATTTGAAGGTCGAGCCGCAAGTGCTCGTTCCGCATATTCAGGTGCGGCTGAAACCGGAGGCTGCGGCCAGTTTCGGACTGACGCCGGGCCACATTCGACGTGCGGCGACCACTCTCGTTAAGGGCACCAAGGTCGGCGAACTTTACCGCGACCAGAAAGTCTTCGATGTCGCGGTCTGGAGCGTGGAGCGGGTGCGTCACGATTTGCAGGCGCTCGGGGAAATGACCATCGAAACCCCGTCCGGCGCACGTGTCCCGTTAGGCGAAGTGGCGGACCTGCACATTGCGCCCACCCCCAACGAGATCAAACGTGAAAACGCGTCGCGTCGCATCGATGTGACGTGCAACGTCACCGGATCGGACTTGGGAGGCGTGGCACGAGAAATCCAGGCTCGTGTGCAAGCGTTGCCGTTTGCGCAGGGTTATCACCCGGAATTCCTTGGCGAATATGCCGCGCGCCAAGCCTCGCGTGATCGACTGCTTCTGCTCGCCGCGTTCTCGTTAATCGGAATTCTGGTCCTACTTCACGTTGACTTCCGTTCCAATCGACTCGTGCTGCTGGTGGCGTTGACCTTGCCTTTCGCGCTCATTGGAGGCGTGTCGGGCGCGTTTCTGAGCGGAGGTGTTCTGTCCCTGGGTTCACTCGTCGGGTTTGTCACCGTGCTGGGCATTGCCGCGCGTAACGGCATCATGCTCATTAGCCACTACCGCCACTTGGAGACGGGCGAAGGCATGGTGTTCGGTCAAGAACTCGTCCTGCGTGGTGCGGAAGAACGCCTCGCGCCCATTCTGATGACCGCCGCTTGCGCCGCCCTCGCCCTCCTGCCCCTTGTCCTCAAAGGCAATGTGCCCGGCCATGAAATCGAGTATCCGATGGCGGTCGTTATTCTCGGCGGTCTGGTGACGTCGACCCTCCTCAACTTGTTTCTTATGCCCGCGCTTTACGCAAAATTCGGACGTCCGCGCTCCCAAGTTAATCGAGTCGGCGCACCAGATGGATCGCCGCCAACCCGTCTTGGCGATGGCATGGCCACGCTCCGAAGTCCCTCCAATTCAGACTTTGGAAACTAAGACTCGCCTCATGGAAGCGCCTTCGTGAACCCCCTATTAATCACAATGCCTTTCGGATGCGAAAGCGCGTCTGCGGGCGCAGGTCGTTTTCGAAAAGGCATTAGGCGAACCACCACGATATGGAGATCCTAGACCAAGTCCGGCGACGAATCCCCACACGGTTGGCTTTGCCTCTGACTTTTACCATCGCTTTTTTCCTGGCGTCGCAGGTCCTTCGGCTGGTGCTGGCGTGCTTTTTTCATCCGGCCAGTCCGGTTGCGGCGGCGGATTGGTTCCGTGCTTTTCTCGTGGGGGTTCACTTTGATTTGGCCGTCTCGCTGGTCCTGTTTAGCCCGCTCGCACTGTGCATGGGCCTGCCCAGCCAAAGGTGTTGGAACCGCCCCACGTTCAGGGCAGGATTGATTGTGGTCAGTCTCGTGGTTTGGTGCGTGCTGATCTTTCTTCTGCTGGCCGAAGGATTCTTCTTCGAAGAGTTTCAGTCGCGTTTCAACACCGTCGCGATCGATTACCTCATCTATCCGCATGAGGTATTCGCGAACGTCTGGGAAAGTTACCCGATGCCGATGGTCATTGGCGCCGTCCTCCTGCTGGCCGGCGCCATTGTCTGGATGGGGTGGAGGGTGAGCCGGCAGGTGGAACGATTGGCGCCCGCCGTGCCCACGCGAGCTGCTGCGTGTCTGTGGCTCGCCATCGCCATCGTTTCCGCGTTGACCATTCGCCTCGACGAAGCGCGTTTCAGTCGCGAACGCACCGTAAACGAAATCGCTTCCAGCACGTTCGTCTCGGCCCTGACCGCCGCCCTGACGCGGAACCTCGACTACGCACATTTCTATCCAACCATGTCGAGAGAAGACGCCTACCGGCGGACTCGAAAACTACTCAGCACCCCCGACGCGAATTTTGTTGAAGCAACGGACTCGCTTCAACGCCACGTCGCCGGCGATACGAATGCCCCCCGACTCAACCTCGTGCTGTTGCTGGAGGAAAGTCTCGGCTCAGAATTTTGGGGCAGCCTCGGCCGCAAGGAACCGACTCGCATGCCGCGCATGGATGCTGTTGCGACTAATGAGGCGCTGCTTTTTGATAATCTCTATGCGGACGGTAACCGGACCATCCGTGGCTACGAAGGTGTGTTTTGCAGTTTTCCTCCGCTCCCCGGCGACTCTATCGTCGCGCGTGACCGCTCTGAACATGTCGAGACCATCGCCCGGGTATTGGCACGCGACGGTTACGACACCACCTTCCTCTATGCCGGACGCGGGCTTTTTGACGGCACCGGCCCATTCGTCAAAGCCAATGGCTGGTCAAACTTCGTCGAGTTGAAAGATTTCAAGAACCCCGCCTTCACCACCGTTTGGGGCGTCTGTAACGAAGATCTCTACGACCGTGTACTTGTGGAATGTCGTGACCGATATGCCCGTGGATTGCCGTTCTTTGTGACGAGTATGTCTGTATCCAACCACAAGCCCTACACCTACCCCCCGGGACGCATCCCTGAAGACCCGCTCAAGCGCCGCCGGGCCCACGTGGTGAAATACACCGACTACGCCCTCGGACGTTTTGTCGACATGGCCCGGAAGGAGCCATTCTGGACAAATACCATTTTTGTCGTGGTCGCTGACCACGGCGCGCGGGTTTATGGAAGTCAGACCATCCCGATTCGCAGCTATGAAATCCCGATGGTCGTGCTCGGCCCCGCCGCCGTCTCCGCGCCGCGCCGCGTTTCCACCTTGGGCTGCCAACTCGATATCGCTCCAACCTTACTGGGACTCATCGGACGCCCTTACGACAGCTACTGCTTCGGACGTGACCTACTGAAGTGGCCAGACCTGCCGGGCCGTTGTCTGCTGCATCACAACCGATCGTTCGGAATCTACAGCGACGAACACCTCGTGGTGTTCAGCTTGAACAAAAAGGTGGAGTATTTTTCGGGCAATCCGAAAAGGGAACAGATGCGACGCGTGCCCGAGCCGGAACAGTTGCATCGAGAACTGGAAGCCGATGCTGTGGCCATGTTCCAAGTTGCGGATGACGTGTATATGAACCGCAAATTCATGATTGCTCCAAGGCCAAGTCGCACCTCCGCAGGTGTCCCCAGGTGATGGCGAGAAGCCTTGCCCCGTAAAGCTCGATGCAGACAAGTCAAATTTCCCGTCGACGCGAAATGGTCAAGGATTCTGTTGCCGCCACTCAGCAGCGGCCGCAGCGGGCTCGGCTTTCCGCTGCGGAAAACCACGCGAGCGGTTTTCAGTAGCGAGGCGCGCTTCGCTAGGCAGTCAGTCCCCGTGGATGCGAACCTTGCGGTAGCTGTCGATGAACAGGGTCATCGGCAGCCAACGATATTCCAACGCTCAGGAAACTCGTGGAGATCAAGACCACGACCAAATAAAAATGCCTAACGCGTTTGAACTCTGAATTCTGCGATGTGCGCGAAACCTGAAGTGGGCAATCGTCATGTGAATCATGTCCGTCGGTTTGGTCGCTTTGAAATGGGGGCCGCCGCGCTCGCGACGCCGGGACTGGTCGGTCCGCTCTGCGCAGACGACTGGCCACAGTGGCGCGGGCCGAGTCGGGATTCCGTCTGGAACGAAACCGGGCTCGTCGTGTCGTTTCCACCCGAGGGGCTAAAGGTGCTTTGGCGGGTTACTGTCGGCATCTGCACGACGATAATTAGTTTTCCCCACCTTGTTCTCGACCGCCTACAGGCCACCGTAGGCGCGACGGTTTGCGAAGGCAGGATGGCACCAAAGCACGTTGCGACCGCGCGTGTGGTCGATAGTCGGTAGCAGCTTGGCGCGGCTGAGTTATTCGTAACCCGAGGGAACCCGACGGAGTGAGCTTCGCGAGGATGAGTTCGCCCAGATCGTTCCTCCGCCAGTAACGTCCGACGCATGGCTCAAGTGCCGCAACCGTCAAAAGAGAAGTCGGTGATGGGAACAATCCTTCAGCAGACCCTCACGCGGCTCGGTCATTTGTGCCTCGATGTGGATGTTGCCGACTGCATACCGACTCGTTGCCGGCGCGAATTTACAGGCTGAAACAAGTCCGCTGGTGCCGTAAGGTTCGGGCATGGCAAAACCCAGGCGTGTGAACTGCGATCAAACGGTCGGTATTCTGCTCCGCCCGGTATTGCTGGCGATATCGCTCGTCGTTGCCCACGCGACCTGCGCCCAGGTGGTGCACATCCCCGACTTGGAATTGCAAGCCGCCATTCGCGCCCACCTGCAAAAACCGGCCGGAGATATCACCGTCGCCGACATGGAGAGCTTGACGGTCCTCTCCACGGAGGGACTGGGCGCGCAGTCGTTCGAGGGGTTGGGAGCGGCCCACAATCTGACGACGCTCATCATGAATTCTTGTTCCAGCGCGACCGAGCCGGACGTCGTCTGTAATCGGTTGACTCAACTGGTGTTGCCGAAAGGACTCAGCCGACTAACCACGATCGGCGCGGGCGGCAACGCCATCACCAACGTGAGCCTGCCGGCGGACGTGACGAACCTCACCGCCCTTTGGCTCGATGATAATCTGATTCAAGACCTCTCCTTTCTCTCGAACGCGCCGTCGCTGAACGTCCTGAGCCTCTCGGGAAATGGGTTGGAGCAAGTCGTCCTCCCTCCGTGCCTGACGAATCTCACGGATCTGTCCCTCGGCCACAATCCGATGACCGAGTTCGAACTGCCGGCCAGTCTGCGCAAGCTGCAGCGCCTGGACGTGTTTTGGGGCAATCTCGAGCAACTAACCCTCCCCGCCAACATGGAAAACCTGGTCAGCGTGAATTTGTACGGCAATCACTTGAGCCAGCTCGTCGTGCCGACGGGGCTGCGCAGCCTTCGTTACCTTGATGTCATTCGCAATCAACTGACCAACGTCGTGCTCCCCGCTGATTTGGGCAGCGTCAACCTCTACCTTGGCGTGAATCGACTATCCGACGTCTCCTTCCTGGCCGGCCAAAGCAACCTTGTCGTTCTGGACATCGCGAACAACCGCCTGACGAACCTCAACCTGCCGATAGGTTTGCACAACTTGCGCGACCTCTCCGCGTTTGGCAGCGGCGTGAGGTCCGTGCAACTCCCGCCGGATCTTTTTCACTTGAACCGGCTTGAACTCTACGGAAATCAACTCACCGAGTTTTCGTTGACGGTGACTCTGCCGGAACTCACCTATCTGGGGCTGGACAACAACCCGCTCGCCGACTTCCGCGCGCCCGCCGGAATGCGCGCGTTAAATCCGCTCGTGCAGACCCTGCGGGCCGCCGGCACGCGAGTGACGCTCTGGCCTGTGCTGACATCTCCGCGCCGGGCGAACGATGGGAACCTCGTGTTCGACGTCGTCGCGGATGCCGGGACGCTCGATGTCTATCGTTCCGCGAATCTCCGGAATTGGACTCTAGTCGGCTCACTGAATGTTCCCAGACCCAATGACTTCGTCATGTCCTTCGAGGACTCTGGAAGCCCGGCAGTCGGTCCGTCGTTCTACTCCGTCCGGCAACGCTGATACCGTCGCGTTTCAACTCCGTCGAGAAACTCATTCGCCATCCCAACATCCCGCGTCCCCGGCTCGCCCGACACCGGCGCATTCGTCACGGCGGGTAAGACGCGCACTAGTTCCTGGCCGTTGTGGACGTAGTAGGTGCGGCGGCTGGCGAAGGCCGGATGGCACCAGAGCACGTCGCGGCTGCGGCTGTGTTCGGTGGTCGGCAGCAGCTTGTCGCGGCTGAGTTCTTCGTCGCCCGAGCGCGTGAGCTTCGCGGGGATGAGTTCGCCCTGGTCGTTCCACAGTCATTAACGGCCCGCCTGCTCGATGAGGAAGCCGACGATCAGTTCGTGCCTGCTGATCTCGGCGCGGCACGTTCCGGTCGTCTCGCCTCGACGATGGCTACGGCGAACCCACGACGCGGTAAAAGCGGCGGGGGCGGCGGAGCGCGGTGATGCTGTCGAACCACAAGCCGCCGTGGACGAACCCTGAAGTCTTCTACGGGCCGGAAGGCGAATCCGACGTGAGCACTTTTTAGCGCAGGAAATCGAAGCTGGATTCCCAAAGGAGCAGGATGTCTTCGGGATTGGGTTTGAAGGGAAAGGAAACCTTTTGTTCGCCCCGTCACAGTGCGGCATGTGTTGAGCCACACCAGCGGCCTCACCGGTTCGTCCGAGCTGCAAAAGGAAACCGGTTCGGACAGCACGCCGCTGAAAGCCCGCGCGCTCAGCTCGGCAACCGGACCGCTGCAATGGCAGCCCGGCGACAAATACCAGTATGGCAATCAGGGCATGAACATCGCGGCACGCATCGTGGAGATCGTCAGCGGCATGGCTTACGAAGAGTTTCTGCAAAAGCGGTTCTTTGAGCCGCTGGGCATGACCGAAACGACCTTCTGGCCAAGTGAAGCGCAGGCGGCCCGGCTCGCCGGCGTCTACGGTCAGAACCCGGAAAAAACGGGTTACGCCCGAGGCGGCATTGGCTTCCTGACGAAGCCATACAGCGATCGCGCTCACCGTTTTCCCGAAGCGGGCGGCGGCTTGTTCTCCACCACGCGCGACATTCTCCGATACGGTCTCCTGCTGGCCAACGATGGCGAATTGGATGGCCGACGCTACCTGTCACATGCCGCCATGGAGGAACTGCGGAAGGAGCAAACCGGAGCGACCAAGGTCAACTACAGCCTGGGCTACCATCTGCGTAACGGCCTGTTCGGTCACGACGGCGCTTATGGCACGGATTTGTCGGTGAACCCGACCAACGGAATGGTGGCCGTCTTCATGGTGCAATGCCCCGGCCCCGACCAGTGGGCCGCCCGCGACTCGTTTCTCAAAACGGCTACGCAAGTCTTTCAGCCGGACGCCCGGTGACTCCCTCTTCTACTTCTACCGCAAATTTGCAATTTGGACCGAGTTATGCGAAGCCATCCACGCTTTTCGGCGAAGGACGGAACCTCAAGCTGCAGCGACCAATTTCTCGCAGCGCGTGGTCGTGCCGACGTGACCATGTGCGGTTTGGAGGCTCGGTTCACGCGTCTGCGAGACTGTTTATCGACTGTGGATTCTGGCCCACCATTCAGTCTCAGATACGAACTCCCTGGCGCCAATCGGAAGAACTCGACGTGATTTGTTGAGAGCGACTCTCGGCCATGGAGCACTCTGATTGGCCTTGTTTGACCTCGCGCTCGTCGGCGGAATCGGCGACACTTGATGCCTGATTCTTGGTGAGGTCGAGTTTGTCCTCAATCTCCCCCTGACGCTTGCTCAACTCCCGGTAGCGGTCCTCGAGATCGAACACGGCGCCGACGCGGCCCTCCAGCTCCGCGGCTCGTTTGCGAGCATCGCTGATGGCCGTCGAAAGGCGAACGGCAGATTCATCGAGGCCGTGGACGGTCGATTCGAGGGAGCGGATCGTTCCGAGGGCGGTGTCGGTGACCTTCGCGGTATACGTGTTCCGGCCGCGCACGATCAAGTCGGCGTCACCGAGGGGGCCCGCCCGGATAGATAAGTCGAAGCCGGCGAAGCGACCTACACGGACTTCATCGTCACGCTGGCCTCGAAGCTTCGCCGCCTGCCGGATCAAGAGTTCGCCGGCCACGCCACGGTTGGTGATCGTTTGCCCATCGAGTTCGATTCGGAATCTGTCGCCCGTCGTATTTTCCCGCACCACCAGATCCCGATGGAGGTTGGATAACCGCTCATTGCCGGCCGTGACGTCGCCATCGGCACGCCGAAGGTTGCTCCGGATGCGAAACTGCTCTTCGGCATGGGCGGAGCGTAGGCGGTTGAGCCGCATCAATTCCGCATCCACCTGCGCCTTTTCGATGACCAGGGGGTTGCCGGACGCGATGGCCTTGACCTCAGCGTAGGTCAGCGCGGCGGAATCCAGATCTTCCACGCGACGAATGGTCAGGTCGCCCGTCATGACTTGGGCGATGAACTTGGCCTTGGTTTCCAGGGTCTGCCACATGTAGGCGTCGAATGATCCTTCCGTGACGTAGCGAAACACGCTGACCACGGGATTCTTGTTTCCCTGGCGAAGGATTCGGCCTTCGCGTTGCTCGACGTCAGCGGGCCGCCAAGGCGCATCCAGATGGTGGAGGGCGATCAAGCGTTCCTGCACGTTCGTGCCGGACCCCATCTTCTGGGTGCTGCCGAACAACACCCGGACCTTTCCCGCGCGGACGTCCCGGAACAGCGCAAGCTTGGAGGCGTCCGTATCGTAGTCCTGCACGAAGGCAATCTCGGGCTGAGGAATGCCGCGGGCGGCCAGTTTGTCCGCCATGTCACGGTAGACCGAGAAGCCCCGGTCTTTGGGCGTCGAAAGGTCACAGAACACGAGCTGTGCGCAGCACTGGTCAACGGTCTCCTTCCAGATTCGCCAAATGTTTTCAACGGCCAGGTTGACCTTGCCGCTTGGGTCGTCCGGAGCAGACCCGTTCACCAAACGCAGGTCCAAGGCGGCTTTGCGACCTTCGGACGTGATCTTGAGCATGTTGTCGATGCTGGGATCAACGCGACTGGTCCGGAGCCGGTCGGCGCGCGTCGCGAGCGATTTTACGAACTCCTTCAGCTCGGGGGTGGGCGGCGCATGGCGGATCGCCGGCCGATCGTGCTCCAGCCGGGGCCGTGGCAAGTTCAACATCGAGGCGGTCTGAACGTCCGCTGCCTGACGGAACATCTGCATCAATTCCGGGACGTTCACGAACCGGGCGAAGCGGGTGTTCATCCGGTAGCCCGCGCCGTCCGGTGAAAGCTCCATGGCAGTCACCGGTTCGCCAAAGGTCGCCGCCCACGAATCAAAATGATGTAGCTGATGCTTTTTGAGCTCCTCTGGCTGGAGGTAGCGCTGCATCGTGAACATCTCGGCCATGCTGTTGGCGATGGGGGTGCCGGTGGCAAAGACCACCCCACCGCCGCCGTTGACCGCCTGAACGTGCCGAACTTTCAGGTACATATCGAAGGCCCGCTCACTGGCCGTCTGCGGCAATCCGGCAATGCGGGTCATCTTCGAAACGTAGAACAGGTTCTTGTAGCCATGGGCCTCGTCCACAATCAACCGGTCAACCCCCAGCTCCTCGAACGTGAGCGTGTCGTCCTTCCGATGCTCAGCGGCCAGTGCCTGCAGGCGGACTTCGAGCCGTTTTCTAGCCCGTTCCAGATCCTTGACCAGCTTGCGATTGCCGGAGTCCGCATGCTGCCGCTGCACCATATCCAGTTCATGGAGCTGTTCGGCGAAGAACCGTTTCTGTGTCTCCCTGGACACCGGGATGCGCTCAAACCCAGAATGCGTGACGATGACCGCGTCCCAGTTACCCGTCGCAATGCGGCTAAAGAGCTTCTTGCGGTTCGCCTCGACAAAATCATCCTTGCCGGCGACGAGAATATTCGCGCCGGGATACAACGTGAGCAGCTCGGTTGAGAACTGGCCCAGCATGTGATTGGGCACGGTAAACAGGGGCTTGCGGGCGAGGCCAAGTCGCTTCAACTCCATCGCCGCGGCCACCGCGGTGAATGTTTTCCCGGCCCCGACCACGTGAGCCAGAAGTGTGTTGGGCGTTTGCAGAATCCGCCAGACGCCCGCCTTTTGATGCGGCTGCAAGGTGATGGCCGGACTGGCACCGGGCAACGTCAGGTGTTCACCGCTGAACGTGCGCAGTCGGGTGTGATTGAAGGTGTCATTGTAGAGCCGGCACAGGCGTTCCCGACGGGAATCGTCCGACCAAATCCATTCTTTAAAGCGTTCCTTGATCCGCTCCTGCTTTTCACGGGCCGCCTCGGTCGCCTGGGCGTTCACGACCGGCTTCTTGTCCGCGTCATAGTCGTAGACGGTCGGTGTCTTGAGATTGAGCGCATCCTCGACCAGATCCAGCGCAGTGCAGCGGTCCGTGCCCCAGTCCGTCGTATTGGCGGTGGCTGACTTTACGTCCCAATCTCCTTTGACATACCAAGCGCCCAACGCGGGGACGTGCCCGACGTCAACGCCAGAGGAACAGTTCAGCAGGTTGTGAACGAACTGCTTCACGTCCTCCGGCGGCAACCAGGCAGCACCGAGCCGCACGTCGATCTCGGCCGCACTCAAATCTTCGGGCTGAACGGACTTCAACGCCTCGACATTGGCCGCGAACGAAGAATCCACGAGAGCGGCCGCTTCAGCCGCGGCGAGTTTCTCGCGCACGTTGCCCGAGAGATAGTGGTCGTCGGTCTCCCACTGATTCGATTGCGGGTTGTGAAAGATCATGCCTTTCAACTCGGGCAGAAACTCTTTCAACGGTTGGCCCAGGAGACCGGCCATGTGATCCAAGTCCACGCGACCGCGTTCGTTCAGAGTGACGAGCAACGCTTCCTTGGGCGATCCAGCTCGCACGACGGCCGACCGCTTCTGAATCGTGCGTTCGCGGAAGATGGCGGCCTTGGTGGCGATTTTGGAGTGGTCGTCGTAGTTCTCGAGGGAGAGCAGAAGTGGCAGGTCCGGGTCACCATCGAACGCCCGCTGATTGGCCCGCGCGTTGATCGGACCGAAACGCCCGGTGAACCGGTCGTAGGCCTGGTTGAGCTGGCGGCGGCTTTCGAGAACGCGCTCTTCGCCACTGTCGTCGACCTGGGCCCGGAGGCAGTCCCGCACGGCATCCCTGACTTGAATGAGGCCGCGGATGCGAGAGCGAGTTTCGGGCGGGAGATCCGGCAGCGGTCGAAGCACCGCCTCTTCCCGGACGCAGATGACCCCGTCGTTGAGGCAGTAAGCGTTCGGCTTGACGTAGTCGGGTGCGGGGATGGACTGCCGGGGTTCGACCACTTCGACCTGGGGCCGAGAGTAGACGCCCGCAGGCAGCTCCGCTATAGCCGCAGCGAGCGCGTCAGCGAGAACTCGTCCATCGGGCTCCAGGGTCGGCTCGTTCTCGCGATACATGCCCCGGGTCAACCGGAGATGCCCCAGCATGAGGTGAGGCCGCTCGGCGAAGTACTCGTTGACCGGGATGTGTTGCCAGTCGTGATTGGCATGTTCCCGCAGCACCCTCCAGGACGGCCCCACGGGTGTTTCCCCGGGCAACAATCGCCGCAGCATGACGATATCCGTCGTCACTTCGGTCCCAGCGTTCTGTTTGAAGGCGTTATTGGGCAAACGAATGGCGCCGACAAGGTCGGAACGCTTCCCCAGGTACTCCCGCAGCGTGGAGTCCAACTTGTCCATCGTCCCCCGCGACGTGATGAACATGACCAAACCTCCGGGCCGGACTTTATCCATGGCCTTGGCGAAGAAGTAGTCGTGGATGGGAAACCGATAGGCGTTGAGGCGCGGGTCGTGGACGGGATAGTTGCCAAACGGCACGTTGGAAATGGCCACATCGTAAAAGCCGTCCGCGAGCTGGGCACTTTCAAAACCTTGCGCCCGGATGTCGGCATCCGGGTAAAGGGCCTTCGCGATGCGGGCCGTGAGCGGGTCGATTTCGACCCCGGTGATGGTCGACTGACGCCGCATCGAGTCCGGCATCAATCCAATGAAATGACCGATGCCGCAAGCCGGTTCCAGAATGCGCCCCTGCTCGAACCCGAAACGTTCGAGAGCGCCATACATCGCCCGCACCAACGTCGGCGAGGTGTAATGGGCGTTGATCGTTGTGGCCCGAGCCGAATCCAACTCGCCCGCCGTCAGCAACTCTTCCACTTCGAGGCGCGCGGCCTCCCAATCGTAATTCCGAGGATCGAAGACTTGGGGCATGGCGCCCCAACCCACGTAACGGACGAGCACCGCCTGCTCGGCTCGGGTTGGGGCGCGTCCTTCGCGCTCTAACGCACGGATAGTCCGGATTGCCTCGATGTTCTGTCGAAACTTTTGGCGGGGCGGCCCGGCGCCGAGTTGGTCTGCGTCCGAGATCCGGTAGTTTCTTTCGTTGCGAACCTCGGGCGGAGCACGACGCGGTGGACGGATCTGGAAGTTTAGGCCTCCGGCGGGAGCAGGAGGTATTTCTCCCGCACGATCTCCCACGCTTGGCGATGGGCCTGGTCCGCGGTCAGGCCCTGGCGCATCAGGTCGATTCGCCAGGTTGCCATCTCGTCCTTGGTCTTCTCCTCGGCCTCCAAGAGCATCGCGTGGAGTTGGCCCTTCGCTTCCAGGTCCCGGACCATTTTCGGCCGGTGTTCGCGCCAATGTTTCTCGGCCATCCGTCCGTATTGGGTCAGGGGTTGCATGCGTTGATGCGTAGGGCGGTTGTGCGAACAGATCCAGCTGCGACCCGTCCTCGCTCGATTTGCGCCGCCCGGTCATGACGATGCCCGTCGGCGATGATTGGGACGAGCCAAAATCGAGCGAGAGAATGTCGGCCTTGGCAAGACCGGTCGGCAGGACAGTTGGGCCGGCGGTAGGCTTCCCGAATCAACTGGTCTGCTTTTTGGTCCCTGAAAGATGTCTTCGTAAGCGCAGCCCAAGACCTCGCGAATGGCGCGGATATGCCAATCGGAAGCTCGAGTCCGGCGGGCCTCGATGTTTCCCAACATCTGTCGAGTCATCCCGTAAAACTCGCCCCCTGGCAGGCATTGAATCTTCGCGACCATGCAGTCCTGACTCCAGCCCCGCATCTGCCGCAACTTGGCAATATGGTGCCCAATCTGGTTGGCTCTCACGGCAATCCTCCTTGCTGTGATTAGAGTTGACGATTGCAGCGACCGGCGAGCGCCTCCGGGAAGTCATCGAGAAGTGGTGGAGAAGCGAGAATAGGCAACGGTGGTCGTCGGAACGATTGCCCCCAAATCAAATCGACCAAGAACCATCCGAGAATGTGCGAGAGAACCAGACCCACCCAAACCGTCAGACCCCGACTGTGGGCATATTCGCGTGTCAAAACGTCGAAAGCCCAAAATCCTGCCCACACCATCTCCATAGGACCCATCATACAACTAACCTCCCTTATACGAAGATTCACCGACATACCTCTTGCCCGACGTGGGCAACCCTTCGGCGAGCGGGAAGGAAGCAGAATAAACAGAATCTACCTCCTCCCCAGCATCGCCATAGTGCCGAATCCTCCGAGAATGTCAATTCTCGGATGCACTTTTTGCCTAACAATTATTGGGCGACCGCCATTTTCCGGAGTCGTCGAGGCTAGACCGTCTGTTGACCCTGCCCCTGACGTTGGGTCCGGCTGATCACACGACGTGCCTGAGAAGCCACCTGGGCCATGACAGCCTCACGCTGGTTCTCGGGCACGCTTTCGATGATGGTATCGTAAGCCGCTTTGAGCTTCGGATTCTGGGAGATGTCTTTCATGATCCCCTCCCTTATACGTTGCTGACGATCCAGTTTTTGAACTTCATTTAAAACCAACGAACGTTCGAGCCGCTCGCGCGGCATGGCCTGGATGTAGGCCCAATACTTGGGGTTTTCTTTGATGTAGGAGTCGATCTTCGTGTCCACTTCGGGATTGCTGCGATATTCGCGGGCGTCGGCACTGCCGGCATTGGTGCCAGTGCTGCTGCTCGCGCCGGTCGGTAGGGTGGATCTCATTTTGGTGCTCATAGTGAGGTGGTGTTGAGTTGGTGTTTTGGATTTAGGTTTTAGTATCGCCGGCAAAGGGCCGGCAAAGGGTTCATGGTGGCGTTGGTGCGGCCCTAAGCTTGGCTTCCGCGGCTTCCAAGCGGTTTTCGATTCTGGAGAGCTGCAACCGCAGGGCCCGATTCTGTTCGATCAGGCTGCGACTGGCGGCCAGCGCCGTGCCGAGTTCCTGCAGGGAATTTCCCAGGGACGCGGCCTGTTGCGACACGGTCCGGGTGATGGTCCGTTGATGGTTCAGCTCGGCGATAACGGCCTCATTGACCGCCGGCGCCACATAGGCCGCGTTGGTCAAGACGCCGACACTGGAGGGAAGCAGGAAATAGCCGGCGGGCGGCTGCAGATTCCAGGTCGACTGGGCTTCGACCCGGTAGATCGCATGCGCCTCATGGAGCACCGCGGGGTTTGGATCGATCGATCGCCCGACATGGTAGGCCTTAACCACTTCCGGAAATCGAACCTGGTCCGGGCGGCCGTTGGCCGCCTCAAGGTAGGGCCGGGGAACAACCGTGACCCGTCCAGAGCGCGGCGCAGAACAGCCGATAACCAGCGACACGCAAGCAAAGGTAAGGAGATATATTTTCATGGATTGAAAGGGTGATAGTCGAGTTCGGAAGGGACGCGGACGACGGAGGTCGCCGCAGGGGTCGTCGGTTGCATTGCCAAGTCGTTGGTGGTGGCGATCGTGCCGGCGGCACCGACGCGGGCCTTGGCGCGGTCAATAGTTTGAAGGACGTAAAGGTAAAACTGCTTTCCCGACGGGATGCGGACGTAAAAACCGTCCCGCTGAATCGTCTCGTAGATGCGTTGGGCATAGACCGAGAGCACTTTCTCGGCCCCGGAGAATGGCGCGTTGTTAAGGGAGCGGCGGTCCAGCGATCCAAAGATGGTCTGCTCCTTCTCGGTCAACGCCGAGGCGGCTCCGGAAAGGACCGTGGCCGCGAATAGTTTGATCTCAGCCATGTCGTCCGATTTGAGCAATCGCCCGCGTAACCCGGCGCTGCCGTCGGTGACGCCCCAGCCGACTTGATTCGTCGTCGAATCAAACTCCCGGTCGAGGGCAATACCGTTTAGCCGCAGCTCCTCCCCCGTCTGCCAAACGAGCGTCCACGAATTGCCACTGGCCAGGCGTTCCCGTTTCCGATCCGTCGCGGCCGTGCCATGCACCTCGGTCCCGGCCGGGATGATGAGACGACCCGCGTGAAACACGTCTTCCGTAATCAGTCCGATGATGGGCGTTTGGATCGACGAGGAATCGACCGTGATCACGGTCTCGCACGCGATCAATCGACCAAAGGGAGCGAACTCGAGACTCAACACCTTCGGCTCTGGGGTCGGGCTGGGCGCTTCAGCGAACAACCCAATGGGCAACGGTGGAGGTGGCGGAGGTAACGGCGGCGGTGGCGGAACCGCCTCGACTCCAGTTCGTGCATCGGTGCCCGGCGGCGGCTCCGGTTTGGGCGGTGGCAGGCGAAAGGTGGAGAACCCGCGTTGAATCGTCTCGACCACCTGCGGCCGGCTGTTGGTGTTGTCGCTCGGTCGTAAGTCGATCGGCGTGACCTCAAGCCCCGGGGGCTTCTTATCACTTCGAGTGAAGTAGAGCACCGAGCCCCCGGACATGACGGTCGCAAAAAGCAGGAGCTTGCCGGTGCGCGTGCGAAAGAAATCGAGAAAAACACGAGGATTCATGGCGTGGCAGGGGTGGAATTGGTCGAGTTGGTGGAATTGGTTGGGCCCGTCACCACCGGATGGAACCGGTCGACCAAAATGGTAAAATCATTCTTGAGCGAAAGCTCGTTGCGCGCGCCATCGGGCGTTCCCGTGACGGCGAAATACGCCGACACCTCGGCACAGGGCGGAATCAAGCCGGCGGCATCGCTGATGGATTGAGGGTATATCCGATTGCCGACCCGCAGCTTGAAACTGTCGGGTCGATAGTGGATGGGCACGTCGACCTTGCTTCGCAAGGAAAGGTGGAAGACGACCGTGTCCTGCGAATTGAACCGGAACGCCTCTTCGATGGAGATTTCGTAGTCGTCGAAGTCGGAGAGCAGCGGTGCCTGGGTGAACGACGCGAAATCGACGTCGGCCACGGCCGCCGGATGTTGCGACTTGAGCAGAGGAAACGACTTGGCCTTGTCGAGCAGGGCCAGCAATTGGACGGGCGAAAGGCGCGGAGCCGGTTTTACCCCCGAGCTGGCGGGTTTGGATTCCAGGATGAACGACAGGACTGGTTGAGCGCTCTCGTCGAACTGGAACACGTACGTGTTCTGGCCCCAACGCACGTTGAGGTTGGCTGACGCTTTGGCTTCCCCTGCCCGGACACTGAGGAAAGAGGTTCCCTTGCTGTGAGCCAGGTGAATGGGTCCCGGAAGACGGGGATCCGTCGTGACCCCGGCCCCGTCAATCGCACTGATGGGACCGGGGAAACTGATGGTTGTGACCCGGTTGGTGGCGACGGGCACCAGATAGACGACCCGGTCATCGAGCCGGGCGGATTCAATCGCCTCGCGGGCCATCGCGGGCGTCACTGAGGTCACCGACAGAATAAACAGATTAGGGAGCAATGATTTCATAGCGAAAATCAGCGACGGCCGTGGGAAACCGCCCGTTGGCGGCCATGTTGGGGTTGCGGAGCAGTTTGAGGCGGAGAACGAAGGGAAACGCTTCGACGAAGGATTTCTCCTGAAAGATGCCAGTGCGGATCACTTGGCCCGAGACGTTGACCAACACCTCGTTTTCCCGGGTGGTCAGGATGTCGAGCTTGCCGACCTCAACCTTCTGATGGAGTTGTTTCGACGCCGCCTCGGCGGCGTCTTTGGCGCGTTGTTCCTGTGCCTTTTCAAATGCTGGCTTGAGGAACACCTGCCGGAGGAGGTCCGGGTGGTCAAAATCCTTGGGGTTGCGTTCCAGGAACGCCACGGTAGCCAACGTGGCCTGTTGGACATGGAGCTCGCGGGCATCCTGAAACTGAAGCAGCGGCGACAGATAATAGGTGTTGGCCGGGTCAATGATGACCACCCGCTCGCGTTGCTTCAGAGCGTTGACCAGGTGCAGCCGTTCGATGGCGCTGTAAACCGTCACCGTCACCGCAACGCCAAACCAGAGCCACGGCAGCCAGTCGCGTTGGACCAGAATCCGAGTGGGATCAAAGTGTCGCCGCGGAGTGTAACCCTTGCTGTTCTGCGTCGAGGTGACGCGAGGGGTTTCAATGACTGTGTTCATAAAACTTGTTCACGAGAGACTGCGATGAGATCGCGCACGGCTTTGTCGCCCGTGACATCGTCACCGGGACGCCCGCGGGCGGTGCGAGGTGGCAGGCCGGAGCCGGCGATGATGATCGCGCCAGCACTTCCCATCCCGCTGCTGAGGGAGAGACTGCTCAAGGCCGCGGCCATGCCCGCAGCCCCAGCGGTGACCAGCGGTTTGCCCGT
Organism: Limisphaerales bacterium; assembly: GCA_044230345.1. Lineage (GTDB taxonomy): Bacteria > Verrucomicrobiota > Verrucomicrobiia > Limisphaerales > JADJPG01 > JBGARF01. Next base: position 125,589 of record JBGARF010000028.1, read on the forward strand.
TGGAGAAGCGACCGCAGTTGCCGCCGCGGTAGTGGCGGCGGTCTGCAGGAAGCTGCTAAACCCGCCACTGAGCAGCGCGCTGCCCGCATCGACGCCGTGGATCAGCGCCTTCTGGATGATGACGGGCGCCGCACAGGTGCTGAACACGGTCCAGAACGCCAGCACGGCCAGGCCCAGGAGGTTTTGCAGCGAGTAAAGCGCGGAAGTCGGGTCGATGGTCAGAAACGACTGATCCGTCATGAAATCCAAAATCCCCTGGGAGATGAGCGCGGCCACCCCCCAGCCCAGCGGCCAGATCAACACTCCAACCAGGTTCATCAGGTAGCGTGACCCCGTTCCGCTCAAGGCGGGCACCGCCAGAAACCCGATCAGAATCGGCGACAGCGCATACCCGACATTGAGAATGAACTTCTGGAAGATGTAGGCCCAGAAAAGCAGGAGCGACGCGACAAAGGTGAACAACCAGAGCAGACCGCCGATGACCGCATTGACGAGGGACGATGTTCCCCCAGCAATTAGATCCCACCAGCCCTGCGGTTCGGCCTCGCGTTGTTTGAGAGTCAGCGCGTCTTTGAACGCGGCATGGATCTGGTCGGGGTTCGCGCGCAAGGTATCTCGCACCGTCGTGGCGACGATCTGTTGGATCTGGTCGCCCCATTGCGGGAGGTAGACCAAGAGCGACATCACGAGGACCAGCCGCACGAGATATTGGAGCCAGGCCCGGGCAGAAGGCCGGCGTATGGCCGTCGTGATGAGACCGACGACTACGAATAGATAGGCCAGGACCAGCAGCACGGTGCGCAGATCGGCACAACGCTGCAGGAACGTCGGAAATAGTGCGTCGAATGAGGCCATACGCCGGCAGGTGGGATGGTCGGTGGGATTATCTCGGGAACGTGGTCGCGGCATCGAGCAACCGGAAGGTCCGGCCGTAATTGCCCACGGCCTCGACAAAGGCCGCACTGCGCTGCTCGTGAACCGCCTGCGACTGCTTGCGTTCGTCGTTGCGATTTTCGATGTCCTGGACCATCGCGATCGCAAACGCCTGGGCAATTTCCTGTTCAGCCCCGCTCAAGGCCGCCGACAGGCCGGTCAACGTCGCGCTGAGCTTTTGCACCTCGGCGTCTGTCTTGGCCGCCTTGAGCGCGTCAATCGTGGTCGCAATTTGTTGCTTCAACTCAATGCGCCGCGCGGCAGCATTGGTGGAGACGGCGAGAAAATTGGCTGCGGCTCGGTTGATCGCGGCAAACTGTCGAAACTCGTTGGTATGCCGGGCCACGGTCTGTCCGCCTGGGGTCCTGAACACCCCTCCGATCGACTGATAAAGGCCGGCCGCGTTGTAGGCCAATGCCTCCGCACCGTCCGCCGCCCTCATGACGGCCTGCATCGAAGTGCCGAGCTCCGTCCGGCGCAGTTCCGCGACCAAGGGACCGGCCGTGGCCACGACGACCGCCTTCGGATCGCCGAACAAACCTTCGTAGTGTTTGAACTCGTTGATCTGGTCGGTGAGCATCCGGATCTGAGTGACCTGGTTGTTGATCATCTCGACGTACTTCGCGACTTCCTGAGCGGTGCCGACAATGAGTTGCGTCTGCACAGCGGCATCGAACACCGCCCACTGCGCGTGAGCGCCCAGCGGCAGGAGCCCCAGGAGGGCAATGAATTTGGTGATGGCTTTGGTTTTCATGATTTACTCCTCGATTCGCAGGTACTTGGTTGAAGGTTTGAAGGTGACTCCGTCGATGGTTTGTTCCGGAAGTTGAACTTCGTAGAGGCGGACCTGACCCTCCTGACTCCGAGCCCGCTGCTGCGAGACATAGAGCCAATACTGTTGTTTGACCGCGTCGCTTCGGCCCTTGTCGTAGCCCGAGGCGAATGCCTTCTCGGATTGCTTGCGGGTGGCGAAATGCAGCCCTTCACTCAATGCCACGCCCCCGGCCGCTCCGGCCACGGTGGCGATGGGATTGCCGTCCGAGAGCTCGTGGCCCAGGTAAGCCCCGCCCGCAGCGGCGCCGACGTCCACTAGTCCCCGGGTTACGGCGCAGCCGCACAGAACCAGTGGAAGGAGGACCGGAATCAAGAGAACGAATCGTTTCATGTGGAGATGGTGGTTTAGGATTTGGTCGTGTCGCCGCCGGGCGTTGCATGCTGGATGATCCCCTCGATCACGCTCGCGCACTGGCGGAGTTCTTTGGCCCGCTTGTCAAAATGTTCCCCGCTGGAAGATGAGCAGTAGAGCATCTCGGGCGAAGCGATGTTGTGGACCGTGCCGCACAGGTTGCGCACCGAGTCCGTGTGGAAATAGGTGAACGGCGCGTATTTCTGCCCCGGCTGATGATCCGGCAGCGCGTAGTTCATGATCGCGTGCTGCGTCACCTCCGGAAGGGCGATGTCCCGGCCCATGTCGTCCAAGTCGGCCCGGTCGTTCTGGCGCATGATGAAAAACTGCCGGCTGTTGCCAAAGACCGCCGACCGGATGCGGCTCTGCTTGAACCGGGCATACTGCTGAACAATGGAGATGTTCCAGCAATTGAATTTCCTCAGCTGGGCGTAGCTCTCCTGCACGATCTCCTGACCGCCGGGAATATCGAGGAACCGGGCGACTTCCTCGTAGACATTCCGTTTCCGCAATGCCCGCGGCAGCGTGATGATGTGCTTGCGGGCGTGATTCGTGATGAGAAATCCCGCCGCCGACTTGAGCTCCTTGGCCGATTCCGGGATATAGCCCAACTCGAAGTGAGCGATCTTCCCCGTCAACGAGACATTGGTCACCCCGTCGAACAGGCAGCCGTAGTTGCCATCGCGGCACCAGGGCAAGAGGAGCGTCGCAATCTCCATGATCTGATCCCGCTCGGCTCCCACCGGGTCCAACATCATCAACTCCTGCAACATCCGGTGCGTCGGGAAATCACCGGGCGTGAAGTAGGCGAAAGCCAGATTCCGAACATCCTTGCTCGTGTTGGGGTCCTTCAGGAAACGAAGCACCTGGTCCTCGCTGAACGCACCGAGGAACGAGGACGCTTCGTCTGGATGATTAGACTGCCAGTCGCGCAGGTCCGCGAAACTTTCGAGCCCAGTGGCGCCGGGCGGCATGCGTTCAGCCCGGAAGCGCTGCAGGGCCAGCCCGTGACGGGCGATGCGCATCAGGTCCGAATGCCGCTTCTTGCACCAATCCTGAAACGAGTCCTCATAAAGCAGGTTGATACACTTGGCGATCTGCGCCTGCCGCAGCATCTGCTTTTCCTCGGTCGCACTGGTGCCAATCATCCGTGCGACCAGCGCCGTCGCGGCCGATAGATGGTCGGGAGTGAGCGGCAGCCCTTTGGTGTCCAGATAGTTGATGGTGAGATCCCCGTCCGGATGAATGATGATGGGCCGGGCCCCTTCTTCGACTGTGCCGGTGTAGATGCCGTAGCTCAGCCCCTCTTCGATGATCACCGTATAGGCGAAATATCCCTCGGTTTGGGACAGCAGATCGCAGATCGAAACCGACTTCCCGGCGCCGGACATCCCGAGCAGGACGGCATGCTGGGGCGAAGCGGCCCCGCCGCCGCCTGAAAACGTTTCAATGCCGACGAGGTTGCCTTGTGGCCCATCGTAGATTGCCTCCGCGGTGGCCAGGTGCCCGACGAACGTGCTCGTGAGCGGCAGCATGTCCGCCAGGAATCGATGCTCGGCGTAGAGCTTGCGGTGCTCGTAGCGCCCCCACGTCCAGCCCGGCCAGGTCTGGAAGAACAGATTCTTGGCCGTGGTCGGCAGGTTGGCCTCGAAATACTGCGCCGCGTTCATCGACTGAATGGCGCTCTTCAATGCGGCCACGCGGGCGCTCAGCCCTTCCTTGCTCTTGTCCCAAACCCGGACGATGAAGGTGGCATTGAACGGGAGCGTATGTCCCTGCATCAGCGCGTGGATCTTGCGCTGCTTCTTTTCCATCACGCTCAGCATTGAGATCTTCTTCTCGCTGGCGTAATCGCCCGCCACGCGGTCGTGCGCCTTCTCTTCCTTGGAAATCTCCTTGGTCACCGGCAACGGGTCGACGTTGACCGTGATGGTGTAGTCGAGCAGCCGCAGATTGGTCAGGCGTTGGATAATCCCGGGATAGGTGGTCCGCGGCCAGCGGGTGAGCACGAGCACACTGTGATAGTGGCCATCGAGGTAGAACCCGAAATCAGACTGCCCGTTCCCTTCCGAGTGCCAGCAGTTTTCCTGGATCGATAGCTCAGGCTCGAAGGCATCGAACGGATCGAACTCGAACCGATCGTTGAAGCTGGGATTCAAGAACCGGGCGTAGTGTCGGAAATGGTCAGCGTCGGTGAACGGCACGACGCGAGTCCCGGAACTCCCAAACATCTCCAGCATGAGCCGATGCGTATGGTCAAACTCGCTGGCGAGTTGTTCCAGGAGCGTCGCGTAGTAATCGCGCCGCGCTCGTCCGGACTGCGCCAGGCGCGGCTGATGTTCCATTGCCCGCGTGACATACATCACGACCCGTTGCCGACGCAACTTGCGGTCAGACATCGCCTGCCAGTAGCGAACGAACCGCTCGTTGCGCACGCGCCGGGTCCAGGCATTGGAGAACTTCTCAGTCTCGCGCTGGTAACGCAGAAGCTCCTCTTTGTAGTTGGAGTCGCAGAAATACTGCACCTGCAACCGTTGGTTCTCCTGCAGGGAGGCGAGCAGCAAACAAAGCTGATCCTGAAAGTCGTTGAGATCGGCGACCGGGCTGTTGGTGAGATCGGGTGCCTCGATGGCAAAGCCCTTGGCCACGTACCCGCCGCGACGCAGGTGATTGAAGACAATCATGTCGCGGATGAAAAAACCGTTGGGAGCGCGTTCGAACATGGATGGTTAAACCTTGAGTTTTACGGTGATGGTGCCGGGAGCCTGCTGTTCGCGAATCTTCACCAGGAGCCGTTCAAACGCCTCACAATCGTGGACGAGTTTGGCCACCGTCCGGGCCTTGCCGATCTCGTTCGTGGCAATGAACGCTTCTCGGACATGAGACACGGCCCGTTCCATGTGAGCGCGCGCGGTGGAGTCCAGATCGTGACGATGCAAGTTCCGTCGGAGCGCGTCCTCGGCGTCGTTGAGAAGATTGAGGATATGTTGGTTCATGCGGATTCAGGGGTTTAGGAATCGGCCAGGGGATGTCGGGGGACGGAGGCGCAGGGACCAAAGCCGCTCCCTCCGGCCAAGCGCTCTACGATGTCGCGGTCGTAGCCGGGCGGTTTGCCCTGCCGCAGCAGGAGGATGTAGGCCAGGCAAACCAGCACCAGCAACGCCGCCACTCCGAAGGACACGAACAAACCGGCTTTGAACCCCACGACCATCAGAAAGAACACCCCGATGCCGGCGCCCAGCCCACCGACGACCCACCAGAACAGGTTTCCGTCCAGACCCCAGGTCTTGCCGGCGGAGTCCGAGGCGGCGTTGGTATCGGTGAAGCGTAGGTCGACTTTCATTCGACGGGCGTGGTGGGATCGAAGGAAGGAAGAGGGAACGGGAGGCCGAGATGACTTCGCCAGGCAAGGAGCGCGCGGGCGGCGACCGTGGGAGCGGTCGTCTCACGGGAATGCCGTGTCACTTGTAGGAACATCTCGAGCCTCCCGTCCTAAATCAGAACGTGCCGACACTCACCGTCGAGTTGGTGTCGAGGCCGAAGATCTTGAAGAAGGCGAACGCAATGGCCGGCGCCGCCGCGATGACCGCCCCGCCGATGATCGACAGCTTGCCGGTGTCCACGTCACCGCGCCGGATGGCGAACCCGCCCGCGATAACCGCCGCGATGCCCAGCACAAAGCCAAAGAGCATGATGACCGCCAGACTGTTGCTGATGCCCGTCTTGAGCTGGGTGGAACTGAAGGCCTGGGCGAAGGCGCTGGTCGTGTTCAACGCGAGGGCGGCGGCCAATAGTGCCGCGGCGCGGAGGCGGGGATTGAGGTTGAGTGCGATGGTCAGGCCGCGGCCGACCGTCAGGAGCGGATGAGCGATTCGTTTCATAGTTCTCTTTTCTCACTTGGAAGCAACGTGCTTCCGTTATGTCGGGGAACAGTGAAGCAGAAAACGCGAAGCACGCTGTGCGCGTCGCGCACAATCGGAGAACACCGAATGCGATAAAACGAGCGGAGTGAAAACGACACCGAATCCCGAAAACCTGCAGCGCATTGCGCTCCTTGAAACCCAACTGCCGCGTGAGATTCGCGGCCAAGACCACGTGTTGCCGCCGGTGCTGTCCATCGCACGGCGCGGACAACTCGGCCTAACCAAACCAGGTCGCCCACGCGGCAGCTTCCTGTCCCTCGGCCCCACCGGCGTTGGCAAAACCGAGTTGATCCTCGTCTACACGCGGGTGCTGTTTGGTTTGGATTACCTCTTCCGTTTCGACATGTCGGAGTTTCAAACTCAGGACGCGCTCGGCCTTTTGCTGGGGGCAAAGGCTGATGAAATCGGCATGCTGGGCCGAGTGCGTCAACGCTCAGCCACGGGCGTACTGCTCTTTGATGAAGCCGAGAAAGCGCACCCGCGCATCCTCGACATCCTGCTGCAACTCCTCGACGCCGCGCGGCTCACCACGGCCAATGGCCAGACCCACGACTTCAGCGGCTTTTATGTGTGGCTGACCTCGAACCTCGGCTCAGCCGAACTGCTGATGCTGCAACATTCCAGCGAAGCCACCTTGGAACGGCACGTTCTCACCCGCGCGGAACAAGCGCTCCGCCCGGAGATCTTTGCGCGCATCGACGAGAAACTCGTGTTTCATCGCCTGAGCTACGACCAACAACTGGAAGTCGCCGCGAAGTTTCTGGCCGCCGAGGCAAACTTCCTTCGCCAGCAAGGCCACGACCTGGAGATTGCCGACGAGGTGCTACCCCTTCTGGTCCGAAAGGGATTTCATCCGAAGCTCGGCATGCGGCCGATGCGCCATGCCGTGGAAACCCTGGTCGGCGACGCCGTTGCTCGCGAACTCATCCAGGGCCGTGCGTGCTGTGGACGCTTGGTGGTCGCCGAGATGGGCGAAAGCCTCAAAGTTCAGGCAGCGTGAATCCAAAACAGGGCCATCCGTCCTCGCTCAGCTATTTAATGCCCGTGCCGATGGTGGATGTCGGGGTAGTGAGGATGGGAATGAATCAAAGGCTCGTGCCGGTGTGGATGACTATGAGGCTCGCCTGTTGGCTCGTCGGGGCTGTGAGCGTGTTGGTGATGGTCATCGTGGGAATGCAAATGCGCGTGCTCCATCGCCTCGTGCTGATGCTCGTGGTCGTGGCGTTCGGTCAGGTGCAACCAAACTCCCGTTGCCATGAGGACGGCGGCGAAGCCGAACCCGATGGTGGGCCGGTCGCCCAAAATCAAAACCGATATGGCCGCGCCGACGAAGGGAGCGACGGAGAAGTATGCGCCTGTCCTCGCTGTCCCGATGTGTCGCAGCGCGAGAATGAACAGCGTTAGACTCACGCCGTAGCCGAAGAATCCGACCACAGCCGTCGCCAGCAGTGATGACGCAACGGGCGGCTTCGCACCGAGCGCGAGCGCAAGTCCCGTGTTCACGCCGCCCGCGACCAATCCCTTGAGCATCGCGATTTGCACCGAGTCGCCCGCCGAAACTCTGCGCGTGAGATTGTTGTCAACAGCCCACGCGAGGCACGCACCGACGATGGCCAGTGAACTCCGCGGCACGCCTGATTCCAGTCGGCCCGTCCACGATAAGCTTACTCCACCGGCGGCGATGAGCGCCATGCCCAGCGCAATGCGAAGGTCGAAGTTCTCCTTGAACACAAACCACGCGAGCAATGCCGTCAGGACGCCTTCGAAGTTCAGCAGGAGCGACGCGCTGGACGCCGGAGTTGCCGCCAGTCCCCACATCAGCAGCACCGGCCCGACAACCCCACCGGCGAGAACCGCGCCTGCCAGCCAAGGCGCATCCGTTCGAGTCAGCGGCGCTTCACTCCGAGCCGGGTCGCCGCGCCGCGAGCGCAGGAACGAATACACGGCCAGCCCACCGCCGGAGCCGAGGCAAAGCAGTCCGGCCAGCAGCAGCGGCGACATCTGCGGGAGCAGCGACTTCGCCAGCGGCGTGCTCGCGCCGAAAAGCAGCGAGGCCAGCAGTGCATAGAGGACGCCTTTCATGCTTTGTGGTGTTCACTGCGACTCATTTTGCCTCGCGCTTCTCCACCCAAGCGTAGAGCACCGGCAACAAAACCAGCGTCAGGAACGTGGAACTCAGAATGCCGCCGATGACGACCGGGGCGAGCGGCCTTTGCACTTCCGCGCCCGCGCCGGTTGCCAGCGCCATCGGCACGAAGCCAAGCGACGCCACGAGCGCGGTCATCAGCACCGGACGCAGCCTGGTCAACGAACCTTCAATCACTGAATCGCGGACGGACTTCCCTTCCTCGCGAAGCTGGTTGAAGGACGCAATCATCACGAGGCCGTTCAGCACGGCCACGCCACTGAGCGCGATGAAGCCGACCGCCGCCGTGATGCTGAACGGCATCCCGCGCAGCCACAGCGCAAGGACGCCGCCGGTAACCGCGAGCGGGATGCCGGAATAAATCAGCAACGCCTGTCGCAGCGAGCCGAACGCAAGAAAGATGAGGACGAAGATGAGCACCAGCGCCGAGGGCACGACGACGGCGAGCCGCGTGCGGGCCTCCTGCAAGTTCTGGAACTGTCCGCCGAACTCGACGATGTAGTTCTCCGGGAATTTCACCTGTTCCTTGATGCGTTGTTCGGCGGTTCGGACGAAGCCCTCAATGTCACGAGTGTTCAGGTTCACCATCAACGCGGCGCGGCGCTGCCCATCATCGTGCTGGATTGGCTCCACCGTTTTCAGCGTCGAGAACTCGACCAGCTTGCCGAGAGGGACAAGGCCCGTATCGCCGACGCGCACGGGGAGCTTCTTGATTTGCTCGTCGTCCACCCGCAGCTCCTCCGGCATCCGCACGACGATGTCGTGGCGTTTGTTACCCTCGACCACGGTTCCGGCGAACTGCCCGGCGAGCGCGGCGTGGACGGCTTTGTTCACTTCGGCGGCTTGCAGGCCGTAGCGTTCCAGCGCGTCACGTTTCACGTCAATTTGCAATTGCGGCGTGCGGCCTTCTGTCTCGAACTCGACCTGCGCCGCGCCGGGCGTCTTCTCAAGGATGTCCTTGATTTGCCCGGCGAGCTTTTCCAGCACGTCGTAGTCGTTGCCAAAGACTTTCGCCGCCAGTTCCGCCTTGGTGCCTTCGAGCATTTCGTTGAACCGCATCTCGATGGGCTGCGCGAAGAGGATGTTGTAGTCCGGGTTAATTTTCTTGAGCGCCGCCTCGATGTGCTCGCGCAATTCGGCTTTGTTCTTCGGACGGCCCGGTGTCTTCGGCCAGTCGGCCAGCGGCTTGTAGAAAATGTAAACGTCGCTTTCGTTCGGGGGCATCGGGTCAGTGGCGATGTCGCTCGTGCCGATGCGGGTGAAGACGCGGGTCAATTCGGGAAACTCCTTGGCCAGCATCTTTTCAACTTCGATGTCGGTGCGAAGCGATTCCTCCATGCTCATGCCAACGGGCTTGTAGAGCATCGACGTGATGGAGCCCTCGTCCAGCTTCGGCACGAACTCCGCGCCGAGCCGGTTGAACAACCAGAGGGAACCCACGAAGAGCACCACAGCGGCAACGACCACCAGCCAGCGCAACCGGAGTGCGACTGAGAGCGTCGGTTCATACAGCCGCTTCACGGCGCGAATCATCATATTGTCCCCTTCGTGAATGTGGCCGCGCAGCAGGAACGAACACAGCACCGGCATCAACGTGAGCGCGAGCAGCAGCGCCCCGGCCAGCGCGAGCATCACGGTGAGCGCCATCGGGTGGAACATTTTTCCCTCGATGCCCGTCAGGGCGAGGATGGGGATATAGACGACTGTGATGATGACGATGCCGAAGAACATCGGCGTGCCGACCTGTTTACTGGCGGCGAGGACGGTCTTCACGCGCTCTTCATCAGTGAGGGTGCGGCCAAGCTGGTGCTGTCGCTGACCAAGCTGGCGGACGATGTTCTCCACGATGACCACCGCGCCGTCGATGATGAGTCCGAAGTCAATCGCGCCAAGGCTCATCAAGTTGCCGGACATGCCGAAGCGAGCCATGCCGGTGAGTGCGAACAGGAACGAGAGTGGAATGGCCGTTGCCACGATGAGCGCGGCCCGCCAATTGCCGAGCAGGAGAAGAAGAACTACCACGACCAGCACCGCGCCCTCGAACAGATTCGTTTTGACGGTGTGAATGGTGCGGTCGATGAGTTGCGAACGGTCGTATTGGATTTGGATTTCCACGCCGTCCGGGAGTTTGGTCGAGATCTCGGCCAGCCGCGCCTTGACCCGCTCGGCTACTTCGCGGCTGTTCTGGCCTGCGAGCATCATCGCGGTGCCGATGACCGTCTCGCGGCCATCGAGCGTGGCCGCGCCGGTGCGGAACTTCGTGCCGGTTTTCACTTCAGCCACGTCTTTGACGAGTAGCGGCTTCACCCCCGCGCCGAACTTGAGCGGCAGGCGGGCGATGTCCTCGACGCCGGTGACGCGGCTGACGGCGCGGATAGTGAGTTGCTGTCCGCCCCGGCTGATGATGCCCCCGCCCGCGTTCTCGACGTTTTGAGAAACGAGTTCGGCCAGTTCGCTGAACGTCATGCCCACGGCTTCCAACGCTTCGGGCTTGGGTTGGATGACAAGCTGTTTCTGATAGCCGCCGCTCTCGTTGATGTCGGCGAGGCCATGCACCGTGCGGAGCAGCGGCTTGATGAGGTAGGTCTGGATTTCGCTCAATTCGATGAGTTGGTCGAGTTCAGTCGCGGGCTTATTTGTTGCGCCGGCACGATACTGAACGTTGTAGTAAAGAATCTCGCCAAGGCCGGTGCTGATGGGAGCGAGCTTGGGCGACGCGCCCGTGGGCAACCGCTCCGCGACGCCCTGTAACCGCTCCGCGACAAGCTGGCGGGCGCGATAGATGTCGGTGCCATCCTCGAAGTTGAGCGTCACTTGCGAAAGCCCGAACTTGGTCAGCGAGCGCATTTCCTCCACGCCGGGCAGACCGGCGAGTTCCCGCTCGATGGGCTGAGTGACGAGCTTCTCCGATTCCTCGGCGGCGAGCGCCGGGACTTCGGTGTTGATTTGCACCTGAACGCCAGTGATGTCCGGCACGGCATCAATCGGCAGGTGCAGCGCCGACCACAGGCCCCCGCCAAGCAGGGCCACGGCGATGAGCAGGACAAAGGCGCGTTGGCGCAGAGCGAATTCAAGGATGCGGTCAATCATGGGTAAGCCTCAGAGTTTTGTCCGGCGGGTTGCAACGACCATGCTGTAGTGAGGCAGAGGCCCTTGTATTGGCGACGGCCACAACCGGCCCGCGAAGGCCGGTGGATGCACACGAGATTTGATTTTTCAACGGAACGAAATATTTCACCCCAAGGGAACATGCTCAGAAAATGGCTCCGCCTGTGAGGCGTTCAGACGGAAATGGGCATCACGCGCCGAATGAGTCAGCGCGTCGGAACAGTGGGAGGACTAGGCGAGAGGCGGAGCGCGGGGCTGGAGCGGGCCGGGCGGAGATTCGCTCGGCGGTCGGGTGCGCTCGAAGACAGGAACGGGCAGTTGCGGCTCCGATTCTGTGATGAGCACCGAGTCTGTGGCAGGCGGGAAGAAAACGGCGAGTGCCGAGACGTTGGGCGTTTTCGCCGAAGCGGTGAGCGTGAGTGTGTGGTCGGACGTCGGATGCGGCGTGTGATGATCAGTGTCCGCGTCATGGTCGCCATCCTCATGCCCATCGTGGTGAAAGGCGGCATCGACGAACGAACTCGATGAGTTGTCGAGATGTCCCTCGGTCGCGAGATGGATGGGGACGAAACAAACGTAGAACGTGAACAGCAACGCGGTGAACAGACGCCCCCACCAGCCCACCAAGGTTAGCTGACAGCGCGAAGCACGCTGGCGCGGCGGATTTATCATCCGCTGTGGTTGGTTTCGGCGACCGACATCGGCTTTTTGAAATAGGCGTTGCGGTGGATGATGTCAAACCAATCTATTCGGCACCGGTACGGAATCGAGAGGAGTCGGATGTCCAAAACCAATGGCTCGGCGCCGAGGGATTTTTGCGATTCGGTTTTCACATCATTTTTCCTGTGTGGCAAAGGCAGGGCGCTCAGTCAAAAGCGCCATGAAAGGCCGATGAACGGGTTGAAGTCCGGCGCGGATTTCGTGACCCCGAAGTTGCAGCCGCAATCAAGCCGGGTGTTCTCGTTTAGGGCGTAGGTGACGCCCACATCGGCCTGCCCCAGCCACCGTGAGTTGCGAGCCGTGCTGGTCACGGAGAAGAACTCCACGTAACCGCCAAGATTGCCCGCGATGTCGTGGCTGAAGGTGATTGAGTTGACGAAATCGGTGTCATAACCGTCGTCGCCAGCATTGCGGACGAAATCCAACTCGGTCATCAAACCCATGCTCCAGCCGCGCGGCAATTCGACCCCCAGCGGAACGATGACGCCGCCCTCCGTCTTGCCGTTGCGCAAACTCGATTCTGACAGCGGCCATTTTACAAACGGCATGATGGCCAACGCCGTCTTGCCGCCGTCGTTGCCCCAGAGGTTGATCTTCAAGCGGGTCTGCAAGTCGCCAAAGCCCGAAGCTTTGTCCACCGTGCCGGCCACGCGATCCTCGAGTCGCAAATGCACGTAGGGATCGAGCACGAACTGCACATCTACGTTGTTCAACAAGCCCAGCTTTAGGTTAAGCGGCGCGATGCCCCAAACTGTCGTGCGCATGTCGCCCCCTCCGGAACGGTTGCGATCAAACACGGCGCTCACAAAGTCCATCTCCATTTGGAAATGCCCGGCATCCACCGTGTTGGGCGACTCTGTCTGGTCCGGCCGGTCGGTGCTCATCTCGCGCATCAAATCGCGAGGCGTCGGCCTGAACAGGTGATACCGGCTCTTGTCAGGCACCGGCTCGGCGGCGTAAAGCGCGCCAACCAGGCCGCACGTCATCAGTGACAGGCTGCACAGGCGCAACAGGAGTTGTTGGTTCAAGGTTCGTTTCAAACTTTGGTTCATTGAGGAGGCAGCCTGGGCAGCCTAGCCTATCTGTTTATTTGGAAGACGGGTCATTTGTCCAAACAACTTTCGTCGCACGATTTCGCTCAATCCACTCGTAAAGCACTGGCAGCAGAACGAGGGTAAGAAAAGTCGAGGTGATGATGCCGCCGATGACGACGGTCGCGAGCGGGCGTTGGACTTCCGCGCCCGCACCAGTCGCGATCGCCATCGGAACAAAACCGAAGCTGGCAACGAGCGCGGTCATCAACTTCGGTCGCAGGCGCGTGAGCGTACCTTCGATGACGGCATCGCGAACACTGCGGCCTTCACGGCGCAGCTGATTGATGAAGCTGATGAGCATGATGCCGTTGAGCACAGCGATGCCGGACAGCGCGATGAAGCCCACGCCCGCGCTGATTGTGAACGGCATGTCACGCACCCACAGCGCGAAAATGCCGCCGGTCACGGCCAGCGGCACGCAGACGAAAATCAGCGCGGCCTGACGGAAGCTGGCGAAGCTCAGAAAAATCAGGATGAAGATGAACACCAGCGCCATCGGCACGATGATGGCCAGTCGCAGCCGCGCCCGTTGCAAGTTCTCGAACTGTCCGCCGAACTCGTAATAGTAACCCGGCGGAAATTTCACTTCGGCCTTGAGGCCAGCGAGTGCCTCCTTCACGAAGCCTTCCACGTCGCGCCCGCGCAAATTCACAAGCACGGCAGCACGGCGTTGGCCGGACTCGCGTGTGACCGCGCCGACCGCTTCCAGCATCTCGAAGCGGGCGACTTGGCCAAGCGTGAGCAAGCCGCCTTCGCTCGTCCGCACCGGCAGGCGCTTCATTGTGTCCGTGCTGCGGCGGGCGTCTTCGGCGAGGCGCACGACGATGGGGAAGCGCCGGTTGCCCTCAATGACGGTGCCGACTTCCTCGCCCGCCAGCGCCGTGGCGATGGCGTGGTTCAGGTCGGCGGGTTGCAGGTTGTAACGGCGCAGCGCGTCGCGGTCGGGTTTGATCTCCAGCAAGGGCGAGCGTCCGAACGCATCGAACTCCACGTCGCCGCCGCCGGGGATTTTCCGGAGGAGGTCACGAACTTCCGTGGCCAGCCGTTCCAACTCCTTGAAGTCGTCGCCGTGGATTTTCACCGCGATGTCAGCGCGGACACCTGCCATCATTTCGTTGAAACGCATCTGAATCGGCTGCGTGAAGAGATAGGTCTGCCCCGGCACATGCACGGCGAGTTCGTGCCGCATCAGTTCGATGAGTTCGTCCTTCGTCGCGGGACGGCCGTTAATTTTGCGCCACTGGCTGCGTGGTCTGAACTCAACATAGGTGTCGCACAGATTCGGCCCCATCGGGTCAACGGCGATTTCCGCCGTGCCAATCAGGCCGAACATGCGGTCAATCTCCGGGAACTTTTCCAGCAGCCGCTTCTCGGACTGGCGCTGCAAGTCGGTGGACGCGCCCAGCCCGGCGCTGCTGCTGCGGATGAATTGCAAGAGCATCGTTCCCTCGTCGAGTTGCGGAATGAACTCCGCGCCCAGCCGGGTGAAGACGAACAGCGACGAACTGAACAACAACACCGCCGCACCCACGACCAGCCAGCGGAAACGCAACGCCCATGCGAGCAGCGGCGTGTAGAGCGCCTTGAAGAAGCGCACGAGCCAGTTGTCGTGCTCCTTGATTTTACCGCGCAGGAAATAGGAGCACAGCACCGGCATGAGCGTGAGCGCCAGCACGAGTGAACCAGCCAGCGCGAAGATGACGGTCAGCGCCATCGGGCGGAACATTTTCCCTTCGATGCCGGCCAGCGCGAGGATGGGCACATAGACTACCGTGATGATGAGCACGCCGAAAAACATCGGACTAGCGACCTCCTTTGCGGAGTGCAGCACTTCCTGCAATCGCTCGGCGGCGGTGAGTTCGCGGCCAAGCTCTTTCTGTTTGTGCGCGAGATGGCGGATGATGTTCTCCACCATCACGACCGCGCCATCGATGATGAGGCCGAAGTCAATCGCACCGAGGCTCATCAGATTGCCCGACACTCGGCTCTCGACCATGCCAATGATGGCAAAAAGCATGGAGAGCGGAATGGCCAGCGCGACGATGAGCGCGGCCCGCAGATTACCCAGCAGCGCGAACAGCACGACGACCACCAGCAACGCGCCCTCGAACAGACTCGTCTCGACCGTGCCCAGGGTGCGGTTCACCAAGTCGGACCGGTTGTAGAGCGGGCGCACCGTCACGCCCGGCGGCAGTTTCTCCTGAATGTGCGCGAGCTTCGCGGCCACGTCGCGGGCCACGATGCGGCTGTTGCCGTCCGCGAGCATCAACGCGCCGCCGACCACGCCTTCCTCGCCGTTCACCGTGGCCGCGCCGGTGCGGAAGCTCGACCCGATGCCGACCTGCGCCACGTCGCGCACAAGCAGCGCCTTGGCCGACCCGGCGAACTTGAGCGGGATGTCCGCCATCTCGTCCGTGGTGCTGACGCGGCTGTTGGCGCGGATGACGATTTGCTCGCCGCCAATTTCGACCAGCCCGCCGCCGACGTTCTCAGTGTTGCCGCTGATGGCGTGCGCGAGTTCATCCATCGTCAGGCCGACGCTGACCAGCCGCGCCGGGTCGGGCATGACGACGATTTGCTTTTCGTAACCGCCGCTCGTGTTGACTTCGGCGACGCCGGGCGTGGCGCGGAGCAGCGGGCTGATGACGTAATCCTGAATCTGCTTGAGCGATTGCAACTGTTCGTAGCGCGTGGGCGGTTTGTTCGTTGCGTCCGCAGCAAAATCGACCGCGTAGTAAAAGATTTCTCCGAGTGCGGTGCTGATGGGGGCCAGCCGGGGCTGCAAACCGGGCGGCAGTTTTTCCGCCGCGCTCACGAGTCGTTCGCTCACCAGTTGCCGCGTGCGATAGAGGTCAACGCCATCCTCAAAGGTCATGCGGATTTGTGACAGGCCGAACTTCGAGAGCGACCGCAGCTCCATCATGCGGGGCAGCCCGGCCATCTGGCTTTCCAGCGGGAGCGTGACAAGCTTTTCAATTTCCTCCGGCGCGAGCGCGGGGACGGCGGTGTTGAGAAGGACCTGGGGGTTCGTGATGTCAGGCACCGCGTCAATCGGCAGCCGCAGCGCCGACCACGCCCCGACGCCGACGAGGACGAGCGTGGCCAGCAGCACGAGCGCCCGTTGCCGAAGCGAGACGTCGATGGTTTTTAGGACCATACGGCTATTTCCCCTTCGCGGGCACGGCACAGCAAGCTTGCCCGCCCTTGACCGCCGCGAGTTCCGTCATCCAGAGCGACATCACCGGCTGCAACACCACCTGGTCGCCCGCGTAAAGGCCGTCCTTGATTTCCACGAGATCGTCGCTGATTGCGCCCACCTTGACCGGCGTGCGGACGAAGCTCTCGCCGCTCACCGTGTAAACGGAATGTCCATCGCTGCACTCCAGCACCGCGGCGCGCGGAATGGAAACAACCGTCGTTTCCGATTCGAGCGCCACGTTGGCCGACAGGAACGCTCCGACGCTGGCCACTCCATTGGTACGGGTCAATTCCACCAGCACCTCGACCATGCCCGTGGCCTTCTGCAATCGGTCGTCCACACTCGTTATGCTGCCGGCAAGATTCGCGCCGTTCGGGCGGGCGCGAACCGCCTGCCCCCGCTTTAACCGCTTCCCCTCGTCCGGCGTGACCATCGCGCTGGCGAGGATGGCTTCCTTGCGTTCCTGATACACGCGCAACTGCACCTCAATCGCCGCCGGAACTTTCTGCTCCGTGACCTCGACCGTCTTCAAGCCGAGCGACCGCCGGGTGTCATCCGGCACATGCAGACCGTTCTTCGCGCTGTACTTCGGGCCGATCTCGACGGTTCCCTCGCCCGCCGCCGATTGGCCGGACTTCGGCTGGCAACCTGCCAGCGCGAGCGCCGCGATCAGCATGGTTCCAGCACAAATTTGATTTCGCTTCATAAACACAAACGGACTTCACCGTTTCACACCGACAGGGAAACAACACGCGATCGGTTCGCGCACCGCGCCAGAAGGGGCAGCCCCGAGCGGGACTGGTTACGAAGCGAAGGAAGGAGCGCGCGGCGCGAGGGCAGTGCGGGAGGAAAACTGCCAGTGCCCCGCCAATTCGGGCGGCGCGGTCGCGGGCAATTCACAGCCAGCCCCGGCGGACCGGCGAAGCGCAATCTGCAAGAAAGGGGATTCGAACAACGGCACGTTGACAGGCGCGATGACAAGCAAATGGCTTTGCTGCGGAAGATAGGAAGCGGAGGCCAGCGCACCACAAGGCTTGTCGCAATTGCCAGGGCCGGGAGCGGAAGGGCGATGCGAATGCTCCTTCGAGCAGCAATCCTGTTTGCCGAGCAGCCCAGACGCATCAATCAGGCAGCAGGAAACCGCTGGCAACCAAACGAGCGCCAGCACCAACGCAACCGCTGCCTTGATCCGCTGCACGGAGCAAGCAATATCACGGTGGCAGGGCCGGAGCAATGCGGGACTAATCATTTACTCCGCTACTTTCTCGTAAGCCTGGCGAACTACGTGGACGGCGGGAGCGACGTGCGAAGCCTCCTCCACGCTGAACAGGACACCGCCGCTTTCAGAAGCGTGAGTGATGAATGCGTATTCCGTCGCGTCAAAGGCACGCCGCGTCGGGTCATCACAATCCTCGAAGTCCATATTCAGAATGAGAGACAAGCGCCGTTTCCTCGGTATGACTTCGACGAAGAAGTCGTAGACGCGATACGTAACGCTTTTGGCACCGCACAACTCGATGACATCTTCGCTGAGAGCAAGGATCCGCGGACGGAGCAAATCGAAGAGCGTCTTGGACTCAGCATCGAATTCCAGCTTATCGAGGCTAAACTTGGAAGCTTGCGTTTTGCGTTCTTCAAGCTCTGCGGCCTTGACGGCGGCCAAGTCCACCCTCAGGGCAGGCCAGATTCCTACGCCTTTTGTCGCCAGTTCCCTTCCTCGCGTTTCAATCTCCTTCTCGGTCCATGTCGCCTGGTCGCGGATATACTTGTTCAACCGCAGCGGGCTGAAATTGAGACCGACCTGCTTGCCGTCCTTGTCCACGAGCGTTTTCTTTTTATCGAACGGCAGGTCGCTGTATTCAGAGTTATAACCAGTAAGTGTCACATTGCCGAGACGATGCAGCCACATTTCGTGCACCGTTTTCCAGTTTGTTCCGAGCATCTTTTGCCATTCCGGGCCAAGCTCCTCGTTCTGCGGCATGACATGCTCGATAGTGAATCTTGCGGTCTCGATTTTCTCCTTACTGTCATTCTCCAGCCGGTCCAGCAGGTAGTGGCAACTGCGCATGTCGTAAACGTCCCGCGACTCCAAGCCCTCGCGAAATTCACTGTCGGTAGGGAATCGACGCTTCTTGCCTTGCCGAAAAAGGGCTACCTTCAAACTTAGCAACGGCGAGTCATCCTTAATACGGAATGCCAGCATGGAAAAGATTTGTCCAAGGCTGCGCGTCTGCATGTCGCAGACGGAACGCCGGAAGACATAGCTTTCGAGCAGTTCCACGGCCTCTACGAATTGGTCGAGTGACAACGACTTGAATCGTTCATAGCAATCATAAAGCCTCATCACTACTGGCGAAGCGACGTCGACAAGCACCCGCAGGCGGCGAAAAGACTCTTTCAGTCTGCTGTTGGATTCCTGTCCAAGACTGTACGCAACGTAGTAGTTTCCAAACCGTTTTAGGTTCGCGAGAATGTCTGCAATCGGATTGCCGCCACCGATGCTGTCAAAGTAGTTGCGGAATTGCTGGTAAATCTCGTCTCCTTTCAGCTGCTTACTCGGCTTGAGCTGGAGGGTGAGGTAGTCCCGAACAAACCTGTCAAAATCCGTCCGATAGCGCGAGCCGAACGCCAATTCAATAGGCTGCCAATAGTCTTGATAGAGCTGCGTCTGTAGCTGCTCCTCCTGCCGCATGAGGACGAAATTCCGGATCAAGTCTGCTTGCGTGAGGTCAAGTCCCGTGGAATTGAGGCTTTCAAAAATCATTTGCGGGTCGTCCTGCCCGCGTGTCAGGCAAACATCAACCGCTACCAGCTTTCTGATTCCACGATAAACCGACTCAAGATCGGCGTTTGCCAGCTGCTCCAGGAAAAAATCAAGATTCTCTTGAACTCGCTCAGAAACACCGTTCACGTGTTCCCGTTCGTCGAGGATTGCAACCAGCGTTTCTTGGTCGGCACGACGTAGGTGCAGTTTGTGCCGACGGTCGCCTTTTGCATGCGTGTTGCAAAGATAGTAATCAACCAACTCCGGCCGCGTTGGCAGAGCATCTTCGCCGGCGCTTTGCTGGGTGCTGGCATCGCCGCCTGGCATTCGGTTTCGCAAGGCAGCGAGCAGCAGCGTCAAAGTCGTCAAGCGTTGCTGCCCATCTATCAACAGCCACCGCGTTATTTTGGCCGAGGTTTCCTCCGCTGCGATGTAAACTACCGAGCCGACAAAGTGAGCTTTGGCGGTCTCGTCCGACCCGACTCGAACAATGTCCTTCCACAATTGCAGGCAATGTTTTGTGCCCCAGCTATAGTCCCGCTGAAATACAGGCACGATGAATTGCTTTGGCCCTTCGAGTAGCTCAGTCAGTCGAACATCCTCAGCTTTCATTGTTCTTATTGGAATCTAGCAGCAGTCGCGACAGCGATGGTAGTGAGCCACCAGCCGATTGCAAAGGCCGGACTTCTTTCTTTACTGAGAGCTCTACTGAGAGTTTCCACAACACTTCCTTTCGTCTGGCCCGCCGCATGGGAGAGGCGGCCACGCGGCGGGCGTTTTCATCGGTTGATCAGTGGTCGCAGGTGCAGGCGTATTCCGCGCGCTTGCACTCGCCGCAGGTGTGCAGGTCCAGCTTGAAACGGAGGTTGACCGGCTTGGCGTCGTCGGTCTGCCTAAACTGCACAACGATGTTGTAGCCTTCGCCTTCAGGCAGCTTCGTCTTGCTCACGAGCGAATCGCCCTTTTTTTCGAACTGGAGCGTTTCCTTGCCGCTTTTGGCATCGGCGATGACGGTCACGGCCTGCGTGGTAGCCGCGACGGGTTTCAAGTCATCGTTGTAGAAGTTGATCGTCACGGCGCGGTCCTTCTCGACCACGAACTCGGCGTGCGGCTCGGTCTTGTCGAGCAGGCGTCCGCCCTTGGGCGTCGCTTTGTGGGCATGATCATGCTTGTCGGCGGCGTTGAGGGCGGCTAACCCGGCGCAAAAAGCGACGGCCAACGTGAGGATGCGGATGTTTGTTTTCATGGATCGTTCTATGCGGAGATTGCGGACTCAACGTTGTCGGAGCGTCCACCTTCACTCGAAGGGATTCCCACCGTCACGTTCGCCGCGGATTTTGAACTACGTTCCAGCCACTCGTAAAGCGTCGGGAGCAGGACGAGCGTCAGGAAAGTGGAGCTGAGAATGCCGCCGATGACGACGGTCGCAAGCGGGCGTTGCACCTCCGCGCCCGCGCCGCTGGCGATGGCCATCGGGACGAACCCGAGCGAGGCCACCAGCGCGGTCATCAGCACGGGACGCAAGCGGGTCATCGCGCCTTCGCGAACGCACGTTGGCACGTCACGGCCCTGTTCGCGGAGCAGGTTGAAATAGGAAATCATCATCAACCCGTTGAGCACGGCGACGCCGGAGAGCGCGATGAACCCCACACCCGCCGAGATGCTGAATGGCAGGTCGCGCAGCCAGAGCGCGAACACGCCGCCGGTCACGGCCAGCGGAATTCCGGTATAGACCAGCAGCGTTTGGCGCAAGCTGCCCAGTGCCACGAACACGAGCACGAAGATGAGTCCGAGGGCGACGGGCACAACGATGGCGAGCCGGGCGCGGGCTTCCTGCAAGTTCTTGAACTGCCCGCCAAACTCGATGGTGTAGCCTTCGGGCAACTTGATCTGTTCGGCGACCTTCTTTTGCGCTTCGAGGACGAAGCTCTCCACGTCGCGCCCGCGCAGGTTCACCATGATGGCCGCGCGGCGCTGGCTGTATTCACGCGCGATGGCGGCAACCTGTTCGACCACCTTGAAATCGGCGACTTGCCCAAGCGTGAGCAAGCCGCCGTCGTCCACTCGTACGGGCAGGCGCTTGAGGTCGTCAATCTTCTCGCGCAACTCCTCGCTGAGGCGCACCACGATGTCGAAGCGCCGATTGCCTTCGATGAGCTTGCCCACTTCCTGCCCGGCCAGGGCGGTATGGACGACCTCGTTGAGTTCGGCGGCGTGGATGTTGTAACGGCTCATGGCCTCGCGCTTGGGAACGATTTCGAGCAGGGGCGATTTGCCGAGCGCGTCGAACTCCACGTCCGCCGCGCCGGGAATCTTCTCCAGGATTTCGCGCGCTTCGCTGGCAACCTTTTCGATCACGGCAAAGTCTTCGCCGAAAACTTTGACCGCGATGTCGGCGCGCGTGCCTTCGAGGATTTCGTTGAAGCGCATTTCGATCGGCTGACTGAACAGGTGGCCTTCGCCGGGGAGGTGTTTACCGAGTTCCTCGGTCATCAGCGCGGCCAGTTGCTCTTTGTTGATGGGCTTGCCGTTCACCTTACGCCACTTCTCGACGGGAGTGAACATGATGTAGGTGTCCGCGACGTTGACGCCCATCGGGTCGCTCGCGATTTCCGCCGTGCCCAGGCGGCTAAACGTGTAGGCGACCTCCGGGAACTTTTCCAACAGCACCTTCTCGCCTTGCTTCTGCATCTCCACGCTGGCGTCGATGCCGATGCTGGTGGTGCGGATCATGTGCGTGGCGAACGAGCCTTCATCGAGTTGCGGCACGAACTCCGCGCCAAGGCGGCTGAAGACAAACGCAGCCAGCGCCAGCAGCGCGACCGCTCCACTCACGACAGGCCAGCGGGCGCGCAAGGAGAAATTCAGGAACGGCGCATAGACCTTCTTTGCCGCCTTCACGAGGATGCTGTCCTCCTCCTTGATGTTGCCGCCGAGCAGATACGAGCAGAGCGCCGGCATGAGCGTGAGCGCCAGCGCCAACGCGCCCACGAGCGCGAAGATGACCGTAATCGCCATCGGCTTGAACATTTTCCCCTCGATGCCGGTGAGGGCGAGAATCGGGAAATAGACCACCGTGATGATGACGACGCCAAAGAACATCGGGCTGGCGACTTCCTTGGCGGCCACGAGCACTTCGTGGGCGCGTTCCGTGCCGGTGAGTCGGCGCTTGAGCTTGTGCTGTTTTTCAGCCAAGTGGCGGATGATGTTCTCCACCATCACGACCGCGCCATCAATGATGAGCCCGAAATCGATCGCACCCAGGCTCATCAGATTGCCGCTCACCTTGCCCTGCACCATGCCCGTCATGGCGAATAGCAGCGAGAGCGGAATGGCGAGCGCAACGATGAGCGCCGCGCGCCAGTTGCCGAGCATGACCAGCAGCACGACCACCACGAGTATCGCGCCCTCGAACAGGCTGGTTTCCACCGTGCGAATGGTGCGGTCCACAAGCACGGTGCGGTCATAAACCGGGATGATTTTCACTCCCGCCGGAAGCTTTGTCTGGATCTCCTTGAGTTTTCCGTCCACGCGCTTGGCGACGAGACGGCTGTTCTCGCCGGCCAGCATCAACGCCGAGCCGAGCACGGCTTCTTCGCCCTTGTAAGTGGCCGTGCCCGTGCGAACGGGTTTGCCAATGCCGACATCAGCCACGTCTTTGACGCGCAGGGGCGTGGCGCGCGAACCGAACTTGAGCGGCAGGCGTTCGATTTCCTCGATGGTCTGAACCCGGCCCGCCGCGCGCACGGTGACCGTTTCGCCCCCGAGTTGAATGGCGCTGCCGCCCGCGTTCTTGACGTTCTCGCCGATGGCGTCGGCGACTTCGCTGAACGACATGCCGACGCTCTTGAGCTTGTCGGGGTTGGGGTGAATGACGATTTGCTTTTCGTAACCGCCCGTGGTGTTGACTTCGGCCAGGCCGGGCGTCGAGCGCAGGCGCGGCTTGATGACGTAATCGTGCAGAAGCTTCAACTCCATCAACTGCGCCTCTCGGGCGGGCGGTTTGTTCGTCGCGTCGGCGGCGTATTCGACGACGTAGTAGAAAATCTCGCCAAGGCCGGTGCTGATAGGCGCGAGCTTGGGCGTGAGGCCGGGCGGGAGTTCATCGATCACCGTTTGCAAACGTTCACTGACGAGCTGGCGAGAGCGGTAGATGTCCGTGCCGTCGTCGAAGATAAGGTTCACCTGCGACAGGCCGAACTTGGAGAGCGAGCGCAGTTCGGTCAGACCGGGGATACCCGCCATTTCGTTCTCGATGGGAAAAGTGACGAGCTTCTCGATTTCCTCCGGCGCAAGCGCGGGGACGGCGGTGTTGATCTGCACCTGGACGTTGGTAATGTCCGGCACGGCATCAATCGGCAGCCGCAACGCGGACCAAACGCCTATGCCAACCAAGACGAGCGTCGCGAGCAGCACGAACACGCGCTGGCGAACGGAGAATTCGAGCAGGCGGCTCAACATAGACGGCCTTAGTTGCGACAATCCGAGAGCGAGGTCGCGTGAACGACGACACGCACGACGCTGCCCGTCGGCGGCACTTCGGGAACCGTGACGGCGTAAGCCGACCGGGTGCGCCAGCGCGGGTCGTGGCGAATGGGATTGGGAATGAACCTTGCCGACGCTCGCGTGAGCACCACGCCGTCGGCGCCGACGGCTTCTACGTCCAGATGACGGCGCGAGGTGTTGCTGTACCCGATCATTCGACCGACCGAACCGGAGACCTGCAAGCCCTTGCTTGTTCGTGCGAGACGGACGCTTTCGATCTTCACACCACCAGCCGAGTGTCGCTCGGTCCTATATGGAGACGATGCGGGTGATGTGGATGCGCAGCCTGTGATTACGGATGCGGTGACGAGGACGAGAACTGCCAGACACGAGTTGAGACCATTTGATATGTTCATGGGAATGGAGGGGTAAATGTTGATAAATGCTTAGTGAGAGTGGCCACCGCCCTTGGTCGCGCGGAGTTCGATGAGCCACAGGGTTTGCACGGGCTTGGTTATTACCTGATCGCCAGCCAGCAGGCCGTCGGTAATTTCCACCCAGCCGTCGGTTTCCGAACCAGTCTTGACCGCCGTGCGGAAATAGGCGTCGCCGTTCACGGCATAGACGAACGCGCCTTCGGACGTACGGAGCAACGCCGATTGAGGAATCACCGGGACGGCTTCCGCGCGCGGAAGATTGATGCGCGCCGGTATGAATTCGCCGGGCTTGAGCGTCGCCGTCGCGTTCGACACGCCAATGACGACTTCCGTTTCGCCAAGCGCCAGGGCCTTCTGAAACGCCAGTACTACCCCGCAGAGCGGGGCGTTGGTGGTCTTGAGCAATTCCACCAGCTGGCCGGGCTTCAAGATGGCGGCGGTGTTGGTGGACACGAAGCCCGAGCCGTGCACGTCGCAGCCCGTGTGGTCTTCGGCGTTGAGCAGGTGATGATGCTTCTCGCCAAAGACCTGCACGGTGAGCCGGATCTGGTTCGGCAGTTTGCGGTCGGTCACGTCGGCGATCTCGACTCCGAGCAGCTTTCGGGTTTCCTCGGTCACGGTGACGCCCTTGCCAACCTTGAACGAAGCGCCCGCGGACGATTCCCCGCCGTGGCCGTGCGCGTCGCCCTTGCCGTGGCCGCCTTCATTGCCGTGGCCGTGGTCGTGGCCGTCGCCTTCCTTGTGGCCGCAGCCCACCCACAACGAGCTGAAGACCAGCAAGGCGGAGAAGAACGCGATCGAGCGAAGGGCCATCATTTCTTCTCCTCGGTCGGGGTGATTTGCGAGAGGGGCAGCGGCAGGCCGGTGAGCAACTCTAGCTGCGCTGCCGCTTCGAGCGCCTCCTTTTTTGTGTCGAGCAAGCTTTCGACGGCATCGAGGTATTGCTTCTGCAACTCGACATAAGTGGAGATCGGGACCGCACCCAGGCGGTAGTGACGGTCGGCGACCTCGGCGGCTTCCTTGAAATGCTGCACGGAGTCGGGACGCCACTTGGCCATTTCGCGCAGCTTCGTCTCGTAGGTCAGGGCGGCTTCGATAACTCTGCGCTGAATCCCCCGCTCGGTCGCGTTGAACGAGACTTCCGCCTGCATCTGGCGCGCGGCGGCGGCTTCGATGTTGCCTTTGTTCCGATTCCACAATGGCAATGGCAGCGAGATGCCGACGCCGATGATCCGCTCGCGGTCATTGCCGACGTTCTCCTCCGAGAAGGTCGGGCCAACGCTGATGGACGGGTAACGTTCGTTCTTCGCGAGGTCGACGCGGAAGCCTTGTTGGGCCAACTCGACGGCGCTCACCCTCAACTCGAAGTTGTTTGTTCGCGCCAGCGCAACGAGCGCGCCGCGATCTGGAGGCGGCAGAAGGAAGGAAAGATTCGCCTGATTGATGGCCAGGCGCGTGTCGGGCAAAACGCCGCGAAGCTGGTTCAGCTCCAACAATGCCGAATGGGCGGCCAAGGCCGCCTCGCTGGCCTTGCGCTGGACGTTCAATTCGGTCGCTTCGATCACGCGCGTTTCGAGCAGTGGCGTCAGGCCAGCCGGATCGCGCTGGACCAGCACTTCGCGCAACGCCTTGAACCGCTCGGCCACTTCGGTCGCCGCGGTGGACTTCTCCTGCGCCGCAAATAATCCATAGCCCAGCGTGCGCACCCGCCCGGCGAGCGCGATCTTGAACCGCTCATAGCCAAGATGTGCGAGCTCGATGTCATGATTCGCAATGGCTTTGCGGAGTCCGATGCGCCCAGGCCACTCGAACGGCTGCACCACGGACACCGACCACGCGACTCCCTCGGAGGAAAGCGCGCCACCGGTCACGCGCTTCTGTCCCACACTGCCGCTCAATTCAGGATTGGCGAGCAGCCCCGCGGCCTTGCGTCCGGCCTTCGCGGCGGCAATTTCCGCCTCGTAGAACTTGAGTTCGGGATTGTTTTCCAGCGACTCGGCCACCAGCTCGTCAAGCGAGCGCGACGCGCCGGACTGAATATTGGTGGCGGAGGCTAACTCCTGCGCCCTCGCAACGAGAACGGGGGCAGTCAGCACGACCACAAGCACCGCCACGGCGAATTGGCGAGGCCAGGAACTTGGCAGCTTCATAGGTTTAAAAACGGTCAAACACGGACAGGACAAACCACGACGGATCGAAACATGAGGGCGCGACAAGGCGCTTGTGGGAAAGGAGAAAGCCCTCAGCGGAAGCGAGGACAAATTACGAAGCGAGCGAAGGAGCGCGGGCAGGAAGCGCCGTGCGGGAGAGGAACTGCCAAGAAGTTGGCAGTTCTGGCGGAGCAGCGGTCAGGATGCCAAGGCTGGAATCCCTGGGAAGCCATCGCTCGAAGGCGTAAAAACTGTCCTCCGGGACAATAGCTAGGACAATTAGCGGCGCGATATCGTGCTGGCGTGGAGCGTGGTATTGCGCGAATTCCATCGAGCAGCAGCCCAAGTCTTCGCACGGAACGTCACTGCTTTCGGATTCGGCGGGCCCGTGAATTTCAGCCGCGCAACGAAAGAACTCAAAGCCGGGCATCGCTTCGATCTTACAATGGGATGTCAGCAACACCCAGGCGAGTGTCAGCAGCGAAACCATTGCTATTCTAATCGTCCGCACGGCTAATAGATGCCGGGTGCCGGAGAATTGTTCAACCATTTCTCAAATTCTTTCCCGGCATTCCAGCCTATGGGTCTATCGGAAGGTTTCGCGAAGTCCTGAAAGCGCGAGAAACTCGTGTTCCACCGCCTGAGCTACGACCAACAACTGGAAGTCGCTGCGAAGTTTCTGGCCGTCGCGGCAAACCTCCTCCGCCAACACGGCCACGAACTGGAGATTGCCGACAAGGTGCTGCCCCTTCTGGTGCGAAAGGGATTTCATCCGAAGCTCGGCATGCGACCGACGCGCCATGCCGTGGAAGCGCTGGTCGGCGACGCCGTTGCGCGCGAACTCATCCAAGGCCGAGCGTGCTGTGGACGCTTGGTGGTCGCCGAGACGGGCGAAAGCCTCAAAATTCAACCGAGAAAAACCCAGAGCCACCGTTCACGGCCGTCTTGCTCCGGCAGCACGACACACCGGGCTCGCGCCGGCAGTGCCGTGAACACCTCGCGAACGGCCGCTCGTCCCTTTGGCAAACGCGGCATTCGCACCAGCAGCCAGTCGGCATACTGTCGGCCGGCCTTCGACCGATACACATCGACCGCCAGCACCTGCGGGGCCCCGCGGTCCTCCGTCGCCGCGATCAAGGCCACGGCTTTCTTGTAGCTCAGCGACCCGAGTTGGCGGCTGCTTCTGTCGCCCGATTCCAACCAGGCTTTGGCAGGGACGGTGCCCTTTCGGCCGAGCGCCCATTCGCAGTGCAACTCATGGAACTTCGCATCGCGTTGTCGTGGCGATCGCCGCACACGGCGCGAGGGCGTTCGCGCGCAGGAGGGCCATTCCGGGTGCTTTCGCGCGGCGCGCCAGTATTCGGCTCGTGAAACATCCCGTGAATCGAGCAACCAAGCATCCGAGACCAAGGTGCCATCGCGTAACCAGAAACGGGCACGACCATTCAGGCAGCCGTTCACGGAGGCATTCTCCATCTGGAGCGCGCCATCCTCATACCAAAGCCGTTGGATACCGGTCCCCCGCGTCATGCGATACGAACCGAGCAGCTTTCCATCCTCCCGCCATTGGCGGCAAAGCCCGTGAAGCAGCCCATAGGCATAGCGTTCTTCGGAAGCTAACTGGCCATTGCGATGCCAGCGGCGCACGGCCCCGTGCCAGATCTTCCCGAGAAATGATTCCTCCGTCGCAAGCATCCCGTTGCGGTAATACGTGCGAGACACCCTCCTGGTGGGCAATGTAGCCATCGCTCGGTGCAAAGATTAGCCAACGATTCGCCGAGGTGACAAATACAAACTCGAACATCGGAAAACTCGATCCGATTACTGCGTCCGTCGCGATTCGTACAAAACGTCCATCGTTGGTGGACTCCTGGAGGACTTAACGTTTTTGAAGGGACGCCCTGCAGATCGATGACGCGAAGCCAACGCGCTGGGAGGTCGAACCCACCCACGAACCGGCGGAGCTCTGTGCACTGGCACATGAATCGCCGGCCCGCAGGAAACCTTTCGGCCAATGCCCTTTCAAATCGTTCGAGTGACGAACAGTGTTCGCGATGAAAACCTAGAGGCAAGGTCTTGGTGGAGGCGGGAAGCTCAAGGCAGGAACGGAAGCCGCGAGGCCTGCGGCTGCGGGTTCGAGCGGACCCGTAGCATCCGATACCGTTTGCGAAGTTATTCACAACCGACCTGAGCGGCCCTGCCAGGCAAGCGAGGGGAGGTTGTGAATAACTTCGGCGGCGGGCCGCACGATGTTCTCGTTTGAGCACGGTTTGTAGTATCCTGTTCCCACAAGAACCAAGCAAAGACCACCGGCTCGGCTCAAGAACGACCGCTGCTTCGCCGCCGGCGCCGGTATATTGCACCGGCGTCCACTGCCACGAACGGCACACGGTCACGTAGTATTTGTCCCCTTGAGGGCCTAATTAAGAAGACCGGTCCGGTCGATGGCTTCCGTCCAAAAGTCTGAGAGAACTTCGCCCCACGAGGGCTTTGTATCGGAACGACTGGTGACGGAGCAAAGTGGAATTGAGTCAACATTAACAAAAACGCCTATGAAAGAATGGAATCAATTCACCCACTTCGCAGGTTTCGATTGGGCCCACGACCATCACGATGTCGTGATCATCGATGCGGCGGGAAAAACGGTGGTCGAGTTTCGCTTCGCACACTCCGCCAAGGGCTGGTCAGAGTTTCGCCAGCACATTGCGCCCTTTGCCGATCTCGCCCTGGCAGTGGAGACCAAATCGGGCGCAGCTGTTGAGAAATTGATTGAGCTGCAATGCTGCATCTTCCCCGTTCACACGCAAAGCGCCAAAGCCTACCGCCAACGAAAAGTGCCGAGCGGAAACAAAACCGATCGGGTGGACGCTTGGAGCCTGGCCGACGCGCTCCGGCTGGACGGTGCGGACTGGAAACAACTCTCACCCCAAGCTCCGTTGATCAAAGAACTGCGCCTGTTGTGTCGGGATGAGGTCATGCTGATCCGAGACCGCACGGCGCTCATTACTCAGTTGCGCCAGGCGCTTCACGAGTACTACGCGGCGGCGTTGGAAGCCTTCGACGACTGGACGTGCCCGTTTGCCTGGGCTTTCGTCCTCGCCTTTCCCACGCCGGCCATACTGGTCAAGGCCGGCCAACGCCGCTGGGAGAAGTTCCTGCACCAGCACAAGCTCAACCACCCTGCCACCTATCAACGGCGGCTGGAAATCTTCGCTCGGGCCACCGAGTTCGCGGGCGCCGAGCCGGTGGCCAAGGCCAAGTCGCGTCTGGCCGTAGCGCGAGCCAAGCAACTGCTGCTGCTGGAAAAGCAGCTCGATGATTATCGCACCGAGATTCAACGCCTCTTCAGTCAACATCCCGATGCCGAGTTGTTCAAGTCACTGCCCGGCTCGGGTGAGAAGATCGCCCCGCGGTTGTTATCTGAAATCGGCGACGACCGCGCTCTGTTTCCCAACGCTCAGGCGCTCCAATGCCTGGCGGGCACCGCACCCGTTAGCTTTCAGTCTGGCCAGATTCATCGAGTTTACCTACGCCGTCACTGCAACAAATTCCTGCGGCACACTCTGCACCTCTGGGCCAACTTGAGTCGCGAGTACAGCCCGTGGGCCGCGACCTACTACACGGCGTTGCGGGCGAAAGGAAAGAGCCACTCCTGTGCCTTGCGCGCTTTGGGTCAACGCTGGTTGAAGATCGTCTGGAAAATGTGGCAGACCCGCGCCAAATATGATGCCGATCTGCACGGTCGCAATCAGCTCAGGCATGGTTCTTGGGTCTTGCAACTCATCCCCAAAGCGGAGGATCCGGCCAAGACCTAGCCATACTGCCCTGGCGACCATGCTCGGCGCGAATTCCTAATCGCCACGTCCCTGGCTCGACGAGCACTGTCCAGGTGGAGCCGCACAAAGCCCTCGGGCCTGCAGGGCCCCTCTGAGCGACGGACAACCTTGACAGGCGCAGGCGAGCCATAAAATCGACGAGGCGATTCGCGCCAGCTTCGTACTCAGTCACTCCCCCACGGGCGGTGGATAACTTCTCAAAAATCGCCTCTTGCAAACCAGAGAACTTCTTTGAACTTCCCGCCTCCGCCATACAATCGCGGCCGTGGTTCATCGCGCTGAGAACGCGGGATCGCATCCTCTGCGTAGGCAATGGCTAGGTTGTCCTGTCGCATCGCCGACAATCGGTCCGGCATCCAAAGTCGAACGATGCGCTTCGGTTGGACGGTTGGCGAAGGAGACGACGCGTTTCCGCAGTGGAGCATGTGTCGGAACGGAGGAAGTAGCGGAGCGACCGAGCCAACCGACCAACGGAAGCGCCGCGCCCCTGCGCCCCGGCAAAGTTCAGCCGTGACGAGCGCGCGTGGAGGGAAGCGGAGCGGGCTGCGCGAAGTCAGCGCAGACCCCGGAGCCGACCGCAACGCGCGTTGGTCACGGCGACACCGCGCAAATCGCGATCGTCGAGTCGACTACTTTCGATCCAGTGCCCGGGAAATAGATTACTCCCGCGTCAGAAAGCGCACTCGACGCGTGCGGAATCGCTGCCAGATTTGGGTAATCCGCGGGTTTTGTATAGTTCGGCGCCGACAATCGGCCTGCCATTCAGGGTTAATCGAAACGCTTCGGTTGGACGGTTGGCGAGAGAGACGACGCGTTTCCGCAGTGGAGCATGTGTCGGAACGGAGGAAGTAGCGGAGCGACCGAACCAACCGACCAACGGAAGCGCCGCGCCCCTGCGCCCCGGCAAAGTTCAGCCGTGACGATGTCATTTTGCGGGTGAAAACCAGCCACCAATTTGCGGGTCAAAACCACCCACCCCGAGGAGCGGCGACGTGTTCATACCAAGTTGGCCATTGGATTCAAGATCTGAACGGCCCCGCTACGAGTTAGAAGTAGCCGGGGCCGAGCTGCGAGCCCTAGCTCGCGGCCCCGGCGGCCAAAGGTTCGTTTGATTTCCTGATGTTTTTCCCGGCCGGCGGCGTTGGCAGGCTGTCTTTTATCCGGTAGCTGCGGCCCGTCACGGCAATGGTGATCGCGTGATGGAGGAAGCGATCGAGAATTGCACCGGCCGTAGGCACATCGTGGAGGAGCTTTCCCCAGTCCTCCAACGGCCGGTTGCTGGTCATGATGGTGGACCGATTCTCGTAGCGTCGCATCACC
>JBGARF010000050.1:0-35034 GCA_044230345.1 Limisphaerales bacterium
TCGTCATGACCGGCCAGCCGCTCGTAACACGGTTGTCACACGGTTTGGCCTATCAAGGGTTCCGCGGAAAAGTGGAATTTCAGAACGCGCTGCCGATCATGGGATTGCCAATTTTTGCCGCGAGCCGGTTTGGCCTAGCACGGCAGGCTGCGGGCCCGTCGGCCCGCGGGCCCGGCTCGGTTGGGCAGGGCGGCGGCACCGCTTGTGCCTCGTCGTGGATGGCGCCCCCACTGCGCTGAAATATTTCCGTAACGCCGGGCCAGATTCCTTGCTGTAGGCGGGGTGGGCGAGTTTCGGGTCGACGGGTCGACCGCGAAATCCGCCTGACCACGATTCCGATTCATTCAGCCTATGAAGTATCCGCGCTCGTTTCGTCCCTGCCGGGGCGCACTGTCGATTGTCCTCGGACTGGCCCTGGTCTCCCTGCTCGTGCCATGGACTGTTCGTGCGCAGTCCGCGGCCACGAATGTTTTCGCGGGCTCGATTTCCGCTCCCGGCGAACGCGATGTCTTCACCTTCAACCTCACCAATCGAGCCCGCTTTGCCTTCGACGCCCTGACCAACATCGCCACGTTGAACTGGTCACTCGAAGGCCCGGCCGGTCTGCTGGTGGATCGAAGGTCCTTTACCAGCTCGGATGCCGGCAGCTCGTCGGTGCTGGCGCTGACCCCGGGGTTTCACCGGCTGATCGTGGACAGCGACGACGCGAACACGAACTCCTACGCGTTCCGGCTGCTTGAATTGAGCGGGGCAGCCCTGCTTACTCCGGGCACGATCGTTTCGAACGTGCTCAATCCCGGCAACGAGACGCGCGCGTTCCAGTTCAACTCCGCGGCTGGCGACCAGCTGTTTTTCGATCGTCAATTCATCAGTCCCGGACAATCGATTTGGTGGCGACTGATCGACCCCTACGGCAACGAGGTTTTTGGTTCCGCCTTCAACGACGCGAATGCCGTCACTCAACGTGTCGCGGGAACCTACACGCTGCTCATCGAAGGATTCGTCAGCAACGATCGCCCGGTGACCAACTCCTTTGTCGTCATTCCCCAGGGCAACACGCCACCACTCCCGTTCACCGGCCTGCCGTTGACCATCGGAACCGTCGTCGCCGGCAGCCTCACCAACGCCTCCACCCATGCCTATGTGTTCTCGCTCGGCAGCGACGCTCGTCTTCTGCTCGACAGCCTGACCAACAGCCCCGGAGTGCAATGGTTCCTGGAAGGGCCGCCCGGCCTTGTCGTCAACAGCCGCGCACTCAACGGCACGGATTGGAATGCCGGCAGCGGGGGAATCCTTGACCTGCCGCCCGGCAGCTATCAACTGCGGGTGCGGCGATCGATCGCCGGCAGCGTGCCTTACCAGTTCCGTCTGCTTGATTTGGACAAGGCCAGCCCGCTAGTACTGGGCACGCCGGTCAACGCCTCGCTCTCGAACACCACGGCCACCAGCCTTTATCAATTCAACGCTTCGGCCGGCGCCCGGTTTTACTTCGACTTCAACGCGACGAACGCCCCCGTCAATGCGCAGTGGGAACTCTTCAGCCCGCTCGGCACCGCTCTGGCCGGAGCGAGCATCAGCACCGACCGCGGCCCGCTCACCATGCCGTTCACCGGCACCTACCTGCTGGCCGTCGAAGGTTACTACGGCGACGATCCTGGGCTCCGCGCGCACGCATTCAATGTCCGGCCGGTGACCAACACGACGGAAGCGATGACGATTGGCGCGGTGATTGCGGGCTCCATCAGCACGCCGGGCCAAAGTCGGCAATTCCTGTTCTCGCTCAACGCGACCGCGCGCCTCTACTTCGATGCCCGCACCAACAGTGTGCTGCGCTGGACCCTGGCTGGCCCCGACGGTGTCGTGGTCAATCTCCGTGCCTTCAACTCTGCCGATGCCAATCATCCCGTCCTTTCCCTCCCGCCGGGCGACTATTCGCTGACCGTGACGGGCACGGGTGACGACGTTGGAGGGTTTGCCTTTCGATTGCTGGATCTGGATCAAGCGCCGCTCTTCACCACGGGCCTGGCGGTCACCGGTTCGATCAATCCGCCGGGTGAAACCGACGCCTATCGCTTCGAAGCCGGCGCGGGCGCAAAGCTGTTCTTCAATCTCGTCAGCGCCTCCGGCCTGCTGAACACGTCATGGCGCTGCGTTGGCCCGCGCGGAAACGAGATCTTCAGCGGTTTCATCGCGGATCGAGGCCCGATCACGCTGCCCGTGGCCGGCCTCTACGCCCTGCTGATCGAAGGACATCTGGCCGACCCCATCAGCGCGTATGTGTTTCAGGTCACTTCTGTCCGGGACGCGTCCCAGCCGCTGACGATCGGTGAGGTTGTCCGCGGCGCCGTCGCGCACGCGGGTCAGGTTCAGGGCCACGCGTTCACACTGGCCGCGCCCGCGCGGCTTTACTTCGATTCCCTGACCAACAGCACTCTGCGCTGCTCACTCGACGGACCCGGTGGACGGCTGATCAACAACCGGCTGTTCAACGTCTCGGACGGCCATCAGCCGTCACTCAACCTGCCGGCGGGGGATTACGTTTTGTCGGTGTCCGGCGCCGGCGATGAACTGGGCGAATATGCCTTCGCGCTCCGCGACCTGGCGTCGGCTGTGCCGTTGAGCCCGGGTTCGACGGCATCCGGGGCCCTGGCCCCCGCCAACGAGACGGATCTGCACCGGTTCACGGCCCCGGCCGGCGGGCGCTTCTTTTTCGACGTGCTCAGCGTCAGCGCGATCCCGGGCGCACGCTGGCGCTGTTTCGACGCCTACGGTGGCGAGGTGTTTGGCGGCCCGTTGACTGACGTCGGGCCGATCACGCTGTCGGCCGGAGGCCTTTACACGCTGGCCGTCGAAGGCAGCCATGCGGACTCGGCGCCCGGCAGCTACGCCATCAACGTCCGTCCCGTGATCGACACCGTCCAACCGCTCGCGCTCGGCGCGCTCACCACCGGAGCCATTGATGGCCCGGGCCAGGCGGCCCACCACGAATTCACGGTGGCTGTGTCCGGACGGTTCTACCTCGATTCCCGCGTCAACTCGGCGCTCCGTCTCACCCTGACGGGTCCGCTGGGTGTGATGTTTGCGAATCGCCGCTTCGACGCGGGCGACGCGACCGTCGATCCGCTGTGGCTCGACCCCGGCCGCTACACCTTGACCGTGACTGGGGCCGGCGATGCGACGGGCCCATATCAATTCCGCCTGTTCGATCTGGCCACGGGCACGTTGCTCTCCCCGGGCAGCGCGGTGGGCGGCACGTTGTCGCCGGTCGATGAAACCGACGTCTATCGGTTTGTCGCCAGCGCCGGGGATCGTTATTTCTTCGACTGGATCAGCCGGACGGGCGCGCCCAACAGCCAATGGCGACTGTTCGATCCCCAGGGCCGGCGAATCTTCTCAGCCAACTTCAACGGCGATCAGGGCACCAATCGCCTGCTCCTCGCGGGCACCTACACGCTGCTGATCGAAGGCTACTTTGGTGACACGGGCAGCGGCGCCTATCAATTCAACGTCGTGCCGGCCGGCAACGTGCCGCTGCCGGCCTTCAGCGGTACACCGATCGTCCCGGGGCAAACCGTCAGCAGCAGCCTGCCCGACGCCACCACGACCAACGCGTTCACGTTCAGCCTGGGCGCCCCCGCGCGTCTTCTTTTCGACAGCCTGGCCAACAGCGCCGCGACCTGGTCGCTGCAGCACGCGGGCGGCACGCTGGTCAACAACCGCGGCTTCGCCCAGTCCGACAGCAGCGATGGTAATCCAGTGCTCGATCTGCCGGCGGGCTCGTACCAATTGACGGTGCGCGGCGCGGCCGGGCCCTATGCGTATCGGCTGCTGAACGCCGCCACCGCCACCGCCTTCACTCCGGGCAGCATCGTGACCAACTCCGTTCAACCGGCGCGCGCCACCGCGTTGTTGACCTTCACCGCCAACGCCGGCGACAGATTCTATTTCGACGGCCGCGCCCGCGCCGGTTTTTCCACCGAGGCGTACAGCCGTGTGCTTCCACCCGGCGGGGCCGCTCTCGGACCGGCGTTCGGCATCACGTCGGACCTTGAGCCCTTCACTGTTCCCATCGCCGGCGAATACCTGATGACCGTGGAAGGTCGCGCGACCGACACCGGCGCGCAGGGCGATTTTTCCTTCTTGCTCCAGCCGGTGCTCGACGAAACCAACACCCTGACGATCGGGCAAACCATCACCGGCGCCATCGCACACGCCGGCCAGCAGCAGGTTCATCGCTTTGCCCTCGGCGCCCCCGCGCGACTGTTCTTTGACACGTTGACCGATGAAGCCGCCGCCAACGGGTTGAAGTGGTCGTTGCGCGGCCCACCGGGCACCATCGTCAATGCCCGCCCCTTCTGGGCTGCGGACAGCGCCGACGGCTTCTCGATGTTAAACCTTCCCGCTGGCGACTACGCGCTCACGGTGGACGCCGACGCAGCCGCCACTCCGGCCTACGCCTTTCGTCTGATCGATTCCTCCGCGGCCACCGCGATCATCCCGGGAACCTTGGTCGCCGGAACTCTCGCCCCGGGCGCCGCCACGGTCCTGCATCGTTTTCAGGCCACCGCCGGCGAACGGTTCTACTTCGATGGCCGCGGTCGCACCAACCTGACGGCTGTCCCCCATGTGCGCATCGTCAGCCCGTTAGGCGCCGACCTCTCCGGCGCGGTTCGCGTCGATGCGGATTTCGGCGTCTTCACCGCGCCATTGTCCGGCGACTACCTGTTGTCGGTCGAAGGTCGTTACACCGAAACTTCCACCAACGGCGGCTATTCGTTCCTGCTTCATCGGGTCATCGACGGCACGCAAACGCTCACGCTGGGAGCCACCGCCGCCGGGGCGATCGAGCTCCCCGGCCAGGCCCAATCCTATCAACTCACGTTACCCGCCCCGACGCGGGTTTACTTCGATACCCTGCTCGACAGCCCGCTGCAGTGTACGATCAACGGGCCGGCCGGACTGGTGTTCGATCGGCAGCTGTGGAATTCCGACAGCGTCGACGGCTTTCCCGTGCTCGACTTGGGCGCGGGCGACCACGTCATTCGCATTGCCGGCAACGGCGCCGTCACCGGCCGATACGCGTTCCGTCTGCTCGATGCGGCGACCGCAGTTCCCTTCACCCCGGGCGGGCTGGTCACCAACTCGATCAGCCCGGCCACGGGCACGGCGCTCTGGCAATGCACCGCCGCCGCCGGCGAGCGTTTCTACTATGACGGACGCGCGCGGAGCGGGTTCAGCACCGCGCCTTACCTTCGCATCCTCACGCCCAACGGCCGGCCCTGGATCGATCCCATCCGCGCCGACTCCGACCTCAGCCCGCTCATCATTCCTCAGACCGGTTCGTATCTTTTGTCCGTGGAAGGGCGCTACAGCGACACCGGGTCCAACGGCTCCTACTCCTTCCTGCTTTCACCCATTCCACCGAACGCGCCCACGCCGCTCTTCCAAACCAACGCCGCACCGGACCTGGTCATCGCGAATCTCGCGCTGAACCCCGCCAGCGACCTGCAGTCGGGACAGTCCGCCACGGCCACCTGGTTTACGCGCAACGGGGGCGGCGCCGCCACGACAGGCTCGTTCACCGAACGCGTCTCCGTCCGGCACACCGGCACCGGCCGGCTGCTCTTCAGCCGGACGTTGACCTACGAAGAAAACCTCCAAGGCGCCATCCTTCCAGGCGAAGGTCGCAACCGTCAGATCTCCCTCACCCTCCCCGACGGTCCGGACAGCGTCGGTCTGCTGGAACTAACGGTGGTCACCGACAGCGCCAACGTGTTGTTCGAACAGAACTCCGCGGGCGCGGGCGAAGCCAACAACAGCGGCAGTCTGGCGTTCACGACCTCGCTCGCGCCTTACCCAGACCTGCAGATCGCCAGCCTGACCCTGTCGCCGGCGGCGGCCTGGCCGACGGGCTCGCTGGTCACGGCCCACTGGATCCTGACCAATAGCGGTGCCCGCGCCACCACCGGGTCCTGGTCGGAAACGTTGGTGGTTCGCAACACGCGCACCGGACAGATCATCGCGAATCAGAGCGCCGACTACGACCCGGCTGCCGTCGCCCCGGGCGGTGCCAGCCCAGGCCAAGCCCTCGGCGACCTCGCACCTGGCGATTCACGGCAACGCTCGCTGAGCTTTATCGTCCCTGCTTCCAGTCAGGCTTACGGCACTTTCGAGGTGAGCGTCTCCACGGATAGCGACAGTCGCGTGTTCGAATTCAACGCCGCGGGCACCGCCGAAGCCAACAACGCACAGGTTGCGCTCAGCCGATCCGCGCCCGATCTCACGGTCGGAGGACTCACCGCCACCGCCGCTCCGGCCGCCCGCGCCGGAGCCGATCTTCAATTGCAATGGACGATCACCAACCAGGGCAACGTCCACGCCGACGGCGTCTTCTACGATCGGGTCGTCATTCGCAACACCAACACGGCCGAGGTGCTGCTCAATACGTCCCTGCCCTACCAACCCGCCGCCGGGCAGGGCGCCATTGTCCCCGGCTCCAGCCGGCTGCGAACGCACTCGTTCCGGCTGCCGGAAGGAACCCGCGCCGTCGGTCGTTTGGAAATCGCCATCACGACTGATGTGTTTGATCAGTTGATGGAGGAAAACGCCGACGGCACCGGCGAGGCCAACAACACGGTGCAAGCCCAACTCCAGATTGCGCCGGCACCCTACCCTGATTTGGTGGTCACCAACATTTCTCTCCCCGCCACCGGCCGGCCCGGACAATCCGTCCCGCTCGTCTGGACCATCCGGAACGCCGGCTCCGTGCCCGCCACTGGCCCGTGGTCCGATCACGTCTTCCTCTCGTCCGATCCCACGATCGGCAACGATCAATTCCTCACCTCCGTGTTCTTCACCGGATCTCTTGCCGCCGGCCAGTCCATCACTCGCACCCAACAGGTCACCCTGCCCGGGTTCGGCACAGGTCAACGATTTGCAGTCGTGGAAACCGACGCCAGCGACGTTGTGTTCGAGGAGAACGACGCCAACAACCAGGCAATCGCCACGACGACACTCACGATCCCCGCCGCGCTCGCGCTGAGCCTGACGCCCGCGGCGGTGCTGGAAAGCGCCGGCGCCCAGGCCGTGCTCGCCACGGTCACACGCAACAGCGACGCCTCGGCCGCGCTCGCGGTCTCCGTCTCCGTCGCCCCGGCTCAAAACCCGACCGCCCGGCTGTTGGCGCCTCCGCTCGTGACGATTCCCGCAGGAGCCAGCGCAGCGAGCTTCTTCGTGGGCGTGGAGAATGATGCCATCGCTGGCGCCACGTCGACCAACGGCATCAGCGTTGCCGCCCCGGGCCACGTGCCCGCCACGAACACGTTCACCATCACCGACGATGATCTCCCCGCGCTGACGCTTCGTCTCGATGCAGCCAGCCTGGCCGAGAACGGCGGTCCTGCGACGGCGACCCTCACCCGCAATGCGGAGACCAACACCGCACTCATCGTTTCCCTTTTTAACGATCGTCCCGGCAGCCTCAACCTGCCCGCTGCCGTGACCATTCCCGCCGGCCGGACGAACGCCACCTTCACCGTAAGCCCGATCAACGACGCGATCGTGTCCGGCCCCCGCACGGTGGCGATCCACGCGTCGGCAACGAACTATCCTGGAGCCTCAGTTCGGTTGAACCTGCTCGACGACGACACGGTCGGCCTCACGCTGCAGTTGTCGGAGACAAGCGTCGCGGAGAACAAGCTGAACCCGGCCGCCACCGCCGTCGTCACCCGATCGCCGGTATCCTCCGCGCCCCAGCGCGTGCGGTTGCGGGTCTCAGCCGCGAGCCACCTCCAGATCGCGGACGAGGTCACGATCCCCGCCAACCAACCGGCCGTTTCGTTCGCCGTCAATGTGATCGACGATCTCCTCGCCCGCGGGGCGCAGTCAGTGGACCTCATCGCGGAAGGCCTGACGGACCGCGGCAGTCCTGTGCCCGGCGCCACCGCCACCTCGACCCTGCTCATTCTCGAAAACGATGGTCCCGCCTTGTCCGTGAACTTCGACCGCGCCGTGATCGCGGAAGGCACCACGACGATCGCCACCATCACCCGCAACACGCCCGCCACCAACGCGCTGTTCGTCACGTTATCCGCCCAGCCAGCCGGCCAACTCTCGCTACCTTCCTCCGTTCTGATCGCCCCCGGCCAAACCTCGAGCAATGTCGTCGTGACCGGACTGGTCGACGGTCAGAGCGACGGCGTCCAGGAGGTCACCATTTCCGCGAATTCACCCGGGTTCAACTCTGGACGCGCGCCGC
Organism: Limisphaerales bacterium; assembly: GCA_044230345.1. GTDB lineage: Bacteria > Verrucomicrobiota > Verrucomicrobiia > Limisphaerales > JADJPG01 > JBGARF01. The sequence goes on from JBGARF010000050.1 coordinate 8,258, forward strand.
TGTCGATCACGGACATCAACGTGCCGGATCTGGCCGTGAGCGAAGTGAGTGCGTCGACGAATGTGCTCACGGAGGCCACGTTGACCGTGGTCTGGAGCGTCACCAACAGCGGGTTGGCCTCGGCGTTGGGCGCGTGGACGGACGAGATTCAACTGGCCCGCGACGCGCAGGGCATCAACACCACGCTTCTGACTACCGCCACGAACCAGGGCCCTCTTCTGGCCGGCGAAAGTTATACGGTCAGCCGCACGTTTGCCGCCCCCGTCGAACCCGGTGTCTACTGGCTGCTGGTGCGAACGGACGCCGGACGCCATCTCGCCGAGGGCTCGGAACGCAACAACGCGGCGCTCTCGCTGCCCATCGTGGTGCAACCCTCCTACCGCGCCACCGTTGACACGGAAATCGACGCCGCTGTTTCCGGCACGCCCATTCCGGTGAGCGGACGGACGTTCTTCAGCGCCGACGGTTCGCCAGCCCCCTTCCGCACGGCCACGGTTTGGGTTCACGTGAACCAAACCCGGCGGACTTTTTCGGTTTTGTCGGATCGCAATGGCCGGTTCTCCGGCGTGTTCCGTCCAATCCCGGGTGAAGCCGGGCTCTACACGCTCGGCGCGGATCATCCGAGCGTTGCCGCCGATCCGATCCAGGATCAGTTCACCCTGCTCGGATTGGGCGCGCTCCCCTGGGAGTTGAACCTCCGCCTCAATCCCAACACGCCCGCCCGCGGCCAAGTGGAACTGCGCAATCTCAGTCCCCTGCCGTTGACCGGGATCACGGTCACTCCAGAGGGGCTCCCCCTCGACTTCAACGTCACCGCAACGACCACCAACCTCCTCGTCGGACAAGGCACCAACGTGCTCGAATACGAGATTTCCAGCTCCCTGGCGACGCCCGTGAGCGGACGGTTTCATCTGGTCATCGCCTCACTGGAGGGCGCGACCCTGCGGCTTCCGATCGATTTCACCGTCACCCCGCCCGCCGCCCGTCTCACCGCGACACCCGGCTCGCTGGAGGCCGGCATGCTGCGCGGCACGCAAACGCTGGTCCAGATTGACGTGGCCAACGACGGCGGGGCTCCCAGTGGCGAACTCGAAGTGGCGCTTCCGGTTGTCCCCTGGCTAACGCTCGCCTCCGCGTCACCGCTCCCCTCGCTGCCGCCCGGCGGCCGTCACCCCATCGTCCTGGCCCTCAACCCCGCGGCGGATCTTCCCCTCGGTCGCTATGACGGCACCCTGGTGATCCACACCCGTTCCGGGTCCAGCCCGGGCGCTGCCGCCAGCTCGGGCGTCAACGTCAACGTCAGCGTCAGCGTGCCGTTTCAGTTTCGAGCCCTGTCGGCGGCGCGCGGCGATGTCCGCCTCACGGTCACCGATGAGCACACCTATTATGCGAGCGGCGCACCTCGCGTCACCAACGCGCTGGTGACGTTGCGCGATCCGTTCACCAGCGAGGTGGTCACCAACGGCACGAGTGACGCCCAAGGGGAGCTCACGTTTCGCGATCTTCCCGAGGGCACCTACCAGCTCGAAGCTGTCGCCGCGCGCCGAAGCCTCACCCGCGGCGGCGTGCGCATCAGCCCCGGGATCACCACCGAGCAGGAAGTGTTCATGCTCCGACAGGAGGTGACCTACGAATGGCGCGTCGTGCCATCGGTCATCACCGATCACTACCGTGTTGTGCTCGAGCCCCAATTCGAGACCGAGGTCCCCCAGCCCAATCTGGTGGTGGAAAACCCCGAGATCGTGCCGTTGGTGTTTCCGGGACGAACCAGCCAGTTCGCCATCCGCCTGCGCAACACCGGCCTGATCTCGCTGCAGCGCGTGCGCATTCCCACCCCCAGCCATCCGAACTACATCATCACGCCGCTGGTCAGCGAGATTGAGGAACTGCCCGCCCAAACCACGATCTCCGTTCCCGTCACCATCCGCACCCGGGCTGGCAATGGTGGTGGTGGTGGTGGAGTCGGTGGCGATGGATTCAGTCTGGCGGGCGCCCCTCCGTCGTGTCCTGGCGACGACTGCGTGATCCAACTTCCGATCGACACGCGGTTCCGGTGCGGGAAAAATTTTGTGACCAAGACGGCCACCGTGACTTTGCATGCGGTGTGTGTGCCGGAAACCGGTTGTGATTTTGCCCCATTCCTCGACAGTTCGAGCCCGACCTTTTTCGAGGACAACGTGCGGGCCAACCGCGCGGCGATGGAATGTCTGCTGGGCAACCTCGACGAATGCGACAAGGCACGCATCCGCGGCTATCAGCGCTCGGGTGACTTGGGCTCGGTGTTCTTTCCGCCGGGCGCGCTGCCGCCGCCCCTGGACGGAACGAACTTTGGGTTGAGCGCCTTCTGTGCCTGCGGTCCGCAGGCCACGACCAACACGTTGTTCATGTTCGGCACGAATCTGCTGAACTCGCTTGGCTTTCCGAACAGCGGAGGAGCCGGCTCCACGTTCTCGTTCGTGGCCGCCACCATCCCCGGCCCGTGCAACGCCCCGGCCGGCTCCGGCGCGGGCGGCTCGCTCGAGCCCGCATTCCAACCGGCCGCGAACGGCGCCGGCTCTGGCACCGGCGCCGGACCCGGCGTCTGCGCCCGTGTGCGCCTTGAACTCAGCCAGGACATTACGATGACCCGGGCCGCGTTCCGGGGCACGCTGGTGATCGACCATGGCGGCGCCACTGACCTCACCGGGATTCAGCTCGGAGTGGAATTCCGCGACGCCAACGGTCAACCCGCCTCCGAACGCTTCGTCGTGCGCGGCCCAACTCTGACCGGGCTCACCGCCATCAACGGCCAGGGGCGCCTGCCCGCCGGTCAAAACGGCACGGCCGATTTCCTGTTCATTCCCACGCTCGACGCCGCGCCCCTGGCCCCCGCCGCCTATCAAATCGGCGGCACCCTGCGATTCACGCTCGACGGCCAGGATCTCACGGTCCCGCTTTTGCCCGGCCAAATCACCGTCCTGCCCGAAGCCCGCCTGCACCTGGATTATTTCCAGCAGCGCGATGTGTTTTCGGACGACCCGTTCACGCCCGAGCTGGAGCCAGCCGAGCCGTTCGCCCTCGGCTTGCGCATCCGCAACGCCGGCGCCGGCACCGCCCGCAACTTCCAGATCGCTTCCGCCGCTCCGCGCATCCAGGAAAACGAAAAGGGCCTGCTGGTCGATTTCCAACTGCTCGGGGCCCGCGTCGACGATCGCCCGTTCACACCCTCCTTCAACCTCAATGTCGGCGACATCGATCCCAACCGCTCCCGCGTTGTCGTCTGGGACATGACGTCGTCGTTGCAAGGCAAGTTCATCGACTATCGGGCCTCGTTCACCCACGTCGACGCCTTCGGCGCCACCAACCTTTCGCTCATCGATCGCGTGTCGATCCACGAACTGATCCACGCCGTGCGCGACGATCGCTCCGGTGCCGATGCGCTTCCCGATTTTCTGGTCAACGATCAACCTGACCCCGACAACCTGCCGGACACGCTCTACCTCAGCTCTGGCAGCAACGCGCCCGTTGCCCTCGGCCAAGATCCCAACGTCAGCGAGCCCGTCACCGATACGAATCCGCAGGTGGAACTCACCGCGAACATGCCCGCCGGCTGGGCCTATTTGCGCCTGCCCAATCCGGGACCCGGCCTGCGCCTGATCGGCGTTCGCCGTTCCGACGGCCGCACGCTGCGGAGCCCGGAAAATGCCTGGACCACCGACCGCACGTTTCCATCCTCCATCCCGGGCGCGCGGCGCGAGCACACGCTTCATCTGTTCGACCACGACAGCACCGGGCGCTACACGTTGACCTTCGCCCCCGCCGACCGTGACACCAACGCGCCGACCAGCGCTGTGGCCGCACTCCCGGCCTCCAGCCCAACGAGCTTCGCCGTCGAATGGGATGGAGCCGACCAACCCGGCGGCAGCGGGCTCGCGCATTTCGACATTTTTGTCTCGGTCAACGGCGGCGCCTATTCCAACTGGCTCGCCCGCACCACCCAGCGGAGCGCGCTCTTCACCGCCACGCTCGGCCAGACCTACGCCTTCTATTCGCGGGCCACGGGTCTCGCCGGCAACACGGAAATCATTCCGGCCATCGCCGACGCCCAAACGGTCGCTTCCGCCCTCAACACCCCGCCGTCCCTCCTGCCCATCAGTGATGTCACGCTCGACGAAGGCGCCGCGCTCAGCCTGCGTCCCACGGCGTTCGACACGGATCTGCCGCGGCAAGCCCTCACCTACCGACTGCTGTCGGCGCCCGCCGGAACCACCCTCGACTCGATCGAAGGCGTGGTGCGCTGGAACCCAGGCGAAACCGACGGCGGCAGCTCGAACCAGGTGATCATCGTTGTCACCGACAACGGTGTGCCCAGCCTTTCCGCCACCCAATCTTTTGCGGTCATCGTCCGCGAACTCAACAGCGCCCCGGTGTTCGTCGAGGCGAATCCCGATCTCGCCCTCGACGAGGACACCGTGCTCTCGGTTCCAGTGGCCGCAACCGACGCCGATCGGCCCAACCAAACGCTTACCTGGCAGCTCGAGCCGGGCGCGCCTTTTGGCCTCAGCGTCGGCGCCAACACCGGGCTCCTGCAATGGCTGCCGGGCGAATCCCGCGGGCCCGGCGAATATCTGGTGACCGTGACCGTGCGCGACAACGGCAGCCCGGCCCGCAGTGCCAGCCGCACGATCCGCATCTTCGTGCGCGAAGCCAACCAACCGCCCAACCTCGCACCTGTCGCCCCTCAGGCCGCGTTGGTCCAGAACACGCTGCTCGTGCCCAACTCGGCCACCGACCCCGACGTGCCGGCCCAACAACTCTTCTTCAGCCTGGCGCCGGGCGCACCACGCGGAGCACGCATTCATCGCGCCACCGGCCTATTCACCTGGACACCGCCGGCCGACTACGCCCGCACCACGAATAGCGTCACCGTCCAGGTCACCGACAACGGCGTGCCCTCCCTGACCAGTCGCCAGACATTCACGATCGTGGTCGGCGACCTGCTCCAGGTGCAACTGGGATCTGGCCCGGTTGCGGCCGGAAACGTTGGCCGAATTCCCGTCGTCGTCGATGCCACCGTCCCCACGATCCGCGCCACCCTGACCTTTGAAGCGGCCGATCCTCGCCTGGGATCCTTCGCCTTGGAACCGACGCCATCGACGAGCAACGCCTCCTTGGAGCCGCTCGGGAACGATCAATTTCGCATCCGGCTCGAAGCGCCCGTTGGCCAGGCGTGGTCCGGCACAATCACCGTGGCCCATCTCCGGTTTGCCGCGACTCCCGCTCACGCGTCGGCTTTTGTCGCGCTGCCCGTGTCCGCCGTGGCCGGTCTGCAATCCGACGGCCAGCCCGTGCCCCGAGCGGTTGGTTACCCGGGCCGGGTTGCTTATGTCGGGGCCGAGCCGTTGCTGGAGTTGGATCTGACGCCACCGGCCGCGCCCGCACGACTTCGTCTCTACGGTCAACCGGGCCCGCCGCATACGATTGAATCCACCACTCAAATGGCCGTCCCGCCAACGAGCCTTTGGACTCCCTATTGGACCGGGTCCATCAGCAACCTCGTTGAAACCCTGACCGTTCAACCCACCAACCAGACCCGTCTCTTCCGCGCCCGGCGTCCTTGAATCACCCGGACCGCGGGCTTCCAGCCCGCAGCGGCTCGCCTCGACGGCGACGCCCGAAGGTTCAACCGCTCCACGCTGTGTCTACGCGCTGCGGACCAAAGGTCCGCGCTCCGTTCCGGACCGCGGGCTTCCAATCCCGCAGCGGCCCGCCCCAACCACGACGCCCGAAGGTTCAGCCGCACCACGCTGTGTCCACGCGCTGCGGACCAAAGGTCCGCGCTCCGATCTGGACCGCGGGCTTCCAAGCCCGCAGCGGCTCGCCCCAACGGCGACGCCCGAAGGTTCAGCCGCGCCACGCCATACCTCAAGCTGCGGCCTCCTCCAGTTTGCGCTCGAATCACGCCATCGGCTGCAGGCACAGTGACGCGGTGAAGCCGCTCACGTCTTACACCTGCAAACTGACCGACCTCCAAGCCGCTGCGCTCAAGGCGCATCTTGGGAGCAATGGCTTCAAGCCGCGCGAGGTGCCGTATGCGCGCTTCGCCGGCGAGAAGGAGAAGCTCAACGTGGTGTTTTACGAGAGCGGCAAACTCGTGGTCCAAGGCAAGGGCACGCAGGAGTTTGTCGAGTTTGTGCTCGAACCCGAAATTCTCCAGCAGGCCAAGCTGGGCTACGAGGCCGTCCTCAATCCCGAACTGTTGCAGCCAAGGTTCGGCATCGATGAAAGCGGCAAGGGCGACTTCTTCGGCCCCCTCTGCATCGCCGGCGTCTACGTCAACGAAGCGGTCATCAACGCGTGGAAGGACGCCGGCGTCCGCGATTCCAAGAATATCTCCAGCGACCGCAAGATCGCCGAGCTGGCGCGGCTCATTCGTGAAACGCCCGGCTGCGTGACCACCGCGGTGCCGATCGGCAACGAGGCTTACAACCGTCTCTATGCCTCGATGGGCAGCGTGAACAAGCTGCTGGCGTGGGGCCACGCCCGGGTTATCGAAAATCTCATGGGCCAGCGACATCGCATGAATCCCCTGCCGGTGCGCGCGATCAGCGATCAGTTCGCCTCCACGAAATCCACCGTGGCGAACGCGCTCATGAGCCTCGGACGCGAGATCGAACTCGTCCAACGTCACAAAGCGGAAGAAGACATCGCCGTGGCCGCCGCCTCGATCCTCGCTCGCGACGAGTTTGTCTCCCGCCTGGCCAAGCTCGAGCAGCAGTTCGGCGTCGTGCTGCCCAAGGGCGCCTCTGCCGCGGTCGACGCCGCGGCCAAGGCGTTCATTGAAAGGCACGGGACCGCCGAGCTCGCGAAGGTGGCCAAGATGCATTTCCGGACCGCATTGCGAGCCCAGCGATTGCCGGAGCCACCCAAGACCGAGTGGCGCAAGCGATAAACCAGTCAGCCCTTACCCTGCAACCGAACCAACAGCGCCAAAATGGTCGCCAGCGCGTTGCCTTCGAACCGGTTGTTGACGTAGAGGAAAACTTTCCGCCGCGCATTCTCGATCAGGCTCTCGCGCAGGATGCGTTCCGCGGCGGCCCGCCCGTCCTCGTTCACTTCCTGCAACCGATCATACGGGCTGAACGTCTTCACCGCCTCCTCATACTTGCGCCCGGGCTTCAGCAGAAAACGCGCGGCGACGCAGTCGGGATTGGTGACGCTGCCAGACAAGGCGAGTTGTTCTCCCACCGGCGGCATGGCATCCCAGCTGTTGAAAACGTGGGTGACGCTGTGGCGTCGCAACATTTCGAAATAGTCCGGCTGCAGAAAATTTCGGTTTCGAATCTCGACGCCATAGCGCCAGCCCTTGGGCAGCCGGCCAAGGAATTGGTCGAGGGCCTCGACGAAGTCGCGTCCGCGGGCGAAGTCCGACGGGTAAAAGCGCGAGAACTCGAACATCAGCAGCCCCACCTGGGAGCGAAAACGCTCGCACGGACCCAGGAACGCCGAGGCAAACAGGTCTGCATTCAGGAAATTGGTGTTCGTTTCACCGGCTCGACGTCCAAATCGCGGCAGATTCGGAAACCGCTTGATCGTGATGTCATCGGTGACCTTGAACGAAAACAAAAAATCCGCCGGCACTTGTTCCATCAGTCCGGCAAGGTAGCGGTCGGAAGGAAACTGGTAGTAGGCGGCATCGACGCAAACACTTTTGAACACCTCCGCGTATTCGGCGAGGCAGAGGCGGTCGAATCGTGTCTCGGAAAACTTGCCGCGGTAGACATAACGCGCTTCGTCGTAGAGCTGTCCGCGCCAGCCCGGATATTTCCACGAGGAGGTACCGAAATAAATTCCCTGGGCCGCAAAACGCGCCAAATCCGCGGCGAGTTGCGCGCGATCGAAGATCGGTTCGTCGGTGGTCGCCATGACATCTATCGCGCCGGACCGATGCGGTTCAGCATCACGCCCTCGCGTTTTTCGAGAGTGGCCTCGAACCGCGGGACGTAGAGCTGTGTTTCCGCGGGCAGCCGGGGCGCGATGGCGGCGAAGCTTTTATCCTTCGCCCCCGCCAGCAACTGGCCGACCCGGCCTTCGCCCGCATTGTAAGCCGCCAGCACCAGCCGCCAGTCGCCGAACCGTTGATAGAGCGATTTCAGGTAACGCGCCGCCGCGCGGCTGCTTTCCTCCACGTCAAAGCGATCATCAAAAAACCAGCCGGTCGACAAGCCCAACGAACGCGCCGTGGCCGGCATCAGCTGAAACAACCCGGCGGCGCCCTTGGGACTGCGGGCCTTGGAATTGAACGACGATTCCACTTCCGCCAGCCAGACCATCTCCGCGGGGACGCCCACCGATCGGAAGATGCGCTTGAGCCGTGGAATCAACGATTGCGCAGCCGGCGGCCAGGGTCGTTTGACGAGGCGCTTTTCCCAAATGGGCTTCTGCACCTCCGGCCGCGGTGCTGGGCGCACGGCCGGCGCGCCGGGCTTCGGCGGCAGCGGTTTCACGACTCGCTGCAATTGATCCGCCACCTCGATGTAGTCCAACTGCGTCTCCAGCCAGGCCGCGTAGGGTTGGGTCTCTTCAAATTGTTTCAACAACGGCAACACCCGGACGGCCGCCGCGCGCACGGTGGCCAAATCGTAGGCGTCGCTGCCTTCCAGCTTGCGCAAGAGTTCTCCAAAGACAGCCTGCACCTGCTGAAAATCAACCTCGCCCAACAGCATGGTGAACACGTCGTCATCGAGGTTTTCCCGCAACCAGCCCTCGATGTCGACGGGGTCGGTCGTCGCAGGCGATGACGGCGGGGCAGCCGGCAGAGGCGGCGTTTGCGCCGACAGGCCGATCGCGGCCATGCACATCAGCCCCAAGGAAAGAAAAACCGTGAGGAACCGTAAGGTAGGGCGCGCTCTCCGCAGCGCGCCGGCCGTGCGGACGAATTCACTCGGGACCGAGCGGGTCTGCGATAACAGTTGGCACCACCGATTCGCCGGCGGGCGGCGGAGCGCCCGCCCTACCTGAAGTGGATCGTTCATGGCCGGTGGGCGGGTCCTAAAGGAACACGGAGTTCCCCATGAACAGCGCAGGGAAGTGCTTCCGTATTCGCCCTCACCCCAACCCTCTCCCCCAGGGAGAGGGGGAACGTCAGCGGCCGCGTGGCAGCGTACGTCGGCGTGAGCAACGGCGATACCCTTGTGCGAGCAGGTGCGGGATCGAGACGAGCGTCGACGAGCCTCCGAATCGACACGCGGCTCGCCCGCACGAACCGGCCGCGAGCGTTCCTCCCTCTCCCCGGGGGAGGCTTCCCATGAACCTCGAATAGGTCGCAGCAACGGACGAACGCGAACCGCCGTCGCGATCCTCCCTCACCCCAACCCTCTCCCCAAGGAGAGGGGGAACTTCAGCGACCGCGCGGTGATGGGATCGGCCGTCGGCAACGACGTGGCCTTTCCGGGGCCGGATCGACACGCAGGCGGGCGGCGCGGAGATCGAGCAACTGGTTAGTCGGTGCGGTCGACCGCGTAATACCTCTCCGCCGCTCTGCGGGGGAGAGGGTGGTCCCGCGAAGCGCGCGAAGCGGGACCGGGTGAGGTGGAGCATTCCCCGGTTCATGGGCCCGTGGGCACAAGTTCGGAACTCGTGAAAACTTCCCGTGAACCTCCCCTCCGGATGAGGTGGAGCAGTCGCGGGTTCATGGCCCCGATTCGCGTGCAGAATGGCAGGTTGAAACTTCCCATGAACCTCCACCGCTTCGTTCCTTCGTCGGGCGATCATCGGCCTTTTGCTCCGAGCCCCAGCCAGGCCCAACGCGATCGTCGCGGCGCTTCGACCGGCCGCCCCGCCACAAACTCCACCTGCGCCGTGAACGCAAGGTCGGGATCCGCCCGACGTTGCAAAGTCTCACATAGGACCTTCAGCGAAGGCGCCAGTTTTCGGGTATGCGCATGGCCGTTCACTGTGAGCTCCACCGGTTTCGAAAAATCGATCAGCCGCCCGTCGAGCATCACCGTCACCGCCGACACATTGGTCGTGGTTGTCACGGTGACCTTGTTCTCCGCAGCGGTGGCGTTGATCTCCTGTTTCTTGGCCGGCGTTTCCACGCGCAGCCAGTAGAAGTCGCGGATCACCTTGTCCGTTTGCAGCCACGTCAACTCGCGGGGCGCGGGATTCCGAACGGCCGGATACATCGAGACGATCTTGTCGCGGTCCGGCAAGCCGCCGTGACCATGACCTGCCATGACGTCGACCTTCACGGGGTAGACGTCAGCCCTTCCGCCGCGCAGTTGTTCCACCGTCTCCTGGAAACGGCGATTGCGATCGAGGCGGCCGTACATCGTATCCTTCTCCCCGACCATGGCGGTGAAGATCGTGTTGCGCAGCGTCTTCGCCGTCGTTTCACCGTCGGTGGCCGCCGCGGCGCTGGCATGAATGGCCGCGAAACGATCCGGCATTTTGGGCCCGATGGCGTAGGCGCCATAGCCGCCGTGCGAGTAGCCCATGATGAACACCTTGTTCGCATCGACGTCGCCAAAAACGACGAACTGCCGAATCAAGTTGGCGACGAGGGGATACACGTAGGTGTCGTAGAATCCGTTCCAGGTGTCGTTGGGCGCGCGCAGGGCCACGTAGCGATAACCGCCCACTTCGGGATGATCGCGGTAGTAGCGCTGCATGATCTGCCACTGACTGTCATTGAGTTCCTTCGGAGCGTTGCCGCCTCCGTGCATCGCGATGAACAACGCCCACCCATTGGTCGGACGGGTGCCCACGGTCTTGACCGTGTAAGCGCTACGATGCTTTCCGAACTGAACCTGATTCGTCTGATAGTCGTCGCGAAACGGCTGCTGTACCGGCGAGCGCTTGAATTCGTCCCAAACCACGCGCCGGACCGCCGCGTCGTTCTCCGCCAGCAAACGCTCAAGACGTCCGCCAAACTTCCAAGCCGCCTGGAGATTCGTGGGCGCGACAAAATATTCGGACACCGCGCGACGCAAGCGTTCCTCGTCCCGGGCCGCCAAGGGCTGTTTCACCGGAGGCCGCACGTAACACATCTGGGTCGGGAGCACGATGTCGCGCGGCTCGCTCAAGGCGACCACGAGCAACTCCTGTCGGTTGGTGCCCGACGAGGCTTGAAATTCCCGTCGCCAGATCCGGCCCTCGTGCTCGACCGCGACCGAGTAAGGGCGTGCGCGCACCACGTCGAACGGAAGGATGTTGTTCAGGTCAGCCGTCTCATCACGGCTTGTTCCATTAAGCACACGGGTCGGCTCAGCCTGATCCGTCACCGTCACGCGGGCGGCCACGCGCGGGCCGCCGATGCGCTGCAGCACCTTTACCTCCAGGCGGACCCGGTTGGTGTCCACCGTCAACGTTTTGGCGGTATACCGGTCGGTGACATTCTCCGCATTGACCCAGGCGATGTCCGGCGCCCACGGCAGAGGAAACGACGTGCCCGTCCGGGCATAGCTGGTTGAGTAAATGGCGTGCCGTGGATCGTCCTTCTTCGCCTGCGCGGCTTCGCCCCGAAACCATCCACGGTCCAGCCCCTTGGAATCAGGTTCGGCAGCGCCGGCGAAATGCCAGCCGTCATCCCAAATCTCGACCCACGTATGATTGCCGCGGTTGTTGGACCACATCGGCGTCCCGGTCACCCGCGCGGGCACACCCATGGCCCGGCAGGCGTCAACCAGCAGGATCGACAGGCCGGTACACGTGGCCAATCCGCTCTCCATCGTCTCGAGCGGTCCTTGATCGGCGCGCCGGCGTTGGGTTGAGTACCGGACATTGGTTGCTTTGAACAACCGGCGGTTCAACGTGTGCGCGACCTCGGCCGGTGTCACGCCATTGGTCAGCAACGGTCGACATTTTTCGATCAACACACGCCGCCAGTTGTCCCGCTGCTCGTTCAATGACGCGTATGGCAGAACGTCGTTGAGAAAGATCTCCTTCGGAACTTTTTTCGCCCAGGGAGTCTTTTCGAACACGTCATAGGCGAGCGCCACGTTCTCCAGCAGGAAGGCGGCGGTCAGGGTCCGGCCGTCCGGCTCTGGCATGTGCTCGAACAGAAATTGCATGCCGTCGCGACGCGCTGCGGGCACTTCGATCAGAGCCCGGGTGAGTTCCGCGCGGTTGGTTCCGGCCCGCTCAAGGGCCTTTTCGGCGGCGTCCGACCACCAGCGCGCGTCGTTCCTCACGGCCGCCGCCGGGGCGGGAGGGGCGAACAAGTGGAACGAGACAAAGGTTCCGATCAACAACGCCCCGATGCGCCAAGCATTCCCAAACCGGTCAGCCATGCGAATAGACATGCGCTGGAGCATGCCGCCCGACCGCGCAGGCTCCAAGCGGGAAAATGCTCGAAGGACGGGCATTGCAAACCTGCTTCGCAAACTTCGTCGGCTGCCCCACTTATTCGAATCGGTCCGAGTGAGTTTACGATGAAGTTCGCCTCGAAGTTTCCTTTCCACGCTTCCCATGAACCGCCCCTCCGGAATAATCCTCGCCGTCCCGGCGCCGTATTGGGTCGGCTCCGTGACGGTTCGCCGCAGGTCGGCTGCGACCCCTTCGTGGCAAGAATCACAGCCCCGCGTCGACACCGGATCGAGTTTGCTGAGCGCCACGCATGGGATCGATTCTCCAACCAAACGCTTGGTCGCGGCCCTAGAGGCCGCTGGACGCATGATTCACTTGTGAACCCAGCCCGCTGGGCTGGGCTGAGAGATCGCGCGCCGTTGGCGCTGGGGCGAATGGGGCATTACTGCGCCCGAGGACGGGTGCACTCCGGGCCGCCGCCGTCCCCGGCGGCAGCAAGGTCTAGCACCCCGACGGGAGCCGGGTCCTCTGCGGTTGCCTCGTCCGCGGTTTAGCAGGTCACGTAGGTCACGGCTGCGCGGGCGTCACGAGCTGATAGAACCGGTTGGTGGTCCAGGCAGGATCCAGGATCGACTCGTTCCGGTTCGTGCTCAGCCCGATCACGTCACGCAGGCGCGACCATTCGCCGCTGCCCAAAGCGTCGGTGTAACGAACCGTGTAGGTCTTGTTCGAGATCGCGTTGAAACTCACCGTGGCCGAACCCGGGACTGTGGACAGTTCCACGCGCAGGTAGCTCGAGGCGCTGGCCGGATCGGTCCCGGCAATGTATTCGGCGTAGTTGCTCACGCCATCGCCGTCCGTATCCAGATTTCGATCGGCATTGCTGGCCGGGTCGAGGCCATACGCCGTTTCCCAATAATCCGGCAGGCCGTCGCCGTCAGTGTCTGCCACCACGGTGACCGGGATCTGGGCCGAGGCCACGCCGGGGTTGTTGTTGGCCAGGTTGCGCACCACGACGCGGAAGCTGTAGGTGCCAGGGGCATTGGTGCTGAACGTGTAGAAGTCGTAGGCACGATTGAGTGTGTTGGTGATCAGCGGCAGCGAGCCACGGCGCCATTCGAAGGAGAACGGCAGCGGATTGCCGGAAACCATGACGCTCAACGTCACCGCGCCGCCCGCCACGATGGTTTGAGGCACGGGCGCGACCACGATCGCCGGATTGACCAACACCGTGAGCGTCGCCGAGGCCACGGTGCTGGCCACGGGGTTGGAGACGACGACATCGTAAACGCCGTCGTCGGCGAACTGGATTCCGTTGCGGACGAGCGTGGCGTTGGTTTCACCGGGCAGAATCAATCCCTTGAAGCGCCACTGATATCGCAGTGGTGCATCGCCGCGCACCGCGACGGAGAACACGGCATTGCTGCCCGGGCGCAGGATCAAGCTCGCGGGTGGAACCAGCACAATCGGAGGAACCGTGACGCGCAGCGAGGCCGGGCCACCGACGGACACACCGCCGGCATTGCTGACCAGCACATCATAGATGCCTTCGTTCGCATCGACGACATAGTCGAGGGCGTACGACGAATTGGTGGCGTCGGGGAGTTTGGTGCCGTTGAGGCGCCATTGATACGAGAGTGGCCCGGCGCCGTTGGCGGACACGCTCAACACCGGCGTTGCGCCCTCGAAGACCGTCACGTTCTGAGGCGGCGCGGTGATGGTTGGCGGGGGCACCACGCCAGCGCCGTTCGCTGTTCCCGGGGTCGGCAAGGCCGCGATCCAGTTCAGCGGTTCGTTCCCATAAGCCGAGCCCGTCTTGCGCTGCAAAGACAGCCCGCCGCCATCGACCGGACCCGACGGCCAAGGCGCGGCGTCGGCATAGTTGATCCGATCCACGGTCAGATAGGGCACGAAACCCGCATCCGGCGCTTCCGGACCCTGTGGCCGATCGGGCCGCAGCAACTCGATCGAATCACCATCGTTGCTGAGCTTTCCAGCGAACGGCCCGAAGACCGGAATCGCCGCGGAAATGCCGTAACGCGCGCGGAAGGCGGCCAAGGCCGCAGGATTGGCGACGGGATCAAATTCCACCACCAGCAGAAACCCGTTCGCGGCCAGCGAGGTATTGGCCGGGAACGTGAAGTCGATGCCGCCTGCCAGACGCCAGCGGTTCAAGGGGAACGCCGGGTCATAGAGATCAACTGCGGCGCCGGTGAGATTTCGCACCTCGACGTATTCTTCCGCACCGCTGACCGGGTTGTAGAGAACCTCGTTGATCACCAGCGGCCCGACCCGGGGCGCCGAATTGGCAGCGCCGGTCCCCGTCCGGAACGTGGCCAGCAATCCGGGTGGATCTCCCGCCCCAACGGACGTGCCGAAAGAAAGCGTGGTCAGGGGTGCATATTCGACTCCCGCCGTCGTTTCGACGCGGCCAAACGAAACACCGTTGGCCGCGGCGCCAAAGCGCGCGCCGGTCCGGGCACCTGTCAACCGGCCCGTGACCGCATCCGCGGCCGAGAGCCAGACTTCGTCGCCGTGCGCGGAGTTGAGCGTGAAGCTGGTGGGCGAGCCGCCGCCGAATTGATATTGGTAGAACACCACGTGGCCGCCGGCCGGAACCACGGTGTTGTCCGGGAGGCGGAATTTCTTCAGGTTGTCCCGGCTGTTGCTGAGGAACCAGCCTCCGACGTTGACCGGGCTGGAGCCGCGGTTGAACAACTCGACGGCATCCTCCAGCGGAGCATCGGTGTGGGTCAGGACTTCGCTGATGACGAGGCTGGGTTCGAGCACCGCGTTGGGTGCGCCAGGCGTGGCCGAACCCGGAAACGCGGCGAAGGTTGCCTCGCCATCGAGCAGGCGCCCCTCGGAAACGCCGAGCAACTGCTGGCCAAAGGCAATCGCATCAACCAGCACGAAATTGGTGCCGTTCGTGGAATAGAGCCGGAGGCTGTCTCCGCCCGCGTCAAGACTGAAGCTGACGTGGTTGCGGCCCGCGTCCGGGTTGCCGTCCGCGATCCATTGGATAAACCCGTTCGGGCCCGCGAAGGAGAGCGGTGCCGCGCGGAACTGGGTGAAACCGGCGATGGACGGATCGTCGGAGAGCGTCACGCCGTTCAAGTCCACGGGCAGATTGGTGCTGTTGTAGACCTCGAACCAATCCGGGCCGTTGGCCGGGTCAGCCATCCATTCGTTCAGGCGCAGTGCGGCGATGGAGCCGAGGGACGCGGCCGCCGCGTTCGGTGCGCCGGGCGTGGCGGCCGAGAGCAGCCGCCAGGATCCGCCACTCAGCCCGATCGGTCGGTCCGCCACCTGGAAACCATAGTCGACCGAGTTCACCAACTGCCCCGCGGCGTTGAAGAGGTAAACACCACCCGTGTCACCCTCCAGCGACTCACCGGTATTCCAGCTGCCCGCGGTCGTCGAGGCCGGCCGGGAACTGTCGCACCAGATCACGAGATAACCGCCCGCCGGAATGCTCGTGGCCGACGGGAAAATCCATTGGCCGGGTCGCGGCGAATTCACGCTCAGGCTCATGCCATCGAGACTGAACGGCGCGGCTCCCGGATTGAACAACTCGACATAGTCCGGCGAACTACCGGCGTTGGTCACGGCGGACACATTGCGGGCGAGGACTTCATTCACGATTGGTCCCGCGTAGCCGTTGACAAAATTGCTGGCCCCGGGACTGGCGGAGCCCGGGAAGTTCACAAAGTTCGCGGCGCCATCCGGCAGCCGTCCACGGGTCACTCCCTCCAGGGCGTTCGTGTAGCTGACGCGATCGATCTCCGGTCCAGCGGGGCTGTACAGAACGATGGGAGAAGCGGCCGCCGGCAGTTTCAAGTCGAGATGATCCGGACCCACTCCTTCGTCCGCGATCAACTGGATGAACCCTTTCCCCGCGATGAACGAGAGCGAACTGATGCGATGGACCAGGTTGGTCGTCCCGAGGTAGCAGCCTTTGAGCGCGACCGGCAAGTCGGACGAGTTGTAGAGCTCGATCCAGTCAGGCAGACCGGGCGCCGCATTGGCCATCCATTCATTGATGGAAAGCGCTGAAACCGGCGCAACCGCGGCCGCCTGATTGGCGGCATTGGGCGTCGGGTCATTCAACTGCCATTCACCGCCGGCGAGTCCAAGGGTGCGATTGGCGAGCTGCGGACCAAAACACACGGCATCCAGGCGGTTCGTCGCGGGGTCATAAAGAAACACGCAATCACCGGATCGCTCCAGGGAGAAGCCCGTGTGCAATCCGGGCGACGCATTCGTGACCCTGTCGCACCAAAGCACGAGGAAGCCTCCCGCCGGGATCGTCGTTCCTGCGGGCAGGACATACTTCCGCGCATTGCCCTCGTCGGAAACACTCCAACCCGCGACATTGACCGGCGCGCCCGAGGTATTCTGGAGCTCGATCCAGTCCGGGACAGTGCCCGCGTTGTTCACGGCGCCGAGATTCTCCGCCATGATTTCACTGAGACGGATCGGCGACGAAGCGGGCGGCGCGGCCGCGGCACCGGGCGTACCTCCGGCGGAGCTGCTGGCGATCCAATTGGCGGCGTCATCCGGGTCGCCATACGGCGACAAGAGTTCGAGGGTGGCGCCCGCGCCGTCGGCGGCCGTCGGCCAGCCGCCGGAATCCTTGAAGTCCACCGACAGCAGAATCTGCCCGGTCGGGGTGCGAAGCGTAAGTCGCTCGCCGGCGTTGTTCAGGTTGCCAGCGAAGTAGCCGCCGACAGCGACGCCGGGATAGCGGATGGCGAACGCGTTGGTGTCGGTGTTATTGGCCAGAATCATTCGGGCGCTGCCGCCGATGCTGGCGCCGGCCGAGAAGGTAAAGGCGATGCCTTCGTCGAAGTAGCAGCCGCTGAGGTCGACCGGAGCGGCACTGACATTTTGCAGTTCGATGAACTCGTGCACGCTGCCGCCCGGCGGGTTGTAGTTGATTTCGGAGATTCGCAGGGGCGAGCCCTGGCTGCCGACTTCGAACGTGGCTTCGGTCATCGCGCTCCAGTTCGTGCCCACCAGCGAGCGAGCCTTGACCAACGCGGCTTGATTGAGGGTCACCGGGGCGCCATAGGCGACAGCGCCAGGAGCGATGGCGCCAGTAAACTTCACGCGCGGATCCGACCCGTCGAGAGTGTAATAGACGGTGCCGACACCGTTGGTGCCGGCCGCCATGGAAAGATTGTAGCCCGGCGGAACTGGGCCGCCATGCTGGCTGAAGATCGGGGCATTGGACGACGCGGCCAATCCATACAGGACGTACTGGCTCATCAACGGGGCGCGCCGCTGCGGGATCCAGCTTGTGAGGTAGGCGTTGTTGAAGCCGTTGATCACCGGGAGCACCTTGGCCCGCAATTCGAGAAACCGCTTGGTGATGTTCGTGTCGGTCAAGGCGCCGTTGTTGAAGAAATGCTTCTGCACGCGATCCGCCCACAGGAGACGGAACTCCGGGCTGACGCGCAGGCCCTGATACAAGCGGGGAATTTCCGCCGTTCCGGACGGCGGCAACAGGCCGCTGTCCGACGTCGAGAAGCTGTCAAAGGTCGGCGTGCTGCGGGTGAAGCCAAACGCCCCTTCGGCATCCCACACGTAAAAGCGGAAGCGTCCCGTCGCCGAACGTTCGCGAGCCGCCCGCCAGTTGTTGTGCGGCCAGTCCCACGTCGCGCCATAGGTGTTGACGATCAGGTAGTCGACGAAGTTGGTGACATCCATCCGGCGCTCGATCTCCTGATATACGGACGGGAGCTGGGCGTTCTGGCCGCTGACGTAACTGCGAAGCGAGTTCCAGGCAACATCGTCGCCCCCCTGCACCGCGCTGCCCACGGTGATGATGTCCCAGTTTTTTCCACCGCCGTGCCACGATTGCAGGAAGCCCTCTTCGACGCGCTCGGTCGGGTTGTAGTAGAGCTTGAGCACGCCGTTGAGCCAGAAATTGACGAAGGTGCCGTGCACGGAAACCTGGCCTTGGTCGGCAAACAGCTGGCGCATCAATTCGTCGGTGATGTAGGGGTTCGTCTCGTCATTGTGCCCGGCCCGCAGCACGATCTGGTCGAAGCTGTTCACCACCGCCGTCGGCAGCAGCGGATAGTTCAGTCGACCGGAGCCATAGTCGCCTCGGAAATAGAGTCGATAGGAGAACTTGCTTGAGGGCGTGTAGCGGGGCCTGGTCCAATCGCTGCCTTGCACCCGCAGGCCGGCGTCGATCTGGAAGCCGGAATTGTCCACGGGATCGATATACTCCACCGACGCCGGCTTCTCCCACTCGATGCCCTTGTTGGTCGGGTTGTAGTAATCATTCGGGCCGGTGGCGGTCCAAGCGTTGTTCGGCGGGCCCGTGCCGCCACTCATCCCGATGATGCCGGTCCGGCCCAGCAGGTTGTTGGAGTGGGTCAGGATGGAGAGCGTCGGCAGCGCGCGATTGGCAGGAGTCAGCCCGAAAAAGAACGAGTGCGAGGTCACCTTGGAAACCAGCAGCCCGGTGCGGAACGCCGATGCACGGAGCAACGTGGTGTTCGTCAGGCGCAGGGGCGTCGCGTAGACCCTTCCATTCACCTCCGTCGGCTCGCTGCCGTCGGTGGTGAACCGGATGATCGATCCGGGCGTAGGACAGCTCAGGACCAGATCAAACGGCTGGGTATAATGTCCGCGGGACGCGCTGAAATGCACCGGCTCAACCACGCCGGTCGTCGCGCTCGATCCATTCGGCGCCCCCGGAGTCGGCACGGCGAAATAGCGAAGGTTGCCCGCCGCATCCGGTCCGTAGGAATAGTCGTTCCGCTGGGTCGGATATTTCGCTCCGAAACTGCTCACCAGACGGCGGGGTGAAGCCGCGTCGAACAGCCCCAGAAACTCACCGTCATTCGCCAGGGTGAAATTCACGTGAAAACGATTGGTGCCGGTGGGCGTCTTGCGATTCTTCCCCGAGGCAAACACCACGAGATACTGGTTCGGCAGCAGCACCCGGGCGGGAAAGGTCCACTGCCCCGGCAACTCGGCGTCGTCGCTCAACGACCACCCGGCCAAATCCGCGGGCGCACTGCCCCGATTGTAAATCTCAATCCAGTCCTGCTCCTCGCCGTCCTCGTCGCGCAATCCACTTTGGTTTGAGGCGTTGATCTCGGTGATGACGAGATCGCCCTGGCCGGCGCTGGTGTCGAGCACGCAACTCCAAGCGGCGCCGGCAAAATCGTTCGGCGGAACCGCCTGATCCTTGATCCCGTGCCCGGCCCCAAATTGGAACTGCACGGTTCCGGAAGCGGGCTGGGCGAACTGGAACACGTAGACCGAATTGGGCTGGGCGATCACGTTGGTTGCCGGCTGGCCGTTCACGCGCAAATCTGCGGCATCCACGCCCGTGACCGGCTCACTAAATCGAATCTCCACCTGCCCCAAGGCGCTCACCGTCGAGCCCGCCTCGGGAAATCGATCCGCAACGGTGGGCGCCACCACGTCCAACAGCGTGTAGCTCCAGGTCGCACCCGGCGCGATGGCGTTGAAGGGATTCGGAATCGCCGCCAAATCCGTGATGCCATGGCTCGTCTCCCACGTGATCGGCACCACGCCAGGCGTCGGCTGCGGAAAGGTGAAGGTGTAGGTCGTCCCGCTCCCCGTGACCGACGTTGGCGGATTTCCTGCCACCGCCAAATCGTCTGCATCCACACCGGTCACCGGCTCTGAGAACACCACGGTGATCTGGGTCAACTCGGTCCGCGCGCCCGCAGCCGGGGTGAAGCTCACGAGGGTGGGCGGAACCGTTTCGGTGACGAGCGATTCCACCGCGCAATCAATCCCAAAGTCACTGCTCGCCGCCGACGTATTGAAGGCCTGAATGGCAATCACGTTGGCGCCCTCGCGCAGCACGCCCGCCGCGATCGGAACCGTCACGCTGACCAAAGGCGCCGGATCCGTCGCCTGATTGGCCGCCAGCGTCGCAACGGTCGGCTCCCCGGTCACACCCTCACGATAAACTTCCGTCCCGTTGACCCACACCACGAATCCGTCGTCGACGAAATACCTCAAGCGCAGCCCGCCGATCTGCGAAGCACCCGTCACGGACACCGTCTTGCGCAGGAAGATGCACGTGTAGACATTCTGCATGTCGGTTAACTGCGTGCCGCCGGTCCGCACGTCGCCATACCAAAACGGTGCGGGCGCATCGACGAAGGCAGCGTCGTCAAACCCCAGACCACGCCAAGCCGTGGTATCCGGGCTCGAAGCCTCGTTGGTGCCGCGCTGGAAACGCCACGTTTCATTGGCGTCAACCAACGTTGCGGCACGGGAGGTGAAGGTACAGCAAAGCAGGGCCAGGGCCAGGAATCGGGTGAACATGGCCCGTTCATATCATACCCACCTTACTTTGCCACCAAGAAATCCAAGAACGGTAGGAGGCGGGTGTGATCAAAAGTGGGTGAAGGCAGGGCAGACGTTCCGCGAGAGTGCGGACGCTATGCACCGGGTCTGGCCGGGCCGGGCCCAAACTTGAGCGCCGCGCCAACTCTTGCGTGCTCCATCCAAAGCGGTGCTGCGCCCCGCACTCCACGACGCTGGCGCGACAGACTGGCGCCCGCGGACACGCGGAGCGTCGTGGAGTGCGGCGGGCACCGCCGCTTTCGCTTTGATTCCATCGCCCACCATGCTCGGGGCCTCACCCGGATTTAATTGCGCCCGTAGGAGGCGGCTTCCCATGAACCGCCCCTCCGGTTCTTGCTCTTGCTCTTAATCGTGCTCTTGCTCCTCCCGAAGAGAGCAAGAGCAAGAGCAGGATTAAGAGCAAGGGGGATGTCCGGTTCATGTCTCGTGAGCAGGTCGAAAAGGAACGGGCGGCTTCCCATGAACACCCGCTCCGCAGAGGCCATCTCCTCGCCTCCCTTCCGCACCGCGGCATTACCGGCCGACAAATGCGATCGACACCACCGCGTCGCTGCGCCCGGGGACGGGCGCACTCCGGAGCGCCGCCGTCCTCGGCGGCAGCAACGTCCAACCACCCGGCGTGATCCCGGTGTTCTTGAGACCAGCTTCCTCTCCTCGCCATACCGCCATCAGGGCGTCTACTTGACAAAACGCATTGACCTCATGACTCCAGTTTCGGAGCATGCCGGGCACTTGCCCGTCCCCTCGAAGCGAAGCGTCATGCTTTTCGATCGGAGGTTCGAGCAACTTCGAAAAACATCAAAACACAACAATGGATGGTGCTCATGAAATACAATCGACCTGCCGGCATCGGAGTTCTCACCAGCGTAGCGCTGCTGACCGCATGCGCCGTGGATGTTCACGCTTATTGTGTCTTCGACAGCAGTTTCAATCCCGCTGGATCGTTCAGTGGCGGGGCCACGATCTCAGCCGTCGTGGTTCAAACTGACGGAAAAGTCGTGTTTGGCGGCTCGTTTGTTTATTCCGGCAATTACCCCAGCGGCTACCCCTTCACCGTCACCAATCTCGTTCGCTTCAATCTAAATGGAACGGTGGATACCGGGTACAATCCCGCACCGAACGGGGTGATCAATGCCATGGCGATCCAACCGGACAACAAGATCATCATCGCGGGAACCTTCAGCCAGGTCAGTGGGATGGCGCAGATGCTCATCTCGCGTTTGACCACCAGCGGCTACCCCGACTACATCGGCTTTCAGGCTCCGGCTCCGAACGGCTACATCCTCGCCCTTGCCTTGCAGAGCGACGGCAAGGTCGTGGTCGGTGGAAACTTTTCCACAATGAACGGCAGTTCCTACTCGCGGCTGGCCCGGCTGAATTCCACCGGGACGCTGGACAAGAACTTCAATCCCGGCGTTTACGGGCCTCCCTCCTCCCCCATCGTCTACTCGCTCGCCGTCCACGCGCCCGGCACGCCCAGCGCCGATAAGATCGTCGTCGGCGGCGATTTTAGCGTCCTCGGCAGCCTGGCCCGCCAGAAACTGGGCCGCCTGAACGCCAACGGAACCGTGGATTCGTCCTTTGACATGGGTTCATCGGCCATCCTCAATGCGCCGGTCTACGCCATCGCAACCGACTATGGTCCGTTCGGCATCAACGGTCAGGGCGGCAATTTCGAAAAGGTGCTGATCGGCGGATCGTTCACCGCTCTCGGCGGCATCCGCAACTATTTTGCCCGCCTGTCTGACAACGGAACTCCAGATGCCAACGTCTCGAACTCCTACGTCGACGGGGTGGTAAAAGCCATCCGGGTCCAGGCGGATCATAAGATGGTCCTCGGCGGTTCGTTCACCCACGCGCAAAGCTACACCCGAAACGGTCTGACCCGCCTGACGGCCAACGGAGATCTGGTCGGCCTGGATCTCGACTGGTCGGATTGCACTCCCAATGGCGCCACCGGCGGCTCGGTCGAAACCCTGGCCATCAACGCCGCCGGGGTCATTTATGCCGGCGGCAGTTTCACGTCCGTCGAAGGTAACGCACGCCCGAAGGTCACCCGCCTCTGGGGTGCACCCTGATCCTTCGCCACGCCCGCCTGCGGTTGGAATCTCCCACGAACATGCCATGCGGGTCCTGAAGTAATGCATGCCCGATGCCTGCCGGCGTCACCGTGACCCAACTCCGACCCGGTCGCCGGCAGCGCATCGTCGGGAATCATGCAAAGCCGCCTCGAAGCGTTCGACATGCCGCCGTGAACGTGGAGAGGGATTGGCCTGCGCGCGCGTCACGACCGCGCGAGAATTGTCGAACCATCGACCCGGGCCACGGGACCGCTCACCTTCCGCGTTTTCTGCGGCCTTCGCGTTTACTCCTCCGCCTCGGGCCGTTTGTGCTCCGCGATGATCTTCTGCTCCTTGTCGTGCGGCATTTCCTCGTAGTGACTGAAGGTCTCCGTGTGCAGGCCCCGGCCGCCTGTCAGTGACCGCACCACGCTGGCGTATTTGTACAGCTCCATCTGCGGCACATGCGCCTTCACCACCGCGTAGCCGTCGGCGCCGTCCGTGCCGGTGATGCGTCCGCGGCGTCCGCTCAAGTCACCCATGACAGCTCCGAGGTGATCCTCCGGAACCTGGACTTCGATTTCGTAGATCGGCTCGAGCAGCCGCGGCCGCGCCTTGAGGAAGGCCTCGCGGAAGGCCGACTTGCCCGCGATTTGAAAGGCGATGTCCTTCGAGTCGACCGGATGCATCTTGCCGTCATAGAAGTCGATCTTTACATCGGCGACGCGATAACCGGCGACGACGCCCTCGGCGCAGGCGGACATCACGCCCTTCTCCACGCTGGGCACAAAGGAGCGGTCGACGTTCTGCCCGGTCAACGTCTGGACGAACTCCACCCCGGAGTTGCGTTCGCGCGGCTCGATCCGCATCCAGACCTCGGCGAACTGACCGGCCCCGCCGGTTTGCTTCTTGTGGCGATACTTCGACTCAGCCGGCGCCTGGATCGTTTCCCGATACGGGATGCGCGGCTCGGCGAGATCGAAATCGACCTTGAACCGATGTTTGAGGCGATCGGCGACCACCCGCAGGTGCAGCTCGCCCTGGCCGCTGATGACCGTTTGGTGCAGTTCGGAATCGACGTGGAACAGGAAGGTCGGATCCTCCTCGTGCAACGAGGCCAGGCCGCTGGCCATCTTGTCCTCTTCGCCCTTGCTCTTCAGGCGCAGCGCCACGTGGATGTTCGGCGTGGGATATCGCACCTTGGGCAGCGTCACGATGCGCTTTGGTGAACACAGCGTATTGCCGGTATGCGTGTCCTTCAGCTTCACGGTCACCCCGATGTCGCCGGGCCCGAGGTCCGCCACCGCGGTCCGTTGGTGACCGTTCAAGGTGAAAATCTGGCCGATGCGCTCGGTGCACTTGCGATCGGCATTGTAGAGGTCCATGCCGCCATGGATGTGCCCGGAGTAAACGCGGAAATAGGAGAGCTCGCCAAACTGTGCCTCGCTCATGGTCTTGAACACATAGGCCGCCGGCTCGGTTCCGTTCAATGCGACGTCCACCTCGCGCCCTGCCAGATCGAGCCCGGCCACGTGCTCGCGATCGACGGGCGACGAACCGTATTTGGCGATGAAATCCATCAAGCGGGCCACGCCAATGTTTCCGGCTGCATTGGTCACAAACAGCGGGATGATCGCCTGCTTCTGCACCGCCGCGTGTTCGCCTGCCCGCAGCTGTTCCTCCGTCAGGCTGCCCTGCTCGAAAAACTTCTCCATCAACGCGTCGTCCGCCTCAGCCGTGAGCTCGATCAATTCCTTGTGCAGCTTCGACACTTGTTCCTTGTGCACGCCCGCCGCCGGCTCCTCCGTATACTTGCCGCTGCCATCGGTGGCATAGGTCACCACGTCGCTGCGCAACACGTCGAGCGTCCGGTTGAAACCCGGCCCCGGATTGAGGGGCAGGCTGAGCGGAAACACCCGCGGGCCAAACCGAGCGCGGCACGTCGCGAGGATCGCATCGAAGTCCACGTTTTCGCGATCCAGGCCGTTCACCACGATCATCTTCGGCAGCTGAAACTGGGTCGCATACTTCCAAACCTGATCCGTGCCCACTCCTATCCCGTGCGTGGCATGCACCACGACCAGCGCAAAGTCGCCGACCCGCAACGCGCCCAGTCCCTCGGAGATGAAATCCAGATAGCCCGGGGTGTCGATCAGGTTGAACTTCCGCCCCAGCCATTCGCAGTGCAGCAAGGAGGTATGAATGGAGATGCGCCGCTCAATCTCGTCGTCGTGAAAGTCCGATGCCGTGGTGCCCTGCTCAATCGTGCCCATGCGGTTGATGACGCCGGCACAGGCCAGCATCGCCTCGGCCAGGGTCGTCTTGCCGGCTGAGGCATGGCCAACCAGGGCGAAGTTTCGGATCTCTCCAGGTTGATAGGATTTCATAATTCGTGTTCCCGTCTGCGTTGCCCCAGATCAGGTTCCATACGGCGGGGCACCGGCTCCCCGTTTTTGGAGGTTCCCGCACCAAATTTTGTCCAGACCACGATTTGGTCTGCCGACCGCCCCGGCGCGTCGAGCAGGACGTTGTGGCCCGCCGACCAGATGATTCTTCGCTCCCGAAAGCCCGGGCAGTGACGCTCCAACCAACGGGACACCGCCGGCCAGGGCACGATGGGATCCTTCGCACCCGTCAACAGGTAAACCGGCCAGCGCACCCCACGAGCCACCGGACGCAAATCGTTGTCCCGGATCAACGGGTACCGGCTCGTGATCGCGTCGCGATCCATCGCACACGTCCGCCGGGCGGCAAACAGGTCAAACTCCCGGCCGTCAATTCCGTCGCGCTGGCATCGCCGGCGCGCCCAGCGCCCGTACGCGCGACAAATCAGCCCGAGCACGCGCAGTGAAATCACGCCACTGATCCGCCGGGCAAGCTGCACACCCCACGGCATCGGATGCCGGACAAACCCTCCCACCAAAACGATTCCGTCCGGACAAAACACCGGCGCCTTCGAAGGCGCTGACTGCACGGTCAACGCTCGCGCAATGCCCCAGACCACCTGCGACGAAAACGATTCCCCCAACAACCACCCGCGGGTGATCCCGCGTCGCGCCAGTTCAGCCAACACCGCCCCAGCATAGTCATCGAGTGACCAATCCGTCCGGCGCGGATAGGCAAACTCCACCAGGCGACAACGTCCCCGCAGCGCATGGCGGAAGGGGGCCAGCAAGGTCCAATCGCCGTGCAGGCCCGGCAGATAAATCAGCGTGGGCAGATCGAGCAACGGGCCGTCGGCATTGCCGGTGTTGCCCACGTTGCCAGGCGCAGCGACGGCCGGATGGATGCGGCAACGCAAGTCACTTTCAGCCGCGGTTAACTCGAATGGCTCGTCGCGGTTCACCAGGACCATGTGACACCCGGGGCGTCGCCGGGGCAACTGCGGAAAAGACGAGCCTATCTTTTACCCCCATCTTTTACCAAAAACGGCCTCTTCCGACGGTCGGTAGAGATCGAACCGGCGCGCACACGAAGGGCCAGGACTTGGGGTTCCGGCGTCCGTGGCCCAAAACCCAGGTAAAAGATGGCGGGTAAAAGATGACCTCCTTGGTCGAGGACCGCGAGCTTCCAGCCTGATGCTCTTCGGAATCCGCCGCGAACGCGAAATGCTAGAAAGCCCTCGCGATTCGACCTCACCCCGCTCGTCACGCTAGAGACGCTCTGGGGCGAAAGCCGAGCCCTCCCCTCCGCCTGCGCCGCACTTCGGCGCGACGAGATCGGGAGAGGGAGGAACGATCGCGGCGATGCCTGTCTTGCTCTGACGACGCGTGGACTTCCGTCGCGAGGACCGACGTCGTGGCAGAAAGGCGTGAGCGGGTCGAGGCCCATCCGTTTTTCCACGACGCCGCTGAAGTTCCCTCTCCCCATGAACCGTCCGGTTCTTGCTCTTGCTCTTAATCGTGCTCTTGCTCCTCCCGAAGCGAGCAAGAGCAAGAGCAGGATTAAGAGCAAGGAGATGAGAGGTTCATGTCCCGTGAGCAGGTCAAAAAGAGCGGGTGGCTCCCCATGAACCTCCGCGGTCGATGAGGGGGAGTAGCCGCGAAAAGGCACGAAGGG
>JBGARF010000051.1:0-34841 GCA_044230345.1 Limisphaerales bacterium
CGGCCAGGACGTTTACGACCGAGCTTGCATCGCGGATGTCGCCATCTCGCGACGTCGGTTATCACTACGCGGGGTTCAGTCAATTCCCGCGGCCAGACTTTCACTGGCTAGACTCACAGCATTATGGGCTGCGAGCGAAAGTTCACCATGAACCCTCCCTCCGCGGATGGGCCCTTCCGGCTGTGGCCCGCCGACAGAATATGGTCGTTCCCAGGAACTATTCCGTCAGGAAGGTCGCGTCGTCGCTCTCCAGCTTCAGCCGCTCCGTCAGGTCGGTCGTAGTCACCTTGATGAAGAACGTGTGCGGCCCAGCTGGCAGCGACACTGTAAGGTCTTTGTCCCCGCCCACGGCTTGGCCATCGATCCATGCCTTCGGGCTGGCGGTTCCAGAAATCTTCAAGCGGACCGGGCCAGACTTGCTCGTGATGAAGCGGGTTGCCGCCCAGATCGTGGCGTTCTGGCCGTTGAGCTCGTTCAGCAGCTCCGTCCGGGGCACCTCGCCCGCCACCGTTGCCGCGAGCGGAATCCAATCCTTGCCGCGCAGATCGGACTTGAGCAATTCGTCGGCGTTGACCGTGCCGACCTTCGGATTGATGCGCCACAGGCGGGCCACGTTTTGTTTGGTGGCATCGAACGGCCCGGGTTTGCCGAGTTGCGCCAGGAAGGCATAGAGATCGAGCCGTTCCTGCGGGCTGATGAAATCCACCAGCCCGGCCGGCATGAGCGAGCCCGCCATCTTGCGCGTCGCGATGGAGCGCTTGGGAATGGAAACCTCCTTCGCCGTCGCATCGCGCAGGATCAGCTCCTCGGCACTTTCTCGCACAAGGTTGCCACTCAATTCGTCGCCATCCTTCGTGGTCACCTGCACGGAGTTGTAGCCTTCCTTCACCTTCTTGTTCGGCAAAAGGACGGCTTCGACGATGTAATCCACGATGGGCGACGCTGCGCCCAGGCTCGTTAGGTCAGGCCCAACCTTGCCGCCCGCGCCCCCGATGGCATGGCAGATCACGCAACCGAGCTGTTTGTTGCGATAGATCCGTTCGCCGTTCACGGGATTTCCCTTCGTCACTTCGTACGCGATGGCGTGAATCTCGTTGTCCGTTAGCGCGGCTCCAGCGTCGGTCAACCCGCCGGCTTTGTTGAGCGCGATGACCAGATTTGGATCGGTGCGCCCGCCCTCGCGCGCCGCCCGCAAGCCCGCGCGCGCCGCCGGCTCAGGCAGCGAGGCCGTCGCCAAGGCCTTGGTCAACGCCGCCGTCGCGCCCTTGACTCCCAGCAGCGATCGCCATAGCGCCAGCGCGTCCGCTTCCGTGGTCGTACCGGAAACTATTTCGAGAATCTTCGCGACGGAGCCGTTCATATCCGTGGCCGCCAGGGCCGTGGCGGTGGCGCGACGAACGGTGGCGTCATTGTCCTTGGTCAAACCGCGCAAAGCCGCCACCGCATCCGCACCGCCCAGCTCACGCAAGCCATCGATGCCCGCCAGACGAAGCGCCGGAGGCGTTCCTCCGTCCGTGGCCATTTTCAACAGCCCGGCGGTGGCGCCGGCAATCTTCCATGTTCCCGCCAGCTTGGCCGCAGCCGCCCGCACGTTCGGCGGGCCGGATTCGAGGAGACGAGTCACACCCGACCCATCACCGCCGGGCCGGACGTTCCGGACTCGGCTCGCTTCAGCCAAGAGATTCAAGGCCCGAACCGCGGCATCATCGACAAAGCCACCGCTCAGAACCTGATCGAACAACTGTCGCAGCTGAGCCGGGCCGCCAGCCTGCCCGATCAATTCCGGCAAACCGCCGGAGCCGTCGCGCGGCAGCGGTTTGTCCCCAACAACCCTGGCCATCAGACCCGAGGCCAGCTTCGGCTCGATGGCTTTCAGCGCATACTGGAGCTGCTTTTCGCGACCCTCACTTTTCCATGCCCCTGATTCCACGGCGGCAGCCCACGGCCCGGACAGATCGTTGATCGTCTGCCAAAGCGCGAAATCGAGAAATCCTTCCACCGGTCCGGTCTCGAGAACACCCAGGGCGAGCTCTGCCGCGCGCGCGGTCGGGATGCGTGCCAGCGCCCGCAGCGCCTCGATGCGAACCCGCGGATGTTCGTCGACCACCCGTTTCGCCAGAAGTTCAAGCGCCTTCCCGGAATCGAGTCTCGGCTGCCGGAGGCTGAACGTGGCCGGAGTATGCCCTGCCCACGATCCCAGCACCCGCACCGCCGCAGCTCGAATACGGGCATCCGTCGACGCCAGCAAACGATCGAGCAACGTCATCGGCATCCAATCCAAGCCTTGCTGCAGCCACAACGACGCCAGACGGCCAGCATCGCCCTCGGCGTCGGCGCGCGACCATTGCTCCATCGCCCAGGTATCAAGTTCATTTTCGCAGGGGCCCCTCTTTCCCAATAACGCCGCGGTTTCACCGCGAATTCGCTCCGAGACAACGCGCCGCGCCTTCTCTCGATTGAACGCATTCGGCGACAGCAACTGGCCAAAGAGTTCGCGATTTCCCGCCTGCACCAACTCCGGCGCCTGCACGTACTTTCCGCCCTTGTAGCCCACCCGCCAAATGCGCCCGTGCACGCGGTCCCGCCGCGGGTCGCGAAAGTCCACCTCGCCGTGCTGGATGATCGGATTGCTCCAGTCGGCGATGTACAGCGCGCCGTCCGGCCCCATCTTCACGTCGATCGGACGGAAGGTCACATTGGTGCTGCGCAGAAACTCGTGCTGCTTCGTGGTATAGCCCGCGCCCTGCTCGGAAATCTCGAAGCGCACCAGGCGGTTGGCGCGAAAGTCCAGCGTCACGGCGTTCCCTTGCCATTCCTTGGGAAACCGCTCGCTGCGGATCAGCTCGAGCCCGCAAAACTTTGGATAGGATCCGGGACTCACACTCCCAATGATCCGTCGCGCACCTTCGTAGGTCAGAAACGTTGCCTGCGGAAAATTCCAATTGATGCCGGCGCCTCCCGCGCCGTCGGTTTGAAACTCCTGGCCGTAATCATCCCAGACATGGCCCCAGCCATTGACGAGACCCTTCATGGTTACGCCCAACTCCAGTGTGTCCGGACGCAACGCCAGCGTGCCGCCGCTGTTCAACCGCACCACCCCATGGGGCGTCTCGGTGTGGGTATGAATGTAGATGGACTGGTTCATGTAAAGCTGGCCATCCGGTCCCCAGCGCAAGGTGTGCAGAATGTGATGCGTGTCCTCCGTGCCGAATCCGCTCAACACCACGCGGCGTTGATCCGAGATGCCATCGCCGTCGGTGTCTTTGAAGTGCAACAGCTCGGTGCTCTGTGCGACATAGGCGCCGCCGTCCCCCGGTTCAATGCCCGTCGGGATCAAGAGGCCATCCGCGAACACGGTGGTCTGATCGGCGCGACCGTCGCGATTGGTGTCTTCGAGGATGACAATCTTGTCGTCTTGCGCCTGGCCCGGCTCGATTTGCGGATAGACGGACGAACTGGCCACCCAGAGCCGGCCGCGTGCATCCCAGTTCATGGCGATGGGCTTGGCGAGCAGCGGATTCTCCGCCCAAAGCGACACTTCAAGATTCGGATCCGCCAGTTGAAACGTCGGCTGCGGCTGCTCCTTGTAAGGCGTTGCCGGCTTGTCCGGCAGCGCATTCTGACGCGGGCGGCGGGCCGATTGCCCCGGCGAAGGGCTCGACGGCGCCAGTCCGCGCAGCTTTGCGATGCGGACTTCCTCGGCTTCGATCAGCGGATCGAACCGGGGAATCTCCTGCGCGTTCCGGCCCTGCTCATGTTTGCGAAAGAGGAAAAGATAGGTGCTGTTCTCCGGGCGCCAGCGATGAAAGAAGAGTTGGTTTTTGGCGATGATTACGTCGCGAAGATCCGGGTAGGCCGCAAAGCGCGGTTCAAATCCCTTCCACCCGAGGCCGCGCGCCACGGTGTAGGCGAGGTGCTGGTAGCCCAGGGGACTGAGGTGAATGCCGTTCTCGGTCAAGGGCCCCTTGCTGCCCATCGCGTGCGCCAGGTCTTCGAACAGATTCACGAAGGCGACGCCCCTTTGCCTCGCCAGCTCCTGAATCGCCTGGACGTAGCTATTCAGCATGGCGTTGTGCCGGTCCGGGTTGGGCAACGGCGGCGGGAGTTGCTCGTGTCGGATCGGGCTGAGCAGAATGAATCGGGTCGACGCGTTGATCGCAAGGATGCCGTCCAACAACTTCGCGTAGTCCGCCTTGAACTTGGCCACGCCCGCCTCGCCATCGAACGAACTGGCCATGCCGTAGCCGAGCACCACGACCGTTGGTTGCACGAGTTTGACCTGCTCCATGAGCACGCGAAACATTTCGCCCTCGCCCTTGGGCCAGTCGAAGCTCACCCGCGAAAGCCCGACCGGCGTGTCCGCGCTCCAGCCGAGATTGCGGAACGTCACGTTTCGATCCGGAAACCGCAGGGTCATCATGAGCTCGAGGTATCCCTGATCTTTTTCCCGTTCCAGGAGGGTATCGCCGAGAAAGACCACGCGATCGCCGTCGCGCAGTTCGAAGGCCTGGGCCGGATCCGCCGCGAACCCGGACCACGCCAATGACATCAGGGCAATCAATGCCGTCCAGAGGCGCCAGCATGAGCTGATGAAAACCATCGGAACCGATGGACGACGGCAGGCACAGAATACGAGGCGTAACGGGTTCATGTGCCGGGAGAATTCCAGAGCAACGCACCGGGTGCAACCATTCAACCCGTTGCCTCGTTCGGACCGCGGGCTTTCAGCCGGCTTTCAGCCCGCAGCGGCGCGAGCCGGAGACGATGCCTGAAGGTTCGTTCGTGCGCCGCCGATTCCACCCGCTGCGGACCGGAGGTCCGCGCTCCGGGGATGACCCGGGCATTGCGCCCGGGCGGGGACCTGATACGTTGCCGCCAACGATGACGCCTTGCTGTCGCTCCGCCATGAACCCAATCCCCGTGTCCACCACCCGTCCGCTCCCGATTGCCCAACTCATCGGACTGCTCCTGGTCGCGTTTGCACTCAGTTCGCCCGCCCAGGTTTCGACCAACGCCACCAACAGCACGGTGCGCTTTCGCATTACACACGGCGCCAACCTGCTCGGCGACATCGACGTCGAACTCTTCGATCAGCTCAAGCCGGTGACGGTCTCGAACTTCCTGACCTATGCCCAGTCCGGGCGATATGCCGACAGCATCCTCCACCGGGTCATTCCGCAGTTCATCCTGGAAGGCGGCGGCTACACGATTCCCACTCCGTTTGCCAACTCACCGATGCTCGTGGTCAATTCCGTGCCGGAGTATCCGACGATCACGAACGAGGTCAACGTCGGCGGTTTGCAAAGCAACGTGCTGGGCACCTTGGCCATGTCCAAGACCACGAGCAACCCCAACAGCGCGACCAGCCGCTGGTTCTTCAATCTCGGCGACAACAGCCGCGGCACCGGCATCACCAACCTCAATACCGCCAATGGCGGCTACACGGTCTTCGGACGGGTCATCGCCGGCCTCAGCGTGCTGCAACAATTCAACGCCCGGCAGCCCGGCAATGGCATCGTTGACACCACCACCCTGCGCTACCGCGAAGTTTGCGGATCGCTTCTCCCGTTCCCCACGCTCCCCGTGTCGTTCTTCGGCGGACTCGGCTGCGTCAACTACAGCGACGCCTACACGGTCGACATCATCCTCCTCAATGCGCCCGACGTCCTTCGCCCCACTGTCACCATCACGTCGCCCACCGCGAACACGAGCCTGACCCAGGCAGACGTCACCGTCCGCGGCTGGGTCAAGGACAACGTCGGCGTCTCCAATGTCCGCGTGCGACGGGGCACCAACGATCCCGTCACCGCGACGGTGACCGGCACCAACTGGACCGCCACCCTGACCAATGTCCCCCCTGGCACCAACTCCATCGTCGCCGAAGCCATCGACACGTCCGGCCTGCGCGGCCAGTCCATCGTCAGTTTCTTCCGCAGTGTTCGGGTCCCGTTGACCCTGGCGGTCATCGGACACGGCAGCATCCGGGGCGCGGTCGACCAGCAACTGCTGGAAATCGGTCGCGGCTACAACATCACGGCGAAACCAGACCCGGGCAATCTGTTCGCCGGCTGGTCCGGGGACGGCACCGGCGACAAGCTGACCCTCAATTTCCTGATGGATTCCAACCGGACCATCAACGCCGTCTTCGCCACCAATCTGTTTCCCTACGTCAAAGGAATCTATACGGGCTTGTTCCATAATTCGGATCAGGTGGAGCAAGCGAGTTCCGGGTTCGTCACGCTCTCTCTGGCCAATGCCGGCACTTACTCGGCGAAGTTTCAGATGAACGGACGCAGCTACTCGATGAAAGGCACGTTTTCCCCGGACGGTCGGGAGACGAACCTCGTCACCCGAGCCGGGACGAATAGTCTGCTCGTCACGCTCGCCGTTGATCTGAATGGAGGCAGCGATCAGCTGACCGGCACGGTGACGAACAACCAGGTCACGGCCATCAACACCAATGCCGCCTGGTCGGCCACGCTCCTGGCCGATCGCGCGACGTTCAAGGCACCGTCCAACCTCGCGCCCCAAGCTGGACGCTACACGTTGCTGGTGCCCCCGGACGAAGCATCTCCCACCGCGCCTCCCGCCGACGGCTACGGCTCGGTCAACGTCCAACCCACCGGCAAGCTGGCTTTTGTGGGCGCGTTACCCGATGGCACTCCGGTCACTCAAGGGACCACGCTCTCGAAGTTCGGCACGTGGCCGTTTTACGCCTTCACCAGCCGCGATGGCGGCGCGTTAATCAGTTGGCTGACGATCACCAACGATCCCGCCACGAACGTCAGCGGATTGATGAACTGGTTCAAGCCCGCCCGCCGTGGGCTGCGTTACTACGCCGCCGGTTTCACCAACGAGACCACCGTCACCGGAGCCCGATTCCTTCCCGGCAACCCGACGAACCGTGTGTTCGGCCTGACCAACGCCGTCGTTGGCTTCACCAACGGCAATCTGGCGGCAGACTTCGACCATGGCGTCACCTTCGACGCCAATGGCAAAGCCACCAATCTCGGGACAAACCAGCTTACCCTGACGATTTCAAAGTCGACGGGCCTGTTCAACGGATCAGTCAAGCCGCCCGGTTCCACCCGAGCCGTTCCGTTCAAAGGCGTGGTGTTACAGGGGCAGAGGCGCGGAGCCGGCTTCTTCCTGGGCACCAACAGCACCGGCAGCGTGAAGATTGGGGAGTAACGCGTCACAGTGCCGGGGTCAAAGGCCCGGCCCCAAGCCAGCCCAGGGCCCTGACCAAAAAAATCATCCCGGGCGAACGTTTCCGTCCGCCCGGGATGCTGTCCCGAACAACCCAATCGCTCCGCGAATTACTGCGCGGCCACCAATCGGAGGAACTGGTGTGCGAGGTTCGCGTTCACTGGAATTTCCACGCGGCCGCCGGTGCCGGTGACGGTTGCGCCCACACCCGCCCAGGGCGTGGTCAAGGTCGGCTTGGCCTCCAGCGCATAGGAAACTCCAGCCACCGAATCAAAGGACACGACCACTTGATTCCCCACCCGGCTGATCGCGAGCGGGACAAACGGCACCGTGTTGAAGTCGATCGATTCGAGGAACTTCACCACCAGCGCCTGATCGGCCGGATTGGCGAGCGTGTCCGGCAAACGTCCGTTGTCAGTGCGGTGACGAACATCAGCGACCACCGCCGCGAGCGACTCGGCGGCGCCATGGTGCAGAAACGGAGGCAGCACATTCAGACCGAGCAGGGACGGAACATTGAAACCGATCCCCTTGCCGTCGGCGTTGTAGTCAATGCCCAGGCCGTCCTGAGCCGCGGCCAGCGTCCCGTTGGCCACCGCGGCCGCAGCTTTCTCGTCAGCGCCCACATTGTTGCCCAAAGGATTGCCCTGGCCGGGCACCCCGAGATTGAACGAACCGACGTCACGCAGGAATCGGTTGAGGTACTGGGCGCCCACCGGGTTCCCAATGACCTGAGCCGGGGTTCGTTCCGTGAAGAGCTCGGCGCCGGCGGGCGGCGACGTGAAATCCTTCAGGCTGATCGTCCAGTTCTGTCCCCCATGACAAGTGGCGCAGCTGGCCTGCAGGAACAGTTTTCGGCCCTGGACCAATTCGGAGGCCGTCGTGTCCCAGCCGCCATAACCGGGCTTGGGCGAATTGGGCGTGCGCACCTTGTTTCGGACCCACTCCCGCAATGCCGTCAGCGCCGGCACTCGATTGGTGCTGCCGGGCAGGGTGACCGTCACCTGCGGGCGATCGGCATTCGCCTTGGCGAAGGCGTTCAAAGCGGAGGGCGCGACATTCAAATCGCCATTGTCACCGATCAGGAGACCCTGGTTGGGGTTCAATGCGCCGCCGGCCAGCGGCCCGGGACCGGACACGTTCCGGATGTTGATTTCGAAATCCTCGACTTCATCGAAGATGGCCGAGTAATTGAGCACGCGCTGCTGGGTGCGGTTGTGCGGGTTGAACGTGGAATTCAGCGGAACGCTCTTGCGCGGCCCCGCCGCGAACTGCCACACCACGCCATCGGTCAAACCCCTGAAATGACAGCTCGAACAGCTCTGCCATCCTTCGCTCGACAGACGATCCCGCAAGGAATTCGTGCCGGGAATCGCATCGAA
The DNA here is from genome assembly GCA_044230345.1 of Limisphaerales bacterium. Lineage (GTDB taxonomy): Bacteria > Verrucomicrobiota > Verrucomicrobiia > Limisphaerales > JADJPG01 > JBGARF01. The sequence goes on from JBGARF010000051.1 coordinate 8,592, forward strand.
ATTGCCGCGGGACGAGAAGAACATTTCGGCTCCCACCAGGTTTGTCTCCCCCACCGAGCCCGGGGCCGGCAGGCTCGCGGTGGACACCACCGCGATGACCGCGTCATTCGTCAGGTTGACCACCGAAACATTCCGGGAAACGGCATTGGCCACATAGGCCCGACCACCATCGCTCGTGATGGCGATGCCCTGCGGGTTTTTGCCGGCGTTGGCACCGCTGGTGGCGGGATTCTCGGGGTCATTCAAATCGATGTAGCGGGTGGTGTTGGCATCCACGGTAAACGCCAAGGCGCCATTGGCCGCGACATTGAGTTTCACGAGAAGATCACTGGCCGCGGACACCACATAGGCCTGGCCAACTCCGCTCTGCGTGGTAAAGGCGATGGCCCACGGATTGGCGAAAAACGTGCGGCGTTTTCCCGGCTCAGGATCACGCGCTCCGAGATGCAGGTTGAGAAATTTGTTCGTGCCCGCATCGATCGGGGCGAGGCCATTAACACCGTCAATGACGCTGACAAAGGCGTGCGTATCGAGATTGAACCGGAGCGGCCCGCTGGGGGAGGCCGCGATGTTCGGCAGGTACGCCTGGTCACCGCGCAGCACGATGCTCTGCATCTGGTTGGGGAAAGCCGCCGTATCCCCGGCCGGCGGATTGGTCAGGCCGGGAAACCGAAATCCTGTGATCTGCGGAGCCAGCGTCACGGCCCGGGCCACTCGATAGGCGGAGAGATTCGATGAGGTGGTGTCGATGTCCAGCACCGCCACCAAACCTTCACGCCCGAAGTCGTCGCCCTGGCGCCCGCCCGGCTTGGTAAACGACAGAAACCGGGTCACGTAGAGCTTGGTGTTGTCCACCGAAACAGCCAACCCGCGCGGCTGAAAGCGGCGGGAGCGATCCGGGTCATTGGCGAGGCTGTGTCGAAGATCGACATGCCCGAGCAAAGAGTGGTTGGCCGTGTCGATCACCGTGATGGTATCCTGACCGCTGTTCGCGACGAAAACCTTCCGGCCGTTGGGCGAGCTCACGATGTTCCACGGCTCGGCACCCACCGCAATGTTCGTGACGACATTCGCGCTAAAAGTGCCCCAGGCTGGATCATTGATCTGGATTACACTGACCGAGCCGCCAGCGGCATTGGCCACATATGCGTAGCGGCCGTCCGGGGTCAGCGCAATGCTCTGGGGTTCGTCGCCGACGGGGATCGTGGCGAGGCGGGTATTGGAGTCCGGACGAATAACACTGACCGAGTCACCCTCCGGATTGACCACCCAGATGAGGCGATCCGTCCGGGAAATGGCGATGGGGCTGGACGTGGTGGGCCGATCCCAAACCTGCGCCTCGAGAAAGCCGGAGCCGAGCTGCAGGGAGGCGACCAACGCGAGCGTGGGGAGACCAGGTCGGAGTCGGCTGACGATGCGGGGACGACCGCCGGTGAGATTTGAAAGGTTGGACAGTTTCATGTGTTCCGCGAGTTGGGCTGAGTTGTTCTTACGACGCCACGGGACAAACTAAATGGCGCTCACCATGAACTCCGGAAACCGAGCGTTACCCTTACAGGGATTTTTTGGTCAGATTCGGAACCACGGCGCCCGTTGGCGTGAAGGACTCAGGCGGATGGGGAGCAACGACATCCTGCACGCCGGTTCGGGAGGCATCCATGCCGTCAGGGCGGACCCTCTCCGAACCAAACCGGCGATGCAAGGGTGCTTTGTTACTCTTTGTGTCCACCCGTGCGGCTCGAAGTTGTTGGGCAAGGTCCCAGCATGGCCGAACCGCGGGCTTACCGCGCTTACCGCGCTTACCGCCTACTCTCGTTGGGAAATCCGCCGTGCACGCGATGCTCGGCATCAAGCCTCAGCCCGCCACTTTCAGGAACGGGATGACGCGTTTCTGCAATTCGTCGCGGGAAAGCTTGAGAATCTCCTCATACTGCATCGCGTCGGCGACGTCGAAGCGGCCGGAAACAATCCGGCGCAACGAACAGAGGTGAGCGCCGCAGCCGATTTTTTGGCCGAAATCGTGGGCGAGGCTTCGCACGTAGGTCCCCTTGGTGCAAGCGACCAGGAATCGGCCGTAGGGAGGCTGGTAGTCGAGAAACCGAAACTTGAAGATATGAACCAAGCGCGGCTCGCGCTGAATTTCGATTCCCTTCCGCGCCAGCTTGTAGAGGGGAACTCCATCCTTTTTGATCGCGGAGACCATCGGCGGCACCTGCATCTGATCCCCGGTAAATGTGTCCGCCAATTCGGTCAATTGTTCCAAGGTCAGCGGAGGAACATCGGCGCTCGCCGTGATCTCGCCGTCGGCATCGTACGAATTCGTCGTCTCCCCGAGCTTCATCCAGCCGCTATAAACCTTGTCATCGGCCATCAGCTTTTCCGCCAGCTTCGTGGCGCGGCCCAGCAGCAACACGATCAGCCCGGTGGCAGCCGGATCGAGCGTGCCGCAATGCCCGACCTTGGCCAGGCCAAACTGGGATCGAACGAGGTCCACAATATCGTGTGACGTCGGGCCGGCGGGTTTGTCGACCAGGAGCGCGCCGTCGAACGGATCGAACGGGCGAATCATAGGGAGGCCCGGCTGAGGGCTTGTTTGACGGCCTCGATCACCTTGCGCTGGACGGCGGCGGGCTTGCCGTTCACTCGAGCGCCGGCGGCGGCATGGTGGCCACCTCCGCCAAACAGCTGGGCGATGTTGTTGACGTTCACCTTCTCGTTCTTGGAACGGAGGCTGATGCGAGTCAAGTCCCCGTCCATCTCTTCAAACAAACACGCGACCACGACAGGCTCAATGGCGCGCACATGATCGATGAGGCCCTCGGAGTCGTCGGGCTTCGCCCCGGTGCGGACATAATCCTTCTTCCGGAGCCAGAAGTAGGCGATTTGATTGTCCGCCGTCAGCTTGAACTCGTTGTAGACGTGTTGCAGCAGGCGCACGCGGGACAGGGAGTAAGAGTGGTAGACATCGTTGCAGATGCGCCCCAGATCCGCTCCGCGCTGGACCAGCTTGGCGGCGATGTGAAACGTCGGCGGGCGCGTGGACGGATATTGGAACGAGCCGGTGTCGGTCGAGATGGCGGCAAACAGGCAATTGGCGATCGGCGGCGTGATGGGCCACCCGCCGGCTTCAAGCAGGCGCACGATCAGTTCGCCGGTGGAAGGTTCCTTGGGCGAGATCCAGTTGATGTCCGCGTAGCGCGTGTTGCTGGCGTGATGGTCGATGTTGAGGAAGACCTTGCGCTGGCCGATGCAGGGAGCAACCCGCCCGAGTCGCTCGAACGTCGCGCAATCGGTGGCGATCACGCAGTCGAAGGCGCGTCCGCTCGTGGGTTGCTGCAACAGGCGTCCGCTCGGGTCCATGAAGCGAAGCTTGTCTGGAAGCACATCCTCGTTCCAGCACGTCACCTTTTTTCCAGCATTCTTCAGCGCAAGCCCGAGCCCGAGCTGGCTGCCGATGCAATCACCGTCCGGCCGGATGTGGCCGACGATGCAAAACGATTCATGTTGGCGGAGAGTCTCGACGATTCTCCGCACGATACCAGGGACATTCTTCATTTTTCCGGCGGGGACTGCTTCTCGATGTCCTCGAGGATGTGGAGGACGCGGTTGCCGCGCAGGACGGAGTCGTCGAGCACGAAACGGAGCTGGGGAGTGAACTTGAGGATGACGGTATTGGCCACGATGCTCTGCAGGCGGACGCGGCTTTTCTCCAGCAGGGCGATGCCTTTCTTCTGCTGTTCGGCGTTGCCGAGGATGGAGACGAAAACGCGGGCACTGCGGAGATCCCCGCCGATCTCGACATCGTTTACAGTGATCAGGCCGGCCTCGCCGATCGGCAGTTCACGGCGAATGGCCTCCCCGATCTCGCGTTGGAGAAGGGAGCGGACACGTTCGACTCTGCGGGAAGGCATAACGATGAAAATGCGCTAAACTCGGGGCCGGGGATCCAAACCACGGAGATCAGAGCTTCTGGGCAATCTTCTCGACCGTGTAGGACTCGATGACGTCACCGACCTGGAACTCATTGAATCCGTCGATTCGAATGCCGCATTCCATGCCGGCCCGGACTTCGTTCACCTCATCCTGGAAACGCCGAAGCGACTGGGTCGCTCCCTCGTAAACCAGGTTCTTCCGGCGCATGATGCGGACCTTGCCGCGGGCGATGCGGCCGCTGCTGATGACGCAGCCGGCAACATTGCCACCCTTGGACAATTCGAACACCTTTTTGACCTCGGCCGATCCGATGACGATCTCCTTGAGGATGGGATCGAGCAGTCCGGCCATGCCCTCCTTCACCTGATCGATCAGTTCGTAGATGATGGAGTAGAGCTTGATCTGCACTCCTTCGCGTTTCGCAATCTCGGAGGCGCCGCCATCGATGCGCGTATGGAACCCGAGGATCACACCCTTCGAAGCACTGGCCAGAAGGACGTCGCTTTCCGTGATGGTACCGACCGCGTTGTGAATGATTTCCAGCGCAACCTTGTCCGACTCGATCTTGCGCAGCGCATCGCAGATGGCCTCAACCGAACCCTGCGTGTCGGCCTTGACGACGACCTTGAGCACCTTGGCCTGATTTTCGGCCAGAGTCTGGAATAGATTCTCCAGTGTGACCTTCGAACGGGCTTCCTTGGCCAACTCGCGGGCCTCGTCCGTTCGTTGGGAGGCCAGTTCGCGCGCGGCTTTCTCGTCCTCCAGCACGCTGAATTCGAGCCCGGCTTCAGGCACGCCATTCAGGCCGAGAACTTTGACCGCAACCGACGGTCCGGCTTCTTTCAGGCGTTTGTTCTCTTCGTTGATCAGCGCGCGGACCTTGCCATAGAACGGACCGCAAATCATGACGTCGCCGACGCGGAGCGTGCCTTTGCGCACCAGCACCGTGGCGGTGGGACCGCCAGGCGCGAGCCCGGATTCGATCACGTTTCCTTTGGCGCGGCGGTTGGGATTGGCTTTGAGTTCGATCAGCTCCGCCTGGAGCAGGAGCATTTCGAGCAGGTGCGGCACACCCGCCTTGGTCAGGCCCGAGACTTCGCAGAACACCGTGTTACCGCCCCAATCGTCGGGGACCAGACCGCGTTCCTGCAACTGCTGGCGGACCTTCATGGCATTGGCCGCCGGATGATCGCACTTGTTGATCGCAACAATGATGGGAACCTTGGCCGCCTGGGCGTGGCTGAGCGCCTCCAGGGTTTGGGGCATGACGCCGTCGTTGGCCGCCACGACCAGCACGACAATGTCCGTCACGTTGGCGCCGCGCGCGCGCATGGCGCTGAAGGCGGCATGGCCAGGAGTGTCGAGGAACGTAATCTGGGCCAGCTCGTCCTTCCGTTCCGGGTGCGGCACCGCGATCGTATAAGCGCCAATGTGCTGGGTAATGCCACCGGCTTCGCCCGCCGCCACGTTCGACTTCCGAATCGCATCCAGAAGTGTCGTCTTGCCATGGTCGACGTGCCCCATGATCGTGACCACCGGGGCCCGCGGTTTCAATTCCTCGGGCTTGTCCTCGATGTCGAGTTCAACGGTCTTCTTTGGGGCATGAACGATCCCGCCGCCGCGTTCCCGCTTCTCGGCCTCGAAACGGAATCCGTGTTTGGCGCACAGCCGCTGGGCGATGGCTTCGTCGATGGCCTGATTGACGTTGGCCATGACCTTCAGCTCGATCAAATCGGCGATCAGCTGGAAGGGCTTCTTGCCAAGTTTTTCAGCCAGTTCGCGAACGATGATCGGTGGCTTGAGCGTGATGACCTGGGCATCCGCCGGGGCGGTGTAGCTGGGGAGATTGGAACCAGGCGCACCTGGGCGGCCCGGACCCGAACCTTGAGGCCCGCGCCCAACTGGCTGACCGGGACGTCCGCCCTGCTGAGGTCCGCGGCTGGGCAATCCGCCCCGTTGATCAAAACGTCCACCGCCTCGCCCAAAATCGGGACGACCCGTCGGAGCGGGCGTCATGCCCCGCTGCGGGCCGCGCTGTTGCTGTCTCTCGGGCTGGCGGGCCGCCGGCCGGGTGGGAAGCTGAATGAAACCGATCTTGTCACCGATTTGCGGCGTCGGCGGCGCGGACGGTGCCGGCGGGGGAGTCGCGGGAGCCTCAGGCGGAGCTTCCGTTCGAACGACAACGGGCTCGGGCTGTGCCGTCGGAGCGATGGGAGCGGGAGCGGATGGGGCCGGAGCGATCGACGCCGCCACGGCTGGAGCGGGCGTAGCCGGTTCCACGGCCGGAGCGATTACCTCGACCACGGGGGCCGGAGCGGAAACGGGAACGCTCGGAGCGACGGACGGTGAAGGCGCGACGGGAGCGAGCGGCGCGACTGGTGCAGCGGTTGGCGCGGGAGCTGGCGCTGGCGTCACGACAACCACCGGGGCGATCGCCACCGGTTCCACGACCGGATCGGGAGGAGCAGAGATGACCGTAACCGGCGCAGGCGGAGCCGGAGCCGCTTCAGGCTTGGGCGGAGCAGGCTGAAAATGACTCTCGAGGTATTCGGCGGTGATTTTATCCAGCGAGCTCGAGGGAACTCGCGCGCCGGCAATGCCCAGTTCTTTCGCCTTCGCAAGGACTTCCTTGCTCTCGATTCCAAGCTTCTTCGCGATTTCGTAGATACGAACGGGCATATATGTTCTTCGAGCCCCGACTGGACCACCACGTCTTCATGGGCGGTTCATGCGAATCAAATCTGTTTCGCGGGGCGTCTTCACGGCACTTAACTAAGAGTCCAAACTAAAAGTCCAAAAAAACAAACGGCCAAAACTTCCAGCCATCTCAACTCACTCTCAACGACAACCGCAGTCAATTTAAGGATCCCAGTGTCGGGTCCACAGGGCATCAACGTCAATCCCCCAGATTGATCGAGCGACGGGCTGCTTCAGCCCGGACCGCTTCCAGAATGGCCGCAGCCTTTTCCTCACCAATCTCGGGCATTTCGGCCAAATCGCCCTGCTCGGCCTGCAACAAATCTTCCAAACTGGTCAACCCATGGTGCACGAGCGCATTGGCCGCCTCTTCGCCGATGCCCGGAATATCCGCCAACGCCTTCACCGTCTGCGCGATCATCTGATCAAATCCAACCTCCTGGACTTGTTCAGCTTCAATATCAATCTGCCAACCCGTCAGTTTCGAAGTCAGACGCGCGTTCTGGCCGCGCTTCCCAATCGCGAGCGACAGCTGATCGTCACTCACCAACACCTTGACCCGATGACGGGCCTCATCCACCTCGAACGACTTGAGCTTTGCCGGCGAAAGCGCGTTGGTCACGAAATTTCTGATGTTCGAGTCCCATCGGATGATGTCGACTTTTTCGTTGTTCAGCTCGCGAACGATGTTCTTGACCCGCTGACCACGCAGGCCGACGCAGGCTCCCACCGGATCGACTTTGTCGTCCCGCGTATAAACCGCCAGCTTCGTCCGAAATCCGGGCTCCCGGGCAATGCCCTTGATCTCGATCGTGCCATCGCTGATTTCAGAGACTTCGAGCTGGAACAACTTGATGACAAAATTCGGATCCGCCCGGGAAAGGATGATCTCCGGGCCGTGCGGACCATTCTCGACCGCCTTGACGAAGCACCGGATACGCTCGCCAATCTGGTACTCCTCCGTCGGCACCCGTTCGCGATTCGGCAGCAGGGCGTCGTATTTGCCCAGATCCACGTGCACATCCGAGCGCTCAAACCGACGGACCACGCCGCTGACGATGTCACCGACCCGATCCTTGAACTCGTTAAAGATCAGCGCCTTTTCCGCCTTGCGCATGTGCTGCACAAACGACTGGCGCGCGTATTGGGAGGCAATGCGCCCGAAGTTCGCGGGCGTCACTTCAACTTCAACTTCCTCTCCCAGCACGGCGTCCGCCTTGATCTGGCGCGCGTCAAAAACCGAGATCTGATCGTGCTTCGACAACACCTTTTCCGAAACAACGAGCCGGGCGAAAGCCTTGATGTCACCCGTTTTGGAATCGATGCTGCACCGCAGTTCACGGGCCGGTCCAATGGCCTTCTTCGCCGCTGCTACCAGGCACTCCTGAACAGCCGCAACCAGGACATCCCTGCTGATGCCCTTTTCCCGTTCCCAGAAATCCAGAACCGCTAAAAAGTCGGCGTTCATAATCGCGCTCAAATCGCTGGCCCCTAGAACTAAAAAAGTCGGCAGTTGTCTGTCCGACTTTCTCGCGCTGGTGGTCCAGCAGACTATACGATCGTCAAATGCACGATATGAAATCCCGTGAAAATCAGTCAAGCGGCAAAAAAATCCTGGGGCTCGCCCGTCGCACCTCGACCGCAAACACAACCACCCAACACCCCCACCCCACCCAAGCGGGCGTGTCCAAAGTGCACGAACCCAGACTGTCGCCGCTCCCGAGCGTCGATCAAATTCTCCGCCACATCACCCCCAACCCGGATCGCCAAAGGACGTTCGCCGACCCGACATGTCCCCTTCCTTACCCCTCTCCCCCTCCCCACCCATGACCATCCCAATCGTTGCCATCAGAACGAGCGCCCGGCATGCTCCGGTCATGTCCCATTTTCACCTCCGCTTCCGCTCCCTCCGTCACCCCGCCACCACCGGCGCTCTTCCCCTCGCTTTCGTTCTCGTCCTAACCTTTGCGCTGCAATTCACCTGGCTCGCCCAGATCGCCGGCGCCGCGGACGAACCCCGACCGCTTTTCATCGAGGGATACGCCGGCCGGCTCAGTTACGCACCCGGCGAGCAGGCCGCCCTCCACATCTCCACCAGCGGCGGACGGTTCTCCGTCGAGATCCGGCGAATCGGCGCGACCAACGAAACGGTCTGGACCCGAAAGGACCTGCCCGGTCGCGACCACCCCATCCCAGAGGATGCTTCATCGCACGGCTGTCGCTGGCCGGTCGCGTTGTCCGTCCCAGTTGCCCCGCATTGGCGCAGCGGCTATTACGTCGTCACCCTGCGAACCGAAGACAGCGGCGGCGCGTACGTTCAACGCGGTCGCCGCACGGCGGAGAGCGATCTCTATTTTGTGGTCCGGTCCGCCAACCCGGGACGGAGCTCGAAGATTCTCCTGCAACTTTCCGCCAATACCTACAACGCCTACAACAACTGGGGCGGCTTCAGCCTTTACGCCTACAACGGACGAGCCAGGAACCAAGGCAGCCGGGTTTCGTTCCATCGCCCCGGCGGATCGCAATTCTTTAACTGGGAACACCCGTTCATCGTCTGGGCCGAACGCAATGGCTACGCCCTCGACTACGCGGTGAACTACGATCTGGAACTCATCCCGGGCCTGCTCGATCCTTACAAGCTCGTGCTCAGCGTCGGACACGACGAATACTGGTCCGCCCCCATGCGCGACGCCCTGGAAGGATTCATTGGGCGCGGGGGCAACGTGGCCTTCTTCAGCGGCAACGCCGTCTGCTGGCAGGTTCGGACGGAACCCGACGGCCCGGCCCTGGTCTGCTGGAAACAAAACTACTTTCAGGATCCCAACTACAAAAGCGCCCAGTTCAAAACGCTCTCGTCCCTCTGGAGTCATCACCTCGTCCAACGACCCGAAAACACCCTGACCGGAGTGGGCTTTCTCTGGGGCGGCTATCGCAAGAGCCATGGCCAGTTCATGGACGACCCGGCGGAATTCACGGTCCATCGACCTGACCACTGGGTCTTCGAAGGCACCTCGCTGCAACGCGGCGATCGTTTCGGCGGCGCGGATACAATCGTCGGTTACGAGTGCGACGGCTGTGAACTGACATGGCAGGACGGCCTTCCCTTCCCCACCCATCGCGACGGCACGCCGGAGTCATTCACGGTATTGTCCACGTGCCCGACGCGATGGCATCCAGACGATGCCGAGTGGTACGAACGTTGGGAAAAGAATCGGATCGGTCAGGCGGTGATGGGAGTTTACACTCGAGGCGGGACGGTGTTCACCGCCGGCACCACGGACTGGGCCCACGGGTTGCGGGGAGGTGACGCCAAGGTGGAACGGATCACCCGAAACATCCTAAAGCGGTTGAGCGAGTGAGCGGCCGCCCCTCGACCCCGCGGTCAGATGCCCATTCTCAGCGCGCGCGTGGCGAATGCACTTCGGGCCGGCACCGCGCCTTTCAGGAGAATAGGAGAATAGGCGTGCCATTCCCGTCTCAGCCTGCTTTCATCTGACCTGAGATGACGCGGCAATTCCTAAGATGCATCTGGTTAGGCTGGGCCTTGTGCGGAGCCGGGAACGTAGCGGCAGCCGATGCGCCCTCCGAGCCGCGTTTCCTCACCACGGCCGCCATCCAAGCCATTCCCATTGAGGAGATCGCGGGGTATTCGTCCGTCCGGGTTCGCGGTGTCGTGACGCTCTCGCGCGAACGGGCGCGGCTCTTTTTCGTGGAGGACTCGACCGGAGGAATCTATTGCGACATCAGTCAGATCGCAGTGCTGCCACCCGTCGGCACCCAGGTGGAACTACGCGGCAAGGTGGCCCGCGGCAACTTCCTCTCGATCCTGCAAGTGCACACGATCAACCCCATCGGTGCAGGTATTTTGCCAACTCCGCGCCCGGCGACGGCGCGACAACTTTTTGCCGGACAGTTCGATGGTGACCTGGTGCAGGTGAACGGGCACGTGATGGATGTCCGGTTTATGTTCGAGCCAGTCCGGCAGTGGATGGTGGTCTTGCTCTGCGATGGTCGGGAGATCGGCATCGGCCTGGATTTTGATGCCTGGTCGGCCAATAACGTGTCGAATCTGGTGGGTGCGGCGGTTTCGGTCACTGGCGTGGCCGGACCGGTGGCGAACGAGCATCAACAAATTGGCCGGGTTTACCTCGGGGTTGGCCGAACCGACTGGCTGCAAATGGTAACCGACCCGGTTCACACCGCCCGCAACTGGCCGGTAGCGGATCCGGAAGCGGTTTGGACCAACGCCGAACCACGGTTTGTCCGCCTTCAGGGAACGATCACTGCCACGACCACCAACGAGTATTACCTCCGGGCCGGTCGCCGGCATTTTCGAGTCACCTCGAGGCAGGGAACGCGAGGCAGCGCACGCCTGGGCGATCGGGTGGACGTCGCAGGATTTCTGCATCTGACCCGAAGCGGGCGGCAGGTGGACGCAACGGCGCAGTTGGCCGCGTCACCCGGTCAGCGACCCACTCCCATCGCGATGAAAGCCGAGGGACTGCTGGCGCCGGAAGCGGAGGGGGCCCTGGTCACCGTGGAAGGCGATTTCCAGCATCGCAGCTCGAAAACCACGGGCGACATGCTGGTCCTGCGCGATGAGCAACGGACGTTCGTCGTGCGGCAACCCGGCCTGGGACGACAAGGCGCGGGCGATTTCAAGGCCGGAACCCGGCTGCGAGTGACCGGAGTAACGCTGCGTCCGGCGGACTTCGACGGCATCCCGACGGTACCGCGGTTGCTGATGACGGATCCGAACGAGCTGGAGATCCTGGGTTCTCCGCCGTGGACGATGGCGCGGACGATGGCCGTCCTCAGCTCCATGGCGGCGGCGCTCGCGCTGGGCCTTGTGGGATTGGGCCTGGCTCATCGTCGTTTGCGCGACGCCAACCGTCGGCTCGAGGAAGCCCGCCGGGAACTAAAGACATTGAACTCGGCCCTGGAAGCGCGCATTGAAGCCCGGACCGCAGAATTAAAGACGGCCAACGACCAGTTGAGCCGGGAAATCGCGGAACGTCGATCCGCCCAGTCGCAGCTGACGGCCCGCGAAGCCCGCTACCGCCTGCTGGTGGAGCGGATGGACGCGATTGTCTGGGAGTTTGATCCAAAGACCAATCGGTTCACCTACATCTCCCCCCAAGCTGCCCGCCTGGGCTATCCCCTCGACCATTGGCTCGTGCCTGGCTTCCTCGCCGGACGCATTCATCCGGGCGATCGCGCCGTCGCTCTGGAACATCAGCAAACGCGCAACCGCGCAGGCCAGGATCCCGGCAATCAATTCCGACTGCAAACCGCCAACGGCAGTTTCGTCTGGGTCGACGAAAAAGCTGCCGCCGACACGGGGCCGGACGGGAGTCAGCTGCTGCGGGGCGTGTTCATCGACATCACCATCCCCAAGCTCGCCGAGATCGCCCTGCGCGAAAGCGAGGAGCGCTTTGCCTCGGCGTTCCACGCCAGCCCGGCCCTGATCGCCATCACGCGCCAAGCCGACGCCCGCTACATCGACGTCAACGACCGGTTCGTTGAAGTCATCGGCTACCGTCGCGACGAAGTGCTGGGGCGAACCTCGCTGGAGTTGGGTTTGTGGATCGACCTAAGCCGTCGCCAGGCGATCATCGATGCCATCGAAGCCGGCCAGAAGGTGCGCGATTTCGAATGCACCCTGCGGAGCCGTTCCGGCGCGCACCTGACCATGCTGACCTCGATCGAATGCATTGTGCTGGGCGGCGAACGTTGTCTCCTCGGCATCCACCACGACATCACCCGCCGCAAGCGCACCGAGGATGCCTTCCGCGCCCTGGCTGCCGGCACCGGTCTCCTCCCGGCCGATGAATTCTTCCCGCATCTGGCCCGCAGCCTTGCCCAGATTTTCGGCACGCGTTTCGCCATCATCGCTGAACGAAGCCCAGGCGCCGGCGATCGGGTAACGACCCTCGGCGTGACCGTCGACGGCCAGACGCAGCCCAATTTTGAGAAAGCGCTGCCGGCATCACCGTGCATCGAAGTCATGGGCACCGGGTTTGTCCAGATTCCAGACCGGGTTCGGGAACGATTCCCGCACGACCCGCTGATGCAGGATCTTGAGGTGGAGAGCTACTTCGGACTCGCCATTCAAGACAGCCATCGCCAACCCCTTGGACTTGTCGCCATCCTTCACAACACCGCGCTGCAGCCTTCGCCTGAACTGGAGCCCATTCTCCGGCTGTTCGCCGAATCTGCGGGCGCGGAGTTGGAACGTCGCCGCTCCCAGGCCGCCCTCCAAGCCACCGAAGCCCAGCTTCGCCAGGCCCAACGCATCGAAGCCATCGGCACCCTGGCGGGCGGGATCGCCCACGATTTCAACAATATCCTCGGTAGCATCATCGGATTCACCGAACTCGCCAAACGCGACGCCCGCGCCATCCCCGCCGCCGTCGAAAACCTCACCCAGGTCCTCAAAGCGAGTCACCGGGCCAAGGATCTCGTCCACCAAATCCTCACCTTCAGCCGGCATCAGGAATTCCAACGGCTGCCGCTCCGGCTGGATTCGCTCCTGGCTGAGACCGTCGGTTTGCTGCGCACGACCCTGCCCGGCTCCATCGAACTGATCACCAGCGTGACGCAACCCGCGCCCGTCATCCACGCCAATCCCACCCTGATCCAGCAGGTGTTCGTCAACCTCGTCACCAATGCCGTCCAGGCCATCGGGCTCGGGACCGGCCGCATCGAGATTAGCATCGCCACCCGGCATTGCGATCCGATGTCCCCGTCTGACCCGGACCACGTGCCCGGACTGCCCGACCCCCGCCAGGCTTGGATTCGTGTCCGTGACAATGGCCCCGGCATCGCCCCCAGTCTCCAACACCGCATCTTCGAACCGTTCTTCACCACGAAAGGACCGGGTGAAGGCACCGGCCTCGGACTGTCTGTCGTGCACGGCATCATCCGCGCCCACGGCGGGATCATTCTCGTCGACAGCCAGCCCGATGCCGGCACCACGTTCGAACTTCGCCTGCCCGCCCTGCCCCAGGCCCTCGATCTGCCAACTGAACCAGTCCACGCCTCGGGCACGGTCCCCACGCCGGTCAGCTAGCCCTAATGCCTTTCGGATATTCCGACGCAAAGGGAAGGGGCGAATCGCGACGGCCATGCTCCATCGCCGGTTGCCGCGACGTGTGCGATGCTCATGGGGAATTTCCAAAAGGCATTACCGCTCGCGCGCGCGGCCCTGGCCGGCACGCCGTCACCGCCGAAACTTCATCGCCGCTTCGGTTCGGGATCGCACATGCAGTTTGCTGTAGATGGTTTTGAGGTAGCCCCGGACCGTCTCCGGGCTCAAGCCCAGTGCGTCGGCGATCTCTTTGTTCGTGTATCCGCGGGAGACATAATCGAGCACGTCCGTCTCCCGGCGGGACAGATTCTCCCCCGTTTTGTCCGAAGGCCCCTGTCGGCAAAATGACTGCACGACCTTCCGGGCGATGTAGCTCGACATTGGCGCCCCGCCCCGATGCACCTCCTCGACGGCGCGCAAAATCTCGCTCGCCGGGGAGCGCTTTAGCAGGTAACCCGAAGCGCCCATCTGCAACGCCTGAAAAATCCGGTCGCTGTCGTCATAGACGGTCAGCATGACAATCTCGATCCCAGGCACATTGGCCTTCAGCTGCCGCGCACATTCGACTCCGGAAATGCCCGGCAGGTTGATGTCCATGAGGACCACATCGGTCCGGCGCCGCGGCAACCCTTCGAGGGCCAGCTCGCCGGTCGCGAAGGTGGCCACGCATTCGAACCCCGCCGTGCCGGAGACCAGGCGCGACAGGTTCTCGCGCACCTGCTCGTCGTCCTCCACAATGGCTACTCGGATGTTCATGGGTGGGCGGCCTTCAAGAGCGGTGGAAGCGGGCCGATGGTCGCAGGGGAAGTGAGAGCCGGATCGTGGTGCCGGCGGCACTGGTCTCCAGCGCATACGAACCGCCCAGGTTTTCCACGCGCCGCCGGATATTCCCCAACCCCTCGTGACCCCGCGGCTGGCTGACGCCTCCGCCGCCGGATTGCGGGTGGATGCCCCGTCCGTTGTCGCTCACCGCGAGATCAAGACTGTCGTGGTTCATGCTGAGCCGGAGCCAGACCTCGCTGGCGCCGGAATGTCGGACGACGTTGTTGAGGACCTCCTTCACGGCGAGAAAAAGATGATGGCGGGCTTCGGTCGAAAGCGGACGTTCGGGAAGGTCGGCCGGAATATCCAGCCGGCACCGGATTGAGGTGTGGCGCAGGAACTCCTCGGCATATTGGGAAACGTAGTTGGCGAAGTGATCGAGGGAATCGTTGCGCGGGTTAACCGCCCAAACAATCGCGTCCATGGCCCGCGCCGCATCGCGCGCGGTGGCCGAAATCCGTCGCAGATCATCGGACACCTCCGCCGGGTTGGCGCTATGCTGCTGCCCCACCTCCGACAACAGGGCGATGCGCGTCAGGTTGGCGCCCAATTCGTCGTGAATGTCCTGCGCGATCCGCGCGCGTTCCTGCTCAACGGCATGCCGCTCCCGCAATCGCTGCAGCCGCCGACGCCACCGGCTGACCGCAATCGTCCGCACCAGCCAGCCGCCGCCGCCTAACAAGAGAATTCCGACCAGGCCCCGAAACCACCACGTCTGCCAGAGCCACGGCCGCACTTCCAGCCGCACGGACGCGCCCGCTTCGTTCCAAACGCCGTCATTGTTGCACGCCATCACCCGGAACTCGTAGCGGCCCGGGCCCAGCCCGGGATAAGCCGCCGATCGCTGTGCGCCCGCGTCGACCCACTCCGGTTCCACGCCCTCCAGCCGATAGCGAAACCGGTTGCGCTCCGGCGCCACCAGGCTCAACGCGGCAAACTCGAACTCCACCCGCTGACGCCCGGGCCCCAGGACGATGGACGCCTCCCCCGACGCCGGCATCCGGGCCACGCCATCAACCAAAACCTGCTCGACCACCACCGGCGGCTTCTGCTCGTTGATCGACACATTCGCAGGGTCCACGGTCACCAGCCCTTTGACCGTCGAAAACCAAAGGCGCCCATCCCGCGTCCGCAATCCAGCCGGATGAAATCCGCCGGTGCACTCCAAACTTTCCAGTCCTTCCGCGCGGCCATAGGCAATCGCGTTCACGCGGCTCGCCCGCCCGTCAGCCACCGCCGCCAGTTCCTCTCGCGAAACCCGGAAGATGCCCTGATTGGAGCCCAGCCAAAGATTGCCCAAATCATCTTCCAGGATTTGCGAGATCACCTCATCCGGCAGACCCTGCGCCCGCCCGAAGCAGGTCATCCGGCGCCCCGCCCATCGGCCCAATCCGCTGCCCGTTCCCACCCACATCACCCCTGCCTTGTCCCGGTGCAGCGCCCGCACGAACGTTCCCGGCAAGGCGCCCTCGAAGCCCCGCGCCGGAACGGCCGCGCCGCGACCGTCAAAGGAATAAAGCCCGCCGCCGCCGGTCCCAATCCAGAGTTTCTCGCCCTCAACCCGCAAGCTGGTGACCGGCAGCGCGGGCAGCCCATTGGTGCCCAAATCGAACTCAGCCACCGGCGGGTCCCCGCGAAACCGCTTCAATCCACCCAGCATCGTCCCAACCCATAATCTTCCCGCCTCGTCTTCACCCAATGAGATCACCGGATCATCAGATCCATTCCGGGTGATCGAAAAATTCGCCACCTCGCGTCCACGCAACCGATACAATCCGCCACCCCAGGTCCCAACCCACAAGGTCCGATCCGCCCCTGCCAACAACGACCAGATGCACTCATTGTCGAGCAGGTAACTGGCGTAGACCGGCGCGAACGCCCCGGCGCGCCGTGCGCTCAAACCGCCGCAGTTCGAACCCACCCACATCACTCCGTCCGCGTCTTCGGCCAGCGACATCACCACATTGTGCGAAAGACCTTCGCGTGTGGTGTAGCTGGTCAAGCGACATGGGCGGACCCGGTTCAAGCCTCCACCCACCGTGCCCACCCACACACTCCCCTCCCGATCCTCATACACACAGCGCACGGAATTGTCCGACAATCCTTCGACCGTCGTCACTGAGGTGAACCGCCCCTGGCGCAACCGACGAAGTCCGCCGTTCGCCGTCCCCGCCCAGACGTCGCCGTCCCGGGTTTCAGCCAGGGCCCAAACCGCCTCCAGGAGTTGTCCCGGCTGTTCCCGAAAGACATGCACCGTACCGTTGCTGAGCGCACCGATGTATCCATTCAGTCCACCAAACCAAACCTGCCCGGACCGTCCCACCTCCGCGGTGAACACGCTGCTGAATGAGCTCGGGTCCGCTGCGGCCGGCCGGCTCAACGACGCGGTTCCAGCGCGGGTCAGCAGCCGCCCCTCACTCACCACCCACAACGTGTCCTCGCCTTCCGCCACGCCCGACGCAACCGAAGTCACCGGCTGCCCCTGCAGCGCGCGCAGCGCCGGATCATCCACCTGCCATCCGTTCCGCCAACACGCCAGCCCGCCGGAGGTGGCCACCCAGATTCCGCCCTGTCGATCCTCGGAGATCGAGTTCACCACCTCGCCCGGCAACCCTTCGCGGCGTCCAAAAACCTCCAGCCGCCCGCCGCGCCAACGCGCCAACCCACCGCCGTCGAGACCGATCCACAGCGCGCCGTCGCGCGCCGCCAGCAGGGAAAGCACGCGTTTGCCCGGCAACGCCGTCAGCTCGCCCGGCACCTGAAACCGCACCCCGTCGAAACGCGCCACGCCATACAACGTGCCCACCCAAAGGTAGCCGTCCGAGGTCTGCTGCACGGCCGTGATGGTGTTGCCCGGCAGACCGTCGGAAGTCTGCCACACGTCGACGCGATACTCGCCCGGCCCGGCCCCGCGATCACCGGGCAACGCTGTGCTCACCGGCGCAAAACGATTGACCAAGGAGCGGGCAATCGAGGCGGAGGAACCCAGTGTCGCGCCCACCGGCAACGGCTCCCGATCCTCCGACGA
The DNA here is from genome assembly GCA_044230345.1 of Limisphaerales bacterium. Taxonomy (GTDB): domain Bacteria; phylum Verrucomicrobiota; class Verrucomicrobiia; order Limisphaerales; family JADJPG01; genus JBGARF01. The sequence continues at coordinate 26,162 of JBGARF010000051.1, forward strand.
CGCCACCCGCTGCCAAGCGTTCGTGTCCACGGCCACCTGAATCTCGTATTGCGTGGGCAGGCGATCGATGAAGTTCCCCTCGCGATCGCGGCCCCAGACGATGCGCCCGATGGTCATGACCTGCGGCAGTTCGATCTGAACCCACGCCCCCGCCGCGCGATCGGCAATCCAGCTTCGCCCGTTGCCATAGCGCCCATCATTGACGCCCTCCAGCTGATGAATGGCATAGCCCCGAAGCGAACCCGACGCCGTGGCCCGCGCGCCATTGACCGCCAGCGCCAGATTCCGGGCCTCGTCGACCCCTTCTCCCGACGGATAAATCTCCAGCTCGTCCAAACACGGCTCGCCTCGATTGGTGGCTCGAACCAAAAAGCGCACGTATCTGGCCGCGACCGGGGCAAAGACCTCCACATTTCTCCGCGGATGCACCGGCTCGCGCAGCGCCGCAGCTCCGGCCGAATCTGCGGCCAGAATCAGAACCAGCGCAAACCGCGCGAAACACTTCATTTTGAGGCGGGCGAGCAGGCCCATCATGCCGCCAGCCTCACGCCGCCCCGTCCCACCCGTCAACTCGATTCAAGGGACCAGCCGCCTACCTTGGCAGCGGCAGAAAGGTCAGCGTCCCGCCGAGCATGTCCGGAACGATCAACTGCCGGCTCTTGCGATCATGAAAAAGATCCGCCGCTGTGGTCAGACCTTCCAGGAGCACCCGCGGATGCCGCAGTTTTTGGTCGTACACCCAGACCTTCCCCAACGGCCAGCTCGACACGTAGATGAGGTCCTTTGACACAGCCACTCCGTCCGCGCCCCGCATGCCCGAAGCCAGAACCTCCAACGTTCCGTTGACATAAGAAACGATGTTGCCCGTGAAAAAATCGCCCATCACCAAAACCTCTTTCCGCTTGGTCCCAGTCACCGTCACGCCGTTCGGGAAGCCGAGACGCCGATCGCCCGGCGGCACGGCCAGCGTCACTTTGCCGTCGAGTCCCACTCGATAAACGCAACCCTTGGCCGGCAAACTTCCCGCCTCCGGGCTGTCCAGCGCCCACAGCTTCCGCTCCCCCGAAGGATCGAACATCGGCTGCGGATTGCTCATATCGGTCACATAAACAGCCTTGCCATCCAGGCTCGCCGCCACGTCGTTCAGGAACTCGATCGCCATCGGGAAATCCTTCGCTGCGACCAGCCTGGTCGCGACCCCTTTCGCATCCACCTTCCACACGTTGGTCTCGTCGGCCGTCACGAGAAACCCGCCGACATAAGCGATGCCCTTGGGCGCGTTGAAGCCCCGCGCAAACACCGCCACCCGGCCGTCATCGACCACGTTGATCGTGCCATCGCCCGGAACGTCGCCACCGATCATGGTCACGTAAAGTTTTCCACCAAACCCGCGACACACGCTCTCCGGCTTCTCGCCAACCTTGATGGTCTTTGTCTCGCGCGCCTCCGCTGCCACCAACGCCGCACTCACTCCCACCAACCAAAGGAACACAAAGATCGTTTTCATGGTTTTCATTCCGAACCCAACGCAATCGAATGGCTCGTGGTTTAACGGAAAGGCGCCAGGACGCAAGGACGCAAAGACAGAGCCGGATCTACGCCAGTATCTCCTTCACCACGTTGCCATGCACGTCCGTCAGGCGACGCTCCAATCCGTTGTGATAGTAGGTCAGGCGCTCGTGATCCATGCCCAACAAATGCAGGATGGTGGCGTGGAAGTCGTGCACTGTGACGATGTTTTCCGCCGCCTTGTAGCCGAACTCGTCGGTGGAGCCATAGCTGAAGCCCTTCTTGACCCCGGCGCCTGCGAACCAGCACGTGAACCCGCTGGGATTGTGATCCCGGCCCATCGCGCCTTTCTGGAAGGTCGGCATCCGGCCAAACTCGGTGCACCAAACTACCAGGGTATCTTCCAGCAATCCTCGTTGCTTGAGATCGATCAGCAGTCCGGCAGTGGGTTTGTCCAGCACGGGCCCGTGCAGGCTGTATTGCTTGGCCAGCTCCTTGTGGCCATCCCAATTGCTGGTGCCTTCGCCCCCGGTTTGATAGGCACCGTTGAAGAGCTGCACAAAGCGCACGCCCTTTTCGATCAGGCGCCGCGCGAGGATGCAATTGCGCGCGTAGGCCGCCCGGATGTCGTTCACCTTCGACCCTCCTTCGTCCGCGCCGTAGAGCTTGAGAATGTGGGCCGGCTCATTCGCCATGTCCGCCACCTCCGGCACGGTCAGCTGCATGCGCGCCGCCAGCTCGTAACTGGCGATGCGCGCCGCCAGCTCGGTGTCCCCGGGAAAACGCTCCGCATGACGCCCGTTCAGCCGCTGCAGAAAGCCGCGCGTCGCGGCGTCAGCCGGTGGCGCCACCGACCCCGGCCGCGCCAGGTTTCGAATGGGATTGGTCGCGTTGAACTCGGTGCCTTGGAAAGCTGCGGGCAAAAAGCCGGGCGCCCAGTTATTGACGCTGTTCTGCGGCTTGCCCCGCGGATCGGGGATCGCCACATACGCCGGCAGGCTTTGATCCTCGCTGCCCAGGGCATAGGTCACCCACGCGCCCACACTCGGAAACCCGTCGAGGGTGTAGCCCGTCGACATGTAGTTCTCACCCGGCCCATGCGTGTTGGTCTTGCCCTGCATGGAGTGGATGAAACAAATCTCGTCCGCCAACGCGCCCAGATGCGGCACCAGATCGGAGATCATTTTTCCGCTCTGCCCGCGTGGACGGAATTCCCACGGACTCTTGTTGAGCGCCCCCTGCGCGCCTTGAAACGTGATCAATCCTTCCGTGCCGGGCATCGGCTGGCCATGACGCCGGATCAACTCCGGCTTGTAGTCGAAGGTGTCGAGCTGGCTGCAGGCGCCGCTGCAAAAAATCACGAGCACGTTCTTCGCCCGCGGCGCGAAGTGCGATCCTCGCGGCGCATAAGGTTGCCCCGGCTGGATCAGGGGCCGCAGCGGTTCCTTGCCCGACACATTTGCGCCTAACAAGCCCTGCCGCCCCAACAGATGGGCCAGCGCGATGGACCCCAGGCCACCGCCCAGGTCGGACATGAACCGGCGACGATTGAGAAATGGATGACTCATGAAAGATTGGAGCGTTACTTCTGGTAAAGGTGAAATGTGGATGGCGATTCGCCCTCACCCCAGCCCTCTCCCCCGGGGAGAGGGGGAACCTCAGCAGCCACGTAAAGATTCGAGCGGTCGAACAGACGCGGCACGTGCAACGTGGTTCGGCTGCATTCTCCGGCGCGTGGACAAACCTCGACGCAAACCCGCCCTTCCAGCCGGCACCGATCGTTTCTCCCTCTCCCCGGGGGAGAGGGCTGGAGTGAGGGCGAATCGCAGCGACGGTGAAAGTCACCATTTCGCCGCGGATTGCGCCGACAACTGTTCGCCGCTAGTGCCCAACACTTCATGGCACAAACAGGAATTCGTTGGCGTTCAAAACCGCGCGGCACAAGGCGGGCAACCCTTCCGCGCGCGCGAACGCCGCGGCTTCCTTCGCCTCCGTGCGCTCCGGCGCCCGGTTGAAGGCCAGCTCCCAGGCCCGCCGCACCTGCGCCGCCGGATCGTCGCCCGCCTCGCGCCGAAGCCGCTGCGCAAACGTCTCCGACTGCGCCAGGGTGAACCGGCTGTTGAACAGGTTCAGCGCCTGCAACGGCGTGGTCGAAATGCTCCGCTTCGGCGCCACCAAACTGCCGTCCGGACAGTCGAACGCGCCAAAGATCCCGTCCTGTTCCATCCGCACCTTGAAGGCGTAAATCATGCGCCGATGATCCTGCGCCCCGAACTCCTCCTTCGGATGATAGTGATACACGTTTTCCCGATCGACGTCGTGGAGGTAGAAGCTCGGCCCACCCGCCTTCGAGTCCAGATTGCCGCTCACGGCCAGAATGCTGTCCCGAATCGCCTCCGCCTCCACCCTTCGAGGTGGAAAGCGCCAAAGCAAACGGCTGCCGGCATCGACGCGAATCGCCTCGTCGCGCGGCGCACTCGACTGCCGCCATGTCGCACTGGTCAGGATCAACCGCTGCACATGCTTGATCGACCACGGGCCCGGCAAAGCCCGCTCCCCGCTTGCTTTCACGCTGGGCTCCATCAACTCGCTGGCCAGCCAGTTCAACAGCTCTGGATGCGTCGGGCGCGCCCCGTTCCGGCCAAAATCATTCGGGGTATCGACCAGCCCGACGCCAAACTGATGTTGCCACAAACGGTTCACCGCCACGCGGGCGGTCAAAGGATTCTCCCGGCTCGCAATCCAGCTGGCCAACGCCACCCGCCGCTGTTGCTCGGGCGTGTTGGTCGCCAGCGTCAGGGGCCGAAACAACTCCAACGTGGCTGGCACGACAAGTTCCCGCTTTTGCATCGGATCCCCCCGATGCAACCGCTGGGTCGGGCCGGGTTGCGAAAAGTTTCCGGCATAGACGGTCGGCGACTTCGCCGCAGCTGCCCGCTCCTTGCGGGCCTTCTCCAGTTCGGAAAGCCATTGGCGTCCCTGCTCCGCTTCCGCCGCGGGCCAGCCTTCAAACCGATAGACGGGGCCCGCCGGCGCGTCGACCCGTCCCTTGTACGGGGCCCGATCGTCCGAGCTGGCCACCACCTTCCAGTGGTTCGTCTCCACGGCAGCCTCAATCCGATACTTGGCCGCCACGCGATCGGCAAACTGCCCCTCGCGATCGCGTCCCCACACGATGCGGTCGATTCGTTCGCGGCGCGGAAATTCCAGCTGCACCCAACCGCGCCCGGCTTCGCTCGAGATCCAGGAGCGTGCATTGCCTGGCCGGCCATCGTTCACATGCTCAAGCTTATGAATTTCATATCCAGGCAGCGTGCCCGACGCGGTCGCGCGTGTGCCGTTGGTCGCGAGCGCCACGTTGCGATCGCCCGACCACACTTCCAGCTCGTCGAGGCACGGCTCGCCGGACGACGCCAGGATCGTAAACCGCACAAACTTTGCCTCGACCGCGGTAAGCATCTCCTCATTGCGCACCGCAATGACCGCCGGCCGCAATGCCCCCCCCGGAGCATTGGTCGAACGTTCGGGTGTTCCGGCCTTGGGAATAAACCGCGCCAGCCGTGCCTCCAGATCCTTGATTCGCCCGTCGAGTTTCGTCACCTCCGCCTTGCGCTCCGGCGGCAGCGGCAGCGCGCGATCGCCATGCTTCACGCCCGCAAAGATCGCAGCCATGGAGTAATACTCGCGATGCGAGATGGGATCGAACTTGTGCGAATGACAGCGGGCACAGCCCAGGGTCAGGCCGAGAAAGGCTGTGCCCGTGGTGTTCACCATGTCATCCAACTCATCCGCCCGCTGCTGAGCCGTCAACACCGGGTCCGGGCTGCCCACTATGTCCACGGGGCCGCCCACCAAAAAACCGGTCGCCACGTCCACCCCGAGGGCATCGCCCGCGATCTGTTCCCGAATGAACTGGTCGAAGGGTTTGTCCTGGTTGAACGCAGCGATGACATAGTCGCGGAAGCGCCACGCATTGAGGCGCTCGCGATTGGTCTCAAAGCCGTTGCTTTCGGCAAACCGCACGATATCCAGCCAATGGCGGGCCCACCGTTCGCCGTAGCGCGGATCGTCCAGCACCCGATCCACGAGACGCTCGAACGCCTCCGGCTTCCGATCCTCGACAAACGCCGCAACTTCCTCCGGGGTCGGCGGCAGCCCCAGCATCACAAAATACAATCGCCGGATCAGCGTCACGCGATCGGCTTCGCGCGACGCCTTCAGGTTCTTCTCCGCCAGCCTGGCGCCAATGAAGGCATCAATGGGATTGGGATTGAGGTTGCCCCCGCGGGCGCCCGCCGCGGAACTCGTCGGAACAGCCGGACGTTTTACCGGCTGAAATGACCAATGAAGTTCGGCCGCAGTTCCTCCCGCGGACGATCCTTCCGCGGACCACGCCGCGCCCTGATCGATCCACGCTCGCAGGACGCCCACCTGTTCCGCTGTGAGCGGCTCACCCTTCTCAGGCATGCGCATGTCCGCAACCAAGCCAGCCACGAATTGGATGAGCGGACTTTCCGCGCTGTGGCCCGGCTTGATGTTCGGAGCGTGGGCGTCACCGCTCTTGAGCGCGGCGTCTCGGGAGTCCAGGCGAAATCCGCTGCGCTGTTTCTCCGGGCCATGACATTTGAAACATCGCTCCTCCAACAAAGGGCGGACATCGCGCTGGAAATCAACCGTGCGCGCCGCCGCGGGCGGCAATTGCGTCAGGTCCGCCGTGGCCGCGGATGCCGCGATTAAACTCACCAGCCAAAGTCCGCCGAGCGCGGCCTTTGGTCCCGCGCAAAAAAAGCGGAAAGCAGGGCGGTTAACGCGGAGACCCGACCGTTCCAAGTCGTGCATACGGCGAGGTAGAACGAAGGGGAGCAATTCATTTAACCGCAAAGAACACAAAGAACGCAGAGCCGAAGCCAGGAAATGGCCCGAGCCCACTCTCGCTCTCCTTCCGTCCTTTGCGGTTAAACCAACGGACGCGTTTTGAGCGGATCTCAAGTGGCCCAGTATGTCTGGCGGAGCGCCATTGGCGATCGCCTGCGGCCGTGGGCAATTCATCATTTCCATCCGGTGTTCATGTTTAATCTTCCCCGGACCCGGACGACGCCGGGACTCGAGGAATTACCTCACCATCCGGAATCCACCCTGCAACAGCCATACCCTCATTCGGGGGGACCACCGCCGCGCCCGCGCCAGCGAATCATTTTCCAAACCTCTTCAGCCATGGCTCCGGACGTTCCCCCAGGTCCTCGCCAGTCTTCGCGCGCAAATAGGCAATAATATCCTGCACCGCCCGTGCCCGCCCACGCTCAACCACCCGATCGAGTCTGGAACCCGTTTCCTGCTTCGAACCGGACGGATAGTAATTCACGACGTATTGAAGGCAGCCGACGGCATCGCGCGGGGCACTCTGCAAGGATCGAGCCCGCATTTCATCGAAGACACGAGTTTGCTCCTCCGCAAACGCCACGCCAACCTTCAGTTTACTATGGGCCCAGAGAAGCACGCCGCACATGACCAACAAACCCACACAAACCAGTTGGAGCGCGCCTCCAGACTGCCGATCAGGTTTGGCATTCCGCCCGGCCTCACTTCCACCGGGACCGGCCGATTGAACTCGTTCATTGCTCATAATCACATGGGACCTCGAAAGGTCTGGCGCAACCAGAGCCGCAGGCGTTGAGCGTGCACCAGTCCGCGCTGAAACTCTTCGTCAGGCAACCGATGTCGCGCCCGCACAGCCTCGCGGTGCGCTGTCCAGACCGCGACGACAATCCTGAGATCCTCAACTCCATTCGCTCGAAACCGGAGCCGCGTACACAGCGACGCCATCGCGTCAGGCCATCCACTGAAATCGAGCTCATCACGCCGGCCCGGCACGCAGTCATAATAGAGAAACTTCGTCGCCGTCGCCCCCAGGACCTTCGCAGCCTCGACCATGAACGCGTGCCGCGCTTCCCACTGTTTCGGAATCAGCATTTCATTGCTCCCAGACTTCTCAAAATTTCTCTCCCGATAAATTCTAACTGTTCAAAACGTCGCCACCGGATTCACCGGCGACCCCGTCCCGCCGAACACGGGCAGCGGCGTGACCACAATCAAAAATTCCCAGCGCTGACGTTCCTTCGCCGTCCGGCTCACCGCTTCCAGATTGCAATTGTCGAGAATCCACGTGCCCATCGCGATGAGGCAAAGCTGGTGTACCGGCATCGCCACCTCGTCCACGCCGGACGGCAGCACATCACTGGCGGCATCGCTGCCCAGCACCGCCACGTCGCGTTGCTTCAGCCAGCGCGCACAGGTCCCGTGCAGCCCGGCGGCCCAGCGCCCGGTCCGGATGAAAACGACATCACCCGCCTGCACCCGAAGCCCGGTTTTACTTTCCCACGCCTCCAAATCCTCCGGCATGATCGCCATGCCTGGCTCCAGATAGTCGACTCCTCTCAACCAAGGAAGGTCGATCAAGACGCCACGCGTCAAAATGCCCTGCTTTAGATTCTGAATGCCTAATCTCTGAGCGCCCGCGGCGACGACATTGGTCTGGGCATAGCCGTTATACATCCGCCCGCGATCGAACATGTGACACAGGCTGTCGATGTGCGTGTGCGCCATGCCGTGATACGAAACCTTGAACGTGTCGGCCGCGGAGTAACCCGGGTTGTTGGTGCCGGCCCGATCCATCCAGTGTTGGAACGGCGAACCGTTGTCGACGGCCTTCTCCTTTTCGACGTCACGAGCGAGCGAGACCGATACCCCGTCCCGCACAAGAGCCAGCGCCTGCCGACGTTTTTCCGGCGTCACCAAATTCAAGGCGCCGAGTTGATCTTCCGGCCCCCATCGTCCCCAGTTCGACAGCTCCTGCATCCACCGATCGAAGTCTGCCCGGTTCTTCAGTGGACTTGGTCCGACCGCGGGTTGAGCACTCACAGCGCACGCGAAAGCGATCAGGAAACCGATGACGAGTGCTGTTCTCGCCGTGCGATAGGTTGGGCGAGATGGCGCCGGTGACTCGCCCTCACCCCAACCCTCTCCCCCGGGGAGCTGATCATGTCCCACATCTTTTTCGCTGGACACCGCGACGGCGCTGCGGCAGGTTCTGGCGCGTGCGCATCGCTGGCCGTGAGCTTTCGTCGGAGTTGCTGCAAGAGTTGCAGGAGCAAGCGGGTCATTGTTCGCGACG